>CAOKFI010000011.1 GCA_948467675.1 uncultured Porphyromonadaceae bacterium
AACGACCCCGAGATTACAAATCACGTGCTCTGGCCAACTGAGCTAAAGAGGCGGCTCACTCTTGCTTAGTTTGTCACTGTTTCGGTGGCTAAGCGGGTGCAAAGTTAGTACGTGTTTTTGATTCCACCAAATATTCTCGCATTATTTTTTTCAGATTTTTCACCCTTTTCCAAATTGACGCCTCATTTACACTGACTTAACAGTTTTATTAATTTTTCATTTTCTTTATCTGATCGACAGTGCCACCGCGTCGGCACTGCAAATCCGGCACATCGCGCCCTTCCCCATCAACATGCCACGGCACGACAACTCCATCACAACAATCCAACCGAAATGACACAAGTCTGCGGATTTCGATGTTGCGAATTTGGGATTATTGTGTAATTTTGCATGCAACTAAACGCATTATATAATGAACTCTATCATCACCGGACGCATTGAGGCTCTACGCCGAAAAATGACAGCCGACGGCATTTCCGCCACCATAATACCCCAGACCGACCCGCATCAGAGCGAATATATCGCCGAACATTGGGAAATACGCCGGTTCCTATCCGGATTCACCGGATCGGCAGGCACCCTTGTCATCACTGAATCAGAAGCGCTTCTGTGGACCGACTCTCGCTATTTCCTGCAAGCCACCGAACATATCGACGGCACCGGCATCATATTAATGAAAGACGGTCTGCCCGGAACGCCATCTATCGAAGAATGGCTGAGCAAACATCTCGGCGTAGGCTCTACCGTAGGAATCGACGGCATGGTCTTTTCATTCACCGCCACCGAATCGCTGCGCGCACTCCTCAAGAAATGCGACATCTACCTCAACACATCGTTCACCCCTGTCGACGAATTATGGCCTGACCGCCCTGCCCTGCCATCCGACCCCGTCTTCATACACGAGGAAAAATACGCCGGAGAAAGTGCTGCCTCCAAAATTAGGCGCGTACTTGACCGCGCTTCCGCTCACGGAGCGAATGCAGTATTCATATCAGCCCTCGACGAAATAGCCTGGATACTCAATATTCGTTCGAGCGACGTCCCGTCAAACCCGGTGGCCACAGCCTTTTTACTATTGTCCGACGAGCGGAAGACTCTTTTCATCTCGGAAAGCAAACTCGATGATTATACCCGTACACACCTCGACGAATCCGGCATAGACATCCTGCCATATACCGACATCACCCGCTTCCTCGCGCTCCTGCCTGCCGATATGCGGGTTCTCGTCGAGCCAAACCGCACAGCCGGCACTCTGGTCGAGATCATCGGCCGCCATGCCGTACACGCCGAATCAGCCGTAGCGCTTTTCAAAGCCATCAAAAACGACATCCAGATCCAAGGAACCCGTGAGGCTATGGAACGTGACGGAGTAGCCCTCGTACGCACATTCATGGCCATCGAGGAAGCCCTGGCATCCGGAAAGACCATCACCGAGATCGACGTCGACACACTCGCCACTAAATTCCGCAGCGAACAGCCGCTGTATTTCGACAACAGTTTCAGCACCATTGCCGGATACGGCCCGCACGGAGCCATCGTACACTATTCCGCAACCACGGAATCATCCTCCGCCCTACGCCCCGAAGGCCTGTTGTTAGTCGACAGCGGCGCGCAATATCTCGACGGCACCACCGATATAACCCGGACAATAGCACTCGGCACTCCGACCGACCTCGAACGGCGCGATTTCACATTGGTGATGAAAGGGCACATCGCACTCGCCCGCACAGTATTCCCGGCCGGCACACGAGGCGATCAGCTCGACGCCATCGCACGCCAATATCTCTGGAAAGAAGGCCTGAGTTACCTTCATGGCACAGGACACGGAGTGGGACACTTCCTTAACGTCCACGAAGGCCCGCAGAGCATCCGACTCAACCATGTCCCCGTAGCACTCGTGCCCGGCATGATCACCTCTGACGAACCGGGACTGTACCGCGAGGGCATACATGGCATACGCTGCGAGAACCTTATCCTCACAGTTCCGGCCATGGAAACAGAATTCGGACAGTTCTACCGGTTCGAACCCCTCACCTTGTTCCCGTTCGACCTAAACCTGTTCGACCTATCGATAATGACCGACGACGAGATCGACTGGATCAACAACTACCACACAGAAGTCCGGACACGCCTGTTGCCACGACTCACCACACAAGCCGAACAGGAATGGCTGTCCACGCACACAGAACCCCTCACACGTCAATAATCCGATAACATTGTTACAATGGCACTGATCATACCCCTACGCGGCTTCACTCCGGCCATCGGCCGCGATTGCTTCTTAGCCGAAAACGCCACCATAGTAGGCGACGTCGAAATAGGCGACGAATGCAGCATCTGGTTCAACACCGTTCTCCGCGGCGACGTAAACTCCATACGCATAGGCAACCGGGTCAACATCCAGGACGGATCTGTACTGCACACCCTCTATCAGAAATCCACCATCGAGATCGGAGATGATGTATCCATCGGACACAACGTCACCATACATGGCGCAAAGATCCACGACTTCGCGCTCATAGGCATGGGCGCTGTAGTAATGGACGACGCCGTTGTCGGCGAAGGAGCCCTCGTCGCCGCAGGATCCGTAGTTTTGTCACGCACTCAGATCGGCCCGAACGAACTCTGGGGAGGAGCTCCGGCCAAATTCATCAAAATGGTCGAGCCGGAAAAAGCTCGTGAGATGAACCAGAAGATCGCCCGCAACTATCTGATGTATTCCAAATGGTACGATAATCCACAACAGTAAAATACCTGACCATGAAACCAATCAGCTCCATAATCTCAGCCATAGCCCTGTCTCTGGGCATATCCGCATCGGCAGCCACAGCCCCCGAAGTCATAAAATTCGACAACGGTCCGGAGATATCCATATATAAACCGTCCGAACCAAACGGCGCAGCCGTACTTATATGCCCCGGAGGAGGATACCAGAAAAAATGCATCGACAAGGAAGGATATCTGTTCGCACCATACTTCAACGACCAGGGCATAACACTCGCAGTGCTCGACTACCGTCTTCCGGCAGGCGACGCCACTCTGCCTGTCGGCGATGCATACACCGCATTGGAATATCTCCATGAAAACGCATCCCGGCTAAACCTCAACCCGGACAAGATCGGCATCATGGGAGGCTCGGCCGGCGGCCATCTCGCCGCTCAGGTCGCAGTAACAGCGCCTGAGAAATTTGCCCCGAAATTCCAGATCCTTCTATATCCGGTCGTATCCATGGTCGACATGTCGCTGGCTCACCGCGGATCCCGCGAGCGGCTCCTTGGCGACAAAGCCGGCGATCGCGAGACAATGCTGCGGCACTCGCCCAACCTGCTCGTAACCCCCGATACCCCTGAAGCATTCCTCGTCCTGACAGCCGACGACACCATAGTAGATCCCGAAAATAGCATGGCATACGCCCGTGCGCTCGGGCAGAATGGAGTCGGATGCGAACTCCACATGTTCGCCCACGGACCGCACGGATTCGGAGCCAACGAGGTCCCGTTCCGCCAGGTATGGCTCGACGCACTGACCCAATGGCTAAACACTACAGTCCTCAACAAATAAGCAAATCGCAAAATATCAAAGAAAACTGTATTAAAAAATTTTGCGATTTGGAAAAGTAGTTGTAATTTTGCCCCGCAAAAAGATCAAAAGTGTTCGACAAACAATAAAAAACCACATAACAAATGATTATCGTACAAGTAAAAGAAGGCGAGAACATCGAAAAAGCTTTAAAGAAATTCAAACGTAAATTTGAGAAAACCGGCATCGTACGCGAACTGCGCAGCCGTCAGGCTTTTGAAAAACCCTCTGTAACAAACCGCAAGAAAATGATGAAGGCGGTATACGTACAGAAACTCCGTTCGGTAGAGGAATAATCCGAACGAACGTCTGATTTATTTAGTACGCCTAAGCACAAGCGGAAAGACTCGATCTTTCCGCTTTTTGTCGTTTTATCTTATCTATATTTGCATTTCCGGATAAAAACGACTATATTCGTAACCGTAAGCCCAACGCCATGATCATCGACGATTTCCTGACATATATCAGTTGCGAGCTTAACCACTCCGCCAACACAGTCGCAGCCTACCGCCGCGACCTGACCCAGTGGGCCGAATACGCCACCTCCGGAAACCCTCCCGGACTTCAGCCATTCGACACGACTGTCAACGACATACGCCTGTGGATAGCATATTTAGCCGACAAGGGCGACACCACCCGCACCATACGCAGAAAAGTACAGTCCCTCCGCGCATTCTACCACTACCTGATCGCCCACCGCGGAGCCGTCCGGAATCCCGCCGCCGACCTCCAGCTGGCAAAAGTCCAGAAAGACCTGCCCGTACATATACGTCCTGGAGAGACTTCGGCTCTCATGGACACCCCTATCGACACCGACAGTTTCATCGAAGTACGCAACCGGCTGATACTGCTCATGTTCTATTCTACCGGCATGCGTTCTACAGAACTCGAGACGCTTACCGACAACAACGTAGATACCGCGAAATGCGAACTAAAGGTACTCGGCAAACGTAATAAAGAAAGAATAATCCCTTTCGGAAACGAACTTGCAGAGATGATCGAGACATACCGTCGCTTACGCACAGACATCATACCCGGATCCCCGACCGAACGTTTTTTCGTCAGGCCCACAGGAGATCCGCTATATCGCAAACTGATCTACAATATAGTCCATCAGAGTATGGCCGGTGCTGTACACTCATCACGGCAAAGTCCGCATGTGCTGCGCCACTCATTCGCCACCGACATGCTCAACAACGGCGCCGACCTGACCGCCGTACAGCAGTTGCTCGGACACGAATCGCTCGCAACGACACAGATCTACACTCACGTCACCCTACGTGAGCTTAAACATAATTACGAACTCGCACATCCACGTGCACTAAAAAAAGGAGGACAAAATGGACATTAGAATTCAAGCCATCCACTTCGACGCATCCGAGAAACTCGTCAGCTTCATCAACAAGAAGATCGAACGTCTGGCACGCCACAATGTCAATATCTCCGACGCCGACGTCACATTGAAGGTGGTAAAACCCGAAACGGCCATGAATAAGGAAGCCCTCATTAAGGTTGTCGCACCGCAGCACGAAGATATAGTAGCCACCAAGACCGCCGACACATTCGAAGAAGCCATAGATCTCGCGATAGAAGCCATCGACCGTCAGCTCGACAAGAAAAAGGCGAAAAAAATATAATTTACACACCCGTGAGGGGCGCCCTGCAGCGCCCCTCATTTCATCCGGACTGCCGCATCGGCTACGAGGCGTTTCTCTTTTAACCCGAGAATCCCTATCTTTGCAAAAAATTTCAACAGATGGATGTTAAATCACCCGCCGAAGTCATTGACGCCGCCATCGAGATCGGCCGTCGTAAAGTAGCTGTCAGTTCCGGACCGATAGGACGACTCGCAATACTCTCAATTCTTGCAGGAGTCTACATCGCATTCGGCGGCACACTCTCTTTAATCGTCGGCTACGGATTCCCCGAAATCACCGCCGCCAACCCCGCCATGCAGAAACTGCTCAGCGGCGCCATGTTCCCGATCGGACTTATCCTCGTGGTAGTACTGGGAGCTGAACTGTTCACCGGAAACAACGCCTTGCTCATACCAGCATTCATGCAACGCCACTATTCCTTCGGCGCTGTAATACGAAACTGGACACTGGTCTATGCCGGCAACTTCATAGGAGCCATTATCTTCACATATCTCATGGTCTACTGCTGCGGCCTGACCTCATCCGATCCATACCACAGCGCCATACAGACAATCGCATCAGCCAAAGTATCCATGCCATGGATGACCGTCCTTCTCAAAGGCATAGGCGCCAACTGGTGCGTATGTCTCGCTATATGGCTCGCCCTTTCAGGCCGGAGCCTGACCGCGAAGATGGCCGGATGCTGGCTGCCGGTCATGGCATTCGTTGCTCTCGGCTACGAACACTCCATAGCTAACATGTTTTTCATACCGCTCGGAATGATGGAAGGCGCCGACATAAGCATAATCCGCGCCATCACATCCAACCTCATTCCGGCCACATTGGGCAATATCATCGGAGGAGCCATATTCGTGGGATGCGTACACGCATACCTCCACATGCCCCGTAAATAAAATTTCACAATTCCGACACATACATTATTATTATAAAACGTTATCTTTGTTGCCGGATATTGAAATCGAAGTATTAGATCTTTTCACTTATTATAACAACAAAACGAAATGGTTAGTTACAAAGAGTTAGGCCTCGTCAACACCCGTGAGATGTTCGCCAAGGCCATCAAGGGAGGATATGCCATCCCGGCTTTCAACTTCAATAACATGGAGCAGCTCCAGGCTATAATCAAAGCCGCAGCCGAAGAAAAATCGCCCGTAATCCTGCAGGTGTCGAAAGGCGCGCGCAACTACGCCAACGCAACCCTGCTCCGCTACATGGCCCAGGGCGCTGTAGCATACGCAAAAGAGCTCGGCTGGGAAAATCCTCAGATCGTACTCCACCTTGATCACGGCGACAGCTTCGAGCTTTGCAAATCCTGCATCGACAACGGATTCTCTTCCGTAATGATCGACGGCAGCCACCTACCCTATGAAGAAAACGTAGCTCTCACCAAGAAAGTGGTTGACTATGCACACCAGTTCGACGTAACCGTTGAAGGCGAACTCGGCGTACTCGCAGGTGTAGAGGACGAAGTTTCATCCGACCACCACACATACACCGACCCTGCCGAAGTTGTGGACTTCGCCACACGTACTGGCTGCGACAGCCTCGCCATCTCTATCGGCACAAGCCACGGTGCCTATAAGTTCACTCCCGAACAGTGCACCCGCAATGCCGAGGGACGCCTCGTACCCCCGCCATTGGCATTCGACGTTCTCGACGGAGTAATGAAGGAGCTCCCCGGATTCCCCATCGTACTCCACGGCTCAAGCTCCGTACCCCAGGAATATGTCGACATAATCAACGCCAACGGCGGCAAACTGCCCGACGCTATCGGCATCCCCGAAGAAGAACTCCGCAAAGCCGCTAAAAGCGCTGTTTGCAAAATCAACATCGACTCCGACAGCCGTCTGGCCATGACAGCTGCAGTCCGCAAGGTATTCAATGACAAACCCGGCGAATTCGACCCCCGCAAATACCTCGGACCGGCACGTGACGAAATGGAGAAGCTCTACAAGCACAAAATCGAAAACGTGCTCGGAAGCGCAGGCAAAGCCGAATAATTGCACCTACATAACATCAAACAATCGACGGATGCCCAGGTCGGGCGTCCGTCGATTGCTATTTTCACACACACGATACCGGCGCATTCCAAAAAAAATCCATACCATACATGCCATCTAAACCTATACATATTAATAGCATGCAGAATCCACATTAACACTAATTAACTATCACATTACAGCCATGCGCAAAATATATCATATATTTGCATAATGCGTATCGCTATGAATTAGCACCGTTGCATACCACACAAACCAGTCGTTACATTTTTTTTTACTTACACACATTCCGATGAAGACTACCTGCCTATGGCTATTATGCGCACTTGCCACAGCCATGCCTATGACAGCTCAGAAAAACCAGAAAGACCAGCACAAACCTCGTGAACGCAAGGAACAATATACATTCCGGCAAGCGACTACCCCGCAAGGCTTGACAAAATATTCATACACTGTCTATGGATTCGGCAATGGAAAAGTAACGACTCTCCGCGGCGATGCGATATGCGATGTCAAGAAACCGTTGACCCATGTCCGAATCAGCCCTGCCGGCACATCGGTAGCCGTAGTGGCTGTCGACAAGAAAAACAATCAGGCACGAGTATTCAGCATGTCAGAAACTGACATGGAGCAATTCAAACTGAACATCAAGAAATACGGAAATCCTACGGCTGTAGCATACACCCCCGACTCACGCAAACTGCTCGTAGCATCCGACAAAGGCCTGTTTATGTTCGACTCGCGGAAGTTCACGCCTGTCGACACCATAGCGCCACTGCCATTCTCCCCCACCACAATGGTATTCAGCAACAATGCCTACTATCTGGCCATGACCGACGGCGAGAAAACGGCAGTCTACAACTTCGAAGACAAGAAACTCCGCAAGCAATGGCCGGCCGAACCCGGAATAAAGGTCAACAGCCTTGCATTTTCCGAAAACAACAGCGAATTCGCGATATTGACCGACGATGGCCTCCTAAGCCTGTTCGACACACGCACATTCCTGCCTAAAAGCACCATCGACGGGCTCGGAGAAGGGCTCGGATGCGCGTTCAACCTCGACGGCAAATATAGCGATAATCAACCTACTTGAGGACGACGACCGCGAATTTCTCGACGTAGAAGCCGGAGGACTCTCTGACCTTTTGTTTATTACCGACAGTGAGTCCAATCCGCTCATGGCATACAATGCCGAAAAAGCCATCAACATAAAACGCATGACCGCCCTGACTCCGTATTACGGCAAACTTATTTCCGAAGGTGTCGACGAAATGATGAACGAATGGCTCAAGATGATGCCGGGTGAAACCATGGAAGATTACCAGAAACGTGTTAATGACGAATCCAGAATGAATCAGATGCGGCTTTTCGAAAGCGAAATCGCCACAGGATTCGCCGGCGGCCTTGTATCAATGTCAAACATATCGCTCGGCAAATACGACCGGACCAACAATGTTCTCGCGCTCGATTTCGACAACATGCCGTCGATATTCCTCCCCGTACCTGAAAAATCGGTCGGAGCCTTCAAAAACACCGACGATCTCGAATTCCGCGATGCGAAATACGGAATCTTGCCCAACGACAACTTCGAGCTCGTCTACGCCAGAATATACAACAAGGCCGACGGTGAGACATATATCTACGACAACATAGACCGCACGCCGCTCAACTTCATGGAAGGCGACGACAATGTGGTTTCGCTCGAGATCATACAGCAACAGCAGATGGAAGAGCTGAAACTGCAGGAACTGAGAAAGAAAGTTGTAGAAGAAGCCAAATCCCAGAACGTGATATCCGATCACACCAACATCACGGTCGACTCCCGTGTCGTGCCGTCATTCAATGCCGACGGCGACAAGATACTCAACTATCAGGTACGCTTCACCTATGAAGTGGATCCGGAGTTCTCGGTACATGAAGACTTTGCTCCCGGCAAGTACCGCGCCGAACAGTCAGGAGCGGCAAGCTCAATGCTCTCTATTGTAAAACAGGCATTTGAAGGCGATTTTGCCCAATATGTACAATCAGGCAAAAAACTGACCATAAAGATATCGGGTACCGCCGACGCATCGCCGATCATCCGAGGCATACCTTATGACGGCGTTTATGGCGATTTTGAAGACGAGCCCATCTACCAGGACAATCAGCTCAAAGGCATATCCGTATCCACAAAGAGCGGCATCAAGGAGAACGAACAGCTTGCGTTTCTCCGGGCCATGGGAGTTAAGAACTTCCTCCAGAACAATGTCTCCAACCTCGGCAACATGAACACGGACTACCAGTTCCACATTGCCGTGGCAGAAGGCAAAGGAGCCGAATTCCGGCGTATCACAACCGAATTCACCTTTATCGACGTATATTAATCAAACACCCGGCACCCGGTAGCATACACAACGTATGAAACATGTCTTGACAGCAATACCTGTAATCATTCTCGGCATGGCAGCTCTTTACGGAACCGCCATGCCCGATGACATATCCATGGATCTGCCTACATTGTCCCCCGATGGCATTTCCATACCTGCAGCAGAATCCGATTCACTCACCGACTCCGTACCATCTCCGCAACAACTGGCAGCAGCAGCATTGGACAAAGCTGTCGAAAGCTATAAGCGGGTAAAATGGGAAAAATTCGAAGGCGAATCCGACGACAATCTGTATCAGGCTGTGTACCAATGCTATCTCGACAACCTTGATGCAGTCGAAGCCAACAGAGACATCGACCAGGCGGCCATCGAACGCTGCAAAGGCATGTTGCGTGATATAAACCGCGATCTCGAACGAGGTGCGTTCTACTATTCCGGACAAGGAAACTCATCTCAGCTGACACTGTTCTCCCAAGCGTATGTCGACACACAGTTGTCGGATATGTTCAAAGGCGAAACCTTTCCACGCGATGAAGCATCATTCCCGTCTGTCGTGTATTGCGCCGCCTCAGGAGCCTACAATCAGAAAGAATACGAACGCGCCATCGAATACTTCAAACTATACTTCTCCACAGGAGAAGAAAAATTGCGCGAACAGATATACATGTTCATGGGGCAGGCCTGTCTCAATGCAAAAAAATACGATCTCGCCGTAACCACAATGATAGAAGGCACCAAAGCATATCCAGGCAACTACAATATGCTCGCCATTGCCATCAAATCATGTATCGACGGCGGACATGCCGAATATCTCCAGGAACTTCTCGACAAGGCATTTGTATTCAAGCCCGACGACGAACAGCTGCTCAACATCCAGGGAAAACTGTATGAAGACGAACAGGAATACAACAAAGCGCTCGAGGTCTACAACAGACTCGACCTGCTCCGACCACAGAACCTGAGCATAGCCCGCCACATAGCCCTTTGCTATTACAACCTTGGCGTTCTGTACTTCAACAAAGCCATTATGGAAGAAGAGGAGAAAAGCGCCCGCAAGTATAAGCGCCAGTCCAACAATTACTTCATGGCATCGGCCGAAAAACTCGAGGAAGTAGTGGCCAATGACCCCATGTCGGCCAAATACCTCAAAGCCCTCGCCGTGACATACGGATGCATGGACAATACCGCAAAATTCGATGAAGTAAACACTCGCATCCAGGCTCTCGGAGAGCAGCCCCTGGGAGCCGTGCACATGCCACCGATCATGGCTTACAACGATACAAACACGAAAAACTATGGCCGCGGATCCGGCGTAGGACTTGCCGATACACGCACCGACGACGTTCCCACATATTCCGAATTCGCAAAAGGATACATCGAAGAACGTCTCACCAAATGGACACGCAAAAACGAATTCGAGAAAATCCAGGACTATCAGACACGCGTCAACGACCGTACCATACGTGATGAATACGACCGTCTGTGCAGTCTCGCCGAAGAAGAATATCTTAATTCTTACGCAAAAAAATTACGGCTCAACGATCTTGAGCTGAAGCCATACGATGCCGGCAACGAGGTATATCTCATCGAATCGTCATACGGACCGATCTACCTGAACGTACCGCTCAAAAACAATGAAGCCGAACTGTTCAAAGCCAACTGGGCTGGAATACATTTCCGTTCGCCGAAATATTACATCAAAGACGACCAAGTCCTCGTGTCGTCCATTACATTCGTAACTCCGAACGGCAAAAGTTATTCCTATAATGCCGATGACCGGCTTACCTACGCACACACAAAAGTCAACGTCGACTTCGAGAGCATTCTCGCCAACATCGACAGCGACAAACCGGCAAATCGTCGGACTGGAGAATATGCCGAGGTCAATATAACCCGAAAATCAGATGTCGACGAAAACATCCCGGTCACCGGCAGACAGGCGCCGACGACCGTCGCAGTCATTATAGCCAACGAGAATTACTCCAACGTATCCGACGTGCAGTCTGCCCTCCACGACGGCGAAGTGTTCAGCCAGTACTGCAACCTTACACTCGGTCTGCCGCAGGAAAACATACGCTTCTACAGAAATGCGACACTCGGCACCATGCTGCGGGCCATTGCCGAAATCCGCAATACAGTGAACTCGCTCAACGGCGAAGCCGACCTTATAGTCTATTATGCCGGACACGGTATGCCCGACGAAGCTACGAAAGACGCATTCCTGCTGCCGGTCGACGGCGACGCCACAATGTCGGCTTCGTGCTACTCTCTCGGAAAGCTGTATTCCGAACTCGGAGATCTGAACGCACGTTCAGTGATGGTATTTCTCGACGCTTGCTTCAGCGGCTCGCAGCGCGACGGCTCGATGCTGATGGCGGCTCGCGGTGTCGCCATAAAGCCGAAAGAGGCTGCGCCCAGAGGTAATATGTTTACTCTCAGTGCCACATCCGGACAGGAGACAGCCTTGCCTTACAAAGAGAAAAATCATGGACTCTTCACATATTATCTGCTGAAAGCGCTGCAGGAAAGCAAAGGAAACATAACTCTCAAGGATCTCAGCGAAGACGTGATCGACAATGTGAAACGCCAGTCCAATCTCATCAACAAGAAACCGCAGACTCCACAGGTATCAACATCCGGAAAGATGTCGACAGAATGGAGCCGCAAGAAACTGCGCAACTAATATTTTTTGATCCGAATGCGACAAATCATACTGATTCTGACCATAATACTCGCTTGTACCGGCATCAGCGCCGGTCCGGTAAAGACTGTAAAAGGAGAATTTACCTTTTACGGCGACCGCAGCCATTCACCAGAGAGTTGCGAACGACACGCTCTCGAAGGCGCACGCATAGCTGCCCTCGCAAAAGAGTTCGGTACAATAGTCACTCAGGATGTATATCAGCGCGAGACCGTAGCAAACGGCGACGAATCCCTGTATTTCTCATCCTTGAACTCTACAGAAGTCAAAGGCGAATGGCTCGAGGATATCGGGTCTCCGAAATTCGAACGCTCGTTCGACGCCGACGGCCACATGGTAGTGAAATGCACGATCGTAGGCAAAGCCCGTGAGATATCTAACGAATCTGTCGATTTTCTCGCGACTGTGCTGCGAAACGGAACTGAACATAAGTTTGCCGACACCAGATTTCGCGATGGCGACGACATGTATCTGCTCTTCAAGACCCCTGTCGAAGGATATGTAGCCGCATACCTCATCGGCGATGACCGACAGGCATATCGGCTGTTGCCGTACAGCAGCGACAGGACCGGCGAAGTAAAAGTAAAACACGACAAAGAGTACGTATTCTTCTCCACCGGCAAAGCCGACCGCAGCCACGGCATAGTTGACGAATACACCCTCACTGCCGATTCTGATATCGAGCGCAACCAGCTATATGTAATATTCTCACCCAAACCGTTCAGCAAGGCGGTCGATACGAAACATTCCGACACATTGCCGCCTCAGTTGGATTTTGACGATTTTTCAAGATGGCTATCATCTCACCGCACCAGAGATCCGAAAATGGGCATTAAGGTAATGCATCTTGAAATAAGTCGATAGCGCCTCAGCTCAACCATTTAAACCTGTTTATATTAACACTTTATTAAAAACTGCAATCATGAAGAAAGTACTTACCATTCTGATGGCTATCTGCCTTCTGCTTCCGGCTGCTGCCGTAGCTCAGAACAAAGCTCTTGAAAAAGCTATGAAAAAAGAGAAAAAAGAGAAAATGAAAGAGTACAAGAAAGAAAACTGGAAACTCTTCGGAAGCTCACGTTCTCTGGAAGTCGCACTGCTCTCTCACTATGACAAGCTCACCAATCTCGGCGACGACGGTCGTGAAGTAATGGGTGTTGCCACGAAATTCAAATCCAAGAACGTGGGACATCAGATGGCTATAAACAATGCCTGCATCACTTATTCGCAACAGGCCGGCAGCTCTCTCAAAGGTCGTGTCGTAAGCGATCTGTCTGGCGACGGCGTTAACGCAGAGACCGAGTTCGACAACTTCTATGCAGCCTACGAGCGTCTCGTCGAAAAAGAGATCAAAGGTGAAATGCAGGAAAGCTACTCGATTATACGCGACAACGGCGACGGCACTTTCGAGCTCCAGTCTTATTTCATCGTCAGCGAAAGCGCTGCATCGAAAGCCCGCATACGCGCCCTTGAAAACGCAATGAAAGAAAGCGAAGCTGCTCAACGGCATGCTGAGAAGATCTCCGCATTCGTACGCGACGGATTTGCTGAATGATAAATTAATCTAATAATATTTACACAGGGACAGGGTGCGACAAGCCATGCCCGAACAGTGTGACGTCACGCCTTGTTCCTGTTTGAATCACAACTCCATATACCAAACCTACCTATTCCTACACCGCCATGAACAAGCGAATTCCCATATCCCTGACAATCGCAATCGCTGCTGTAATTCCGTCAGGAGCACAGTCTCCTGGATCATCGTTCGATGAATTTCGGGCTGGCATCCTTAACGGATACTCATCGTTCCGAAACAGCGTGTTGGAAAACTACGACAAGTTCCTGGACGGTGTATGGACCGAATACGAAAGTTTCAAAGGTCTTAAAAGCGACACGACACCGAAACCGGTATCAGCGCCCAAAGCCGATACAACTCCGGTAGTTAAGGATTCAACCCCGGTTCCGGCTCCTGTCGCCGACAAACCCGCACACAGACCGGAGCCTAAGCCGGCACCGAAACCGAAACCGGCGCCTCAGCCCGCACCCGAAACCGGACCGACACCCTCTCCCGTAGTTTCGCATCCGGCGGAAGACACGGTTCCTTTCAGATTCGACTTTTACGGCATGGAGATGCAGATTCCGGATATCGAGATCCGCATCACCGAACGGTTGTCATCGACCAAAGACTTCGGCCGGCAGTGGCGCGACCTCAGCAAATCCGGCTCCGGACATTCGATCGTTCCGGAGCTGAAGAAACTCGCATCACGGCTTCAGCTCAACGACTATCTCACTTATGAGCTGACACGGGACTATGTCAACGGACGATATCCGCAGGCACACTCCACCGGACGCATGTCGCTCATCCACTTCATTCTCGCCAACATGGGCTATGACGCGCGTATAGGCATGACTAACAACGGACACGCGATACTGCTGTTGCCGTTCAACCAGCAGGTCTACGCACGCCCGTTCATGAGCATCGACAACCGTACATACTATGTATTCGCCGACAAGGACATCGACCTCGAGAATCCGGCCAACATGCGCATTACCACATGCCAGCTGCCGAAAGACGCTGAAACAGGAGCTTCACTTGAACTGAGACTGACACCACTGAACCTGCCCTATAAGGCACAGCCGTTTTCTCTTAAAGCGGCCGGGCTGGAAGTCAACGGCGAGCTGAACGCCAACATACTGCCCGTCATATACAGATACCCGCAGATGCCGATGGGAGAGTATGCACAGTCAGAGATTCTTCCGGATATCAGGCGCAGCGTAGTCGAACAGCTCAAGCCTCAGGTAGCAGACATGACCGAACACGAAGCCGTCGACGCACTTCTGCACTTTACCCAGAACGCCTTCGAATACTCACGCGACGACGCATTCCACGGATTCGAGAAACCCTATTTCTTCGAAGAGACCCTCTTTTATCCCAAATGCGACTGCGAAGACCGTGCCATATTCTACACATATCTGCTATGGCATGTGCTTGGAGTCGAAAACCAGCTCATAAACTATCCAGGCCATGAAAGCGCCTCGGTACGTCTGTCGGAACCAATCAAAGGCGACTATTACGATCACAAGGGTACTCGGTATTACATCTCAGATCCTACCTACATAGGTTCATCGTCTGGCATGTGCATGCCCACATACCGCCATCAGGCGCCTACAGTTGATCATACCTACTCACACTGATTCGCCTCAAAGAGAACTATAATAGCCTTTATGGCCACCGTTTTTGGGTGAATACGCGTTTTTTTGCGATTTTTGCACCCCGAAACCAATCACACATAACAGGCTATGCTAAACATTTTACGAACTCCGTTCTTCCAGTTTCTGACACTGGCTGCGCTTCTGTCGTCATGCGGAAGCCAGGAGAAGGAGTCCAGCGAGACACAGACAGTCCACAACGTATTTCTGATAAACCCGGTACTGGCCGACTCGGCTGCAACACGTGACTTCGCAGGCCAGGTTGAAGAAGCCCGAACTGTCGGAGCTGCATTCAAGACCGGCGGAACGATCGAACACATATATGCCAAAGAAGGAGATCGAGTCAGAAAAGGCCAGTTGCTCGCCGTCCTCGACTCCATCGACTATGTGCTCGGAACAGAACAGTTGCGCATACAGACCGCCAGGTTCAAAGACGAATTCGCACGGACCACAAAACTTTATGCCACTGGCGGGGTAAGTGACAACGACTACGAGAAAGCCAAATCCGGCTTACGGCAACTCGAATACCAGCTCGCGCTCAATGAGAACAAAATCAAATACTGCCGGCTGCTGTCACCCGCCGACGGGGTAATAACTGCCGTAAACTATGAAACCGGAGAGATGACCGATGCCGGACGACCGTTGTTCGACATAATGGACAATCGTCATCTTGAGATTGTCGTGGATCTCCCGGCAAGCGAATATATGCGCAGCAACGAATTCACAGCTTTCACCGGACACAGCCCGCTATTGCCTGGAAAGACTTTCCCGCTGCAGATGCTCAGCCTCACGCCGCGCGCCGACAACAACCAGCTCTTCCGGCTCAGACTCTCGCCTGCGTCCGACTCGGACATCACACTTGCACCTGGCATGAACATAACCGTAGCAATAACGGCAGCCGGATCCGGATCCGACGCAGTGACCGTACCGGTCAATTCAGTATTCGACCATGACGGACAGACGGCCGTATACACATTCAACCAGTCAGACTCCACGATATCGTTGACACCGGTCACGATCAGCGGCACAGGAGCCGACGGAAATATAACTGTCATCTCGGGACTCTCACCTTCTCAACCCATTGTCCGCGCCGGTGTGCACCATCTTGTCCCGGGCGAGAAAGTCAACGTCATAGACCAGACCTCGGCATCCAACGTCGGCAATCTTCTTTAATCCGATGGAAAAAGTCACACGATTCTTCATGCAGCGCCGCACTCTGTTCTGGGCGCTCATGGCCGGAATAATCATGATGGGCATTCTAAGCTATATGCGTATGCCCAAACTGGAAGACCCTGCAGTGCCGGTAAAACAGGCATCCGTAATCATCATATATCCCGGAGCCGACGTCCACCAGGTCGAACTCGAAGCCGCTCAGCCCGTAGAAGATGCCATGCGGACTCTGCCCGATATACGCAAGATCAAGACCGAATGCCATCCCGGACAGGCTATGATCAATGTCGAATTCGAGTTGGAAGTACCGCTTGAAGAACTCGAACAGCATTTCGACCTTCTGCGCCGGAAAGCCGCCGACATAGCCATGTCTCTGCCTCAAGGATGCTACGAGCCCATCGTGGTCGACGACATGATGGATGTATACGGAATCCTTTACGCATTCACAGCCGACGGTTACGACTACCCCGAAATGGAACGTTATGCCAAACTGTTGCGACGCGAATTGCTGACTGTCCCGGGGGTGAAACGCATCAACATCGGAGGCACAATGTCGGAAGCCATCAATATCGAGTTTTCGCCTGAACAGCTCGCGCGAAACGGACTTATGCCCACACAGATCATGATGGCGCTCCAGTCAGCAGCCAAAACCGTCGATGCTGGAGCTCTCAGCACTGCGGGATCACGCGTATCGATCAATGTCGACCAGGCTGTGGTCACAGAAACCGATCTGGCAAATCTGCTCATCGACACACCCGAAGGGAAAAAAGTCCGGCTGTCGGATATCGCGAAGATAACCCGAGGATATGCCTCCCCGCAACGCAATCTCGTATACCTCGACAGCAAAGCCGCACTGACCATAGCCATCGCGCTTGAAAACTCGGCCATAGTGCCTGATGTCGGAAAAGAGGTCGACGCCAGACTGGCTGAGATCATGAAACGTATGCCGGCCGGAATGGAAATGGAAAAGATATTTTTCCAGCCCGACAAAGTCAGCGACGCCGTCGAAGGCTTTATGATCAATCTCCTTGAATCGGTGCTCATTGTTGTCGTCGTGCTCATGTTTGCCATGGGGTGGCGAGCAGGTGTGATCATCGGATTCGGCCTTATCCTCACAGTGGCGCTTTCGTTTCCGATACTTTCCAATCTTGGCACCACACTACAGCGCATATCCCTCGGAGCATTCATCGTCGCGATGGGAATGCTCGTCGACAATGCCGTAGTCATAATGGACGGTATTCTTGTCGACCGGCGCAAAGGTCTACGTCCCGACATATACCTGTACCGTATCGGCCGAAATACCGCCATGCCGCTGCTCGGCGCCACAGCCATAGCGGCATGCACATTCCTTCCGATATATCTCACACCGGGATCCGCCGGAGAATTTGCAGGAGATCTCTTTCTGGTGATCTGCGTCAGCCTTCTTGTCAGCTGGATCCTCGCACTTATCCAGGTGCCGGTGTGTGCCGCATCTTGGCTTAGCGAATACAAGACTTCCGGTAATGTGACCGCCTCTGTTCCGGCTGCCAAACCAAACCCGTTCAACCGTATCGTAGGACGCCTGCTGGCCTGGCTGATAGCCCACAAGGCCTTGTCCATGACCGCCGCCATCGCAGTCCTTTTGATTGCAGGAGCCGGTATGTCGTCTGTCCGTCAGGTATTTTTCCCGGACTTCGACTATCGGCAGTTCGTTGTCGAATGCTATTTCCCTCCGCAAGCTCATCCTGAAGCCGTCAGGGACCGCATTCTCGCGCTTGCCGACAGCGCAGCGGTCTTTCCCCGTGTCGACCGCGTGATAGTCAGCACCGGAGGTGCACCCGCACGATACACATTGGTACGACCCATGCCATCGAATGGCGACAACTACGCCGAGTTGATCGTCGACTGCAAAGACTTCAAAACCATGCAGCAGGTGCAGAACGAACTGCGCCAATACCTCCGGTCGATAGCACCCGACGCCTATATACGTACCAGAAAATACAACTTCTCGATTTCCTCATCGCATACAGTCGAAGTTGAATTCGCAGGTCCGGATCCGGCCGTACTACGCAGTCTGAGCGCACAGGCCGAACAGATCATGCGTGAATCACCCTACGTTGATCCGTATTCCGTACAGAACAACTGGGCACCACGCGGAAGGACGCTTACATTCGGATATTCCCAGGAAAGCGCACAGCGTGCAGGCATAAACCGCTCCGATGTAGGAAACGCTCTGCAGGCCGCCGGCGACGGAATGCCCGTGGGCGTGGTAGCCGACCAGGATAAAATGATACCGGTATACATCACCGTTCGCCAGCCAGACGGATCTCGGCTGACCGATATGGCCGCACTTCCTGTATGGTCCGCAGCAAACATACGCCTCGATCCGGCACAGCTGGCCGCCATGGCATCCGGCACAGCTTCTGCCGAAGAAATCGGACGCCGAATGTTCCGGTCATCGATACTTGGAGCCGTGACCGACTCTGCCTCTCTGAAATGGAGCGAATCCTCCGTAATGAGACTGAACGGCCGAAGGGTGATAGAAGCCGAATGCGACCCCGATCCCATGAATCCCGAAGCCACACCAGCCAAAGTTCTCGCCGACATCACCGGACGCATCGAAAGCATTCCGCTGCCGGCAGGATACTCGATGCGTTTTGTCGGAGAAGGCGAGACCAGCGGTGAAGCCACAGGACTCCTCGTCAGCTTCATGCCCATGGTATTGCTCATCGTATTCGCCGTCCTGCTGTGCCTGTTCAACAACTGGCGCAAACTCTTCGTCGTCCTCGTCAGTTTCCCCTTCGTACTCTGCGGCATAGTGCCTATGTTGCTGATCACCGACACCCCATTCACATTCCTCGCCATACTCGGATTCATGGGGCTGATCGGTATGATGGTCAAAAACGCGATAGTGCTCGTCGACGAGATCACTCGGCTGAGCACCGAAGAAGGCATGCACATGTACCATGCCGTGATCAATGCGACCCTGAGCCGCGTACGACCGGTAATGCTCGCATCGTTCACCACCATCGTCGGCATGATACCGCTCATCCCCGATCCTATGTACGGATCGCTTGCCGTAGTGGTAATCGGAGGACTGTTTGTCGGCACGATAGTCACATTGCTGTTACTCCCGCTGTTCTACTCAATGTTATTCAAAGTCAGAAAACCTAATGATTAGACACATTACAATATATCTCGCCGCACTGCTATGCGCATCAGCGGCATCGGCCGTAACCATCGACTCCCGGCAGTGCGTCGAAATGGCACTTGAAAGCAACGCCGACCTGCGTATCGCAGTCAACGCCCGTGAACAGGCCTCGCTTCAGCGCGGCATAGCCCGAACGGCCTACCTCCCTAACTTTGCCGGATCGGCCATGGGCGTAAGCCGAATGCCTGATCAGGAAATGATGGGTATGACACTCAACATGAAAGCGATGTGGATGGCAGGAATAAACCTGACACAGCCCGTCTATGCCGGCGGCAAGATCATCGCGGCAAACAAGCTCGCATCAATCGGCGTCAAAGCATCCGACCAACAGATCCGCATGACCCGCGCCGAAGTCATCTCCAACGCTCAGAACGCCTATTGGACATACGTCGCCGTACTTGCCAAGGTACGCATGATGCAAAGCTACGTGGCTCAGATCGATACCGCCTACAGCCAGACAGAATCCGCGCTCACGGCAGGAATGGTGACCCGCAACGACCTTCAGCGTATCGAAGCTCGAAGGGCACAGGTACTATATCAGCTCGGACAAGCAGAAAGCGGAGCCAACCTAAGCCGCATGAACCTTTGCCACGTGATTGGAGTCGGATCCGATACCGAAATCATTCCGGCCGATACCGAAGTCGAGATCGAAATACCCGACAATATCGGAGATTACAACCTGCTCGACCGTCCGGAAGTGGCATTGCTCCACTACGACGTCGACGCCAAGCGCCAGCAGATAGCCGTGACGAGAGCCGACTTTCTGCCATCGCTCGGACTTATGGCCGGATGGAGTGCTTATGGCAACATCCGGATGAGCGGCTACATGCAGGATGCCACTGGCTACTACACCCCATTCAGCACCAACTACCGCGATCACGGATGGTCGATAATGGCATCGCTATCAGTCCCGATATGGCATTGGGGCGAAGGCATAAAGAAAGTTAAACATGCACGCATCGAAGCCGACAACGCCCGCATACTCCTCGACGACCGTATCAGGATGCTTGACCTCGAAGTGCATCAGGCAATAAGCAACGTCGATACCGGACAGGAGCTGCTTCGATCAGCACGCGTGGCCATGACCGCCGCCGACGCGACATTGGCCAACATCACGCAGAGCTACGAACTCGGGCTATCCCCTCTCACTGATCTGCTCGATGCGCAGAGCCAGTGGCAGACCGCGGCATCAGATCTGATAGAAGCATCAGCCCAGCTACGCATATACTGCGTCGAATACCTCCGTGTCACCGGACGACTCTGATTCGCTATTGTCTTGCACGCGAAGTTTTACTACCTTTGCACTCCGAATTCATTAGATACTATTTAAACCGATATGGCTCTTCAATGCGGCATAGTCGGACTGCCAAACGTAGGCAAGTCCACCCTTTTCAACTGTCTTTCCAATGCAAAGGCCCAGTCTGCAAACTTCCCGTTCTGCACCATCGAACCTAACGTAGGTGTGATCACAGTGCCCGACGACCGTCTGACCAGACTCGTTGAGATGTGCCAGCCTAAAAGCGTTGTCCCGGCTACAGTCGAGATCGTCGATATAGCCGGACTCGTAAAAGGTGCGAGCAAAGGCGAAGGCCTCGGCAATAAGTTTCTCGCCAACATCCGCGAGACAGATGCCATACTGCACGTACTGCGCTGCTTCGACGACGACAACATAACCCACGTCGACGGCACAGTCGATCCGGTGCGCGACAAAGAGATCATCGACTACGAACTGCAGCTCAAAGACCTCGAGACCGTCGACTCCCGCATTGCCAAAACCCAGAAACAGGCACAGACCGGAGGCGACAAGCTTGCCAAAATGCAATACGAAGTCCTGAAGAAATTCAAGGAAGCTCTCGACCAGGGGCTGCCGGCTCGTTCTGTCAAATTCGACAGCCCCGATGAACAGCGCTATGCCAGAGAACTGTTTCTGCTCACATCAAAGCCCGTGCTTTACGTGTGCAACGTCGATGACGCATCAGCGGCCACCGGCAACAGATACGTCGAGGCTGTACGCGAAGCCATCAAGGGCGAAGACGCACAGATTCTGATCGTAGCTGCCCAGACCGAAAGCGAGATCGCCGAACTCGACACATGGGAAGAACGACAGGAATTCCTTGCCGAGATAGGACTGGAAGAGTCTGGGGTGTCACGGCTCATCCGCGCAGCCTACGGTCTGCTCGACCTACAGACATACTTCACGGCTGGTCCCGACGAAGTCCGTGCATGGACATTCATGCGCGGAAGCAAAGCCCCGCAGTGTGCCGGCATAATCCACACAGACTTCGAAAAAGGATTTATCCGTGCCGAAGTCATCAAATACGACGACTACGTGACACTCGGAAGCGAAGCCGCTGTAAAAGAAGCCGGCAAGATGAGTGTCGAAGGCAAAGAATACATCGTCCAGGACGGCGACATAATGCACTTCCGCTTCAACGTCTGAACCGGTCGCCTCATCCGCTCGCGGGAGTCCGACTCAAAAATACAGAAATTTATAGCCCTCAGGCCGTTGGTCTGAGGGTTATTTCTTGCCTGAAGTCTTCTTCGGCGCACAGGCGTCAGGCTTCACATGTTCAAACACCGGAGCCGCGTCACCGTCATACTCCAGTGCCTCATAACCGATCTTTCTGAAGCCATCGATAAGTTTTGCCGGCGATGTCTTGGCCGGATCATATGTTACAGTCACTTTCTTGTCTTTGACAGAGGTGACTATCTTTTTTACACCCTTCTCATAGCGCAGATTGCTTTTGATCTTGTTCTCACAGTTCTGACAGCTCATAGGCGGATTTACAGCGAACACGGCAACAACCGCTTCGGCAGCCGAAGCTCCGAATGCCACGGCGGCGACTGCAAGCGACAGCATAAGTTTCTTCATATCGGTATATATATCTGAAATTTAATATTTTGTGAATGTATAACGGAATCCGGCATAAATAATTGCACCGTGCAACGGTCCGTAGACCATAGTCGCATCGAACTCATTGCTCCACGGAGCAGATGCCGCCACAATAGGATTCTTCTGACGGAAGCCGGTCAGATTCTCTCCACCGACGTAGACCGCCCAATGCCTGAAATTGCGTGTAAGCTGAGCATTGAGCTGCGGAAACGCCTTATAGCGTGGAGCCCATGACTGAAAGCCGTCGGCCATTATATATGGAGCAGGCATACGCCCTCCGCCATTTATAGCAAGAGTCACATCGGCCTGCCATAGCCCCATCATTGGGGTATACGACAGCGTCAGCAGCCCCTTCCAGCGTCCGGTAAGCGGCTTCTCCACAAGACCGAGTCCATAGTCGGCCTTCACATCGGTATACCGGTAAGCCAAAGTGGCTGTAAGATCCGATATAACGTGATACGTGGCCTCGACCTGAAGCGTATGGCTGTAAGAGCGGCCTTTCAGATCCGTAAACCGTACTTCATGCGGATCCGCATCGAAATCGGCCAGCATCTGATGACGGAAATATGTGTAGTAATATTCAACTCCCAAATTGAGCGTACGGTCGAACAGAGGCAGAAATGTATTGGCTCCGGCTCCGAAATTCCAGGCATCCTCCTGTGTCAGATCATTGGCTATGACTACACGGCGCGACGATGCGAGTACATAATTGTTCTCAGCCATGACATGCGGAGTACGGAATCCACGCCCGGCTGAAGCGTGAACCGAAAATTCCTCACGAGGATTCCACTTCAGGTGAAAGCGCGGTGTCACCATCGATCCCCACCGTGAACTGTGGTCGTAGCGCAGACCGGCCATAATCAGCAGACGCGTATCGTAATTGAACGAATACTGGACGTATGCCCCTGGCACGGCCTCCATCTCCGTCATCCTCTCAGGCTCCGCGTCAGGAATCTGGTCGGCACGCAGACGCTGGCGGTAATTGTCGTAGTTGAAACTTAAACCGGTCGACAGCGAATGCCACTCACCCCATTTGCGCTCGAACATGAGCGAGGCATACAGATTTTTCTGGATCACATCGTAAAGTTTATGCCCGTAGACCGAATTCTGCTGATGCCACGACCCGGAAAGGATAAGCGCCACATTACCGTCATTATCCTTGTCGAATATATAAGCGTTCTTGGTGAATCCTTCCCATCGGCGGGTATCGATCGTGATCCTGTACGGTTCCTGACCCGGCGACAGATGCGTATGGTGTTCGTCCTGACCGCTCCGGCGATGCTCGTCGAGCCATTTCACTGCGGCCTGAAACACATAATTGTCGCCCATCCAGGCCCAGCGGTTCATGGCACTGATCTGACGCAGCCTCGGCATATCGAGAAAACCGTCGGAATTGCTGTCATGTCCGGCAAACGAGTTCTCGCCGTGAAGCAACAGGCCGGTCGACAGACGATCCGACAGACGTATGTTTCCGTTGGCATTGATCTCTCCCTTTCCCTCAAGATCGGCATAACCGTTCACTGCCACCTCCTGATCCGCCTGCGGCTTCTTCATCTCGACATTGATCTGCCCTGTCACGCTCTCATATCCGTTCTTGACCGAACTGGCACCCTTCGACACCTGTATGGACTGCATCCATGTACCGGGAATATATCCGAGACCATACGATGACGCAGCCCCACGGAAATTAGGAATATTTTCAGTAAGCATCTGCACGTATGTGCCCGACAGACCGAGCAGTTTGATCTGGCGCGCACCGGTGGCTGCATCGGAGTAGCTGACATCGACCGAAGGGTTGGTCGTGAAACTTTCCCCGAGATTGCAGCAGGCCGCACGACACAGCTCGGCCGAAGTGATGACCTGGGTGTTGGATGCCGTCCCCCGTAACTTCATAAGTCCCTGGCGGCGAGTCACGGTAACTTCCTGCAAGGTCACTTCCGGATCATCATCTATACTGTCGCTGACAGCATATTCCTGTCCCGACACCGGAAAGGCAAAAAGCCACACCATAACAGACAAAAGCACCGGCGACATCCGGTGCATCATTGACGATATATAAACCATCGGCGATGTTTAATGTTATTAATATAAAACGAATGAAGTACAAAGGTAAAAAAATTCATACAAAATAACCCGTTTTTGACTTCCGCAACAACCGTAAACGTCGCGGTATGCGGAAATAACCAAAATTAATTACTCAGATGAAAAAGATGATTTTCACGGCTGCATTGGCCATGGGTGGCTTGATCGCAGCAAGCGCACAAACCTCCGTCGAGGGAAGCAAGTTGACAGATAATATATCTATCGGCGTAAAGGGAGGTGTTGCCACTCCGCTCCAGAATGGTCCGTTTTTCGGCAACATGAGAGGGATTTTCGGGTTAGAACTCCGCAAGCAGATAACCCCGGTATTCGGACTTGGCGTAGAGGGTGAGGCCGGAGTCAACACATCATCATGGACTGGACTCAAAAGCCGGAATGCTATCGACGGATCATACGTAGGCGCATTCGGTACCGTCAACCTCAACAACCTCTTCGCAGGCTATGCCGGAAGTCCGCGCTTATTTGAAGTCGAGGCTCTGCTCGGCGCCGGATGGGGACACACATATTATCCCAAATCCGTAGCCGACGACTACAATTTCTTCGCGACCAAGGCCGGTCTTAACTTAAACTTCAATTTAGGTGAGTCCAAAGCATGGACACTCAGCGTCAAACCGGCGGTAGTCTGGAACATGAACGGTGGTGGCAACGCTCAGGCAGCATCATATTACGATGCCAACCATGCCGCGTTCGAAATCACCGGCGGTGTGACATACCATTTCAAAAACAGCAACGGCACCCACAGCTTCACCATCGTAGATCCCTACAATCAGGCCGAAGTGGATGGACTCAACGCTCAGATCAACAATCTGCGTGCAGAAGTAGCAGCGCTGGCTGTTGCCAATGAGGCTTCTGAAGCCAATGCCGCAGTACTCGCCGCACAGCTTGCAGCATGCCAGGAACGCCCGGTACAGGTCGTAAAAGAGACCAGCAATACTCTCAGCAGCGTCCGCTACGTATTCTTCCGCATCGGTTCGGCTGTGATCACTGCCGACCAGCAGCCAAACGTCGAGATGATAGCCGCTTACCTCAAGAATCATCCTAAGGCAAAAGTCGTGATCAAAGGATACGCATCGGCCGACGGAAACCTCGAGTTCAACGAACGCCTGGCCAAGAAACGTGCAGAGTCAGTGAAAGATTCCCTTATCAAGAAATACAAGATTTCCTCTGACCGCATATCTGCCGAAGGCGAAGGTATCGGACACATGTTCAAAGAAGAATCATGGAACCGCGTAAGCATCTGCACAATAGAAGACTGATCGACACTCAACGACTGACCAACCAATTTTCATTCCCTATATAATCGCGAACGGGAGACTGCTTCGGCAGTCTCCTGTTCTATTATGTACATCGCCAAAGTTTTGTTATCTTTGCCGACAGATAATACGATCATTACACCGATATGTCAGCATTAGTCACCAACCCGGTTCTGATATTCTTTATTGTTTTGGTGATCATCCTATTGGCACCCGTCATCCTGAACAAACTCAAGGTGCCGCACATCATCGGAATGATAGTCGCAGGAGTCGCAGTAGGCCCGTACGGATTACATATACTCGACTACGACACCAGTTTCGAGATATTCGGACAGGTAGGCATACTGTATCTCATGTTTCTGGCTGGCATAGAGATCGACATGTACCATCTGCGGCTCAACCTTCGCCGCGGCATGCTGTTCGGAATGCTCACATTTTTAGTGCCGATGGTCATCGGTACTGTCGCAAGCGTCTACCTGCTGAAGCTCGACACCATAACATCCATACTCCTGGCCTCGATGTACGCCTCGCACACTCTGATCGCATATCCTGTGGCTACACGTTTCGGCATAACCAAATCACCGGCGGTACTTATCGCTATTGTCGGTACAATCATCGCCGTAATCGGCGCCCTGCTCGTACTGGCGGCAGCGGTCAACATACACCGCACAGGAGAGTTCGACACAACCGATCTCATGCGGCTGCTATCCGAACTGGTGGTATACTGCCTTGCCATATTATACATATATCCGCGCCTCACCAGATGGTTTTTCAAAAACTTCAACGACCGCGTGACTCAGTTTGTATTTGTGCTGGCACTGGTCTTTTTAGCAGCATGGTCAGCCCAGATGATCGGTCTCGAGGCCGTATTGGGCGCATTTTTCGCAGGTCTCGTACTAAACCGTTTCGTGCCAAACGCATCTCCGCTCATGAGCCGGATCGAATTCGTAGGCAACGCTCTGTTCATCCCTTATTTCCTGATCGGAGTAGGCATGATGATCGACGTTAGGGTCATAGGCAACACCGATACGATCATC
The DNA here is from genome assembly GCA_948467675.1 of uncultured Porphyromonadaceae bacterium. Taxonomy (GTDB): domain Bacteria; phylum Bacteroidota; class Bacteroidia; order Bacteroidales; family Muribaculaceae; genus CAOKFI01. The sequence goes on from CAOKFI010000011.1 coordinate 27,158, forward strand.
GTGACACTCAACATGCTCGTCGTCGCACTTGCAAGCAAATGGATCGCAGCATGGATAGCCCAGAAAATATACCGCATGTCATCACCCGACCGGCAGGTCATGTTCGGACTTACCACAGCCCACACTGCCGTTGCCCTGGCTGTTGTGACAATAGGTTACAACCTCATAGGGTCCGACGGACACCGCATGATGGACGAGACCATACTCAACGGAACGGTGCTGATGATACTTGTGACATGCGCCATCGCTCCCATGGTCACTGCAAGAGCAGCCTCGCGCATCAAAGTGAGAATGCTGAGCGACAATCCGGCTGAAAACCCCGACGCGGCGCCGGCCGACGATACCGTCAACACCCTCATCCCGATAGCCAATCCTGTCACGGCACAGGGTCTGGTCGATCTGGCTCTGCTCATGCACGACCCGGCCAACCGCAACAACCTCTACGCACTCCACGTACGCAACGACAACTCCGCAAGCTCACGCGCCATAGGCCGCAACTCTCTCGATATAGCAGTAGCGGTAGGCGCAAGCGTCGATGTGGCTATAGCTCCGATCGAACGATACGACATATCTACCGTAGCCGGAGTGCTCAACACAATCGCCGAACGCGACATAAACCAGGTCATCATCGGACTGCACCGCAAATCCACGGTCATAGACTCCTTCTTCGGAAGCAAGATCGAGCAACTGCTCAAGTCGTCCAACAAGATGTTCATCATAACCCGGTGCTTCATCCCGGTCAATACTGTCACAAGGATAGTGGTATGGGCTCCTCCACAGGCACAGTTCGAGACCGGATTCGGATCATGGGTAAGAGCCCTGGGATATCTGTCCCGCGAAATCGGATGCCGGATCATATTCTGCTGCCATCCACAGGTACAACCGGCCATATCCGGAGTACTGCGCCGTGAGAAAATAGAGATCCGCAACGAGTTCCGCGACATCGAACAATGGGATGACTTCCTTGTCATGGCCAACAGGATCATCGACGACGACCTGTTTGTCGTAGTCAGCGCCCGCGCGACATCCGTCAGCTATACCAGCGAAATCGCCGAGATGCCATCGTTCCTGCAGAAATATTTCTCCACCAGCAACCTTATTGTGCTGTATCCGGAGCAGTTCGGCAAAGAAAACACAGGCACCACATTTATCGATCCGCTTGCCGCCGATATCAACTCGGCGCCGTCGCCGCTGTGGAGTGCCGCATCGTCATACTGGCGGCGGCTGGTTCAGTTCAAAAAGCGCATAACGCACCGCAACCGCACACCGCGTATCAGCTGAAATCCGCCAAAGGAAGACCTCGCCGATCTTTTTCCGACAAATCCAGCTCCGATTCAGGCAGCACCCAGTCTATGCCGAGAGCCGGATCGTCATAGCGCAATGTACACTCCGCTTCCGGATGATAATAATTATCGACTTTATACTGAAACTGAGCAGTATCGCTTAGCACAACGAACCCGTGAGCAAAACCTCTCGGCACAAATAGCTGCCGCCCGTTTTCCTGCGACAGCTCCACCGCTACATGACGGCCGAACGTAGGCGAACCGGGACGCAGATCAACATTGACATCGAGCACTCGGCCATGCGACACCCTCACGAGTTTGGCCTGCCCCCACTCACCGCGCTGCATATGCAGTCCACGCAACACACCGCGGTGCGACATAGACTCATTGTCCTGAACGAACACTACATGCCCCACATGAGCCTCGAATTCGCTCAGACGGAACGATTCCATAAAATAGCCTCGAGAGTCGCCAAATCGTTTCGGCTCTATAAGCCAGACACCTTTTATATCGGTTTCAGTAAACTGCATGTCAATATTGTTAGTCGATGCAAAATTAGTAAATTTGCCAAACTTCACTATCACATTATCCACATGACTACAGCATCTAAGCCCGACATAATATTTTTCGACGACGACATAGCTCGCGAGAATCTCCTCCCACTTTCCTTCACACGTCCGCTGGCACTGCTGCGCGCAGGCATCACAACCATAGCCGAGAAATGGCAGGCCGTATTGCCCGGACGCAGAACCTCGTATCTCACTGCCGATTACCTCCAGTGCAAATATCCGGCTGAAGCCGGCGCCGACAACCTTTTCATAGCCGGAAATGTCATTCCATCCAAAGAACTCGCCGCAGCCATATCCGATCTTGCCCTGGGAGAGACTCTGGTCGCTGAACACGGATGCATAGCTTTCCGTGGCTCGGCCGACGATTTCAAGGCCGGACGGTTTGCAGGAGAGGTAGCATGGACCAGCCCCGTATGTGCTATAAATATGCTCTACGATATCTTCACGAAAAATGCGGAAATACTGGCCGACGACTTTCTGCGTCTGACTGAAGGGCGTAAATCGCAACCAATAAGCGCCACATGCACGATAGTAGGCGATCCGTCATCGCCTGACGGCACTCCAAAGATATTTATCGAAGAAGGCGCCACTGTCGAAGCGGCAGTCCTCAACGTCAAAAACGGTCCTATATACATCGGACGTGATGCCGAAGTGATGGAGGGATCATGTCTTCGCGGACCGGTGGCCATGCTCGATCACTCCGTAGCCAACATGGGCTGCAAAATATACGGAGCCACCACAATCGGTCCATACTGCAAAGTAGGCGGAGAACTCAACAATGTGGTAATGATCGGCTTCAGCAACAAAGCCCACGACGGATTTCTCGGAAATGCCGTGATCGGCGAATGGTGCAACCTCGGAGCCGGATGCGTGGCCTCCAACCTCAAGAACGACTACACTGAAATAAAACTGTGGAACTACCGTGCCCACCGGTTCCTGCGCACCGGCCTGCAGTTCTGCGGCCTCATAATGGGCGATCACTCCAAAGCCGGAATCAACACCATGTTCAACACCGCTACGGTGCTCGGCGTCGGTGTCAACATTCATGGCAGCGGCTTTCCGCGCAACTTCGTGGCGTCATTCAGCGAAGGATCGACAGCCGGCTTCTCCGACGTTCCGCTATCAAAATTTTTCGACATAGCTGACCGTGTCATGGCTCGTCGCGGACAGAAGCTGACCGAAGCCGACCGTGCCGTTTTCCAGGCCATATATACGATCGCCGACACCTACAAATAACCATTATTCACAGCGGATCACAAACAAACAGCGGTCTTAATTTGTCTTATTATAAAGACAATAAGACTATGAGACTTCGCTGTTTACTATATTCGGGATGTGCCGCCGCAATGCTGTCGGGTCTCAGTTCATGCGCGGACTGGATGCTGTCGGGAGGCGATCTGTTTTTCGACGATCCGTATGCTCCGGTACCTCCTGTACTGTACAATCCGCCATTGCCCGATTTCGGATGGGGTATTGCCCCTAACTACTATCCCGGATGGAACGGCCCGGGATGGAACGGCCCTGCCTATTATCCCGGACCCGGGTCGAACAGACCCGCACCTCCCCCCTCGGCAGATCCGGCTCCGAGACCGCCGCAGCAGACCGCACCGCCGCAACAGAAACCGTCAGGCCAGCGGCCTGGAGCCAACATCATATTCGGCGATGGTGGTAGCGGAAGCAGCAACGGCATCCAGAACCGTCCGGCAGGAGGCGCCGGCGGACGACATTGATCCCGATAAACACACAAGAGCGCGGAGCCTACAGGCTCCGCGCTCTTGTGTGTTTATCGGGATCAATGTTATTTCACCTCCCAGGTCTCACCTGCGAGGATCATATCGCGAAGAGTGTTGAACCCTTTCAAAGCCTTGACTTTCATCACCTGGGCATCTATCTCCTCATTGTATACCGGCGACTGTACATCGCGGATCACACCCACAGCCAGCGGCAGGTCATATCCGTCCATCATGGCAAGCTGCTGATGGAGGAAGTTGCTCGTGCAATGGGCATCGTGCACAAGCACATCGTATATAGTATAGCCGTCCTTGCCGAGCTCTACCGCTTTAAGAAGAAATCCGTCCTGCACCAGACCACGGCCGTTATCCTTACCGAAAAGCATTTTCTCGCCATGACGCAGATGTATAGTGCGCTCGGCGCGGAATTCACGGTCGGTGATATAATTGTGGATACCGTTGTTGAATATCACGCAGTTCTGCAATACCTCGACTACCGACGCTCCTTTATGGCTCGCTGCCGCCACAAGAACCTCCTGTGTGGTAGCGAGCTCCACATCGATGCTGCGCGCAAAGAAATTGCCGCGGGCGCCGAACACCAGTTCTGCCGGAATAAACGGATCCTCTGTCGTGCCGTATGGCGACGATTTCGATACGAAACCGCGGTCGGACGTAGGCGAATACTGTCCTTTAGTCAGACCATATATCTTGTTGTTGAGCAACAGCATGTTGATATCGACATTGCGGCGCACGGCATGTATGAAGTGGTTGCCGCCTATCGCAAGTCCGTCGCCGTCGCCCGAGATCTGCCATACCGACATCTCCGGATTAGCCACCTTGAATCCTGTAGCTATCGCGGCCGCGCGTCCATGAATGGTATGGAATCCATAGGTGTTCATATAGTATGGCAGACGGGAACTGCATCCGATGCCGGATATAACAGCCGTCTTATGCGGCGGAATCCCGAGTATGGCCATAGCCTTGTGGAGGGAATTGAGTACAGCGTGGTCTCCGCAGCCGGGACACCAGCGCACATTCTGATCACTCTTATAATCGGCAGCTGTATATTTGATTTCTTCCATTGCTGTCTGCTTATTTCTCCATTATTTTATTTACCCTGTCGACTATCTCGCTTACCAGGAACGGCTGTCCCTGCACCTTGTTGATACGCTCTATGCAGACTTCCGGGAACTGCATCTGCAGGTAATCCGCAAACTGTCCGGTATTAAGTTCGGCCACGATTACACGCTTGTAGCGGCGCAGTATCTCACCGGTGTTGGCCGGAAGCGGGTTGATATAGCGGAACTGTGTGAACGCCAAAGGCGTTCCGGCAGTATTAATCTCCTGAGCCGCGGTATACAGATGTCCGTAAGTACCGCCCCAGCCTACAAGCAATGTATCGGCATCAGGATTGCAGAGAACCTCCTGCGAGGGTATTTCATCAGCGATACGCGCTATCTTCTCGCGACGTATCCCTACCATCTTCTCATGATTGACCGGATCGGTCGAGATAGCACCGGTCACGGCATCCTTCTCCAGACCGCCGAGACGATGTGTAGCGCCTTCAGTTCCGGGAACAGCCCAGTAACGCACAAGCGTATTCTCATTGCGTTCGTACGGGCGCCATCCGCTGTTAAGCCGATCGGCCGGCAGATACGGCGGATTGATCGCCGGATATTCATCGGCTTCCGGAATACGCCATGCCGACGATCCGTTGCCGATAAACGCATCCGACAGCAGAATCACCGGAGTCATGTGTTCCACCGCGATGCGGCATGCCTCGAATGCCATTGTGAAACAATCGGTAGGAGACACCGGAGCCACTACCGCCAGAGGAGACTCTCCGTTACGGCCATACAGAGCCTGCATGAGATCGGTCTGCTCCGTCTTGGTAGGAAGACCGGTCGACGGTCCGCCACGCATCACATCGATAACGACCAATGGCAGTTCGGCCATGACGGCAAGACCTATGCCCTCGCTTTTGAGAGCGAGACCGGGACCAGAGGTCGACGTGACCGCAAGATTTCCGGCAAAGGCGGCTCCTATGGCCGAGCATACACCAGCTATCTCATCTTCCATCTGACATGCTTTCACTCCGAGATCCTTGCGCTTGGCGAGTTCATGGAGTATATCGGTCGCAGGTGTGATAGGATAAGATCCGAGAAACAACGGTCGTCCTGACTTCTCAGAGGCCATGATCAGACCCCATGCGGTTGCAGTGTTGCCATTGATGTCTGTATAATGTCCCGGACGAATCTCGTCCGACTCTATACGGTATGTCGATACCGAGGCATGGATATTGTTTCCGTAATTGTAACCGGCATCGAGAACCTTGGCATTGGCCTCGAATATGGCCGGCTTCTTGGCGAACTTATTGCGCAAGTGGTGCAGAGCGCTCTCCAGAGGCCGGTCAAACAGCCAGCACACCAGACCCAGTGCGAATATGTTGCGGCACTTCAGCACCGATTTGTTGTCCAGCCCCGATTCTGACAGTGCGTTTTTTGTCATGGAAGTCACAGGCACCTCTACGACCTGAGCGGTGATCCCGAGCTCCTTAAACGGATCTTCGGTCGTGAAAAGAGCCTTATCAAGATCGGCCTTGCGGAATGAATCGATATCGACTATGATCACACCGCCTGGTTTCAGAAATTTATGATTCTGCTTGAGCGCTGCAGGATTCATGGCTATAAGGACATCGGCCTGATCACCCGGCGTATGAACACCGGTACCGACACTTACCTGAAATCCCGACACTCCGCTCAACGAACCCTGCGGAGCACGTATCTCGGCAGGATAGTCAGGAAATGTTGACACCTGATTGCCTACACCGGCCGAAACATTGGTGAAGATATTTCCGGCCAGCTGCATGCCATCGCCCGAGTCGCCCGAAAAGCGGACTACGACCTTGTCGAGGCATTTGACTTTAGTGTTGTCTGACATAAGATGAATTATTTTGCACTTATATTTATCAATACTTAGATATCTGGCAAATTTATACATAATCTCCCGATCGCCCGCAACAAAACCATAAAATAATATAACATTATCTAACATCCGCCTACATGCAACATACACAAAAAACTTGTCGCTATATTTGCTGACGGAATGCTTTTACAGCCCGAATCCTATAAATATGCGATTAGCTATTCTGCTATATCTTTCAATCGTAGCATCGTCGGTCACTGCGCGCACGACCGATGCTATAATAGTCGATGCCGACACCGGAACACCGTTGCCAAAAGCTTCGGTATTCGACATAACTGATGCTTATCGGTATCTGCTCCGATAACGGACATCTGCCCTATATATCAGCGTCAGACTATCCGATAAGCATCAGTTATGTCGGATACGAAACGGCATCGGTAGATTTCCTACTCCCGATTCAATACGCCTGCATGAACTCGCTTATGAGTTACCCGAAATCACAGTCGTTGCCGGGAAACGCGACGTTCTACATATGACAGGTTATATCAGAGAATATTCCACATTGTCAACGCTTACAGATACAGTCATGCTATTCAGGGAGAAAATGGTCGATTTCATGATTCCCTCCAAGCGTCACAAGCGATTCAGCGGCTGGAAAAGGCAAGGGAAGACCGCGCTTCAGCATAATCGGCCTCGTGAAGTCAGCCGCCAGAAAAATAAAAGAATTTACCGGCGTGTAACGAATTCGGCCGTAAGCCGCACTGCGGCATTGAATGCCTCGTCCTGCCCCGGAACAGTTATGAACAGATGCACGGATCCTGGAAATTCGATACGTGTAATCCTGTCGGCAGGCATCATCGCGGCAAATTCCCTCCCCTGGTCGCACAATATATCTCGGCCGGCGGCCACAAGAAGCGTACGAGGCATATCCGACAGAGCCGTATCAGGCAGAAGCCCTACGTTCACCCCCCTGTCGGTAGCCGGAACATTTCCGATATATGCCCGGTTGAATGCATCCATAAGATCAGAATCGAGGCCGTAGCCGTCACCATACAGCCGCCATGAATCCGATCCGTCAGCAAACGCCTTTGTCACCGGATAAAATAATACCAGCGATGATATAAGTCCGTCACATTCCGCCGACAGCGCGGTAGCGATGGCCAGATTTCCGCCAGAGCTGTCACCTCCTACTGATATTGCCGCCGGATCGACTCCGAGTTCAGCCGCATGCTCCACGGCATAACGCACCGCGGCCACACAGTCGCTGAGTCCGGCCGGATAGCGGTGTTCCGGCGCAAGCCTGTAATCTACGGCAAGAACCTTGGCGCGACCGGTAGCCGCGACAGCATCGCAGTAGTGGGCGCAACTGTTCAGACTCCCCATAGCCCAGCCGCCGCCATGAAGGTATACCAGAAGCGGCAGCGGCTCCACGGACATATCCGCCGGTTCATACAGCCTGAGAGTTTCCGTAACAGCAGTCATCCGCACTCCTTCTCCCGGAGTGAACGGAGCGTTACGCGACGCTCTGACAGCAAGCAGATCGCTAATATTACCGTCGGCAGCGGCGTTGACCGCCTTGGCCTGCGACGCCGCCAGTCCGGCAGGCAGATTCCGGCAGAACTCATCGGCCTGATCGGTCATCAGGTCGTCGGACCACTTTACATCCGTAGTGGCACTTCCGAACAAAGACAAAGCCATAGATATTGTTGCGCTTATGGTAAATCGGCTGTTCATTTAGCTTTCGAAAAACACCTGCTGACCACTCCTATAAGTTGCGGCACAAGCATGACTGTAGAAGTGACAAGAATTATACGGATCCAGTCGCCGTATTGTATCGGAACCACATTGAACATTGCGCCACCGATCTCGACAATCAGAATCTGTCCGCCGAGAATAAGCAGAAGTGTCAAGAAAAACACCTTGCTGTCACGCGCGTCATAAAACGGAGTGTGACCGCTGCGGTATGCCCTGGCATTCCACAGATTCCAGAACATCGTGAACACGAATATGGAGAAGAACAGCGACAGGTCATACGGCGACAGAGACGCCTGGGTGCCGTAACTGAAATCAAACAGACAACCGATACAGTCGGAAAGACTGAACGAAGACAGTGAGCCGAGGTCGAAATGACGGAAGTACTGCATGAGGCCGAACAGTATGAATGTAAACAGCAGACCTCCGCCTATTATACCCCACATCATCGAACGCGTTATGATAAAATCCGTAGAACGGCGCGGACGGTCTTTCATCACTTCCATGCTCGGCGGCAGCGATGCCAGTGCAAGAGCAGCAAATGTGTCCATGATCAGATTGACCCAAAGCATCTGTGTGACTGTCAGCGGAGACTCCGTGCCTGTAAACGCACCGATCACGACAATCAGACATGCCACTACATTGACTGTAAGCTGGAACAGAATGAAACGCTGGATATTCTGATACAGAGACCGGCCCCACATCACCGCCTTGGTAATGCTGGCAAACGAATTGTCGACAATGGTTATATCGCTGGCCTCCTTCGCCACGGAAGTGCCGTCGCCCATCGACAGCCCGACCTGTGCGGCGTTAAGCGCCGGCGCATCATTGGTACCGTCGCCGGTCACAGCCACCACTTCGCCGGCTTCCTGCAACAGGCGCACCAGACGCGACTTATCGGTAGGACGTGCCCTCGACATGATTTTGAGTTCCTTTACACGCGCGGCGGCCTCTGCGTCGCTGAGGGCAGCGAAGTCAGGCCCTGAAATATGGGCGGTATCCCGATCCGAATCTGTCCACAGTCCGACCTGGCGCCCTATCTCTTTGGCGGTTCCGGGTGTATCGCCAGTCACGATTTTCACACCTATGCCGGCATTCAGACTATCGCGTATGGCTGCGGGCACTTCGGCTCTTACAGGATCGGCAATAGCGGCTATACCGATGAAAACCAGATGGTCGCAATGCAGTTTACCGCCTGATACCGGATCCTCTCCGTCAGCAAGCACAGCAAACGCGAATCCGAGTGTACGCATGGCTTTCTGCTGATACGACAGCAGCGAGGCCTCTATTTCAGACGCCTTGCCCCCGCCCTCTATTTCAGCACATAGGCCGAGCACTATCTCCGGTGCGCCTTTTACGTAAAGCACCCTACGCCCAAGCAGAGGAGAGTCGGCTACTGTCGCCATAAACTTGCGTTCCGTCGAAAACGGCAGCTGGCTGATAACGGCGGCATCCTCGCGGAGCTTCAGATAGTCGATACCCTGGTCATACAGCCAGAGCAACAGTGCGCCTTCGGTCGGATTGCCCAGCGCATTGACCCGTTTCCCTTCTTCGGAATATTCCAGAAATGCGGTGGAGTTGACCGATATACCCTCTTTGATAATGTCTGAAGCCTGACCCTCCGCAAGTTCCTGTCCGGAACCGAGAGCATAGAATTCCGTACGGTATATACGCATCTGATTCTGCGTGAGCGTACCGGTCTTGTCCGTACATATCACGGTTGTGGCTCCCATCGTCTCGCAGGCATGCATCTTGCGCACGAGATTGTTGCTTGCAAGCATCCTGCGCATGCTGAGCGCCAGACTGAGTGTCACACTCATAGGCAGACCTTCAGGCACAGAAACCACGATCAGAGTCACAGCCAGCATTATGGTCGTGAGCACATAGCTTATGATATCGATTGCAGGCTGATTCCAGTCGCATAGCAGCATACGCCCTATTATGATCAGGGCTCCTACGGTATAGCTGCCCCAGGATATGACCTTGCCAAGTTTCTCGAACTGAAGTGTAAGCGGAGTCTTGACACCGGTATCGATCTGGGCTGCCTCGTAGACCTTGCCGTATTCGGTGGCATCGCCTACGGCATCGACACGCATCACACCGTGGCCTTCAACCACCGTGGTACCGCGCATTGCCTTGTCCGTACCGTATGTCACATCGGATTTCGCATCTTCCGGCCGATGGCTCTTGCGTATCAGAGGCTCTCCGGTGAGTGTGCTCTCATTGATGCTGAGACTCACACTGTCGGTCAATGTCCCGTCGGCCGGAACCTCATCGCCGGTATTGAGAACCACGAGATCGCCTACCACCACGTCACGTCGCGGTATCTGGCTGATACTGCCGTCGCGTATCACGGTCACGAGCAGATCGTCATTGACCTGATTGAGTATCTCGAATTTCTTGTTGGCGCTCACCTCCAGACAGAATCCGATGACTGTAGCGAGTGCGATAGCCAGCAATATGCCGAGCGGCTCAAGAAACACAGCTGCCGTATGACCGGGAAGTGTATATTCATATACCGATATGCCGGCCGACAGCAGCAAGGCCACAAGAAGTATCCGAATCAGAGGATCATCGAAATAATGCAGAAACTTGAACCACAACGACGGTTGCGGCGGCGGTGTCAGGACATTTATGCCATGACGGTTGCGGCTGTCAATTACCTGTTGTGCCGTCAGTCCGGCAAGGTGCTGGGAATCAGTTGCCATTATTATATTCACTTTTTATTGTATGAAACCTGTCAGTTGTCGCGTCCGGGCGGGACGAACGTCAAGGCACGGCCCCGCACCTCTCGGTTCACGATTCCTTCATCGTATGCAAGCCGGCCGTTCACCCATGTCTTTTCAACACGATGATGCAGTTGTGTGTTCACTCCGGCTATAGGAATCCAGCCGCATTTGCCCACAGACATCCCGTCGGTCACTGTATATGGATCGACAGCACGCACCAATACAAGATCGGCAAAATAGCCTTCACGGATAAATCCGCGCCGCTCTATGCCGAACAGCCGCGCCGGAGCATGCGATGTCTTTTCAGCCACAGTCTCTACCTTGAAAGCCTTTTCGGAGGCAAGATCCATAAGCATCGGAAGCGAGAACTGCATGTTGGGACAGCCTGAAGGCGCGGTCAGCGCATCACCGTCTTTCTCAGACAGCAGATGCGGCGCATGGTCACTGCCTATCACATCGATCAGCCCGTCGCGTACTGCTCGACGCAAGGCTCGCCGGTCCTTGTCCGATTTTATCGCCGGATTGCATTTGATACGCGACCCCATAGTCTCATAGTCGGCATCTGACCACCAAAGATACTGTATACAGGTCTCGGAGGTGATATTGGGATAGCGCTCCCCTTTGTCAGCGAGCAGTCCCAGCTCGGCAGCCGTAGAGACATGCAGCACATGGAGCCGTGCCCCGGTCTCGCGTGCAAGACGTATGGCTCTGCGGGTGGCATTGTAACATGCCACATTGTCACGTATTACAGGATGCAGCTCCATCGGCACCGGTTCTTCGCCGAATATCTCACGGGCGGTCTCCATATTAGAGCGTATTCTGGCATCGTCCTCGGCATGCACGGCAATCAAGGCCGGAAGCTCCGAAAACATACGGCGCAGCATCGGTTCGGAATCGACAAGCATATTTCCTGTCGACGAACCGAGAAACAGCTTCACTCCCGGCACCGACGCATAGTCTGCCTCAAGGAGAGTATCGAGATTGTCGTTTGTCGCACCTATATAAAACGAATAGTTGGCGATCGACACCTCTGCCGCACGATCCATCTTATCTCGCCAGGCGTCAAGCGATACCGTAGCCGGCCTGGTATTTGGCATATCCATATAGGATGTGACACCTCCGGCCACAGCAGCAGCCGACTCCGAAGCGATATCTCCCTTATGGGTCAGTCCGGGGTCGCGGAAATGCACATGGTCATCGATCACTCCGGGCATAAGATATGCGCCTCCGGCATCTATCACCGTCTGGCATCCGGCGATCACAGCCGCCGGAGCAGCGCCCTTGCCCACACGGTCTATGATGTCGCCGTCGACCACCACATAGCCTTTCGTCTTCTTGCCCTCGTTTACCACTACGGCATTATGTATGAGAGTACGTGCCATAACTGTCAGCGCCGGCTATAGTCAGGATATGACTTGGTAAGACTGTTCAGTTTCAATTGTATTACCCCGAGCACAGCCTCGCCGAATATGCCGGAGTTCATTTTGCTCTCTCCGAGTACGCGGTTTACGAATATTATCGGAACCTCGACGATCCTGAACCCGTACTTGTAGGCAGTGAATTTCATCTCGATCTGGAATGCGTAGCCTTTGAATCGCACTTCGTCGAGCGGAAGCGCCTCGAGCACACGACGCCGGTAGCATACGAAACCGGCGGTAGTATCGCGTACTGGCATTCCGGTAACGATACGCACATAGGCCGACGCATAATACGACATCAGAACGCGCCCCATCGGCCAATTGACCACATTCACTCCGGTTATGTAACGCGATCCTATGGCCAGATCCGCGCCATCGGCGGCACAGGCATGGCGCAGCTTCACAAGATCATCAGGATTGTGAGAGAAATCGGCATCCATCTCGCAGATATACTCATAGCCTGCGGTCAGAGCCCATTTGAACCCGGTTATATAGGCGGTGCCGAGACCCAGTTTCCCGGGACGTTCTATCAGATGGATTCTTCCGGCATATTCTTCCTGCTTGCCACGGACTATATCGGCCGTTCCGTCAGGGGAATTGTCATCGATTATCAACACGTCGAACGGTTGCGGAAGCCTCATCACGGCATCTATAATAGCCGCTACATTCTCGCGTTCCTTATAGGTGGGAATTATAACCACACTGTCGCGAGGCGGCATTGGAATATTTTCGGACTGGGACATTTACGATACAGTCTTGCTTGTTATTATGGGTGCAAAGGTACACAAATAATAAGAGTACATTTAATAATGCACATTAAATATTTACTCCAAACCCGATTTACAGACGGACATGGGAGCCGCCTGAAACTACAGGCGGGGCGAAAGCCTCGATATCTTCCGGAACTGCCAGACTATCATGGCCGAGGTGACAAGCGTAGCGAACGCGTCGCTGACAGGAAATGCCGTCCACACTCCGTCGAGGCCGGAATGCCGGGGCAATACAAGCAGAAACGGGATCAGAAACAGCACCTGGCGCGTAAGACTCAGGAATATCGACTTGCCGGCCTGCCCTATCGACTGGAAGAAATTCGTCGACACTATCTGGAAGCCTACACACCAGAACATGACCAGCGCTATCGACAGACCGTTGGCCGTAACATCGATCAGAAAACCGTCGACAGTAAATGCTTTCGCTATGAGCCCGGGACACGATATGCCGAAGACAAATCCGGCTGTGCACAGTATCGTAGAGGCTCCGGTCGCGAGCCAGAATGCACGGCGCAGACGGTGATACAGGCCTGCTCCATAATTATAGCCGACTATAGGCTGCATGCCCTGGCATATTCCGATCACCACCATGGTGAGAAGCGACGTGTAGGTCGTGAATATCCCGGCTGCCGCCACTGCCGCGTCGCCGCCATAGCGCGCAAGGGTAGTATTGATGATCACATTGATCGCGCTTCCGGCCACATTGACCAGCGACGGAGCAGCACCGATCGAGACTATACCGAGCACGATATGCCAGCGAAGCCGGTATATGCCCCGGGTAAACCGTAATGTGCTGTCTGGACGGAAAAAGTGGGCGAACACGAAGATTCCCGATATCGTCATCGCTATATCGGTGGCGATAGCGGCGCCCCTTATACCCATGCCAAGCCAGAATATGAATACAGGGGCCAGCACGAGATTACTCCCGGCTCCTATGAACATGCTTACCATAGCGCGCACGGGGTATCCCGAAGCGCGCATTATATTGTTGAAACTGAACGACAGGTTCATCACCAGCAGACCGGGCAACAGATACATAAGGAAATCACGGGCGTACGGCAGTGACTGGGCGCTGGCGCCGAAAGCCACAAGGATGTTGTCCATAAACAGGCCGAATACCGTAAGATATGCTATGGCATTGATCACTATCATCACCAGCGAATTGCCCAGCACCATCTGGGCTCCCCGATAATCCTTGGCTCCAAGCATGATCGACACACGTGCCGACGCTCCGGCTCCGACAAGCACGCCGAGCGCCGTGGCCACATTCATCACGGGAAACGTGATAGCCAGTCCGGCTATGGCATCGGCACCGACACCACGGCCTATGAATATCCGGTCTATGACATTATAGAGCGACGTCACAACCATGCCCACTACCGCCGGCAGACTGTAGCGCCACAGCAGACGGCCCACCGGTTCGGTGGCCAGTTCGTTGAGTTTGCGTATCGAGTCGGTCATCCGGATACAGTGCTATTTACGGCCGAAATCGGCGGGTATCTCGCCCCACTCCTCCGTATTCCATTTTTTCACCTGATTGCTCCATGCATGTGTGGCCACCCACCGGTCGGCACGTTCGAGAAGTTCGAACACTTTCGCATTGCGGCTGTCGCGCACCAGCGTGGTCTTGCTGTGGCGGTTGCGCAGCCACGCCTGAGCCGTACGGCTGTCGGAATATATCGGCGTTGTAGTGTCGCCTTTCTGAGCAAGCAGAGCCAGCGCATGTACAAGAGCAAGATACTCGCCTATATTGTTTGTGCCGCCGTCGAGCGGCCCTACCTGGAATATAGTCTTGCCTGTGCCCACATGCACACCGCGATATTCCATCGGCCCTGGATTTTTTGAGCATGCGCCGTCTACGGCTATCGCATCGGTCACAATCTCAGGAAATGCAGCCCAGTTTGACACGGATGGCTTGTGCGACGCTATGCTCACGAGCATGGCGCGCTGCTCGTCGGGCGATCCGCGGAATGCCTCGGTGGCTGCCTCAAGGGTGGAATAAGACTTAAATTTCGCACCCGGATAATTAGTAACCTGCATCTGGCACTCTTCCCAGCTGTCATAGATCCCGGGCGCAAGCCCTTCCCATACTACATAATATTTATTGGCCATAGACTATGAAAGTGATAGATACAACGAAAGATCGGCGCATCTCGTCCCTATCGACGATGCCATCTGCGCATTGACAATCTTTCCCATAAACGAGAATACGGCAGGCTGCACTCCGGGAAGCATCCGGATCAGGCCTGCGGCTGAACCGGTGCCGGCTCCGGCTATAATATCGTCGAACAGGGTGACAAGCGCATTGCTGACAGCCATTGCCGCTGTGCGCGGCACACGGCCGCTTACGTTGCACAGACATTTGCGGCCGTCGCCGTCGGACGGATTACATCCACGCCCCAGATCCACGACAGGAAGCGACGGAAACACCTGCCCATGAACCATAGTGGCATCGACCACTATGACCTTGCGCTTCATCACGCCGACAAGATCCGTACCGATTACTACAGTATGGCGCATAGGAGTGGCTATGACCACATCGGCACTGCGCAACGCCCCTTCAAGCACATGCGGATGGAGGGCCGAGCCTATGACTGTACTTCCGAGCTCACGCATGGCCGAACGCAGACGGTACACATCGTTATCGAACACACGCACTGTAGCGCCGAGACCGGAAGCCGAACGGGCAGCAGCACATGCGGCAATACCCGAACCGAGAATTGTAATCTCGCATGGCACTATTCCGGCTACGCCTCCCATCAGGATCCCTTTGCCCTGTATCGGATCGGCCTGCAATGCCGATGCCACGGCGATAGCCGCGCGACCGTCGATCTCCTGGAGTATGTCGGCAAACGGGCGGTTGCGGCCTCCGTCCTCGACAAGATCCAGAGCTATGGATGTGACTGATCTGTCGGAAAGAGCCTGCAGAGCCTTGACATTTCCTGAATATGAATTATACAGAGTCAGCAGCATCGAGCCTTTACGCATAGTGCGTATGTCAGACTCCCGGAGAGCGGGCATCCCGGCCACGATATCACACTGCAGCGTCTCGTCCCTCGACGTGATCTCCGCTCCGGCCCGAAGATAATCGTCATCGCTATAGTGTATTGGAGCTGCGGCTCCCGCCTGAATCCTGACACACAGGCCTTTGTCAACGAGTACGGCCACCGCTTCCGGAGTAAGGGGGAAACGGCGTTCTTCAGCGTCGATGTTCGACGGCAGCCCTATCGAGAGGGCGCGTTTGCCCATGCACACTCCGCAAGGCTGCTCCATTGGTGTGGCTCCGATATTACTCATCCTGTATTGTCAGTGGAAGTGAAAGTTTATGAATGAACTCACGCGCGGTATTTTCGATCTCGCTTTTCGTCTCAAGCAGTTCCGACGAGAAACTCATCTGCGCTTTAGAGTAATGCGGACGGCGCTTGTCCAATGCCGACACTATGAATTCGAGCAATTCGCTGTCGGTCTTACCGTCTATCAGCGGGCGTTTGTGGCGTCCGCGCATAAGGCGCGAGTGCAGACGGTCTATAGGTGTGTCGAGGAAAACAGTGGTCCCACAGCCGTTCATATAGTCCATATTGCCCATAAAACATGGCGTACCACCGCCGCAGGCCACTATCACATCTTCGAACTCGGCCACCTCATGAAGCATCCGGTGTTCTATATCGCGGAACCCGGCCTCTCCGTGCGATGCGAAAATCTCACTGACTGTGGCGTGATAGCGGTTCTCGATATACGAATCGAGATCGATGAAACGCATGCCCGTAAGCCGCGACACGGTGCGGCCTATGGTTGACTTTCCGCACCCCATGTAACCTACAAGAAATATAGGACGCATAACTATTGGGTTTTCTCTTGTTTTTTATATTTGGCATAAGCCCGGGCCAGACGCTGATCGTAATTATAACGCTTGTACAATGGTCCGTTATAGCCTCTGGCGAAGGCTGCCCAGTTGTAGACCTTCAGATAACGGACAAAATCGCGCGAACGCAGGAAATCGGCAAACAGTTCGAGCTGTGCTCTCTCCGAGAAACACATACGAGCCACAAAATCGTCCATCGACACGGCTCCGCACTGTTTCCAGTTGAAACCGCCAACCTGAAACATACCCCAGAACGTACCCTCTATGGCTGCGGCCGAATCTATCTGCATGGCCATTTCGAGACGGGCCCACTGGGCGGCATGCCTCGAACCGTAACGACGCACGTCAGGCGATGCAAAAACCGCGGCATGCGATCTGGCATACTTCGACAGATTGATCTTGCGACGGGCGGCATATTTCCGGAATACCGACAGATCGAAATTCACTATCGGCTTTCCAGGCTCGAAAAATCCCTCATTGATTCCGCCGGTTTCAATCTCGACCACAGCCTTTATCGTAGCAGTCTCAATCCCGAGCTCGCGGGCCACCTCAACATAGTCGCTGTCGGTCAGGGTCGTATACCGTCCGGCATTCAAAGAATCCGGCTCCCGGACATCAGGATACAGCGGATCGAACTCCACATGGAAAGTATCGGTAGGAGACACCGTATGGAAATCGAGTTCCGCACTGGCTCCTACCGATAATATGACGGGCGCTATGATTCCTGCAAGGATTCGTCGCATACAGTCGGGGGCTATGCTCCTCCGGCCTATTGCCTGAGGTCGGCCACCTTCTCGAGGATACGTGTGAGCTGTCCCCAGAAGCGTTCTACGGCCGGAATGTTCATTTTTTCTGTCGGCGAGTGTACGCCACGCAGAGTCGGTCCGAACGAAACCATGTCGAGATGCGGATATTTCTGCAGGAACAGACCGCATTCCAGGCCGGCATGTATCGCCTTGATCGCAGGCACCTTGCCATAGAGTTCATTATATGCGTCGCGGGCTATCTCCATTATACGGGAGTTCATATTGGGAGCCCAGCCGGGATATCCGTCGCCGTGAGTGACCGTAGCTCCGGCCATTTCGAAAAGCGCCTGCACCTGATTGGCGATGTCCCACTTGCGGGAATCCACCGAACTGCGCTGGCTTGTCGTGACGAGGATCTTGTTGTCAGGAAGCATCTTTACCGATGCCAGATTGGTCGAGGTCTCCACCAGCCCTTCAAGCTCACGGCTCATGGAGATCACACCGTGGGGAGCGGAATAGAGCGCACGGATCACTGCCATGGTGGTTGCGGAATCGATGGCGAACTCCGGCTTTTCGGCCGTTTCCATCTCAATTTTCAATGTCGGCTCAAGACCGGCATACTCGCGCTCTACATCAGCCACAAACATATTGAGCATGGCTACCACATCCTCCTTCTTGGAAGTATGCACGCCTATCACGGCATGGGCGGCACGGGGTATGGCGTTACGCAGGTTGCCGCCATCGATCTCCGACAACGACACCTCATGTTTCTGCGAAAGATTCCAGAGGAAACGTGCAAGCAGTTTGTTGGCATTGGCGCGGCCGAGATGGATATCGCCGCCTGAATGGCCGCCGAGACCGTCCGACACCGACACCCGGAAGAAATAGAAGTCAGTAGGAGCAAACGAACGCTTATATGTGAACGTGCATGTGGTGTCGACACCGCCGGCGCAGCCAACGAAGATCTCGGCATCGTCTTCCGAATCGAGATTGAGCAGCATTGTGCCGGTAATCATGCCCTCGCCGAGATTGTTGGCTCCGGTGAGGCCGGTTTCCTCATCGACTGTAAACAAAGCCTCCACAGGACCGTGCACGAGCGAGCCGTCGGCCATCACGGCAAGCGAAGCGGCCATACCAATGCCGTTGTCGGCTCCGAGCGTAGTGCCGTCGGCATGCACCCAGTCACCGTCAATGACCGTGGTGATAGGATTGTTTTCGAAATCAAAGTTCTTGTCGTTGCTCTCGCACACCATATCCATGTGGCTCTGCAGTATCACGACCGGAGCGTTTTCATGACCGGGAGTGGCTGGTTTCGTCATCACTACATTGCCTATGGCGTCGGTCTTTACTGCTATATTGTGTTGTGCTGCGAAATCAAGCAAGAACTGACGTATCTTCTCCTCTTTCTTGGAGGGACGGGGCACTCGGGTGATATCATCGAATATCGACCAGATAAGTGCCGGCTTCAAATCTCGGATTGTCATAATCTGATATATGGTTTAATTGTTGGTTTTATATATTTCGGATCGCGCATAAGCGCTCACCGTATGTTAAAATAAATTTAATCGGCACACTAAGTTACAAAATATTTTTGAGATAGTTCCAAAATTTTAGC
The DNA here is from genome assembly GCA_948467675.1 of uncultured Porphyromonadaceae bacterium. Classification (GTDB taxonomy): domain Bacteria; phylum Bacteroidota; class Bacteroidia; order Bacteroidales; family Muribaculaceae; genus CAOKFI01. Next base: position 46,557 of record CAOKFI010000011.1, read on the forward strand.
TATCTTTCCTATATTTGCATCGTAAAAACGCTTTTGCGCAATGACAGTAGTGATTTCCGCAGTGCTTCTGGTCGGCCTGGCCGTGCTTCTTCTGGGTGTCAGGGTGCTGTTTGTAAAGGGTGGGAAATTCCCATCGACCCACATACATCAGAACGAGGCTCTGCGTCGCCGGGGCATTGGATGTGCAAGCGCTGATACTGACCGTAAATAATATCATCACACAGAATAAAACAGACCTACTCACGAGATGAAAAAACTATCTTATGCCGTTTCGGCATTATTGCTTGCCGGCGCTCTTGCAGGCGTGACCGGATGCTCTCAAAGTCCGACTGAACAGACCGCAGCAAACCTCGTCGGCAATTCGGCAAAGACTGACAGCGCAACACAGCCGTCGCTCAATATCCGATTCGTTGACATGGACTCGATAGCCGCCAACTATAATCTCGCCCGCGATCTGCAGGAAGCCCAGTTGCGCGCATACAGCCGACTCGACAATGCCCAGAAACAGCGCGGCGCCGAAATTCAGAAGCTGGCAGGTGAAATCCAGCAGAAGATGAACAACAACGGCTACCTGTCGGAAGCGAGCTACAACGCCGACATGGCCAAAGTCAACAAAATGCAGCAGGATGCCGAGACATATCTCGGAAATCTACAGCGTTCGCAGGAACAGGAACTCGCTCAGTTGACAATGCAGCTCCACGACTCAATCAACTCGTTTATCAACGACTACAATGCCAAGCACGGCTACGACGCAATCCTGCTCCGCTCATCGGGACTGTACTTCAATCCGGCTCTTGACATCACTTCCGAAGTAGTAGCAGGACTCAATGCCCGCTACACAAAGGTAGCCGCGAAATAAAGTACCATACCCTCATAAAAAAAGTCATTGCCCGGCAAATAACCGGGCAATGACTTTTTTTATGCGTACAGCACACCGGTTCGGGAAAAATCGCAGTCCGCCACGCATTTCATATATTATCTTTGCGCCATAACACACAATAAACACACTCCTGTATGAATCGCAAGACCTTTACATTCCGCAGCTCATGGTTCGAAGCCGTACGCAACCAGCCCGACGACATCCGCCTCGCCTTGTTCGATGCCATAACACGATACGCATTTTACGGCGAGATCCCGACACTGACAAATCCTGTGGTAGAGGTTGCCTTCACCCTGATACGCGCAGAGATAGACGCTGCGCCGCGCCAACGCACAAGACGACAAGATCCGGCATCACAGCAGCAGCCGTCAGAAGCCACACCACAGACAGAGACCGATGTCCGACACGATATCGCGCCTGCGGTTACAGACCGGCCCGACAGATTCGATGAAGCCTACGACGACATTGCCGGATGGATAAAAAGGGATCCGCAATGGCAATACCTTATACAGAACGAGACGGGCAACTACGATTTAGACCTCGGATCCGTATTGTCCGAATTCAAGAATCATATCCAAAAACATGGAAAAACCGAAGAATTCACCAGCGCAACACCGATGACTCAGGAAGATTTCATATTGCTCCTGACCGACGCCCTCGCATCGGGCAACTTCAGACCTACAGGAGCCTGCTCCACATAAAAAAGCAGTCCGTCCCGTAATGCGGAGCGGACTGTAAGCAACGTGTATCTTCCGAAGCTCAGAAAGCGCTTGGTTTCAGATTCAGACCCACACGTTCCTGGAGACCGAACAGGAGGTTCATATTGTGGACAGCCTGGCCTGACGCCCCCTTGACGAGATTGTCGATCACAGAGGTCACAAGCAACTTACCGTCGACCTTGTCGAGGTGAAGCAGACATTTGTTCGTATTGACCACATCCTTCAAGTCTGGATTCTTGTCGGTAACGAATGTAAAAGAATGATCCGAATAATACTCATCGTATATGCCGCGGATCTCGTCGAGAGCTATGGGTGTATCGAAATAAACGGCCGCCATTATGCCGCGCGAGAAACAACCCCTGACCGGAATGAAATCTATCGGGGCGGTAAAACTGTTCTGGAGCGTCGAGAGAGACTGTCTGATCTCTGCCAGATGCTGATGGCGGAACGGCTTATATATCGACACATTGTCGTTGCGCCATGAGAAGTGGCTTGTAGCCGACGGTTTCACACCGGCTCCGGTACTGCCGGTTATAGCAGTGACATGGATATCGCTGTTGAGCATCAGATGCGCGGCCATCGGAAGCAACGCAAGCTGGATAGCGGTAGCGAAACAGCCCGGATTGGCCACATGCCTGGCTCCGCGCACAATACGCTTGCGGTTCAGCTCAGGCAGACCGTACACGAAATCGTGCGTACCGTCCTCGATTCGGAAGTCGGTCGACAGATCGACTATGCGCAGGTCGTCGGGCACCTGCACCGCCGACAGAAAACGCCGGGTCTCTCCGTGTGGCGTGCAGCAGAACAGCACATCGATCGCACTCCAGTCTGTCTGATCGGTAAAACGCATATATGTGTCACCGATCAGCCCCTGATGGACATCGGCTATCAGATTGCCCGCATTGCTGGAACTGTGTACCCACTGGAGTTCCACATCGGGATGATTTATGAGGAGGCGGATAAGCTCGCCGGCTGTATAACCTGCTCCGCCTATGATACCGGCTCGGATCATAGTGTATTTTGTCTTTATATTATGGTTCGTTATTCGTCTTTACCGTTACGCTGCTGGACGTTGTGGTATATCTTCATCTGGTTGCCGAGGATGGTGGTGAATCCTTTCACATCGTCGGCGGTCCATGCGCGGCTCACTTCGCCATATTCGCCGAACGAAGTCTTCATCAGATCGAAATCGCTCTCCACACCCACCAGCACGTAGTGATACGGTTTGAGATCGATGATCACACGGCCGGTAACATTGCGCTGCGATTTATCGAGATATGCCTCGATGTCGCGCATCACCGGTTCGAGATACTGAGCCTCGTGGAGGAACATGCCGTACCATGTGCCGAGCTGATCCTTCCAGTACTGCTGCCATTTGGTAAGAGTGTGCTTCTCGAGCATCTTGTGGGCGGCGATGATCAGCAGCGGAGCTCCGGCCTCGAAACCTACACGGCCTTTGATCCCTATTATAGTATCGCCTATATGCATGTCGCGGCCGAGAGCATACGGAGCCACGAGCTCCTCGATATGCTGGATAGCCTTTACCTTAGACTCGAAACGCACTCCGTCGACAGCCACGATCTCACCGCCTTCAAAATCGATGGTCATACGGCCGGGCTCTGTGGCGGTCATCTGGGTAGGATAAGCCTCCTCGGGAAGTGTCTCGTTGCTGCGCAGAGTCTCCTTTCCGCCTATGCTCGTACCCCACAGCCCTTTGTTGATCGAGTATTCGAGTTTCTTGAAATCGGCCACATAACCGTGCTTCTTGAGATATTCTATCTCATACTCGCGGGTAAGATTCATGTCGCGGGTCGGAGTGATTATCTCTATCTCCGGAGCGAGAATCTGGAACGTGAGATCGAAACGGATCTGGTCGTTGCCTGCGCTGGTGCTGCCGTGAGCCACACAGTCGGCACCGATCTTCTTGGCATAATCGATGATGGCGATCGCCTGGAATATGCGCTCGGAGCTTACCGAGATCGGATATGTGCCGTTGCGGAGCACATTGCCGAATATCATATATTTGATGCTCCGCTCATAATACTCCTCGGTGATATCGAGGGTAGCATGCTCGCGGGCTCCGAGAGCCAGTGCGCGTTCCTCGATAGTCTTCAGTTCCTCATCGGAGAAACCTCCGGTATTGGCTATTGCAGTGTAAACCTCATAGCCACAGTCTTCCGACAGATATTTCACAGCAAACGAGGTGTCGAGACCACCTGAGAATGCCAATACGACTTTCTTTTTCATTTCTTTATATAACGAATATGGGGTTACTGATTCATGTTTGATGACTGGTGGTGCGGCTCCTGCGGATCGTAGAGCAATCCCGTGCATAGACATTTGTGACCTCCGTTGCGCTGGAGTATGTCGAAATTGACACAACTCTCGCACCCGCGCCAGAAAGCCTCGTCGGTAGTCAGTTCATCGAACGTCACCGGACGATACCCGAGCTCATAGTTCATCTTCATCACAGCCGCACCGGTTGTAAGCGAGAATATCTTGGCCTGCGGGAACATCTCACGCGAGAGGTCGAAAATTCGTCGTTTGATGCGTGTAGCCAGACCGATGCCTCTGTATTTATTGGCAACGATCAGACCGGAATTGGCCACAAACTCACGATTGCTCCAGCACTCTATGTAGCTGAAACCGGCAAACTCGCCGTCGCACAATGCTATGACAGCCTTGCGTTCGAGCATCTTTTGCTTCACATACTCCGGCGAACGCTTTGCAATACCGGTGCCACGCACTTTGGCGGCGCGGTTGATTGTGTCGAGTATCTCGTCGACATAGTTCACATGCTCTGCATTCGCAACAACAACTTCAATTTTTGACGAATCAATCATCGTGTACTTAAATGTTACTACTTATGCTTCAGACCATCCGGCCTGTATTAATTCATTTTTCTCAGTCTGAGGGCGGAAAAAACTGATCATAGGCCTCCTCCATGACATCGGAAGGAAGAAAACCGGCAAACAGTTCGTAAAGTTCCGTCCGCGAGGTGTCTTCGGCCACGACAACGAATACCGTATCGGCACCGGGAATGGTTCCCAGTATCTGATCCGACGACAGCGCGTCCAGATCATAGGCCAGACCGCTGGCATATCCGAGACGGGTCTTGATCACCGCCATATTGCCGGACAGGGCGATAGACAAAGCTGCCGGATGCCTGGACGACTGCATGGTCAGAGGGACAGCAGCAGCCGCCTCTGTACCGAACGCGCCACGCCCGCCGTCGGCCACGATATACCGGTAGCCCCCCATATCGGTAGCCACCTTGGTGGTCCGCAAGGCCTTGAGATCCCGGGAGAGTGTCGCCTGAGTCACAAGAAACCCGCGCATGGCCAACTGTTTAGACAGTTCGTCCTGACTCCCTATGCTGTTATTATTAAGGATGTCGACAATAACCGGCAACCGCGATTTCCGTCTCTTCATTTCAGCGTCATGATTATCAGTCTTTCTCGACTATGAAAGTTCTTTATTATAAATAAACGTATTCAATATTAGCATTCCGGAACAGCTATCTCGCGTATGGCACGCCTTATGCGTGATACCGTCTCGTCTTTTCCAAGCAGTTCGGTGATCTCGAACATGTGGGGTCCCTTGCATTCGCCTACTACGGCCAGACGGAAAGCGTTCATCACATTGCCGAGATGATAGCCCTTGTCTGCTATCCAGCCGAGCACCACAGGCTCTGCTGCCGACGACGAGAAATCGCCGATATTCTCGAGCACACCGATAAGTTCCTCCATTATGGAAGGCATATCCGCGCTCCAGCGCTTCTTTACAGACTTGGCTTCGTATTCCACCGGAGCCACGAAGAAGAATCTGGACACATCCCAGAGTTCACGCACGAAGTTGACACGGTTCTTCACAAGCGATACCACCCGCACGATATAATCGTCGGCGAATGCTCCGGCATCGACTCCGTTGGCCGCCAACACCGGCTTGAACAGTTCGGCCAGCCTGTCATCGGCCATTTCCGATATATACTGATGGTTGAACCACGCTCCTTTTTCGTATGCGAATTTGGCTCCCGCACGCGAACAGTGCGCGAACGAGAACTTGGCTATAAGCTCGTCCATCGACATGATCTCCGTATCGTCGCCCGGATTCCATCCAAGCAATGCGAGGAAATTGACTACGGCCTCAGGCAGATATCCGTCCTCGCGGTAGCCGCGCGACACAGCGCCGGTAGCCGGATCTGTCCAAAGCAACGGGAACACCGGGAAACCGAGCCGGTCGCCGTCGCGCTTGCTCAGCTTGCCTTTGCCGTCGGGCTTGAGCAGCAACGGCAGATGCACGAACGCCGGCATTGTATCCGCCCAGCCGAAAGCCTCGTACAGCAACACGTGTAGCGGAGCCGAAGGAAGCCATTCCTCGCCACGTATCACATGCGATATCTTCATCAGATGATCATCGACAATATTGGCGAGATGGTATGTAGGCAGATCATCGGCGCTCTTGTACAGCACTTTGTCGTCAAGCACATTGCTGTTTATCACGACTTTGCCGCGGAGAAGATCGTTGACCTCGACATCACGGTCGGGCTCGACCTTGAACCGGACCACATACTGCGCCCCCCCATCGATCAGAGCCTTTACCTCGTCGGCAGGGAGTGTGAGCGAATTGCGCATGGTACCGCGTGTCGACGCATCGTATTGGAAATTCTGACGCTCGCTGCGGGCGGCCTCGAGTTCGGACGGGGTATCGAATGCGATATATGCCTTGCCGGCATCGAGCAGCAGCTTCACATGGCTACGGTATATGTCACGGCGCTCGCTCTGCTTATACGGACCGTAGGGGCCGCCCTCGCGCACTCCCTCGTCGATGCCGATCCCCAGCCAGGCCAGCGCCTCATTTATATAGTCCTCCGCTCCCGGCACAAACCGCTGGGAGTCGGTATCCTCGATACGCAGAATCATCTTACCGCCGCACTGGCGGGCGAAAAGGTAATTGTAAAGCGCGGTACGCACACCGCCGATATGAAGTGGGCCGGTAGGCGATGGGGCAAACCGGACCCTGACATTATCGCTCATAAACTGTATAAATATTTACTTTTATATAATTCGCCACAAATGTACGAATAAATTCCCTATAAAGGTCTGTTGAAAACTTTATTTTGGGAGTATTAGGAGATTATATATCTTTACCATCCTAAAAACATCAACAATCATGAACCGCAAGGGTAAACTATACTTCCGATACGGCACCATGGGTTCGGCCAAAACAGCCCTGCTGCTCACCACGGCATACAACTTCGAGGAACGCGGCATGAGCTATGTCTGCATGAAGCCTGTCGTAGATACTCGCGAGAACGACAACGTGATCCGGTCCAGAATCGGAATAGAACGCCGGTGTCAGTGGATCTACCACGACACCGATCTGTACAGCATGGCGCAGGAGATATTCGAGAATACCATGACTCTGATCGACTGGTTCCTGATCGACGAAGCCCAGTTCCTTACAGAAGAACAGGTCGACCAGCTCGCCCGCATAGTCGACGACTATGGGAGCAATGTGATCTGCTATGGCCTGCGCACCGATTTCAAATCGCATCTGTTCGAAGGGTCGAGACGCCTGTTCGAGATTGCCGATACGATCGACGAGATCAAATCGACCTGCACGTGCGGACGGAAAACGATCATCAACGCACGCATAGACCAGAGCGGCGATTTCGTAGAGGACGGAGCCCAAGTAGAGATCGGCGGCGACGACCGCTACATAGCTGTCTGCCGTAAATGCTGGCGGAACAAGCGCATAGAGCAATCCTCACGCGATGCGTTACCGTTTCTATAACACAATCCACGTATAGAATTCCTACCGATGCGATCTTTCAGAACGACCAAAGCCCGTATTATTCACATCTGCCTGCTGGCCTTAGCGCTGTGCGACACGACAAATGCGTTCGACCTCGGCGACGAAGTGCTGCGCTACAATGTGACATACAAATGGGGGCTTATCAACAAAAATGCCGGTACGGCGGTAATGACGGTCAGCCACCAGGGCGACGGCTACCGCGCCGAGCTATGCGCCCGAAGCGATCCATGGGCCGACCGCATATACCAAGTGCGCGACACTCTCGTCAGCGTAATGAACGACAGACTCCAGCCGCTGCTTTACGAGAAACTCGCGCATGAAGACGGAAAATTCAGCCACGACCTGATACGCTACAAATATCAGGGCAATACCGTCGAGGGGTACTGCACACGGTTCCGCGAAAAAAACGGCACAACTTCCACAGAACATACGGAACTGACCGCCACACTGCCCACAGCCGACATGCTCAGCGTATATTTCTTCATCCGCTCGATGGACTTTCACGCCATGAAACCGGGCGATGTCGTATCAGTCAACATGTTTTCCGGAAAACGTAAAGAGCTGCTGTATCTCACCTATACCGGAACAGAAGAGATCAGAATCGGCAAACATACATACAATTGCTACGGAATATCTTTCCGTTTCACGAGCAACGGAAAGACCAAAAGTTCGGAAAACATGACCGGATGGATCACCACCGATGCGTCCCGTATCCCTGTAAGGATCACCGGGACACTGCCTGTAGGCAAGATCCATGTGCTCTACGCCGGCGGTGAATGACATCCTTAAACTTGGCTCAGCCGCAAAGAATTGCTATCTTTGCGGCATATATCAATGCCGATGGAGAATACCTACGACAAATACGGTCTGTTCAAACGTGGAGCCGACAATGGTTTCGTGTTCGGGCTTTATCTTACAGTGCTGTTCTTCGCAATGGCATACTCGCTCACTGTGCCAATGCTCGGCCTCATCGCTCTGGCCATGATGTTTGCTGTGCCGCTGATCACATATCATTATCTCCGGAAAGGATACCGCGCCGAGTACGGCACGTCGACATTCTCATCGCTGTGGATGCAGGGGATAGTCATGTTTTTCTGCGGATCAATGATCATGGCGCTCGCCGTGTATCTGTTTCTCCGGTTCCTCCATCCCAGCTACATGACCGACATCATTGTCCTTGCCCGAGACACTTACAACTCGATGGACTGGGAACGCGGCCAGGAAATAGCCTCCACGCTCGACACAATGCTCGAGAAGCACCTTATCCCGACTCCTATACAGGTAGCCATGGAAGTACTCTGGACAGGAGTATTCTCAGGCTCCCTGCTCTCCATACTTACCGCCCTGCTCGTAGGCGCCACGAAACGCCCGCGGACAAGATCATAAACGCATAACCGATATGGATATTTCCGTAATTGTGCCGCTATTCAACGAAGCCGAATCGCTCCCCGAGCTCGAGGCCTGGATAGCCCGTGTGATGGAAGCCAATGGCTTCAGCTACGAGATATTGTTTATCAACGACGGCAGCACCGACGATTCGTGGCAGGTAATAAAACACCTGCGCGAATCCAATCCATGCGTGAAAGGAGTGTCGTTCAGGCGCAACTACGGCAAATCGCCGGCACTGAACACAGGGTTCATACGCGCACAGGGAGATGTGGTGATAACCATGGACGCCGACCTCCAGGACAGTCCCGACGAGATACCGGAACTATACAGGATGATAACGGCCGACGGCTACGATCTCGTGTCGGGATGGAAGCAGAAGCGCTATGACCCGCTGTCGAAAACGATTCCCACGAAACTGTTCAACGCCACTGCCCGCAAAGTAAGCGGCATCCACAATCTGCATGACTTCAACTGCGGACTGAAAGCATACCGCAACAAGGTTGTGAAGCACATAGAAGTCTATGGCGACATGCACCGCTATATACCGTATATAGCCAAAAACGCCGGATTCACGCGTATCGGCGAAAAGGTCGTGCACCATCAGGCCCGAAAATACGGCAAGACGAAATTCGGCCTCGACCGTTTCGTAAACGGCTACCTCGATCTGGCCACACTCTGGTTCACATCGCGTTTCGGAGTGAAACCGATGCATTTCTTCGGTCTGCTGGGCAGCCTGATGTTTCTGCTGGGTTTCATCTCGCTTGTCATAGTCGGCATATCGAAACTGTACCGCATGAATGCCGGACTCCCCTACATCCTCGTCACGGATTCGCCCTATTTCTATATCGCGCTCACTCTCATGATCCTTGGCACGCAACTGTTTCTGGCAGGATTTACCGGCGAACTCATAGTGCGCAACTCTCCGGGGCGCAACCATTATGAGATCGAGGAAGAACTCGCCACGGACAACAACCGACAATAACCACGATACAAATTTTCGACATAACAATGGATAGCCAGTATAACCAGTTCATAGATCTTCTGCGCAGACGGTACTCCTGCCGCAACTATTCGCAGCGTCAGATACCGCACGATATGCTCATGCAGGTACTTGAAGCCGCCCGTCTTGCTCCGTCGGCCTGCAACCGGCAGCCATGGAGATTCGTAGTCGTGACCGACGAGGCGGTCCGTGCGAAGATGCTTGTCAGGTCACGCGAATGTTTTCTCAACGCTCCAGCTGTCATAGTAGCGTGTGGCGACCACAGTTCAGCATGGCACCGTACGGCCGACAACAAGGATCATACCGACGTGGATCTGTCAATAGCAGTAGAACATATATGTCTCGCGGCCACGACACTCGGGCTCGGCACATGCTGGGTGTGCAGTTTCGATACCGCAGCCACACGCGAGGCTATCAACATGCCTGACGGATGGGAACCCGTGGCACTGATTCCAATCGGATATCCGGCCGAAGGCGACCAGGCTCCGGAAAAACAGCGCAAGTCAGCCGACGAAATAATACGATGGGAAAAATTCTGACAGCGGTCATAATGATACTGACAGCGGCAGGCGTAATGCTTACTGCCGGGTGCAATACAGCCGGATGCCCTGACAACCACAGCAGCATCCCGTCGGCAGGATTCTACTCCATGTCGACACTGAGAGCCATAAGCGTCGACTCGCTGACAATCGGCGGGGTTGATGCTCCAGGCGACTCGCTGCTCGCCGACAGTGCCACTGTATCGAAACTGGTGTTGCCGTTCCGGTCCATCGACAAAACGACATCGTTTTTCATACACTACAACCACAAGGCGCTGAATGACCCGCGTTTAAACGATACTATAACTTTCGACTATGACTCATACCCGTATTTCGCATCGGCAGAATGCGGAGCTATGTATCAGTACCGCATCACACGTGTAGAATATACACGTCATCTGGTCGATTCCGTCGGCATAGTCGACTCGCTGATATGCAACATCGACCTCGAACAGATACATATATATATGCGTACGTCGGACGACGATGGCAACAACCGCCGAAGCATTCAGCCATGAGAACTCCGTTGATTATTCTGATCATGGCTGTCGCCGCCATCTGCAGCACCTCGGTGGCACAGCGCCGTATAACTCCTGTCAACCCCACTCCGACAGGTACCCGTCACGAAGCCGCCAACGGAAAGGATCAGACCGGCAGCGAACCGGCACTTCCGCCGTCGGTCATCCACTACCACAGCCCAGACGGCAAAGTGATACTTATCGATACTGTGGCGGGTACGGAATATGTCGACTCCGCGGCTCTGGAGGAGGCCGGCAAGACTAAAGGACGCATATATCCGCTGATGCATGCCGTGACAGTGGGCGTCAACATCTGGGATCCGCTCATGCGCTGTTTCGGGCAACACTACGGTCTAGCAGACGCCTGGGTAGAGCTGAGCCTCCACAACTGGATAAAGCCGGTGTTTGAATTCGGTCTCGGAGCCGCCGACAATACCCCGTCCGACGGTAACTTCACATACCACAGTCCTGCCGCACCGTATTTCAAGATAGGCGCCAACTACAATTTTCTTTACAACTCGAATCCGGCATACCAGTTTCTGGCCGGTCTGCGCTATGGTTTCTCGTCGTTCAAATACGACATACAAAATGCCACTGTCGCTCCAGGATACTGGGATGAGCCTACGACGTTCAATATTCCGCGACAGACCTCGACTGTAGGATACGGTGAATTTATGATCGGGCTGAAAGTCCAGATCTACAAAAACATATCGATGGGCTGGAATCTGAAATACCATTTCATATTCCATGAATCGAAAGCCAAGTACGGCCAGCCGTGGTACATACCCGGTTACGGCAGCCGCGGCTCGGCGATCACCGGCGCGTTCTCGATCATGTACACACTCCCGCTGAACCAAAAAAGCATTCCGGCGGTTGATAATCAAGTGACAGAATAACAGATTCATGAACTAAATTGTCAACCAAATGAAACGTATAGTCATCATAGGAGCATCGTCGGGCTTAGGCCGGCGCATATCGGAAGATTTCGCCCGCATAGGACTCCGCGTGGGCATAGCCGCACGCCGTGAACCACAGTTGAAAGCGATATATGAGCGCTATCCCGAATCGGTTGTGTACCGCACCATCGACGTGACTGCGCCTGATGCCGTAGAGCGGTTCTACGACCTGATCGAAGCCAACGGCGGTATGGATATACTTCTGCTTGCGTCCGGCACAGGACATATCAACCCGCAACTCGATGTGGCCACAGACGTAACCACTGTCGAGACCAACGCTGTAGGCACGGTGAGGATTCTCGATGCCGCATACCGGTATTTCCGCGACACAGCCAACGATACCCCGGGGCAGATAGCCGTGATCACATCCTTAGCCGGGACAAAGGGTATAGGCATAGCTGCAAGCTACAGCGCATCGAAACGTTTCCAGTCGACCTACATAGACGCTCTCGACCAGCTCGCTCATCAGGAGCATGTCAACATCCGGTTTACCGATATCCGTCCGGGATTCATACGCACACCTCTGCTCAAAGAGGGACGCAACTACCCTCTCGAAATGGCCATAAGCTACGCAGCTCCACTGATAGAGAAGGCCATACTGAGACGCAAGCGCGTGGCTGTGATCGACAGCCGATGGAGAATAGTCTCAGGGCTGTGGCGCATGATACCCCAATGTGTATGGAGCCGCATAGCCCTCGAACTCAAAGATTCCGACAACAAATCATAAACTTCAACCACCAACAGCAAAATGTCAATCATCACATCCGACCGTCCAGTAGGCTTGTGCAGCGATCATGCCGGCTATGAACTGAAAAGTATCATCGAAGGTTATCTGACCTCACAGAACATAATCTGGGAAGACTTCGGTACCGATAGCACCGATAGCTGCGACTATCCGGACTATGCCCATCCGTGTGCTCTCGCTGTGGAAAACGGTTCCGTATATCCGGCAATCGCCATCTGCGGCACCGGCAACGGCATAGCCATGACACTCAACAAGCACCAGGGTGTGCGCGCAGCCCTGTGCTGGAGCACAGAACTCGCCAGACTCGCCCGCGAACACAACAACGCCAACGTGCTTGTACTCCCCGGACGTTTTATCGATCCGACCGTAGCCCTCGACATTGTCGACACATTTCTCAACACGGAATTCGAAGGAGGCCGCCATCAGCGCCGTATCGACAAGATACCTGTCGGTTAAGCGGTCTACACCCAATCCCTATTGAAGCAATAAAGGCTGCGATCCATACAGGTCGCAGCCTTTATTGCTTTGGTATTTATTGGTCAATCATTGCTACATGAAGCAAAGAATCAGGACTTGGGCTGCAACTACTCGCAGGAACATGGTGAGAGGATAGACGGTGGAGTACGCTACTGCCGGCGCGTCGTTGCCAGTCGAATTGTTGGCGTAGGCCAGCGCTGGCGGGTCGGTACATCCACCGGACATAAGACCCATTATGGTAAGGAAATTGATCTTGTATACGCCGCGGGCTATCACACCGACAACCACCAGCGGCAACAATGTGATCATGAAACCCCATATAACCCACCACATACCTGTGGTGTTGAACACGGTTGAGGCGAATCCCTGTCCGGAGGAAATGCCTACAGATGCAAGGAACATACAGATGCCGAGCTCACGCATCAGCATAGAAGCAGAACTCGAGGTATAGGTGACGAGTTTGAACTTATAGCCAAAGCGGCTTATCAGGATAGCCACAACCAGAGGGCCGCCGGCAAGACCGAGCTTCATGCCGAAGCCGACGTTGATAGAACCGAGGATGATACCGAACATGATACCGATGAAGATGGTGATGATGTTGGGCTCGTTGAGACGCTTCATGGAGTTGCCGAGACGGTTGGCCAGACGGTTGATGTCCTCGAGCGTGCCGACCACAGTGACACGGTCACCCATCTGCAGGCGCAGGTTTGGCGATGCGAGCAGATCCACACCGGCACGGTTTATGCGGGTGCAGTTAAGCTGATATGCAGTGTGGAGACGGAGCGATCCGAGCTCTACGCCGTTGTATTCGCTCTTGGTGACAACAATACGACGCGATACCACCGGAGTCGGAGTGCTTTCCCAGTCCATCTCGACAACAGGGCCGAGAACGGCTTTGAAGCGCTGCTCGTCCTGAGCGGACATAACGGCATATACGCGGTCGCCTGTATGGATCACAGTCTTGGAGGTCGGTATGATCACGTCTCCGTCGACTGTCATCAGACGAGATATCACGAAGTCGCAGGTGATAACCTTGTGCAGATCCAACAGCGTAGTGCCGTCGATCAGTTTGTTTGTAACCTCGAATGTCTCGATAAGCGGTTTCTGCTGGCTGTCTTCCTTCTCTTTGTTAAGTACGTCGATCTCCTTGTCGACATTGATCCGGAATATACCTTTGATTATGAACATGGCCAGAATGATACCGCACACACCCAACGGATAGGCTGCGGCATATCCCATGGCAAGGGTATTTATGGCTTCGGGTGAAGCGACAGTCTGCTGTGCGGCGGCCAGACCCGGAGTATTGGTCACAGCACCGGACATGACGCCGACCAATGCCTCGATCGATGTGTTGCCGTCAATAAAATAGATCGCCAGCACAATCGCCACATTGAGTGCGATACCGAGAACGGCAAGTCCGTTGAGCCGCATACCTCCCTTTTTAAAGGACGAGAAGAAGCCGGGACCGACCTGCAGACCGATAGCAAAGATGAACAGAATAAGACCGAACTCGCGCACGAAATGCAAGACTTCGCCTTCGACCACATAGCCGAAATGTCCCATCAGAATTCCGACGAACAGCACGAACGTCACACCAAGTGATACGCCGCCGATCTTCATTTTCCCCAAGAATACGCCGACAGCAATCACAAACGAATAGAGTACCAGCGTACTCGCCAACGAAGTGTTGCCCGGGCCTAAAAGGCTTTGAATGAAATCCATTAGACAATTAATTGATTATGAATACAATAACAACTCTCAACTCTTTCAGAGTGCAAAGTTACGCTTTTTTATCCAATCAGCAATCAAAAAAGAATGCGATACCTCAGATATTTAACCTAATGTCAATGCATACAGATACCAGAGTTTTTCAAAGATCCGCATCTGATATAAAATTTTACATCCAGGAACAGGCATATAAACAGATCTGCAACTAACTTTGCAAAATAAAGCAATAAATCATGATCAGAAAAGAAGACTGTTCTTCCATCATAGAGATATGTCCCATACGCAATGTGGTGGCGCGATTCGGCAACAAATGGTCGCTAATCGTACTGTTAATAATCAACGATTCGGGAACCGTAAGATTCAATGAATTGTGCCGCATGATACCTGACATCTCCACACGGGTTCTGTCAGGTACTCTGAGAACGCTCGAGGCCGACGGCCTCATAGACCGCAAGGTATATGCACAAGTGCCTCCGAAAGTGGAATACCAGCTGACCGATACCGGAAAATCTCTCGTTCCGATCATACACCAGCTGACGGACTGGGCTCTTGCCAATATGAAAAACATAATCAGCCACAGGACCGATTATGAATCAGCACAAAATTAAGTGACCGCAGTCTCTTTATACGTCTTCTGCGAGGACTGAACCATATCCGGAGTGTGTGAGTTAATATTAAAGATTTTCCCCGGTAAAACATCGGTCAAGAAAATATCCATGCGACATGATGAAAATTCAGAACCAGACCAACAGTACATATAGCCCCGGCATGCCAGTCAAGGGGATAAGAGGACAGATTCTGTCGTTTCATGACGATCCGTTTCTGAAGGAGCCTCATGAATGTTACGACTACATTGACGACGGCCTCATAGTAATACAGAACGGTCATATAATAGACTCCGGCGAGTATCAGGATACTGTGTGTAAATATCCTGACATTACCGATCTGGATGTATATGATGATGCCTTGATAGTGCCGGGGTTCATAGACTGTCATGTCCACTATGTGCAGTCGCCTATGATCGGTTCGTTCGGCGATACACTGCTCGACTGGCTGAAACAGTATACATTTCCGACAGAGTCAATGTTCGTCGACAAGGGATTTGCCGACGAAGTGGCCCGCGAATTTTTCAAACAGCTGCTCGAGCATGGCACTACGACCGCAAACGTATTTGCCACGACTTTCGAGACATCGGTCGATGCCTTCTTTGAAGAATCGGAACGTTACGATACCCGTATGATTTCAGGGAAAGTGCTACAGGACCGGAATCTGCCGGACTCTCTGAAAGACCGCTCCGCGGAAGAATCGGTTGTGCTGGCAGAAAGACTTCTAAAAAAATGGCACCGCCGCGGACGTCAGCTATATGCCGTGATACCTCGCTTCGCTCCTACATCGACGCCGCAGCAACTCCGTCTGGCCGGCGAACTATACCAGCGCTATATAGATCAGGATGTGTACATGCACACTCATCTGGACGAAGCACAAAGCGAGATCGACTGGGTAAAAGAACTGTATCCCGATCAGTCCAACTATACGGAGGTATACCGGAGTTTCGGACTGGTCGACAAACGATCGGTCATGGCTCACTGCTGTATAGTCACCGACGAAGAATGGGACACACTTCACCGCTGCGACTGCGGAGTGGCCCACTGCCCGTCGTCGAACCTGTTTTTAGGCGATGGCATGTTCAGATACTGGGAAGCCAAAAAGCGATCCCGTCCTGTAAGACTTGGGATAGGAACTGACGTAGGCGGTGGCACGAACTTTTCGATACCCCGACAACTTGGCGATGCCTACAAAGTGGCCATGCTGCAGAGCCGGAGTATCGATGCCTTAAAGAGCCTATATCTTGCCACCCGTGGCGGAGCCGAGACTTTGCATCTTGAGGATAAGATAGGATCCATCGCTCCCGGATACGAGGCCGATATAGCGGTCATCGACCTCAAACCATCGGAATTTATCGTTTGGCGCATGAATTTTGCCGGTGACATATTCGAGAAATTGTTCGTGCTCATGACTCTCGGCCCAGACAATATCAACAGGGCTACATACGTGTCCGGCCGCAAGGTCTACGACAGAGACCGCGAGAAGCGATATATGTATGCAGCCGAACTCGACGCTGTTATTCAGATATAAGAATATGTCTGGGCACTTTGTCTTATTTGGCACATGTCCCCCAGGTAGAGCGGTCGAGGTTTCGGTATGATATGGCTTCGGCCATATGACTTACGAGAATCGGTGCAATGGCAGCATCTTCGACCGAGAGAGTTCCTGAGTAGTCAAGGTCTGCGATTGTGCGGGATACTTTGCGTATGCGGTCGTAGGCACGGGCAGACATGTCGAATCTCTTCATGGCGGTTTCGAGCACACTCATACAGGCATCATCGAAACGGCAGTACCGCTCAAGCAACCTGGGTGTCATCTGGGCATTGCAATGTACTCCCGCAATGGAGTTGAAGCGGTGGCTCTGAACCGCACGGGCACGCACCACCCTCTCCCGAATGGCGGCACTCGGTTCGCCTGGAGCCGCATCAGACAGTTCGTCGAAAGGCACCGGCATGATTTCCACCTGCAGATCGACACGATCGAGCAACGGCCCTGAAATACGACCGAGATACTTCCGAACCTGTCCCGGAGCACATGTACACTCCTTAGTCGGATGGTTGTAATAGCCACACGGACACGGATTCATGGATGCGACAAGCATGAATCCGGCAGGATAGTCCACATGGTACTTGGCTCGCGAAATAGAGATATGCCTATCTTCCAAAGGCTGACGCATTACCTCCAGCACCTGCCTGCTGAATTCCGGAAACTCATCGAGAAACAACACACCGTTATGAGCCAGCGAGATCTCACCCGGCATAGGATTGCTACCGCCACCTACGAGCGCTACCGGCGATATCGTGTGATGTGGTGAACGAAACGGTCGCTGCGTCATCAGTTTGGATCCGCGCTTAAGCCGCCCTGCCACCGAATGGATCTTCGTCGTCTCAAGAGCCTCATGCAGAGTCAGCGGCGGCAAAATCGACGGGAGTCTCTTGGCCATCATAGACTTGCCAGACCCGGGAGGCCCCACAAGCAATATGTTATGACCTCCGGCACATGCCACTTCAAACGCCCTCTTCACAAGCTCCTGTCCCTTGACCTCGGCAAAATCGAAATCAAAATCATCGCACCCGCGGCCAAATTCGGCACGGGTATCAAAAACAACAGGCTGCAACGAAGTCCCGTCAGTATTGAAAAACTCCACAACCTGACTCAGGCTCTCCACACCATACACTTCGAGATTGTTCACAACAGCAGCCTCAGTAGCATTGGCCATCGGAAGAATCATCCCCTTGAAACCCTGCTCCCGAGCTTTGACTGCCATGGGAAGAGCACCGCGTATAGGCAGCACCGACCCATCAAGCGATAGCTCGCCCATGATAAGATAATCCTTTATCCTTCCAAAAGGCATGCGCTCGTCAGCGGCAAGAATCGACACGGCAATCGGGAGATCATAAGCGGCACCCTCCTTGCGTACATCGGCCGGAGCCATATTCACAAGAATCATACGGTGAGGGACGTTATGACCGGACATACTGATGGCCGACATCACCCGCTCCTGACTCTCCTTGACAGCAGCGTCAGGCAACCCGACAATCGAAAACATAAATCCGGCATTGATCGAAACCTCTATCGTCACAACGATAGCATCGATGCCCTGCACAGCAGCTCCGTATGATTTGACTAACATATCTTTATAAACAGGTTTTTCACAAATATAGCTCCAATCAGCCTAATACCGAAATTATCCCTCGCCATTTTATCACGACACCCCAAAAAACGCCCCGCCAATCCCCGCTACAGTCATAGAACGTCGCCATCATCCATCTGAAACTATCGGAGACGACGAAGTAGATAGGTCGCAGGTGCAGCCACGAGACTGAGACCACGCCTCGCTTCACCGATTTGTCATATTTGACCTATTGCCTCCATTCCCTTGATAAAAACAGGACCGGCCGGCAGCTTTGAGGCTGTCGGCCGGTCTTTGGAGGGG
>CAOKFI010000012.1 GCA_948467675.1 uncultured Porphyromonadaceae bacterium
CGACAGGGGTCATTTTTATTTTGCCCGAAGGGGTCAGTTCCGCGTGCCCGAAGGAGTCAAACTCACGCGCCTTTTCCAACCGTTCTATTTCATTACCTTGCGTTTCTTTGCTAAATTGCCATTGTTACTATTTCCGAGGTTTTCTGCTTAATGCGTTATGGTTCAGTTCAAAACGCAGAAATTCACCTTTTTTGCTCCGAGAACCGTAATTTTTTTAGTTAAAAGAACATCGCAAATATAACCATTTTCTTCATTTCAACGTTCTGAATTCCCATTAAACAAAATTTAGTACCTTCGCCAAATATTTATCAACAATAGCAATGATTCTTTTCCCAAACGCCAAAATCAATATCGGGTTAGATATAATCAGACGCCGCCCGGACGGATATCACGACATATCGACCGTAATGTATCCGACAGGATGGAAAGACATACTGGAGATAACCTCGTCACAGTCATCCGAAACTACACTTACCGTCACCGGACGAAAGGTAGACTGTCCTCCTGAAAAGAATCTGGTAATGAAAGCATACCGACGCATGGCGGCAGAAGTGTCGCTGCCGCCGGTCAACATATATCTCCACAAAATAATACCAGACGGAGCCGGTCTTGGCGGAGGGTCTGCCGACGCTGCGTTCACACTCATAGGGCTAAACAGACTGTTTGATCTCGGATTCGATGATAAACAACTGGCATCAATGGCCGGCTCTATCGGCGCCGACTGTGCGTTTTTCATATATAACCGCCCTATGCTATGCGAAGGAACCGGAACCACCATGAGACCGATCAACCTTGATCTTGACAGCTACAAAATCATTATCGTGAAGCCGCCGGTAAATATACCTACAGCGCAAGCATACAGCGGATGTACACCCCGAGAGCCGGAGACACCCCTGCCCTACAGGCTCACTCTCCCGATAGACCAATGGGGCAAATGTATCCACAACGATTTCGAAGCCGGTATCACCGCTGCCCATCCCGAGATAGGAGAAATAAAACAACGATTATTAGATCTGGGAGCCGTATATTCTGCCATGAGCGGTTCCGGATCTGCGGTATTCGGCTTGTTCAATCATGACATTTTGGCAGAGACAATACGCGTAGAGTTTCCACACTATGACATATTTGTGCCTCAATAATCTTAAATGAACGTTATCAGAGTGCAGTTGTTATGATTTTAGAACCAATGTATACGGAATATGCCGTTTTGGCAGCATTTTTGATTGTTACCATTTGGTTTCCGAACAATGTCAAATTAAAATACAACCATATATGAGCAATAAAAATAATAGCCGGACAGATAGTAATGAGCCCAAGATAAACGAGCAGGCAGCAGATGCTCCTGAGATCAATGATGTAGAACCCATTGAAGACGAAAACGATGCATCGCCGGAACTTGAGGATGTCCAGATGAGCGAGACCGAAGCACTGATGAAGCAGCTGGAGGAGACCCAGGCCCAACTTGAGAAAGAGAAGAAAGAATATCTGTTTCTGATGGCTGAATTCGATAACTTCAGAAAACGCACCATAAAAGAGAAGTCTGAAATAATTCGTAACGGAACTGAAGCCGCAATGAAAGGACTGCTTCCGGTTGTAGACGACTTCGAACGCGGACTCGCTGCAATCAAGGATAGCGACGATGCGTCATCCATTAAAGAAGGCATGGAGCTTATATACAATAAATTTATCAAATATCTCCAGCAAAACGGAGTAAAAGTCATGGATACGGATGGCTCCGATTTCAATCCTGATCTTCATGAAGCGATAGCCATGGTACCGGTCGACGATGAATCGAAAAAAGGCAAAATAATCGATACCGTATCCAAAGGTTATACTATCAACGACAAAGTATTACGCCACGCAAAAGTAGCTGTAGGGCAGTAAAATCAGCCGCATATAAGATTTTATTTCTCATTAATCGACCAAACAAATGGATAAGAGAGATTATTACGAAATACTCGGCGTGAGTAAAACTGCCACACCAGAGGAGTTGAAAAAGGCCTATCGCAAAATGGCCATAAAATACCATCCCGATAAAAATCCCGGAGATAAGGAAGCCGAAGAAAAGTTCAAAGAGGCGGCCGAAGCCTACGATGTGCTCAGCGATCCTGACAAACGGGCCAGATACGATCAGTTCGGACACAATATGGGATCCCAGGGATTTCCCGGTGGCGGCGGCTTCTATAGTGGCGGCGGTATGTCTATGGAAGATATTTTCGCCCAATTCGGCGATCTCTTCGGCGGCCATGCCGGTTTCAGCGGCTTCGGTGGCGCTACGGGCGGTCGTGCACGCCGAAAAGTCAGGAAAGGCAGCGACCTGCGCATCAAGGTGAAACTGACTCTTGAAGAAATATCCAAAGGCGTATCAAAAACACTTAAAATCCCGACACTCGACAAGTGCACGCATTGCAATGGCACAGGAGCCAAAGACGGTACCGCATTCACAACCTGCCCCACCTGCCATGGCTCCGGAACCATCGTACAGACCCAGCAGACGATACTCGGCCCCATGCAATCGACAGCGACCTGCCCGCAATGTCATGGAGAAGGTAAGATCATCACGGAGAAATGTTCATACTGCAATGGCGAAGGCGTACAGCGCAAGGAAAATACTGTTTCATTCAATATTCCGGCTGGAGTCAGCGACGGCATGGTGCTTACCATAAAAGGGAAAGGCAATGCCGCCGTACACGGAGGCGTCAATGGCGACCTGCTTGTAGTCATAGAAGAGGTCCCACATCCGGAACTTATACGCGACGGCAATGATGTGATCTACAATCTGATGTTAGATATACCTACAGCCGCTCTCGGCGGCTCGGTCGAAGTCCCTACCATAACCGGAAGGGCGCGGCTCAAAATACAACCCGGAACCCAGCCGGGCAAGGTGTTGCGTCTGCGAGGCAAAGGCTTGCCATCAACAGAAGGATACGGTACCGGCGACGAACTCATCAATGTAATGGTATATATTCCGGAAACTCTGAACGACTCAGAGAAAGCTGCTTTTGAAAGCCTGCGCAATGCACCGGACATGCAACCTACCGATAGTGTAAAGAAACGTATATTCAGCAAACTCCGTCATATATTCGAATAATACATGATAGAACCAAAACTTAATCAATAAGAAATATGAAAACATTATTATTACGGACAGCTACCTTGTCAGCCGCATTAATGGCTATGGCATTTACTGTACACGCTGGTAAGAGAATTGAGACTTCGCAATTGCCACAACAGGCGATTACATTTATAAATGCCAACTATCAAGGCATCGGGATAGACGACTGCGAGATAGACGGAGGCATCTATGAAGTAGACATGACAAACGGTGTAGACATTGAATTCAATTCAGCCGGAAAGATCATGAAAATAGACGGCGGGCGTCATCTGATAGAAAATTCTGTTCTCAAAGCCATTCTGCCAGCCGCTACATATAATGATCTTACTACCAGAAAGGTAATAGGGTCTGTAGAGTAAGTCAAATTTACCCGACACGGTATAAAGGTAGAGTTGCGCGACACTGCAATGGATGAATATTACTATTCTGCAGACGGGACATTTATACGAATCGACAATTAATACCTGTCGACATGCAATGAAAAAGGCTAAGACCCTGATTATGAGTCTTAGCCTTTTTCATCTAAGTACCTTAGATCTATACATGCACTGTTTACAACACGCATCTTCAGATTCCGGATCAATCATTTTTTTCATAAAAAAAGGAATCTTCATGCAAGATTTTGCTACTATCAGGATTTAAGGAACAGAATCAACAATCAAAATTCACCACAAATGAAAAAAATCAGCTACATGCTCTATGCCTCAAGCATTCTAATGTCCGGCATATTATTACAATCATGTCTGGACGATCACGATGACTCAATTGATCACCTGTTGCGCCCCACGGCGTTGGTAACTGTCATTCCATCGGCCGACGAATCATTTATCATGCAGCTTGACAATGCAACAGCACTGAAGCCGATAAACATGGCGAAATCACCTTTCGGCAAAAAAGAAGTAAGAGCCCTTGTCAACTATTCGGAGGACGGCAACGAACTCTCTGCAGTAAGAAATGTGAGCATCAACTGGATAGACAGTATCCGCACCAAATTGCCCGTTCCGAGTCTTGACGACGAAAGCGCCAATGATCTACGATATGGCAATGATCCTATCGACATTGTCAACGACTGGGTTACAATAGCCGAAGACGGATATCTTACTCTTCGTGTCCGTACTCTATGGGGATCTATGTCGAGACCTCATTCGATCAATCTGCTTGCCGATCCTGACGATCCATACAAATTCGAACTGCGCCATGATGCCCATGGCGATATATCCGGAACAATGGGAGATGCATTGATCGCGTTCAACCTAAACCATCTGCCACAGCCTGCAGACGGCAATATCCGGATCGCACTTGAATGGATATCATTCAACGGTCATAAATCTACTGAATTCGATTTGCAGCTGCGTTCCGACCAGACAGACATGGCAATATCAAACGACGATATCGTACATAGCCGATACGTCAAGTAACGAAACATTGTCAACCGCTGTCATCAGAACGTGACACATAGCGAGAACATAAGCGAACTGGATATACTCCGCTCGATACACGACGGAGACATAACGGCCATGAGAACTCTATATGACCGCTATGTCAGATACCTTACCGCTATATGTTCCCGCTATGTCAACAATCAGGAAGACCTAAGGGACATATTGCAGGATGCTTTCCTGAAAATATACACATCGCTCAAATCTTTCGAATACAGAGGTCCCGGATCGTTGAAAAGCTGGATGTCGAAAATAGTAGTCAATGAAACATTGAAGTTCATAAGAAACAACAGCCGGATTGAATTCGTGGAGCTTCAAGACGATACCGTCGGGGCTACAGACCGAGAGCCGGAACTCAATGGCATTCCGGTTGCAGCCATACATGAGATGATACGCAACCTTCCGATAGGCTACAGAACCATTTTCAACTTGTATGTTTTCGAAGAAAAGAGCCATAAAGAGATTGCTGCCGAGCTTGACATAACGGACAGTACCTCTGCATCCCAGCTGCACAGGGCAAAATTTTTGTTAAGCAAGCAAATTGAACGTTATCGAATATCAAACAACCTATCATGATGGCTGACCGATGGCTTAAACACATACACGACAGCATAGCTGATTTCGAAACCGACGCCCCCAATGGTCTGTGGGATGCTATCGAGCATGAAATACGACAGCCTGAACGCCAAACGAAAACATGGCGGCCATACCGCTTTGCCGCCACCATTGCAGCTATGATAGTTGTGTCAATCGGTCTTTTACACTATCTGACACCACAGGAACCAAACGTACTATACACTCTGCCTGCAATCAGCAAGAAGCCAACTGAAAACGTCTTTAAAGCCGACAGTCCGAAGCCTCTGCGATATGCTACCGTAACCGACAGACCGATAGCGCGACGGAACGGATACGGCAGCCGTATGACAGACGTCATCGATACAATGCCTGCAATCATTAAAGAAACGGCCGATATAAGTCAGAGTACCGATAGCGATAACATAGCATATATCGCGAAACGAACCGCAGATACCATATCGGATCCTTATCGGGCATATAGTCACCGAAAATCAAACCAGATCCCGAAAATAATGCGAAATAAAGATGCGGACACCCGTCTGACATTCAGTATGTATACTTCAGGAAGTACCAATTCCTCATTGTGCAACCAAGCCAACGGGGGCATATTCATGGCATCTGCAGGAGCCGACGATTCAAACTGGGCCGACAGCCCATTGCTCGGCTTAATGCTATACAATCAAGGTCATACGATAAACACAGAAATCCACCATCGGCAACCGATACGGGCCGGAGTATCATTTACATATAATGTCAACGACCGCATCGGGATAGAAAGCGGAATCATTTATTCGAATCTGCAATCGGACATAACAGAAGGAACTGACAAACATTACTATCATGGAATTCAGAAACTACACTATATCGGAATCCCACTAAGTATAAAATACAGAGCCTTTTCATGGCGGCGGTTCGATCTGTACGCCTCGGCAGGTATCGCAGTTGAAAAATGTATTTCATCAAGTTTCACCGATTCCTATATCCTTGACGGGGAAAGCTTCATGCCGACGACCAAGCCACTACAAGACAAACCGTTACAATTATCCGCCAACATCTCAGCCGGAATACAATACAACATCACAAATCAGATCGGTTTATATGCAGAACCCGGGATCAGCCATTACTTCGACGACGGTACCAGCCTGCAAACCATCTACAAAGAGAAACCTTTCAATTTCATCGCAAACATCGGACTGAGATTTACATTCAATAGAAACTGACACAAAAAACATATTAATTCAAAAGTATAATTATTCATCCCAAATCTTTCATAGTTATACGAAATCTCTTTATCTTTGTAGATTGAATTACGCCTGACACATCAGGCATAAAATGCATAGAATTAGGATATATTCACAACAATGAAAGTACTTAAATTCGGCGGCACTTCTGTTGGCACGGTCGAGAGCCTGCGAAATGTGAAGCAGATCGTCGAGAACCAACAACAACCGGTTGTGGTGGTCGTATCAGCTCTCGGCGGCATTACCGATCAGTTGATCAACACCGCCAATCTGGCTGCGAATGGCGATATCGCCCATCTGGAATCATACGCCAAGATAGTCGAACGTCACCATGCAGTGATATCAGGCATCGTTCCAGAGGAGAAGCGACTCGATGTCCGTTCAATAGTAGATCCGTTATTGGAGGAATTAGGCAATCTGTACCGTGGCATAAGCCTCATACGCGATCTGTCAGACCGGACCCTCGACATTGTGGTAAGCTACGGCGAACGGATTTCAAGTGTTATCATAAGCCACATCATAAACGGCGCCACGCATTTCGACTCACGGAATTTCATACGGACAGTAAAGCAGTTCGGGAAGCATATACTCGACAATGACCTTACCACAGAACTCGTACATAAGACATTTGACAGTTTTAAAGGCAACGTCGCTGTAATACCTGGGTTCATAGCATCAGACATCAAAGGCGACATAACCAACCTTGGCCGTGGCGGTAGCGATTACACAGCCGCTATCATTGCAGCTACCATGGATGCCGAGGTACTTGAGATCTGGACCGACGTAGACGGATTTATGACCGCCGACCCCAGGGTAATCAATAATACATACGTAATCGACCGGCTATCGTTTGTCGAAGCTATGGAGTTGTGCAATTTCGGAGCCAAAGTCATCTATCCCCCGACAATATATCCGGTATTTCACAAAAACATACCCATACGCATAAAGAATACGTTCAATCCCGATGCACCCGGCACACTCATCAGCGAAACCTCACCGGATGGTGAAGGTAAAGCGATAAAAGGCATATCGTCTATCAACGACACATGCCTCATAACCGTAGTCGGACTCGGTATGGTCGGTATAATCGGCATCAACGCCCGCATATTCAATGCTCTTGCCCACAATGGAGTAAGTGTATTCCTTGTATCGCAGGCATCAAGCGAGCACAATACATCATTTGCGGTAAAAAATGCCGATGCCGAATTGGCCGTCAGAGTTCTTCAAGAAGAATTCGCGGCCGAGTTGCAAAGCGGTGAGATCAGCGACATTACAGCCGAACGGGATCTGGCAACAGTAGCCATCGTCGGTGAAAACATGAAGCACGCTACCGGTATTGCCGGCAAACTGTTCAACACTCTCGGTCGCAATGGCATCAATGTGATAGCCTGCGCACAGGGAGCGTCAGAAACAAATATTTCGTTCGTAATCGATCTGAAAAATCTGCGCAAGGCGCTTAATGTGATCCATGACAGTTTTTTCTTATCGGAGACCCAGGTGCTTAACCTATTTGTGGTTGGCGTGGGCAACGTGGGTCGGAACCTTTTAGAACAACTTGCCCAACAACAGGAAAGCCTGCTACGCGAAAAGGCTCTGTCACTACGCGTAGTCGGAATAGCCAATTCCCGTAACGCGGTATTTGACCGTGACGGCATAGACATAGCCCGGTATAAGGATCTTCTCAATGAGTCCCCTATCGAAGCTACACCGGAACAGATATGCCGTGAAGTAATCGGAATGAATATATTCAACTCCGTATTTGTAGACTGTACGGCAAGCCAGAATATAGCGGCACTGTATCCCGAACTGTTGTCACACAATATCAATGTTGTGGCAGCAAACAAGATCGCGGCATCATCTCCATACGACAACTACTATACGCTCAAACAGATAGCGCGCAAAAAGGACGTTAAATTCCTGTTTGAGACCAATGTCGGAGCCGGGCTTCCTATCATAAACACAATAAACAGCCTGATCAATTCCGGCGACAAAATCCTACGAATAGAAGCTGTGGTAAGCGGCACGCTGAATTACATATTCAATGTAATCGGCAAGGACACCCCTTTAAGCCGGGCTATAATGATGGCCCGTGAAGCCGGATATAGCGAACCGGACCCGCGTGATGACCTGAGCGGCAAAGATGTGATCAGAAAGCTGGTGATACTTGCCCGCGAAGCCGGATATGTGGTTGAACAGGCTGATGTCAAGAAGCGTCTATTTATTCCCGACAGCCTGTTTGAAGGATCTGTCGACGATTTTTTCCGCAAACTATCCGACATCGATACTGAATTCGAAAAGCAGAGAGCAGAAGCGGAACAACAAGGAGAACGGTTCCGTTTTGTGGCAAGTCTGACCGAAGGCAAAGCTGAAGTCGGGTTGCAGCTCGTAGGCCAGGATCATCCATTCTATCGTCTTGAAGGCAGCAACAATGTGATCCTTATCACTACTGAACGCTATAAAGAGTACCCAATGGTCATAAAAGGATACGGGGCCGGAGCCGAAGTAACAGCAGCCGGTGTCTTTGCCGATATTATCAGTATAGCCAACATCCGTTAACCAGAACAAATGAAGCATATTATAATTCTCGGAGACGGCATGGCCGATGAACCTATCGAGAACCTGGGCGGAAAGACACCGCTACAGGCAGCTGACACTCCGGCCATGGAATGGCTGGCATCGCACGGCTGCCAGGGCGAACTCACAACGGTTCCGGACGGTTTCGCACCAGGAAGCGAGATCGCCAATCTGTCGGTATTGGGTTATAATGTCGCTGATGTCTTTGAAGGCAGAGGCTCTCTTGAAGCGGCCAGTATGGGTATACCTATTGCCGATGACGAGATGGCCATGAGATGCAATCTGATATGCATTGCCGACGGACGTATCAAAAACCATTCTGCAGGCCATATATCCACCGAAGAAGCTACTGTTCTTATAGATTTCCTACAACAAGAACTCGGCGGTGGAAATGTGAACTTCTTTCCAGGCATCTCTTACCGGCATCTTATCAAGATCAAAGGTGCGGACAAACGCATAACCTGCACACCCCCGCATGATGTGCCTGGTGTCGAATCTCATTCCGTAATGGTCTCTGCAGATGTACAGGATGCCGAATCCACCGCCCTGCTTATAAACAGACTGATTCTGGAATCTCAGAAATTATTGTCCACACACCCTGTCAACCTGAAGCGTATAGCAGAAGGCAGAGACCCGGCCAACAGCATATGGCCATGGTCGCCGGGATACCGTCCGTCAATGCACACGATGAACGAACTGTTCGGCATAAAGAACGGTATCGTCATATCGGCCGTAGATCTGATCCGGGGTATAGGAGTATATGCAGGATTGAAGCCTGTCATTGTCGATGGTGCCACTGGTCTATACGACACAAACTACGAAGGCAAGGCTCAAGCCGCCATAGATGCGCTAAAAGGCGACTGCGATTTCGTGTTTTTACATGTAGAAGCCAGCGACGAAGCCGGACATGAAGGCGACGTGGCACTAAAAATACGCACTATCGAATATCTCGACAGCCGTATAATAGCGCCGATACTCGATGCAGTAAGACAGATGGACGAACCGGTGACCATAGCGGTATTACCGGACCACCCTACTCCATGCCGAATACGCACACACACCAGGAAACCGGTGCCATTCGTAATATGTCGTCCAGACGGAATCACTGACGGCCTGACTACATTCGACGAGATCTCCGCCCGTCATGGATCATTAGGCCACATAACCGATGGGATCTCGTTCATAAGGGAACTTTTGAAAGATTAGCCAACCTTTCTCACTTATTTATATAAACAATACAGACCAAACAATAATCAATGCAATATTACAGCACTAACCACCAGTCTCCCGACGTGTCGCTCCAGGAAGCCGTAACCCACGGTCTCGCACCTGATCGCGGACTGTATATGCCTGAACGCATTCCCGTTATTCCAAAAGCTTTTTTCAACAACATATCCGAAATGTCTCTGCCCGACATTGCATACGTCGTAGCTAACACACTGTTCGGCGAAGACATAGATTCGGAAACCCTCAAAAACATAGTAAAAGACACGCTCAACTTCAATATCCCGCTTAAACATGTGACCGAAAACAGATACGTCCTGGAATTATTCCATGGACCGACACTGGCATTCAAAGACGTAGGCGCACGATTTATGGCTCGTCTGCTGGCACATTTCAATCAGAAGCAAAATTCAGAAGGCAAAGTCGTCAATGTACTCGTAGCGACATCAGGCGACACCGGTAGTGCTGTCGCCAACGGATTTCTCAATGTCCCAGGCATAAGAGTATTCGTTCTATATCCAAAAGGTAAGGTAAGCCCTATTCAGGAATCCCAGTTCACGACCTTGGGAGGCAATATCACGGCATTTGAAGTAAAAGGCACGTTCGACGATTGCCAGGCATTGGTTAAAAGTGCATTTATAGATGAGGAGCTGAACGAAAAAATGATCCTGACTTCAGCCAACTCAATAAATGTAGCACGTTTCCTGCCCCAGATGTTCTACTACTTCTACGCATACGCCCAACTTGCCAAAAACGGAAAATCGCTGAAACATGTAGTAGTATCCGTTCCGAGCGGCAATTTCGGAAATCTTGCCGCCGGCCTGATAGCCAAACGAATGGGTCTGCCTATTGAACGATTTATAGCAGCAAACAACGCCAATGACGTATTTTTCAAATACCTACAGACCGGTGAGTACAATCCTCAGCCGTCAATCGCAACTATCGCAAACGCCATGGATGTAGGCGCGCCCTCCAACTTCGATCGCATACTCGATATATATGGCAATTCGCACGAGGCAATAACGACGGATATACACGGCTACACCTACGACGACGAAGCCATAGCACGCACGATCCGCGATACATACAGATCGACAGGATATTTACTCGATCCGCATGGAGCTGTAGCATACCGTGCACTTGTAAAAGATCTGCAGCCGGGCGAAACCGGCATTTTCCTCGAGACTGCCCATCCTGCAAAATTCAAGGATAGTGTCGAGGAGATAATCGGCGGCAAAGTCAGCATACCGTCAAAACTCGCTCAGTTTGCAAAAGGAGAAAAGCAGACGGTCAAAATACCGGCATCATTCTCATCGCTCAAGAAACAATTGCTCAATACCAAATAAACTTCCAATCGGACATTGAATATAATACAACGGACGCGTACCTGTTATTGGTACGCGTCCGTTGTATTATATTACTTTGGATTAGTAGCTGCGGGCGAATATCACACGCTGCGCTGATGGTTTTCCAGTAACCATACATATACCGGGAGTCTTGTCGCCGTCCTGAGGTATACACCGTATGGTAGCTTTTGTCTCCTCCTTAATCCGTTCTTCAGTTTCAGTGGTACCGTCCCAATGAGCTAATATGAAACCACCCTTCTCTATCTGTTCTTTAAACTCATCATATGTATCCACTTTTGTAATCATGGAATCACGATATGAAAGAGCCTTATTATAAATATTCTCCTGGATCTCTTCGAGAAGACCTTTGACACGATCTACGATTCCGTCAAGCTGCTCGACACTCTTTTCAAGCGTATCACGACGCATCAGTTCAATAGTTCCGTTCTCGATGTCACGCGCACCGATCGCAAGACGTACAGGTACGCCTTTCAATTCATAGTCGGCAAACTTGAATCCGGGACGTTTGTTCTCAGCATCGTCATATTTCACACTTATGCCCAACGACCGCAATTCATTGACAATAGGTTCAACTTTTGCTGAGATTTCCGCCAACTGCTCGGAATTCTTATATATAGGTATGATCACAACCTGAATCGGGGCAAGATGGGGAGGGAGCACCAATCCGTTATCGTCGGAATGAGTCATAATAAGCGCACCCATCAGACGCGTCGATACACCCCAGGAGTTTGCCCATACATATTCGGGCTTATTCTCTTTATTGACAAAAGTCACATCGAACGCTTTTGCGAAATTCTGACCCAGATTATGGCTTGTTCCGGCCTGCAGAGCCTTGCCGTCCTGCATCATCGCTTCTATAGTGTATGTATTGAGTGCTCCGGCAAAACGTTCGTTGGCCGTCTTGACACCGATAATGACAGGCATAGCCATATAGTCACGGGCAAACTTGGCATACAGATTGATCATCTGGACTGTGCGCTGTTCCGACTCTTCAGCTGTAGCATGGGCGCAATGGCCTTCCTGCCACAGAAATTCAGCGGTACGCAGGAACATGCGTGTACGCATCTCCCATCGCATAACGTTGGCCCACTGGTTACACAATACCGGAAGATCCCTGTAACTATGAATCCAGTTTTTATACGTACCCCATATTATTGTCTCAGAAGTAGGACGTACAATCAGTTCTTCTTCAAGACGAGCCGCCGGATCTACGATAACCCCGTTCCCATTCGGATCGTTTTTCAACCGGTAATGAGTGACAACGGCACACTCCTTGGCAAATCCTTCAACATGTTCAGCTTCGCGACACAAAAACGATTTCGGAATCAAAAGCGGAAAATAAGCATTCTGCACTCCTGTCTCCTTAAACATTCTATCCAGTTGCTGCTGCATCTTCTCCCAGATTGCATAACCGTAGGGCTTAATGACCATACAGCCACGCACGGCCGACTGCTCGGCCAGATCAGCTTTCACAACAAGGTCATTATACCACTGCGAATAATTGTCCTTACGCTTGGTAAGGTCTTTGAGTTCTTTTGCCATTGTATAATATTAATGAGTCTTACTTATTTACAGGACATGATAAATTTATGTGCAAAATTAACTAATATTCTGCACATACGAGAGTTTCTACAATTGATTTTAGGATGACAGCTATGGAATCATGCCTCGTTTGGCCATATCCAGCATAACCCGTCCAGGAATAAGATACACTTCCAGCCTTCGGTTGGCACCTCTATTAAGACGCGAATTGTTGACCAAAAGCGGCTCATCGGCACCGCAACCATACGGAACCATTGCAGATGTATCGAGCGACAACCCCTCAAACCATTTGCAGACCGATTCCGCCCTGGCCTCTGTAAGGCTATTGACATACTCTTCAGATCCTGTATCGTCGCTATGCATCACGATCAGCACTTTCCACATCCCGGATTGAGTAAGCATCGGAGTAAACGGACGCAAAAAATTACCTGCACTTTGGCGTAATTCAGTACTATTAGGCAAAAATAGACCTTCGGCTCCGATAGTCGCTACTATGACTTCTCCGTTACGAGTCAATTCCACCGGGATACCGGCTGCTTTCAACCGTTTGGCCTCACGTTTCTGCTTATCGACTATTGCAGCCATGTTCTTTTTAGGCACAACAGGTGTAGAAACATTTTCGGCAATAGACATTTCAAAAATGTCATCCTCCGTCGGTTCTGCATTTTTTGATGCCGCATCCGCATATATGCACGAACACAAAACGACAGCCGAAAAGACTGCACGTCTCATATAATTGCCACTCAAATGAAACAGTATCATTCGTTAAGGCCTATAGATTCCTCATAAGCCAATTCCGCTCTTACAATCGTGGCGATATGCCCGTCAGCGATCTCAGAGCCTTTGTCCTTACGCAAAAGTTTAGTGACATGCGCCACTATTTCATCAACAGAAAGATCCGCATCGTCGTCACTCAGAGCAGAATCGAGATCAAGCATGCCGCTGTCCTCATATAAATCCCAGATGATATCTATCACATTCAACAATTGATCGTCATCGTAAACGTCACGCCATTCCTGCGGAAGGTATCCGCGCATATATATTATCGCTGCCTGTTCATCAAATTCCATAAACACCGAATTAAATAGTAAATCCTGTGGCTAAAATAACGAAATTAATTCAATATACAATTCCCGACCGCCGCAACCAATAGAACGTTAACGTTGTTTTTAGGTTATTTTCAATTAATTTACACAGGCTTCATTTATTCGTCTGCCTCGATAAACAGGTTGCCGCCATGCGTCACTCCCATATATAGCCCTTCAGGTCAAAACACAGACGCCAGTCAGATCTTCTTCAGATAAGTGACACTACTTCCGCTCATTATCTGCTAACAAATCCTTTTCCCACGACCACAAATATCATATAATCACATGCTTTTTTCGATCAAAGACTGCAAAAAAATAAATGTTTTTGACTAATTTTGCAGAATTATTGCTTAGCAGAATTAATACCCAAATCAAATATAGCAAGCTCTACAAAACTCATGAGTATTGTCCAATTCTTCAAAAAGGGTGCAACCCAGATTTTTGCAGTAGAAACCGACCACGGCTTCTCACCCGCCGAACAAGAAAAGTTGTCGTGGCTTCTGTCAGGTGCCAAACCTCTGGCGTCGAAGCGTCTCTCCGGACGTTATATCGGACCGCGTCGCGAAATGATTACTCCATGGAGTACAAATGCCGTTGAAATAACCCAGAACATGGGTATTCGCGGCATTTCTCGTATTGAGGAATTTTCGCTCACACGTGAAGAAAATCCGACATTCGACAAAATGCTTCAACGTGTCTACGACGGCCTTAACTCAAAGATATTCGCTATAGACCGCAAACCGGATCCGATAGAACATATAGCAGATATAACGGAATACAACAACCGGGAAGGTCTCGCACTCAGCGCCGAAGAAGAAGACTATCTGCGTCAGTTGGCAGAGCGCCTTGGCCGACCACTGACTGACAGTGAGGTTTTCGGATTCTCGCAAGTGAATTCCGAACATTGCCGCCACAAAATATTCAACGGCACATTTATCATTGACGGTGAGGAAAAGCCCTTATCACTTTTCAAACTCATCAAAAAGACCTCACAGGTCAACCCCGGCAAACTCGTATCAGCCTATAAAGATAATGTAGCATTTGTCGAAGGCCCTCAGGTAGACCAGTTCGCACCTGTAAATCCAGACCGTCCCGACTACTTCGAGATCAAGCCTATCGACACTGTTATCTCCCTAAAAGCCGAGACTCACAACTTTCCTACCACAGTCGAACCATTCAACGGAGCAGCGACCGGATCAGGCGGAGAGATCCGCGACCGTCTCGGCGGAGGCCGCGCCAGTCTGCCAATAGCCGGTACCGCGGTCTATATGACATCGTATCCCCGCATGTCGGCCGACCACCGTTGGGAAATGATGATGAATCCGCGTGCATGGCTTTATCAGACTCCTTGCGACATTCTTATCAAGGCATCGAACGGCGCATCGGATTTCGGCAACAAGTTCGGCCAGCCCCTGATATGCGGATCGTTGCTGACATTCGAACACGATGAGAACGGCAAGCTATATGCATACGATAAAGTTATAATGCTTGCAGGCGGTGTCGGATTCGCATCGCGCCGTGACGCACTCAAAGGCACTCCCGTACCGGAGGAGAAAGTAGTTATAATGGGTGGTGACAACTACCGTATCGGCATGGGTGGCGGAGCTGTAAGTTCAGTAGCGACAGGTCAGTATGCAAACGCTATTGAGCTTAACGCAGTACAACGCGCCAATCCTGAAATGCAAAAACGTGTAGCCAACGTGATCCGCGCATTGGCCGAATCTCCCGAAAACCCGATAGTATCAATACACGACCACGGAGCAGGCGGCCACCTCAATGCCCTGTCGGAACTCGTGGAAGAGACCGGTGGCAAAATCAGCATCGGCGATCTGCCTGTGGGCGATAAAACATTGTCGGCAAAAGAAATTGTCGGCAACGAAAGCCAGGAGCGAATGGGCATGGTGATGAAAGCCGAAGACATCGAATTCGTACGCCGTATAGCCGACCGCGAACGTGCGCCATTCTATGTCGTAGGTGAGACTACCGGTGACCACCGGTTCGTATTCGAACAGCCCGACGGAGTAAAGCCAATCGATCTTGCAATGACCGATATGTTCGGCAGTTCTCCCAAAACAGTGATGACCGACACGACAATCGAACAAAGCTATAAAGATCCGGAATACGATCAGTCCCAGCTTGAGACATACGTGCGCAATGTATTGTCTCTTGAAGGTGTAGCCTGCAAAGACTGGCTGACCAACAAGGTAGACCGCTCTGTCACCGGAAAGGTAGCACGACAGCAATGTCAGGGCGAGATACAGCTCCCGCTCAGTGACTGCGGTGTCGTGGCACTCGATTATACCGGCAAGAAAGGTATTGCAACGTCTATAGGCCACGCGCCACAGGCTGCACTCGTCGACTCTGCCAACGGCTCGGTGCTTGCGGTAGCCGAAGCTCTCACGAATCTCGCAGGCGCACCGCTGGCCGATGGACTCAGCGGAGTATCTCTCAGTGCCAACTGGATGTGGCCTTGCAAGAACCCCGGCGAAGACGCGGCTTTATACCGTGCAGTGGAGGCATGCAGCGATTTCGCATGCGCACTGGGAATAAACATACCTACCGGCAAGGACAGTCTGTCGATGACACAGAAATACGGCGACGAGAAAGTATTCGCCCCCGGCACTGTGATAATCTCGGCCGCCGCTGAGACTTCCGACGTCCGCAAAACATTGACTCCGGTTCTCCAGCGCGGAGAGTCCCGTCTGTATTATATCGATTTCTCCGGCGACAAGTTGAAACTTGGCGGATCTGCGTTCGCACAGGCTCTGAATGCTCTCGGATCAGAAACCCCGACAGTCAAAGACGCCGCACAATTCGGCCGTACTTTCAATGCCGTTCAACGCATGATCAACCGAGGTCAGATTATGGCCGCACACGATGTATCGGCCGGTGGTCTTGTCACAACATTGCTGGAAATGACATTCGCCAACACAACCGGCGGTATCGAAATGGCTACTGACCGGTTTACTGCCGACGGAGAAACAGATCTCATCAAAATCCTATTCTCAGAGAATCCGGCACTTGTAATCCAGGTCGCAGACTCAAAAGCCGGCACCGTCGAATCATTCCTCGAAAAGCAAGGCGTGGGCTTCCGCTTTATAGGCACACCGATCGAAGAACGTGCACTTGTAATAAACCACGATGGCTCGCAGCACCTGCTCGGAATAGACTACATGCGCGACGTATGGTTTGAACCGTCTTATCTTATGGATGCCGTCCAGAGCGGAAACCAATGTGCATCGCTCCGCTTCGAGAACTATAAGAAACAGCCGCTACGCTACCGTTTCCCGAGCAAATACGACGGCTCACTCAAAACTCTCGGTCTCGATCTCAGCCGCAAAGAGCGTACAGGTATCAAAGCCGCTATCATCCGTGAAAAAGGTGTCAATGGCGACAGAGAAATGGCATACTCCCTGTTCCTCGCAGGATTCGATGTCAAAGATGTACACATGACCGATCTTATGAGCGGGCGCGAGACTCTCGATGACGTCAACATGATCGTATTCTGCGGTGGCTTCTCAAATTCAGATGTACTGGGATCGGCAAAAGGATGGGCCGGCGGTTTCCTTTGGAATGAACAGGCCAAGGCTACACTGGAACGCTTCTACAAGCGGCCGGACACACTGAGTCTCGGCGTATGCAACGGTTGCCAGCTTATGATCGAACTCAATCTGATCAATCCCGAACACGGCAAACGTACCCGGATGGAGCACAACATATCCCACAAATTCGAATCGCAGTTCGTGGGAGTGACAGTGCCCAAAAACGATTCAGTAATGTTCGGTTCTCTCTCCGGAACCAAACTCGGCATCTGGGTAGCCCATGGCGAAGGACGATTCAGCCTGCCCGAATCGCTGGCATCCTACAATGTCATAGCCAAATACAACTATACCACCTACCCCGGCAATCCAAACGGATCCCGGTACTCGGTAGCCGGCATAGCCTCAGCCGACGGACGCCACGTAGCCATCATGCCACATCTCGAACGGGCCATATTCCCATGGCAGTGGGCATATTATCCCGCGAGCCGTCGCAAAGACGACGTAACGCCATGGATCGAGGCATTTGTCAATGCCCGCCGTTGGGTAGAGGCAAAAACTACAAAATAAAACTGAACACAGAATACTCTAAATTCCAAATCATACATCCTTATGGGAGGTTTTTTCGGCTTAGTCAAGCGCGATAAATGCATCAACGAATTGTTCTACGGCGTAGACTACAACTCGCACATGGGCACAAAGCGCGCCGGGCTTGCCACATGCCATAACGGCATATTCACACGCTCGATTCATAATATCGAGAACTCGTACTTCCGCACAAAATTCGAACCGGATCTAAAGGATTTCGAAGGCAACTGCGGAATAGGCGTGATCAGTGACACTGACGCACAGCCTATTATAGTCAACTGTCACCTGGGAAAGTTCGCCATCGTGACTGTAGGTAGAATCAACAACATCGTCGAACTTGAAAAAGAACTGCTGGCAAAGGGGCATCATTTCTGCGAACACAGCTATGACATAATAAATCCGACCGAGATGATTGCCGCACTGATAAGCGACGGCACCGATTTCGTAAGCGGCATCGAGAATGTCTACAACCGTGTCAAAGGATCGTGTTCCATGCTACTGCTTACGGAAGACCGTATAATCGCCGCACGCGACAAATACGGACGTACTCCGATCATTCTCGGACAAAAAGACGGAGCAATGGCGGCTACTTCCGAGACATGCGCCTTTCCCAACCTTGGCTTCTCGATAGCCTACACTATGGGGCCAGGGGAAATCACAGAGATCAGCGCCGATGGATTCAAGCAGCTTCGCGCACCAGGCGAACAAATGCAGATCTGTGCGTTTCTATGGACCTACTACGGGTATCCAGTATGCGAATACGAAGGGCGCAATGTCGACCAGATGCGATGCAAATGCGGCCAGGCGATGGGAGAAAAAGACGATACTGAAATCGATTTCGTCAGTGCCATACCCGATTCCGGTATCGGTATGGCTTTAGGATATGCCCAAGGCAAACGCGTGCCATATCTGCGCGGCATTGTCAAATATACCCCGACATGGCCACGCAGTTTCACACCGAGCACTCAGGAACGTCGTGAACTCGTGGCAAAAATGAAACTGATTCCCAACAAATCGCTTCTAAACGGGAAAAAAGTTCTTTTCTGCGATGATTCCATAGTCCGCGGAACCCAGTTGCGCGACAACGTAAAAGACCTGTTCGACTGCGGAGCCCGCGAAGTACACATGCGTATAAGCTGCCCCCCCCTGCTCTATCCATGTAAATTCCTAAACTTCACGGCATCCAAGAGCGACATGGAACTGATAACCCGTCGTGTCATAGCCGAACTGGAAGGAGACCACAACAAAAACGTGGAAGCATACAGCCGCACCGGCAGTCAGGAATACAACGCCATGGTTGAGAAAATACGCAGCCAACTTAATATAACATCCCTTCAATTCAGCTCGATAGAAAATGTCATCGAAGCCATAGGTCTGCCTAAATGC
Organism: uncultured Porphyromonadaceae bacterium; assembly: GCA_948467675.1. Lineage (GTDB taxonomy): Bacteria > Bacteroidota > Bacteroidia > Bacteroidales > Muribaculaceae > CAOKFI01. The sequence continues at coordinate 19,680 of CAOKFI010000012.1, forward strand.
AAGATTTGCACCCACTGCTTCGATGGTTCGAGCTATGAATAAGGCACTATTTTAACAATCTACAAACACAGAGTAAATGAGTTACAACTTACTGAAAGGAAAGCGCGGTATAATATTCGGAGCGCTCAATGACATGAGTATCGCCTGGAAGGTAGCTGAAAAAGCCGTAGAAGAAGGCGCTACAATAACATTGTCGAACACTCCCGTTGCCGTGCGCATGGGCGACGTAAGCCAGTTGGGCGAAAATCTCAATGCCGAAGTTATTCCTGCAGATGCGACCAATGTCGAAGATCTTGAGATGGTATTTGCCAAATCAATGGAGGTTCTTGGCGGTAAAATCGATTTCGTTCTGCACTCCATAGGCATGTCGCCTAACGTACGCAAAAAGCGTCTGTACGATGACATCGATTATGATCTTCTAAACAAAACTCTCGACATCTCGGCCGTCTCATTCCACAAAATGATTCAGGCAGCAAAAAAACTGGATGCCATCAATGACGGCGGAAGCATAGTAGCACTCAGCTATATAGCAGCCCAGCGCACAATGTTCGGCTATAACGACATGGCCGATGCCAAAGCTCTGCTCGAATCCATAGCCCGTAGTTTCGGTTACATTTACGGACGCGAGAAAAACGTACGCATCAATACCATATCACAGTCACCGACCCCGACTACAGCCGGCAGCGGCGTAAAGGGTATGGACTCTTTGATGGACTTCGCCAACCGCATGTCGCCGCTCGGCAACGCCACCGCCGAAGAATGCGCCAACTATTGTATCGTTATGTTCAGTGACCTTACCCGCAAGGTGACGATGCAGAATCTCTTCCATGACGGAGGCTTCTCCAGCATGGGCATGAGTCTGCGCGCAATGGATCAGTATGAGAAAAGTTTCGACTTGTACCGCAACGAAGACGGAACAATACAGTACGGCTGATCCGCATCCGCCAACGCAATCCCACACATCCCAGACTATCTGAGCCGACAGTCTGGGATGTGTCATTTATAGACATTAGCATACAACACGTATAAAACTGTAGCAATATTGCAGACATTTGTTTTGGAATATTACCCGAATTGATTATCTTTGTATGTTAGTTTTCAACAAGCATATATTACTAATCAATTATTATCTAATATCTTAACCATATGAGTTTAAACATCGTCGTGCTCGCAAAGCAGGTGCCTGATACCCGCAACGTGGGCAAAGATGCCATGAAAGAAGACGGAACGATCAACCGCGCCGCCCTTCCGGCCATCTTCAATCCCGAGGATCTCAATGCTTTGGAACAAGCGCTCCAGCTGAAAGACGCCAACCCCGGTTCGACTGTGACCCTTCTTACAATGGGTCTGCCCCGCGCCTCTGAAATAATACGCGAAGCCATTTATCGTGGTGCCGATACCGGCATAGTGCTCACAGACCGCACACTCGGCGGCGCCGATACTTTGGCTACCTCCTACTCATTGGCTCAGGCAGTCCGCAAGATGAATGATTTCGACATTATTCTCGGCGGCCGTCAGGCTATCGACGGCGACACTGCCCAAGTAGGTCCCCAGATCGCAGAAAAACTGGGTATTCCCCAGGTTACATACGCCGAGGAGATTCTCGAACTTAAAGACGGATACGTAATTGTAAAACGCCGCCTCGAACACGGAGTAGAAACAGTAAAGGCTCCTCTGCCTTGTGTTGTGACCGTCAATGGATCTGCAGCCGAATGCCGTCCCCGCAACGCACAGCGTGTGATGAAATATAAATACGCCGTATCCCCGAGCGAAAAAGAAAAACTTTCAGACGAACTCAAGGCTCTCGTCGAGAAACGCCCCTACCTGAATCTGAATGAATGGAGTGCCGCATACGTAGAAGCAGATCCCGAACAGATCGGTTTCGCAGGCTCTCCTACTAAAGTAAAGGCTATTGAAAACGTAGTGTTTACAGCCAAGGAAAGCCGCTGTCTCGAGAACAACGACGATCAGATAGAGGACTTAATAAAAGAACTTATCGCAAACCACACCATAGGCTGACGCGACATCCTTAACCAACCAGTTATTATATTCACGCAACAAAATCATGACTGACAATAATAATCTCATAGTATATTGCGAGCTGGAGGACGGCAAGGTTGCCGACGTGAGCCTGGAGCTCCTTACCAAAGGCCGCGAATTGGCTAACCGTCTTGGCGTCAAACTCGAAGCATTAGTGGTAGGCCACAATCTCGACGGTGTAGAAAATCAACTGTTCCCGTATGGCGCGGATGTTGTCTACAAAGTAGACGATGCCCTTCTCTATCCCTATACGACCAATCCCCACAGCTCCGTTCTGATCAACCTGTTCAAAGAGATCAAACCTCAGATCTGCCTCATGGGCGCTACCTGCATCGGCCGCGATCTCGGGCCTCGTGTATCATCGGCTCTGCACAGCGGTCTGACCGCAGACTGTACATCTCTGGAGATCGGAGACCATACCGATCCCAAGACAGGCAAATCATACACAGATCTCCTATATCAGATCCGTCCGGCTTTCGGCGGTAATATCGTAGCAACGATCGTAAATCCCGAATGCCGCCCGCAGATGGCAACAGTACGAGAGGGTGTAATGAAAAAGGAGATCTTCGATGCCAGCCACAAAGGCGAAGTAATCGATCTTGATGCTTCCAAATATGTAAATCCCGAGGATTTCGTTGTCGAGATCATAGACCGCCATATCGAGAAGTCCAAGATCAATATCAAGGGGGCTCCCATTATTGTAGCAGGTGGCTACGGAGTAGGCAGCAAGGAGAACTTCGATCTGCTCTTTGATTTGGCTAATGTACTCGGTGCAGAAGTAGGAGCATCGCGTGCAGCTGTCGATGCCGGCTTTACAGAACATGCACGCCAGATCGGCCAGACCGGTGTGACGGTGCGTCCGAAACTCTACATCGCCTGCGGTATCTCAGGCCAGATTCAGCATATCGCCGGCATGCAGGAAAGCTCGATCATCATCTCGATCAACAATGATCCCAACGCACCTATCAATACCATTGCCGACTATGTAATCACCGGCAACCTTGAGGATATTATTCCCAAGCTCATCAAGTATTACAAGAAAAACTCCAAGTAAACGCCAATATACCAGATAACCATGGCTAATTTTTATACCGACAATCCCGATCTAAGGCATCATCTGGGTCATCCGCTGATGCGCAAGATCGTTGAACTGAAAGAACGCAATTATACCGATGTCGAGAAGTTTGACTATGCTCCGTTGAACTTCGAGGATGCAATGGACAATTACGATAAAGTACTCGAAATCGTGGGTGAGCTCTGCGGCGGTATCATAGCCGACAACACAGAGGATGTCGACCATCAAGGGCCACGCGTGGAAAACGGACGCGTGATATACGCCGACGGCACCAAAGCCAATCTCGAGGCTTGCCGCAAAGCCGGACTTATGGGTATGTCGATGCCCCGGCGTCTCGGCGGCCTTAATTTCCCGATCACACCCTATATCATGGCTGCCGATATAGTAAGCCGTGCCGATACAGGTTTTGAGAATCTCTGGGGACTTCAGGACTGTGCAGAAACAATCTATGAATTTGCCAATGAAGATCAGAAACAGCGTTATATACCACGTGTATGCGCCGGCGAGACTATGTCGATGGATCTCACCGAACCGGATGCCGGATCTGATCTCCAGTCGGTCATGCTCAAAGCGACAGAACAGCCCGACGGCACCTGGCTGCTGAACGGCGTTAAGCGATTCATCACCAACGGTGACAGCGATATCCATCTGGTTCTCGCCCGCTCTGAAGAAGGCACCAAAGACGGACGCGGACTGTCGATGTTCATCTACGACAAGCGTAATGGTGGAGTAACCGTACGCCGTATAGAGAACAAGATGGGTATAAAAGGGTCTCCGACATGCGAGCTCGTATTCAAAAACGCCAAGGCAGAACTATGCGGATCGCGCCGCCTCGGCCTCATAAAATATGTGATGGCGCTTATGAACGGTGCCCGTCTCGGTATCGCCGCCCAGTCGGTAGGTGTAAGTGAGATCGCTTATCGCGAGGCTCTGGCATACGCAAAAGATCGCCGCCAGTTCGGAAAAGCGATCATCGACTTCCCGGCTGTATTCGAAATGCTGGCGGTTATGAAAGCTAAGCTCGACGCATCGCGTTCGCTGCTCTACGAAACATCTCGCTACGTTGACATGTACAAGATCTACGAAGACATCGCCAAAGAGCGTGCGCTGACTCCGGAAGAAAAGGCCGAAATGAAGAAATATTCCAAACTGGCCGATGCATGTACTCCTATGGCGAAAGGTATGGGCAGCGAGTATTGCAACCAGAACGCATACGACTGCATCCAGATCCACGGCGGATCAGGATTTATGAAAGACTACGCCTGCGAGCGTGTATATCGCGATGCCCGTATCACTTCAATATATGAAGGGACTACCCAGCTCCAGGTCGTAGCCGCAATCCGTCACGTGACAACCGGCACATATATGACGCTTATCAACAGCTACGACTCTCAGGAAACACCCGAAGCTCTCATGCCGCTTAAAGAGAATCTCCGTGCCATGACTGCAAAATACGAGAATGCCGTGGCTACAGTCGGAGCTGTCAAAGATCAAGCCTACAATGACTTCATGGCTCGCCGTCTGGTAGAAATGGCAGGCAATATCGTCATGGGCTATCTGCTTCTGCTTGATGCTACCCGCAACGAGGCATTCGTGCGTTCGGCAAGCGTCTACAATAAACTTGCACAGAGCGAAGTCGCCCGTCATGCTGAATTTATAGCTGCATTCACTCCGGATCAGATAGAGCTCTACAAGGCCTAAACATACCAGGACTGAATAAGAATAAAACAGGCTGGAACCACTGAAAGTTCCAGCCTGTTTTATTCTTATTCATAATATGACGATACATCCACATACGTATCGACGGTCGGAGTCCCGAACTCAATCGCCCCCATCTCTTCATTGGAATTTATAACTATGGAATAGATATAATGATATCCCGGATCCCATTGAGAGAATCTGCTTGTCGACAACGGGAACTTGAGTATACCATCACCAAATGTACTACTTTGCACGACATTTTCAGGTGGAGTATTTTCATTCGGCCATAACTTTAGACCAGTCTTTGTATCGTATACGGAACACATGACAGCGATATAGGTGTCATTTCCAGCCCCATTGCTCCGCCATGTAAGCACCTGCGGCATCATGTATTTCGGGCCGCCGAGTTTAGAACCGATATCGCTCATATCGGTTGGAGTGGTTGTCAGCCGGATCACATCATCCTTATCTCTGGATACGTGCAAGATATAGCTGAGAGGTGTATTCTGGTCAGACCATCTTCCAACATTTCCTTCTGCCAATATATCCGAGGTGGATTCTGACGGAAATGAAAAATTACCTTTTGTCATAAGATTTGTAAGCACTACGTTTGTGACCCTCACCGACAGATCTTCGTTTGTTGAACTCATTTTTACCGTCACCTTGGCAAGTGCATGACGGAAATGGAATATGACCTGCGCATTTGGAACTCCGGCACTGCCTATCAGATCAGGACTTACCGCATAGATTATATCTTCCGTGCCAGGATAACTGTCGTAGCCAACCGGTTTAAGCGGACTGTTATCTCCGAGCCATGAAGCAGGTGCGAATGCATAGAAATCGACGGATTCGTTCGCCGGCCAATATCTCAGCGGAGTATAGGTCCATGTGTTGCTGGCGGTTTTATTTACAGTCACATTGTCCATGAACAAAGATGGAGACGTTACACTGCCGGTATATGCATAAACGTTGAACGATGTAATATTATTCGTTGTGATATCACCCGCACGAGACAACTCTGTGTGCGCGGCAAAATATATCGCATTGTCAGCGGCCACTTCAGCACCAAGAGGGTCGTTTTCTTCAGTACAGGAAGCCAGAATGATAACACTGAGGCCGCACCCGAATGACAGTAGTCGGTTAAATCTGTCCATATCTATAAATTTTAGTAAGTACGATGTCATGCATTTAACTAATTATATATTTTACTCGAATACATTTATGGAAGATTCGAGCCGATATCAATCTCTATGACCTGCCATCCGTCGACACCTACCTCTATTCCGACATCACCTCCGGGATTATCGGGTATGTCTCCGTTTGGGATCTCTATACCATTTAATTTAATATAAACGTTATGCGGGTTTGAACTGTTTATGACTTGTTCTGTCACATCGAAACTTTTTTTCACCGATGTTCCGTCTGTACGTACCACTGCCAACGTGAGGGTGACACAAGGTGACGGACTGTCAACAAAACCGAATACTGTGGTGCTTCCTTTAAGAACAGTCACCTCTGACCCGTCCATGCGTTCCAGAATAAAAGCGGTAGTAGCCGGTTCTCCTTCGGGATGATCGGAGGCGACAAGCAACGAAGAAGCGATGCCATTAAGATAACAAGTGGCAGAGCGCATGTTTTCAAGACCCTTACATCCAGACAGAACCACATTATATACACAGTTCAGTGAATCCGTATAGCATCTCAATAAGCCTTGCCTGCACTCTTTGACAATACCGTCACGAGCAGTATATATGATTCCACAGGGCGTTACCTCGAGATAATCAGCAGAGCCACCATACAGCATTCCGGTCGGACGAATCAAATCCGCCACTAGACTCTTGCGTGCAGTCGCCGTTAAATGTGAATATTCATCCTGTCCGCTGAAATCAATCCCAGACAGATCATTGTTAAACGCCAGAAACCGATAAGCCCCCAAAGGCAGTTCAACAGGCCCTCCGTCACGGCCTGATATATCAAAGCGCCATATCCGCGTGCCATCGCTTATGGGAAAAAAGTAAAGTGTCATACCATCCGGATTTGCAGACGGTGCGTTGTCCCACATGAAACGTACGGTCATGGGTACCGGGTCGTTACCATAGCATAAGATATCCTTATGGCTGCACGATGTAAGCCATGACAATATGAACAATATGATTATATACGGTCTTGTCATAGATTGCGGACAGGATTGTTTTTATGCTTGTTCCCTGGAAACCATACAAGCGTCACCTCAAGACCCGTAAGCCCGATATAACGGCGTTCCGGATGGGACTGGCACACATATGTGTCACATTGCGGATGATATTTTATCAATCTGCCAACCGAATATCCCACACGCGCGCCAACATCTATATTCAAATACCGGCTTATGCACCACGAATATCCATAACCGATTCCTATGCCATAAGTGAAATCAGGAGACTGCCACCCCTTGTTGCCGAATTCGAAATCGTATGTAAGCATCGATCCGTAGACCCCTACATGATGTCCTGTCAATGCCCGCCGACGGACTTTTTCACCAAACCAGAATCTGAATTCCGTCCATCCGCCGTATATACGCCAACATCGGTGGGCTGATTCCCGGCTCCACCACGCCCAGACCCCCTCAGCACTCAGCGACCATTGTCGCCCTATACTTACTTCAACCCCGATATCCGGAATTGCCATCGCATCATGCAGCAGATTGGTTTTCAACGCGATCCTGGGCATACATTCGTCACAATCCGCACATTGCGCGGCTCCGTCGGCAAAGGAGACAGCAATCAACACTGCCGAAATAAAGCCAGACAGATAAACATGCCTTATTATAAGCATATATGACAGAACTCGATGCATGCAGACTGAATCAATGTGTTATAACAACAACCTTATACTTCCATATGTTTTAAGCTACATCCAAAAAGCGGCATAAATACAATGGATCCGGCAAATTCTATCGGCCATACCGCCATTTAACGTAAATTATAGTGATTCTACGGAAAAATGGTAAGTCATACAGTGTTATATACAATTTCCTTTTGACATCATTCGCTATCTTTGCAGAACAAGATAAACCATCACCTATTTCGGAATAAGTAATACATATATGTTAAGACGACTACGCAAAGTACTGGCGGTAATCAGCATCGTTGCCGTCACACTGCTGTTTTTCGATTTCACGGGGACATCCCGCCATTTATGGGGATGGATGGCCCGAATCCAGTTTATGCCGGCTCTTCTGGCTCTGAATCTGGCCGTATTGATCGGACTCCTAATCACAACCTTGCTTTTAGGCCGTGTATATTGCTCGGTAGTATGTCCGCTCGGGATATTGCAGGATACGATCAACCGAATATCGATCAGGTTCAGTTCTCGCATCAAACGCAAATCCGGCCGTTTCCATTATACACCAGAACACCGTACACTGCGAATAATATTTCTAATATTGTTCTTTGCAGGCATCATAGCCGGAATGACATCAATAGCCGCACTGATAGCGCCATACAGCGCATACGGACGAATAATATCGCAACTCGGAATACCTGTATACGATGCCGCCAACAATGTGCTTGCCGACATAGCTCAGGCCAACGACAGTTACGCGTTCTATCATGTAGAGCAACCGGCGTTCAACTGGCCTCTTTTCATCGTAGCGATCGTGACATTGGCTGTAGTCGGTATAATGGCATGGCTTGGAGGACGTACATACTGCAACACAGTCTGTCCGGTAGGAACTATATTAGGCTATATCTCAAAATTCGCCCTTTTGCGTCCTGAGATAAATACTGACACCTGTAATAATTGCGGACGATGCGCACGCAACTGCAAGGCATCGTGTATCGATCCTAAGGCGCACAAAATAGACTACACACGATGTGTAGCATGTTTCGACTGCATGGAAAATTGCTCGACCGGTGCCCTGACATACCGTTTGCGTACAAAAACAGAATCTAAACCGAACGACGTCAAACATGTCGACGCTTCGCGCCGCAACTTCATATCGATGGCTACAATACTTGCCGGAGCCGCTGCGGCGTCAGCCGAAGACAAGATCGTGGATGGAGGCCTGGCTCCGATAGCCGAGAAAAAGGCTCCGACACGCAAAAGTCCTATCGCCCCTCCTGGAGCCAGAAGCGTAGCGCATCTGCGACAACATTGCACAGCCTGTCAGCTTTGTATAAGCGCTTGCCCGAACGACGTTCTCCGCCCGTCGGCAGAACTGGATTCATTCATGCAGCCTGTCGTAGGATATGAACGCGGATATTGTCGGCCTGAATGTACAGAATGTTCATCCATATGTCCAGACGGAGCAATACACCCGATCACAGCTGCAGAGAAAAGTTCTACAAGCATTGGATACGCTGTGGTCGATGCCGACTCTTGCCTATCGGTATCTATGGGTGAATCATGCGGAAACTGCGCTCGCCATTGTCCGGCAGGAGCAATATCCATGATCGAAGTAACTCGTAATGGAAAAAAGCGCACAATGCCATACGTGAACGGATATTGTATCGGTTGCGGGGCATGCGAGAATTTATGTCCGGTAAGGCCTCTAAGCGCAATCCATGTCGAAGGGCGCGAAATACATACAACTCTCTGATCATCCGACAAACGCTTCAACTAACATGAAAAATATAAAATCCAGACTCAACCAAAAGCCTATAGACCGCCGCGATTTTCTGAAACTGATGGGAGCCGGTACCGGCAGCGCCATATTGGCAGGATGTACACGCCCGGAGGCAGACAACAAGCACGACAGCAATAACGGTATAACTGGCGAAATGACATACCGCACCAATTCGTCGACAGGCGATAAGGTATCGCTGCTCGGATACGGATGCATGCGACTTCCGACATCGTCTAATGAAAGTGCACGGGACAGTGATATCCAGATCGATCAGGAAGCGGTAAACCGCTCGGTAGACTATGCCCTCGAACATGGAGTGAATTATTTCGACACATCGCCTGCATATTGCAAAGGAGCATCCGAGCACGCCATGGGTATCGCTCTTAGCCGACATCCCCGCGACAGCTACTTCATCGCGACCAAACTTTCAAATTTCGCGCCTCAGACCTGGTCGCGCGAGCGATCTATTGAAATGTATCGGAACTCACTTCGCGAACTTCAGACCGATTATATCGACTACATGCTGCTCCACGGTATAGGAATGGATGGCATGGAGGCTTATAACGGCCGCTATGAAGACAACGGGATCCGTAAGTTTCTTGAAGACGAACGTGCCGCCGGACACATACGCAATCTCGGTTTTTCATATCATGGCGATATCAAGGTGTTCGACCATCTGCTTGCGCTTCATGACAGCGGAGAAGCACACTGGGATTTCGTACAGATTCAGTTGAACTACGTAGACTGGCTGCATGCAAAAGAAATAAATCCGCGCAATACCAATGCCAAATATCTATATAATGAACTTGACAAACGCGGGATTTCTGTAGTAATCATGGAGCCACTGTTAGGCGGCCGTCTCGCATCCATAGCCGACGGGCTGGCGGCTCAGATGAAAGAACGACGCCCGGATGACAGCATCGCATCGTGGGCATTCCGCTATGCAGGCTCTCCTGAACGGGTTCTCACCGTATTAAGCGGCATGACATACATGGAACATCTGCAAGACAATCTGCATACATACTCCCCCCTGGATCCGGTAACAGACGACGAACTTGCATTCCTGAACCGCATCACGACCCTGATGCTCGAATATCCGACAGTACCGTGTACCGACTGCAAATATTGTATGCCATGTCCGTACGGACTGGACATTCCGGCAATTTTCGCACACTACAACAAGTGCCTAAATGAAGGCCGCGTAGCCACTGACAGCCGCGACCCCAAGTATGCAAAAGCCCGCCGAGAGTTCCTGATAGGCTACGACCGTTCAGTACCAAAACTGCGCCAGGCATCCCATTGCATAAACTGCGGCGCATGCCTGTCTCATTGCCCGCAGGGTATTCAGATCCCAAACCAGCTATCCCGCATAGACCGGTATGTTGAACAACTGAAACAGACTCCGTCATGACGGAACTGATCAATATACTTCACGCCGGTAGCCACTCCCTGGTCATAAGGAGGGCTACCGGCGTAATCGAAACATTCGACCGCCGAGGAGTAGCCGATCTGCACGCATTGTATCATGATCCGGCCCATCCGCTGCAAGGTGCGGAAATAGCCGACAAAGTCGTCGGTATAGGTGCGGCTGCTCTGATGGTCGCAGGCAGAGCGAAACGGTGTCACACAGATGTAATCAGCAGCGATGCTTTGATCCTAATGAAAAATGGTGGCGTCGACTGCTCCTATGGACAAGAAGTTATGGAGATAATAAACCGTGCCGGAACAGGACGATGCCCTTTGGAGAGACGCCTTGCTCCGTTACACAACTTAGAACGCATGCTTTCAGAAATTGACCGGTTCGTGGATGAAATAAAACACAGCCCTGTCAGTTTCTGAAAGGACGCAACATTCCTACAGCCAACGATACTCCAAGAGCGAAAAACGATCCGTAGACCAGCAGGTCGGCAACTGTAAGAGCGCTCGAAGACACAATACTACGTCCAAACAGTACCCAAAGTACAATCAGGACAATACCGGCCATCAGAAACCCGAGCCTTTCGATCCATGATACCGACGACGGCTGCTTTTCCGGCAGCCGGTTCATCACCTTGCGTGTAAACCATTCATCGCTACCGGCCTCAGGCAGTTCCTGCTGAAGCATACGACGCAGTTCATTGTCCAAATCAGATATATTTTCTTTTTTCATATTACTATCATTTATAACGTAACAACCGGCTATTGCCGCATGACTCCAGCCATCTTTTTCTTCGCACGCGCAAGATGGCTTTTCACAGTGCCATCAGGCATTCCCGTTACAGATACAATCTTGCGTATAGGCAAGTCTTCCATATAAAACAGCAGTACAACAGTCCTCTCCTGATCGGAAAGCGCACGCAGGCAACGTTCCACATCCATACGCGCATCGGACGCAGCATTCTGATCCGGAGCCGGGATATCGGTCCTGACCTCATCAGTATCGTCCAACCGCTCACGAATCTTACGCTGGTATGAGTAAAATTCATTGCATGCGATACGGTACAGCCAGGTCTTAAACCGCGCCGCGCCCTGATAGGATCGCAATCCGGTATAGGCTTTGATGAACGTTTCCTGTGCGATATCGGCAGCAAGCGCAGCATCGCCTTGCGCCAGATTCTGCAAGAACCGTCGCAGCTGAGGCTGATATTCCTCCACCAATCGTCCGAATGCACGGCGGTCGTCGGCCGCCATGCAACGGGCAATCAATGCAAGTTCTTCAATCTTCGACAGCATCAGTCACGTTTTTGTGGACGATCCTCTACGAAATAAGTTATCAGTTTGGCCATGCCTACCAAAAATGGTATCAATCCAAGAGCCACGGCTGATTTCAGTCCTATCAGCACAAGGAAAAATACGGCTATCCCTATTCCCCACATTATCCATACCAGTCCTGACTGCAATCTGCTCTTGGCCAATGTTGACCGGAAATAATCCGGCGGAAGCGGAATGCCTCGCTCTATCGACATCGCCACCACCCGGTTGCGCTCACGATTCTTACGGGTACTAAACCATGCTATAATCCATATTATCACGATCAAAGTCACCATCGGGAACCCAAAAATCAGAAATATAATCACAATTGCGACAGCAGCCTCACCATTGCCCAGGCCGTCAAGTTCCTCCATGAGCTTTCCTGCCTTTATTCCGGTCTTGCTGCGCCCCGAATCCCAGTCACTGGACTTTTCCCATTCAAACAATGTATCGGAAAACTCGTCGGATACGACCTGGGCTACTTGTTGCCGTATAGAATCGGTATTAAGCTGTTTAGCCCCTTTGACCGCATCTTTAATCGACTTATGTACTATCTCACGCCGTGCCTTGCGGGAGTCAATGCTATCGCTATCACCAGCTACAGCCGGCATGACTGTTGCGGCCATAGCAAAAATAATGAAGATTTTTTTTAACAGATCCATATATTTATTTCAATTTATATTTATCATTATATTCTATCAATGTACACAGCATAGACGGAATAGGACATACGAAAAGTTGCAACAGCATCAGATTTTTCATGAATTTATAGGCGCAAATGTAGCAAAATAAGCCATGCACACATGTACTGATTGATGATTGCGGGATTTTGCGTACCTTTGCAAAAGTAGAAAAAGACAGGAGGTATTATGAAAATTCTTGTGACAGGTGCCAATGGTCAGCTGGGGATGGAGATGAAAAATGTTCTCGAAACGAATTTCCCCGGCAACACACTCTATACCGACAAAGAGGAACTTGACCTGACAGACCGCGATGCTGTGTGCCGGTACGTATTGCGCAACGACATCTCCCATATAGTGAACTGCGCCGCATATACTGCAGTAGACCGTGCCGAAGAAGAAAAAGCCGAAAGTGCGGCGGTAAATGTGGATGCCGTCAAAAATCTCGGCATAGCGGCAGATGCCGTTGGCGCGAAAATCATACACATATCGACCGACTATGTGTTCGACGGACGAAACTACCGACCTTACAAAGAGTCGGACAAAGTAAATCCGATATCGCAGTACGGCAATACAAAACGCGCCGGAGAAACCGCATTGATAGCTTATATACCCAACAGCATCATAATCCGCACCGGCTGGCTCTACTCTCCTTATGGCCATAATTTCGTAAAAACCGTTCTTTCAGCCAAAAAGCCACTCAAAGTCGTATGCGATCAGATAGGCACTCCGACATACGCACGTGATCTCGCAAATGCCATATACCGTATACTCCGCTCAAGCCAATGGGTAGAAGGCCTGTACAATTTCAGCAATGAAGGAGTATGCTCCTGGTATGATTTCGCCAAAGCTATATGCAGGATAGCCGGCAACACCGAGTATCCGATCAGCCCGATTCCGACCGAAGACTACCCTACCGTGGCCTCCCGCCCTTATTATTCCGTACTCGATAAAAACAAAATAAAACTTACGTACGATGTGGTAATTCCCCACTGGGAGGAAAGTCTGACCGAATGTATCGAACGCATCAAGTCCGGTGAGGAATAATTATTAAGCATAAGAAACAAGCACAACCATCCCAAACGTCAACATCAAGTGTCAACACTCAACGAAGAAATTCAACGCAGGCGCACATTCGCCATCATATCGCATCCTGACGCAGGCAAAACCACTCTTACCGAAAAGTTGCTACTTTTCGGCGGTGCTATCCACATAGCCGGTGCGGTAAAAAGCAACAAAATAAAGAAGACTGCCACAAGCGACTGGATGGAGATCGAGAAGCAACGCGGCATCTCGGTTGCGACATCCGTCATGGGTTTCAACTACGGACAATATAAAATAAACATTCTCGACACTCCTGGTCACCAGGATTTCGCTGAGGATACATACCGGACACTTACGGCGGTTGATTCCGTGATAATAGTGGTCGATGTGGCCAAAGGCGTTGAGCAGCAGACACGAAAGCTTATGGAAGTATGCCGCATGCGCAATACTCCGGTTATCATATTCGTCAATAAGCTCGACCGTGAAGGACGTGACCCGTTCGAGATTCTCGATGAACTCGAGGCCGAGCTGAAGATCGCTGTGCGCCCGCTCAGCTGGCCAATCAATATCGGAGCCAAATTCAAGGGTGTATATAACATATACGAACATTCTCTGGATCTGTTCACCCCAAACAAACAACGCGTAAGCGAACGCGTGGAGATCGACAATGTGGATGATCCCCGGATAGATGACGCTGTAGGCGCCACCGATGCCGCCAAACTTCGCGAAGACCTGGAACTGATCGAGGGTGTATATCCGGAATTCGACCAGGAAGCCTACCGAGAGGGAATTGTAGCTCCAGTATTTTTCGGAAGCGCGCTCAATACATTCGGAGTCAAAGAGCTGCTCGACTGCTTTGTCCAGATAGCGCCTGCGCCCAAGCCGGTCATGGCAGAGGAACGCGAAGTCACGCCTGAGGAAGAAGCATTTTCCGGATTCGTGTTCAAGATCCATGCCAATATGGATCCCAATCACCGCAGTTGTATAGCATTCGTGAAAGTATGCTCCGGAAAATTCGAACGCAATGCTCCGTATCTGCACATACGCTCCGGAAAATCATTACGGTTTGCTGCTCCTACGGCATTTATGGCTCAGAAGAAGAGCATTGTCGATGAGGCTTATCCCGGCGATATAGTCGGCATACCCGATACCGGCACATTCAAGATAGGTGACACTCTGACATCTGGAGAAAAACTGCATTACAGGGGATTACCGAGTTTCTCGCCGGAGATGTTCAAATATATAGAAAACTCCGATCCCATGAAATCGAAACAGCTTGAAAAAGGCCTTCAGCAACTCATGGACGAAGGTGTGGCACAGCTTTTCGTCAATCAGTTCAACGGGCGCAAGATTGTCGGTACCGTAGGTCAGCTGCAGTTCGAGGTAATACAGTACCGTCTGCTACACGAGTATGGCGCACAATGCCGCTGGGAGCCGCTGTCGATGTACAAGGCATGCTGGATCGAAAGCGATGACAAAGAGGCTCTCGATGCTTTCAAAAAGCGAAAATACCAGTTCATGGCTACCGATCGCGACGGCCGCGACGTATTCATGGCCGATTCCGGCTACGTGTTGCAAATGGCGCAGAATGATTTCCCAAAACTCAAATTCCATTTTTCATCCGAATTTTAAACATTCTTAGCCATATACATTGTTATAATGGATATGAAGCTACAGAAATTCATCATATCATTGTTGCTTACCGTTCCGTATATAGCCACAGCGGCTACGGAGCCGGGCGATACAGCAATACAAAAGCCGAATATCATACAGCGCGTCATCAAATATTTTGATGATTCAAACAAAGAAAAGGAAACTAAAAAATTTGATTTCAGCATAATAGGAGGTCCGCATTACTCAAGCGACCGAAGTTTCGGCATCGGTCTCGTAGCCGCCGGCACTTACCGTAGAGATCTTACAGACACTATAACGCCACCAAGCAATGTGAGTGTGTATGGCGATATATCGGTCATACTTTTCTATAAACTCGGAATAGAGGGTAACCATGTAGGCCGAAACGACAGCTGGCGCATAGACTACGATGTGTATTTTCTCAGTTTCCCTGATAAATACTGGGGAATCGGCTACGACATGAACCGTAACAACGGGAACGAGACCAAATACAAACGTTACCAGACACGATTCAAGGCCGATCTCACTTGGCGTATTGCACCACAACTTTATGTCGGCCCCCAGATCCTGTTCGACTATACCAACGCACACGATACCGACCGGCCGGAAATGTGGCATCAGCGTATGCACACATTCTCTACCGGAGCAGGGCTGGCAATACAATACGATACACGCGACCATCTGACCAATCCATATCGCGGATGGTTTCTGCGTCTCGAGCAGATGTTTTTTCCGAAATTCATCTTTAACCGCTATGCTTTCAGTTCCACCGAATTCACGGCCAAATGGTATAAGCAGATATGGAAAGGCGGAGTCATAGCCACTCAGTTTCATGCGCTATTCACCTACGGAAACACTCCATGGGGAATGATGGCCAGGCTGGGAGGCAGCGATACGATGAGAGGATATTACGAAGGTAGATACAACGACAAATGCGCTTTTGACACCACCGTCGAGCTACGCCAGCATGTATGGCGGCGCAACGGTGTGGTAGTCTGGGCAGGCTTCGGCGAAGTTTTCCCGGATTTTTCCCGACTTACAGCAAAACATATTCTGCCGAATTTCGGTTTAGGATACAGATGGGAATTCAAAAAACGTGTCAACGTCCGACTCGACTTCGGGTTTGGAAAAGGTCAGTCGGGATTTATCTTCAATATCAATGAAGCATTTTAGATATATTTTAAGTAAGCTATATCAGTCTGGATCCATATTATGGATCTTTCCTATTCTGCTCATAATTCCGAATGCGATACTATGCGTTACGGAGTCCATGACATGGAGCGCCGCCATTGCCAATGTAGCGTTGCCACTGGGTGTCTACTATGTACTGATGTCACTTTCGCCGAATGCGGGACGATCCATCCTGCTACTTTTTCCTGTAATATTTTTTGCGGCATTCCAGATAGTATTGCTGTCGCTTTACGGACAGTCGATCATCGGAGTTGACATGCTGCTCAATGTTGTCACGACCAATTCCGGCGAGGTTGCCGAACTGCTTGACAATCTTATTGTTCCTATGGCTGCAGTTGTGGTTCTGTATGTGGTTCCGCTTGCATGGGGTGTTGTGTCCATGATAAAAAGACGCCGGGTGGCGGCAGGTTCATTGCGCCAGTGCCGGACGGCAGGCGTCACGATAGCTGCTACGGGTATTGCGGCCATGTGCGTGTCGTATGCATCAACGCCATACTACAGCGTCAGCACCGATCTGTTTCCGGTCAATGTAGCGTACAATGTCGGTACTGCGGTACGCCGTACAATCAGAACCAACAACTATTACGAGTCGTCGAAAGATTTCAGATACGATGCAACGACCTCACATGATCCGTCGCGCAAGGAGGTATATGTGATGGTGATCGGCGAAACAGGGCGCGCCCAGAACTGGCAGCTGTTCGGCTATGACCGCGAGACCACTCCCCGTCTATGTGCATCCGACGGCCTGATCGGTTATTGCCGTGCGCTTACAGAGTCGAACACTACCCACAAAAGCGTCCCTATGCTCATGTCGACACTGTCGGCTGAGAACTATGATTCGATATACAGCCGGAAATGTATCATCTCGGCATTCAAAGAGGCCGGATTCCAAACGGCTTTTCTGTCCATGCAGCGCTACAATCATTCGTTCATCGATTTCTTCGGCATGGAGGCCGACACTACCGATTTCATACGTGAACGCAGTACGAAAGACACCCTGCTGTATGACGATGATCTGCTCGCAGCCGCATACCGGTTTATCAAGACTGCCAAGAATCCAAAGCTGCTCGTGGTTCTGCACACATACGGTTCGCATTTCAACTACCACGAACGCTATCCCGCATCTTTCGCATATTTTATTCCCGACGATGCTCCGGAAGCCAGCCATAGATTCCGACAACGGCTGATCAATGCATACGACAATACGATCCGATATACAGATCATCTGCTCGGAGAACTGACAGAATACCTCGACTCGATTCCAGATACCGACTGCGCGCTGATCTATACGTCGGATCACGGCGAGGACATATTCGATTACGGAAGCAACCGGTTTCTCCATGCTTCGCCTGTGCCCACATACCATCAGCTCCATGTGCCTATGATTATATGGATGTCGGAAACCTACAGAGCCCGCTATCCGGAAAAATGGCACAATGCATACTCCCACCGCAATCTCAACATATCCACAAGCGAGTCCATGGCCAACTCCCTACTGGACATAGCCGGTATCAATACACGCTACTGCGATCCGGCCAAGGCAGTCTGCAACCAGTCTTATATCGAGCCTATCAGAGTATATCTCAATGACCGGAACGAGGCTGTACCGTTACAGCGTGCGGGGCTAAAGAAAATAGACCTTGAGCTACTCGAAGTTAACAAACTTATCAACACGAGCAACAGCAATATTGCACAAAGTTTTCCAAAAATATTTTTACATAATTAATTTTCAGATATTTGCAATTTTATCCACATTAAAAAGTTTTCCGAAATGAAAATCCACATAGTATTTTTACCGCTACATTCTTGCACAATTTCATAAAAGGGAGTAGATTTGCATCATCGAACCATAACACTAACGGATCACTCTACTTGAGTCAACCGATAAATCTACAAACCCTCAAAATGATACAGACAGTCATCAAGCGCGACGGCCGCGTCGTAGGCTACAACGAAGAAAAAATCAAGGCTGCTATACGCAAAGCCATGTTGCAAACAGAAATGGGCGAAGATGAGACCCTCATCCAGAAAATCGCCGACCGCATAGGTGTGACCGGCAAAGAACGTATGACTGTAGAAGAAATTCAGGATCGTGTTGAGGTAGAACTCATGAAAAGCCCCCGCAAGGAGGTGGCCAAACGCTATATCGCATACCGCGATCAGCGCAGCATAGCCCGCAGAGCCAAGACCCGAGACATGTTTCTGGAAATTATCGAAGCGAAAAACAACGATATAACCCGTGAAAACGCCAACATGAACACCGATTCGCCGGCAGGCATGATGATGAAGTTCGCCAGCGAAACCACCAAACCGTTTGTAGATGACTATCTGTTGTCACAGGAAGCCCGCGATGCAGTGCGTCACGGCTATCTGCATATTCATGACAAAGACTATTACCCCACCAAAAGTCTCACATGCGTCCAGCACCCGCTCGACCGCATCCTTCAATACGGCTTCACAGCCGGACATGGAGAATCACGTCCGGCAAAACGCATAGAGACCGCAAGCATAATAGGCTGTATATCTCTTGAAACAGCTCAGAACGAAATGCATGGAGGCCAGGCCATACCGGCATTCGACTTCTATCTGGCTCCATTCGTACGCTCCTCGTTCATAGAAGAAATCAAGAACCTCGAATCGCTGAGCGGACAAGACCTGTCTCATCTATACAATGCTGCTATAGATGACTTCCTGAAACGTGACCTTAACGGTCTCGAAGGAGACGCCCGTATGCTTCAGCACGCCATAAACCGCACAGTAAGTCGCGTACATCAGGCTATGGAAGCATTCATTCACAACATGAATACAATACATTCACGCGGAGGCAATCAGGTAGTATTCAGCTCGATCAACTATGGTACCGATACTTCGGCAGAAGGACGGTGCATAATTCGTGAACTTCTCCAGTCCACATACGAAGGCGTAGGCAACGGCGCTACTGCGATATTCCCGATCCAGATCTGGAAAAAGAAACGCGGTGTAAGCTATCTTCCAGAAGACCGGAACTACGACCTTTACCAACTCGCATGCAAAGTGACCGCACGACGGTTCTTCCCTAACTTCGTAAATCTGGACGCAACGTTCAACCATCACGAGAAATGGGATGCCAACGATCCCAAACGCTATCAATATGAAGTAGCTACAATGGGATGCCGTACACGAGTGTTCGAGAACAGGTTCGGAGAAAAGACATCTATCGGACGCGGCAATATCAGCTTCTCCACCATCAACATAGTACGTATAGCCATCGAGTGCATGAACATTGTCGATCAGGAAGAACGTATCGAACGCTTTTTCAGCAAACTCGATGAAATACTGGAAGTAGCCGCCCGACAGCTATGCGACCGCTTCGATTTCCAGAAAACAGCATTGGCAAAACAGTTTCCGCTGCTTATGACCCGCCTGTGGAACGGCGCAGAAAACCTCAAACCGGACGACACTATCGAGTCTGTCATAAATCAAGGAACACTTGGCATAGGCTTTATCGGTCTGGCGGAATGTCTTGTCGCTCTTACCGGCAAACACCACGGCGAAAGCGCCGAATCCCAAACTCTCGGCATACGCATAATAAGCTACATGAGATCCAAAGTCAATGAATTTGCCGAACGCTATCAGCACAACTTTTCAGTACTGGCGACTCCAGCCGAGGGCCTTTCCGGCAAATTCACATCAAAAGACCGAAAGACATTCGGCATAATCCCGGGTATCACAGACAAGGTATATTATACCAACTCCAATCACGTACCGGTATATTACAAATGTTCACCACGGCACAAAGCAAAGGTAGAAGCCCCTTATCATGAGCTGACCGGCGGCGGCCATATATTCTATGTGGAGATAGACGGAGACGCCACACACAATCCACAGGCCATAGCCGACATAGTCGACCTGATGGACAAGCACAATATAGGCTACTGCTCTGTAAACCACAACCGCAACCGTTGCATGAGTTGCGGCTATGAGGATGCTACCGAGAACCTTGAAGAATGTCCGAAATGCCACAGTCACGCTATAGACCGCCTACAGCGCATAACCGGATATCTTGTGGGAACTACCGACCGGTGGAACAGCGCCAAGCTGGCAGAACTGAATGACCGTGTAATCCACAAATAAACCGGATATGCTCCGATCAGAGACTCTTAACGTAATCGATATAATAGCCGGGACCTCAGTAGATGGTCCCGGCTTGCGCTCTGCCATATATTTTGCAGGATGCGACCACCGATGCCCCGGATGCCACAATCCACAGTCATGGAATCCGGATGCAGGAACACCCAGAACCATAACGTCCATAATGGATCTAATCGACGAGGAGGGATTCAATGTCACATTCAGCGGCGGAGATCCTTTGCAGCAGCCTGTCAGGCAACTGACAATTCTGGCTGAAGCCATAAAAAAATCCGGCAAAACGATCTGGTGCTACACCGGATACCGTTACGAAGATATATGCCGGCAAACTGAAATGCAACCGTTACTTAAACTGATCGATGTACTTGTAGACGGCCCGTTCATTGCATCGCTTCGCGATACATCATTACGCTTCAGAGGATCTTCCAATCAGCGCATGATAGATCTCAGCAAATCGACTCCAGACAATGTAGTACTCTACACCGAGTGAACACCGTATAAATGATCCGCAAACGCAACATTCACATACGCAATATTTCCTCTATCCAATATCCAAGGGATTCTCATGACAGAAGAGCGATAATGCCTGAGGCGTACTGACGGCCAACAGGAAGTACTGTCCCCGTAAGCAGCCTTACGGCAGATCGGTTAAAACTGTGAATCTTGTTTCGCGACACGATATAGGAACGATGTATTCTCACAAATTCCCCTTCAGGAAGCATAGAGCCCACATTTTTCAAAATAATTCTGGATACAATACATCCACCTGATTCACGGAATATCTTGGAATATCCCTCCATAGCCTCTACATATAATATATCGTCAAGAGGAATAGTTACATTATTATACTCCTGCTTCAGGACAATACTGCGCGGAACCGCAGTTACCGAGGCGTCCTGACGTGAATGCTCTATACGCCGCAATGCTTTTGCAAAGGCTATTTCGAAACGGGAGTAAGCAAACGGTTTGTGCAGATAGTCCACAGCATCGAGATTAAACCCTTCGAGAGCATAATCAAGATAAGCGGTCGTAAATATAAAACAAGTACCAGCAGGCAACTTCGCTGCTATATCGAGACCGCTCACATCGGCCATCTCGATATCGAGAAATGCAATATCCGGCGGAGACTGCTTTATGGCGGCCATACCCTCATCCGGATCCGAATACGTATGCAATTCGATTCCCCCCATCCGGCAGCAGAACTTTTCAATGACCTCCAGTGCCAAAGGCTCGTCATCTATAGCTATACATCTGACTTTGCGTTCCATCTGATTTCTATACGAGTTTAATCGTCAGGTCAAGGTTGAAGATTCCGTCACGTTCATATGTATCGAGGGTATATTTTCCAGGATATATACCGCTAAGACGCGCACGGCAGTTATCAAGGCCGACAGGCAATTCGGTACGGAATTCCCCGACATGCTTCATCACAGAATTACACGTCCGGAACCTCAATACACCGCCAGCTATAGCAAGACTGATCTCAATAACACAATCACGCGTGGTAGAGACTCCGTATTTAAACGCATTCTCCACAAACGTAAGCAATATCATAGGAGGAATCCTATAGCCTTCGTTATCAGCATCATGACTCCATTTCACCATTGTATGACGGTTAAGTCTCAATTCCTGCAGATCGATATAATTCTGGATATAGGTGATCTCATCTTTAACAGACACCAGATCATTGTCAATGGTAATATAAGTGTATTTCAGAATCTCGGTAAATTTTATAAAAGCATCTTCTGCTTTTTGCGAGGTTCCGATCACAAGACTATACAACGAATTAAGAGTATTGAACAAAAAATGAGGACTTATCTGAGCCTTGAATATCGCCAGCTCGGCTTTGTCCCGCTGATGTTCCAGGCGCTTTTGAAGCAATACCTGACCATATAACTCCTTGACAAATGCGACCGACACGGAGTATCCTATCACCAACGAAAAAATAAGCCACAGGCTCAATGTTATACTATAGTCACGCACACTCGTCTGAAACGCACTCATGGACGGCGTCACAAAATCAAGGTCCGGTAACGGAAACTGTGTCAGCAACCAGTTTCCGGCCACAAGAGCTGCAAGCCATCCGGCAATTTCCCTATAGCGCCCGGCAATAAACAACTTTGGAAATCTGATATGTTTGACTGCAAAATAACATCCATAGAAAAACACACATGCCGTCATGAAAAATACCGTGCCACAGTTCAGCCAGTATCCCGCCGGCCCCAGAGCTATCAGTACAGGCATAAACACGACACAGAAAAATATGTCGAGTATAAGCGAGCCCTTGTTTTCCAACGATACCATATTGCAAAATTAACACATTGGCACATGCCCGACAAATCCAGCCAACCACATCTATTTACAATTATATGCCGTTTATTTACAGATCCGAAGAAATTACAATGAAAAATCTTATTTTTGCATATAGATTCGTCTTTCAATTCAGGCCAGTATGAAATATCCGATATCAGCATTCTTGATTATACTGTTATTACTGCCATCCTGTAGAACCGACATGCAGCAGCCTGACCAGCAAGCTCTTGCCGAAGCATCGAAACAGGAACTGATCACCGCACTCAACGAACGGGATCAGCTACTCTCTCTTGTTAAAGAGATTTCCAACAGTATGGAACGGATCGAATCGCTGGAGAACATACTGACCGTCAACGATATGCAGCCTCGCGAACAGTCCACGCAACGCACACGGATACTCGGAGAGATATCCGGCATACAGCATACGCTGCGACAACGCCGTGAACAATTACAATCATTCGAAGCCAGAATGAACGAATTATCATTGCTTAATGATGACTTCAGAGATATAATAAAAGCGCTGCATAAACAGATCGATTCCCAATCAGCCGAAATGATGCGTCTAAAAGACAACTTGTCCGACGCACACCAACTCATAGATTCATTATCCGAAGAAGTAGACTCACTGAACAATACTGTAATAGCTGTCAGCAATGAACGAAACGCTGCGGAATCGACATCACTCCGTCTGGAGACCGAACTCAACACTTGCTACTATATAATAGCGCCGAAATCCGAATTACGTGCACACAATATCATTGAAACCGGATTTCTACGCCGATCAAGACTTATGCATGGCGATTTCGATCAGGGTGTCTTTACGGTCAGCGACCGGCGTACCACTGATTCAATCGACCTCAATTCCCGAAAGATCAGGATACTGACCAATCATCCGGCTGATTCATACGAAATAATCGATACAAATACCACAAAAACACTACATATTACCGATCCCAAAAGATTCTGGAACTTAACAAACTATTTAGTAGTCCAGACCGAGTGACAATTCCGATTTGTTTTATTATCAGATTTTAGCTGTCTGTTTACAGATCCTTGACCGGTCTGTAAACAGACTTTAATTTTGCTGCAAATCAGATAATATTCATTATGCAAGGTTATCATTCTATTGTCTTTGTAACGCTCTTCATTTTGTCTGCCATAACAGGCCGATCATATGCCGCAGAAACCGCCGGATCACCGGATAATACAAAACTGAACGCTTCTGTTATAAATATTTCCGGAACCGTATCGGATGAAAACGGAGAGCCCCTTACTGGAGCCACAGTATCCTTGCGCAAAGACAAGACAATGGTTACCGCAACTGACATAGACGGCCGTTTTGTACTTAACGATGTTCCCTATGGCAGTATGCTCAATATATCGTACATCGGATATAGCCAATCATCGGTTAAAGTCAAAAAAGGAAAATATGAATACAACATCACTTTACAGCCTGCTGAATCCAGACTTGACGAAGTAATTGTAGTAGGATATGCTACCCAACGTAAAGCTGATATGACAGGCGCAGTCACATCGATAAGCTCATCCAGATTAGCCGACAGACCTGTAACAAACGCAACAAATGCACTTGCGGGACTCGCCCCTGGCCTGACAGTCACCAATAGTGGAGGCAATACACCAGGATATGAATCACAAAGCATACGTATACGAGGTCAAGGAACATTGAACGACGCGGCTCCATTAGTGGTCATCGACGGCATGACAGGAGTAGCGATCAGTGACATCAATCCTCAGGATATCGAGACCATATCTATTCTGAAGGACGCTGCATCCTCAGCCATCTACGGCTCAAGAGCAGCCAACGGCGTAATTGTAATAACAACAAAACACGGCACCGGGAGATCGCCTCGACTGACATACAGCGGAAACATATCATTCGAGACCGTAGCGAAACGGATAAATCTCGTGACCGACTACGCCGATTTCATGGAGATTCAGAATGCAGGCCTTACAGTCAATGGACAAGCACCCCGTTTCTCTCAGGAAAAAATCGACGAATGGCGCAATGATGCCGGACGCAATCCTACGATATATCCAAACACAGACTGGCAGGATCATATTTACCGAAATCCATCAGTAGTACAGAATCACAATGTATCGGTAACGGGAGGCAACAACACGGTGAACTACAATATGTCGTTAGGCTACATCAACAATCCAGGCATAATATATTATACCGATTACAAAAGATATCAGATACGTACGAATATCAGCATAAACATAAAGCCATGGCTCACTGTAGGCACAAACCTTTTCGGCTATACAGACATAAACAATCCATCTTCGGAAAACGCGGCAGCCAATGGCGATGTCATCTTCGGATCAGGCGCATTCAACACTGTACCCGGAATGACTCTGTATGATCCGGTCACAGGTCTGTACGGCGGTATCCAGAATCCGGAAGAAGAAAATGTGAGCAATTTCAACCCATACCGTCGCCAATGGTTCTACAAAAACGAATTTCCTACCAAAACGAGACGTATCGTAGCCAAATTATATGCAAGTCTTGAACTGTTAAAGGGACTTACAATACAAGGCTCATTCACATATAACTGGTGGACACGACGTGTCGAACAACATCTTACAGACAGAGATCTGTTCCGGTTTACAGCCGACGGCCCCGTACTTATACGCGAAGGTGTGGTAAGAACATATATCCGCCGTTACAACTATGAAAACATGTTCCGCTCATCAGAGCTTACTGCTAAATACAATTTCAATATATCCAGGCTCGGCATATCCCTGCTGGCCGGTATTTCGCAGGAATATGACCACGACAGCCAGGAAAACTTCATAAAATACGATCTTATAGACGATGCTCTGACATCGATAAACGCCGGCACAACCAACGGCACGATAGGCGGCAACTATACGGAATGGGCCATGCGCTCATACTTCGGACGTCTGAATATGAATTGGGACAACAGATATCTGATAGAAGCCAATATCCGGTCAGACGGCTCATCGAAATTCGCACCGGATCACCGTTGGGGATACTTTCCGTCTATCTCTGCCGGATGGCGGCTGTCAGAGGAACCATTCATGTCTGCATCACGACACTGGCTCGACAATCTGAAATTACGGATATCATACGGATCATTGGGAAACAATGCTACGACCAGCTATTATATGTACCAGTCTCTGTATGCGACAGCAAACTATGTCCTTAACGGATCTGTTGCCGGAGGCTTCGCACAAACGATTCTATCCAATCCGCATCTGTCATGGGAAAAAACTTACATGGGAGATATCGGCATCGACTTCACACTGTTCAATAGCCGTCTGAGCGGATCCATAGACATATATAACAAAGATACCCGCGGAATATTGATGTCGATCCCTGCGCCATTGGAACACGGAACCAGTACAGTCCCAAACCAGAATGCAGGACAAGTCAACAACAAGGGCTTGGAACTGGATCTGTATTGGAATCACAATATCGGTCCCATAAACTACAATATAGGTTTCAATCTAGGCTTTGTCAACAACCGAGTAACCCGTTTCCGAGGTGACATATCGTCAATAGATGGCGTATACAAGACACAAGAAGGAAAACCGATTAACCAGCTGTATGTAATTACAGTGGACCGTATCATACGCGATCAGGCGGATCTGGACTATGTAAAGACATTAGTAGAGCGCAATCCTGACTATTTCGCCACATATCAACGTCCTGAACTCGGAGATTTTCTGTATGCCGATGCCAACGGAGACGGCCTGTTAGATGCCAATGACCGCGTGGAGATCGGACACGGTCAACTTCCGCCCCTGACTTTCGGATTTTCACTCGGAGCATCCTGGCGAGGATTCGACTTCAGCATGCTTCTGCAAGGTATAGGCAACCACTATGTCTACTACAACAATCAGGCTTTCCGGTTTGTCACCGTAATGGGTCAGTCACTCAACAGAGATATAACCGACAACGCATGGACTCCACAAAATCCATACGATTCAAAATACCCCATACTACGCAACAATTCCAATGGTAAAAATAATATAGCCAGCGATGCATTCGTGCACAACGCCGCCTATCTAAGATGCAAGAATATCCAATTATGCTATACTATTCCTCAGAAGATAACACGAAAATTTTTCATTGAAAACCTAAAGATATACAGCAGTATCGACAATCTGTTTACACTCACTGGCTTCCCTGGACTTGATCCGGAAATATCAGACAAAGTAGGTTATCCGCAGATACGCCAATATTCAGTAGGCCTCAACATTACATTTTAATATACCCCGATGAAAAATATATATCTTACAGTAGCCGCCTGCGCTTCACTACTATGTTACGGATGCGAAAGTCTCGACTATATTCCAGCAGACCAGATGTCGGGCACAACATTCTGGAAAACGGAAGAACATGCACGCCAAGCCGCTATAGGCATGTATGCAGCCATGAAAGCGCAATGGTGTTTCGGAATGGAATTTACATTCGACATGTGCAGCGACATAGCCGACGGAACTGCTCCATGGGCCGATATCTCTCACGGCACATCGTTCTCCTCAACCAGCAGCGGAGTGCAGAACCACTGGCAGCATCTGTATGAACTGGTTCACCGTTCAAATACCGTAATACGCAATGTCGCATCCATGCCAATCAGCCAGGAAACAATAACCAATGTGACAGGAGAAGCTAAATTCCTACGTGCAATGGCCTACTTCCGGATGCTCAATTGCTGGGGCGGAGTGCCATATTACGATGAGAACTGCGACATCAACGAAGAATTTTCATCTCTTAACGAGCCTCGAAGCTCGGAAGATGAGATCCGATCCCATATACTGGAGGATCTGACTGACGCAATAGCGATGCTGCCTATACGCTGGAAAGACTCGGATCTCGGACGAGCAACAAGAGGTGCCGCTTATGCCCTAAGAGGCAAAGTATATCTATTTAACGGACAATGGGAAAAAGCGATAGCCGACTTTGAGGAAATAGTATATAACCGATCGGACGATTATGGCTACAGTCTGCATGATGACTATAATGAATTGTTCCGGCTATACAATGGCAAACATAGCGACGAGATGATCTTTTCGATTCAGTCTGTCGACGGCAATATAAGCGGCAATGCCCTCGACATTGTATCGTATTTCGGCAACAAATCCACGATGAGACTCATCGCCGCCAACAATATAGTACCGTCGACCACTCTTGTCGATATGTATGAGAATGCCGATGGCTCTCCATTCGACTGGAATACATTATTTCCAGGATTTACAGACGGAGACTCACAATTACGCCGCCATTATATGTGTGTAGCCATCGATCAGAGAAGCACTGTGGTTACCGATCTGCTCGACTGCGATACCTCCAGTGTCATGGATGCTTATCGCTTGCGTGATCCAAGATTATGTCTGAATGTAATCACCCCTTATTCCCATTATCTCGGCACCGACGCAGGCTCAAATCCTGCTGACAAACAATTTGTACTTGCGGATCCTACAAAAGGAGGATCTCCGATGGAAGCAATGGCTTTTATACGCAATTCAGAGGGTTGGAACTCTTATTTCTGGCGAAAATGGATTCCAACCGGCAATCTCGATGGCTATTGGAGCGAATATAACCGCACTCCGTATGAGTTTCCATTAATACGTCTGGGCGATGTGATACTGATGCTCGCCGAAGCATACAACGAAACCGGATCTGTAGACAAAGCAATGACCGAAATCAACAAGATCAGAGAACGTGCAGGAATGCCTGCGCTGAATTCAGGCCCCGAATGGCTATCTGTAAACGGTCATGACGAAATGGCCTCTCGCATAAGACGAGAACGAGCATTCGAACTCGCCGGCGAAGGACAACGATACTGGGATATACGCCGATGGGGAATATTAGAAACAACGGTACAAAACGCCACCGACATATTCGGAGACCTGATGTACACAAAAAGCTACCAGAAGCGACATGAACTGTGGCCTATTCCTCTTGTCGAAATGGAGCGAAATACTGCCCTTACTCAAAACCCGGGATGGTAATATCTGAGGTATCACGCCGAACGTCTTTATTATAGCGTGAAAATACGGCTTCTGCATTCTGCGTAAACAACCGGCATCTGTCACGCCATGCAGGAGCATCGCATGCTTCAGCCGGAACCAACCGGAAATTCCCGGTATCCGATGCCGGAATAGTGAACACCAGGCGATATGACGCATCATCGACCACAGCTTTGCCTTGGGGAGTCCTGCTAAGATGGACTTTGACCACAGCACCGCCCCTTGTATCCGGGGTACGCATATTAGAAATAAAATTTCCAAGCGAATAGACAACCAGCGATTTCGCTCCACCAGTCCCAATGCGCATCTCCATGGGCTGAATAACATGAGGATGACCGCCTATCACCATTTCCACCCCAAGGCTATCGGTCAGATAACCGGCCAATGAAACCTGTGACGCATTAGGTTGAAGATGATATTCATCACCCCAATGCAGGCATACGGCTATCAGTTCCGCCCCATTACGCCGCGCCCTATCAACATCAACAGCAATCTGGCGGCGGTCTATATAATCCACAACCGCATCAGTGACGACTCTGATACCGTTTGTACCGTATGTATAATTAAGTATTCCGATCTTAAATCCTTTTACGTCCACAACAACCGGCACCTGCGAATCACGCTCTGTCTGATTGCGGTATATGCCTGTAAACGGAATTTCCTTCGTACGCAATGTTTCTACAGTACGCACAAGCCCGCGATCACGGCGATCGAGAATATGATTATTCGCAGTCAGAAAAAAGTCGAAGCCGGCATCGATCAGAGCATCGGCATATTCGTCGGGTGCGCTGAATGCAGGATATCCGCTGTAAGGAGCTCCGCCAAGTGAGGCTTCAAAATTCACAACAGCGAAATCAGTACTGCTGATATATGGTTTCAGAGCATCGAAACAACCGTCATATCCATAGGTTCCGTCAGGCTGTCTGGCGGCATCAAGCTGTGCCTGATGCTGCATTGCATCACCAGCAAACAAAAGGTCTGCACCATCATCAGCCGCCAACAGCGACATCAGAGAGAACAGACCTATAAGCAGTGAATTCATATAGAAATTATGCTGTATATATCCGTATTACAGCGGATATACCGAATGGTCAGCAGCGGCAAGAGTGTTGCGCATGAGCGATACAATAGTCATAGGCCCTACTCCTCCAGGAACCGGAGTTATATATGAACACATCGGAGCCACATTGTCGAAATCCACATCGCCACACAGGCGGAAACCACTCTTACGGGTAGCATCCGGAACTCGTGTAGTACCCACATCAATGATAACGGCACCAGGCTTAACCATGTCGGCTGTCACAAAACCAGGAGACCCCAGAGCCGCTATTATTATATCGGCCTCACGTACAATCTCCTTGAGATCTTTTGTGGCGCTATGACACACAGTCACTGTAGCATCGCCCGGATTGTGTTTCTGCATCATGAGCATAGCTACCGGCTTGCCTACTATATTGCTGCGGCCGAGCACGACACAACGTTTGCCTTTTGTATCTATATCATAACGAGCCAACAGCTCTATGATTCCTGCGGGTGTGGCCGACAGGAAGCATGGAAGTCCGATAGACATACGGCCCACGTTGATCGGATGGAATCCATCCACATCCTTACGATAGTCGATAGCCTCAATTATCCGCTGCTCTGAAATATGACGAGGCAGAGGCAACTGCACGATATAGCCGTCGATATTCGGATCCGCATTAAGCTTTGCCACTGTAGCAAGCAGTTCCTCCTCCGTAACATCATCTTCGAAACGTATAAGAGTCGATTCAAAACCGCATTGCCCGCATGCCTTTACCTTGTGGGCGACATACGTCTCGCTACCACCGTCGTGGCCGACAAGCACAGCAGCCAGATGAGGGCGCCGACCGCCGGCCGCTACTATCTGCTCTACTTTTACAGCTATCTCCTGCTTGATCTCATCAGAGACCTTCTTACCGTCTATCAGTTCCATTCGTAAGTTTTTGATTACATTACCATTATCGGCGACGCATATTGCGCATCATCTTCATGGGATTCTTCATCGAAGTCGCCATTTTCATCATCTTGCGTGTTTCCTCAAACTGCTTAAGCAGCCGGTTAACCTCCTGCAAAGTGGTGCCGGATCCTTTTGCTATACGCTGCCGGCGGCTACCTTTGATGATATCCGGATTGATACGTTCTTCAGCAGTCATTGACTGGATTATAGCTTCTATGCCTTTGAATGCGTTATCGTCTATATCCACGTCCTTTATCGCCTTGCCTACACCTGGAATCATCGCAGCAAGATCTTTCAGATTGCCCATCTTCTTGATCTGCTGTATCTGATTGAGAAAATCATTGAAGTTAAACTGATTTTTAGCAATCTTGCGCTGAAGTTCACGTGCTTCTTTCTCGTCGAACTGCTGCTGGGCTTTCTCCACGAGCGATACGATATCGCCCATGCCGAGGATCCTGTCGGCCATACGCGATGGATGGAACAGATCGAGAGCATCGAGTTTTTCTCCGGTACCAACAAATTTAATGGGCTTCGTAACCACTGTACGGATCGAAAGAGCAGCACCGCCACGGGTGTCACCGTCAAGCTTAGTAAGCACAACACCGTCAAAATCAAGACGGTCGTTAAACTCCTTGGCTGTATTCACAGCATCCTGACCTGTCATGGAATCGACCACAAACAATGTCTCCTGAGGTTTGATCGCTTTCTTTATAGCCTCTATCTCATCCATCATCTGCTCATCTACAGCCAGACGGCCTGCCGTATCGACGATCACGAGGTCAAGATGCTCTCGCTTTGCCTTCTCGATGGCATTCAACGCAATACGAACCGGATCTTTGCTATCCGGTTCACTATAGACAGGCACATCTATCTGCTCGCCAAGTATACGCAACTGCTCAATAGCGGCAGGACGGTACACATCGCATGCCACGAGCAGAGGCCGCTTTCCTTTCTCACTTTTCAATTTCCGTGCCAATTTGCCGGAGAACGTCGTCTTACCGGAGCCCTGCAGACCACTCATCAGTATCACTGTAGGATTTCCCGACAGATTTACCTGTGCGGTCTCACCTCCCATCAGCAGAGTAAGCTCATCATGTACAATCTTGACCATGAGCTCACTCGGCTTTATCGCATTGATCACATTCTGACCCAGAGCCTTGGCTTTGACTGTCTCTGTAAACTGTTTAGCGACTTTATAATTGACATCGGCGTCAAGCAGCGCGCGGCGCACATCCTTGAGAGTTTCGGCTACGTTTATCTCTGTAATGCGGCCTTGCCCCTTGAGAAGTTTAAAACTGCGTTCAAGCCTTTCGCTTAGATTTTCAAACATACTTTATAAAATATAATTGGAGTGTGGACTTTGATATGTTATTTATGATCTCCGGCGGTCACATCGACAAGTCGGTTGGTGGCTGTATCCGGAAATATCACAGCCGGCTTGAATACACGAGCCTCATCGATAGGCATCGAGGCGTAGCTCATGATTATGACTACATCGCCTTTCTGAACCTTACGGGCAGCAGCTCCATTAAGACATATCACTCCTGATCCGCGTTCGCCAGGAATAGTATATGTATCGAAGCGCTCACCATTGTTGTTGTCTACTATGTATACACGCTCGCCTCGTATTATGTTGGCGGCATCCATCAGATCCTCATCTATGGTTATGCTTCCTATATAATCAAGATTTGCCTCCGTTACTGTAACGCGGTGTATCTTGGATTTTACAACCTCTACTTGCATCATAATGATCAGTTTTGGTATTTAATATTGTCGATCAGGCGTACATCGCCGGCATAAACGGTAACACATCCAACCGGGTAATCGGTCTCATCCCAATCTTCTATAGGCTGACAGGTGTAACCATCGACAATCATGTAGTATTCGGTTTCAAGACCTTCCGTCCCGTTGATACGATCTATCACATAATTGGCGGTCTCCTTTACGCTATGATCACGTGCATACCCTATACTCTCTGACAGCACCCTGTGTATCGACGGAGCGGCCTCTCGTCCTTGTGGTGTCAGACGCACATTGCGGCTACTCAGCGCAAGGCCATCGGATTCACGGCAGATAGGGCACGACACAATCTCGATCTGAAAGCGTTCAAGTTCCACCATACGGCGTATCACTGCTATCTGCTGGAAATCTTTCTCACCAAAATAAGCACGGTCAGGCATCACCATAGCAAATAGCTTGCTCACGATCTGAGCCACGCCATTGAAATGGCCGGGACGCATCTTGCCCTCCATTACCTCTGCTACCGGACCAAGATCAAATACCCGGATATCAGGTTCCGGATATATCTCTTCAACAGCCGGAACAAACACGGCATCGACTCTTGCCGACTCAAGCAGCCGGCAGTCGGCCTCCTCGGTTCGCGGATATGTACGCAGATCCTCTGG
The DNA here is from genome assembly GCA_948467675.1 of uncultured Porphyromonadaceae bacterium. GTDB lineage: Bacteria > Bacteroidota > Bacteroidia > Bacteroidales > Muribaculaceae > CAOKFI01. Next base: position 53,224 of record CAOKFI010000012.1, read on the forward strand.
ATTATTGAACTGTGTAGGATTCACGAAAACACTGACGACCACAATATCATTGTCGCCACGGGCTTTCGTCACTAATGAAAGGTGGCCGTCATGCAAAGCACCCATTGTCGGAACTAATCCTATGCTATGGCCGGCGGCTCGTTCGGAGTTACAATATGCCCGCAACTCGTCTACTGAACGTATAATTTTCATTGTTAATTTTAGCAAACTGCTTAATTTGGCGACAAAATTAAATAATATCTCGCGTATTTATGCTACCTTTACATTGATTTTTCCCTTCATGGGGCTATAAAATATCCATCATGGATCAGGAATTCGCATCTACACTATTAGAGAATACAGTTGCACAACTCGCATCGCTTCCAGGAATAGGGCGCAAAACGGCTCTACGCCTCGCTCTGCACATATTGCGACAAGACGAGCCCGCTGCAATAGCTCTCGGCCAATCGATAATAGATCTGAGGACCGGAGTCCGATACTGTTCGGAATGTCATAATATTTCCGAGAATCCGGTATGTCCGGTATGCTCGAATCCAGGCCGCGACCAGTCTACGATATGCGTGGTAGAAAACGTCAAGGATGTCATGAGCATAGAAAACACCCGTCAGTACAACGGTCTATACCACGTACTCGGCGGAGTGATATCACCAATGGACGGCATCGGCCCGGATCAGCTCCAGATCGCATCACTCGTAGAGCGCGTCAGAAACCGTAATATAAGCGAGGTCATACTGGCGCTGAGCGCAACAATGGAAGGCGAAACCACCGACTTCTACATATACCGTCAGCTCGGCACATATCCGGTAAAGATCACACAACTTGCGCGCGGTGTATCGGTCGGTAACGAAATCGAATACACCGATGAGGTCACACTGGGACGATCGTTGTTAAACCGCACATTATTTGCTGACTCGTTCCACAAATAATCAATCTATGCAACTGCTCAAAAACGACATAATAACACTGCGCGCACTCGAACCTACCGATCTGGACATCCTTTACAAATGGGAAAACGACACAACCCTATGGGAAGTCGGATCAACCATAGCCCCCTACTCCCGAAAACAGTTGTGGGACTATATTGAAAATTACGACAGCGACATTTTCAACGCGCACCAGTTACGTCTGATGATAGTTGACAATCAGACCGACAACGCTGTCGGAACAATCGACTTGTACGACTTCGATTCCGTAAACCGTCGCGCCGCCATTGGAATACTGATAGCTCCAGGACATACTCGACGTGGATACGGGTCCGCAGCTGTAAGACTTATACTCGAATATGCCGCAACAACAATCGGCATGCATCAGCTCTATGCCTATGTTCCGGCCGACAACAGGCCAAGTTTAGAGTTGTTCAGGAAATGCGGATTCAAATCCGCCGGATGCCTGCGGTCATGGCTGCGTCGCGCCATCAGTTACACTGACGTAATAATAATGCAGCATCTATTCCCTTTTTAAACGACATCCAACATAGATAAAATACAATGGCAAAAATCGGAGACACTGTCCGCTACCTTAATGCAGTAGGAGGCGGCAGGATAACTAAGATAGACGGACAGATAGCATACGTGGATGAAGACGGGTTTGAAACGCCTGTACTTCTTAAAGAATGTGTGGTAGTCGCAACCGGAACACCACAGGCAAAACAACCGTCGCCCCGGAAAGAGATCAACAACGAGCCGAGATCCGGATCCAAGGAAATTTCGGAAACGCATAAACAAAACTCAGCACCTGCGCAACACGAGTCATTACCACCATTTAAAGAAACTCCGGAGGGAGACTTGCTCAACATCGTACTCGCATACGAACCGCATAATATCAAAAGTCTGTCGACAACCAGATTCGACACAATACTTGTAAATGACTCGAACTACCACATATATTATAATTATCTTACACGCTCAGACAACGACCGGCAATGGATGACCCGTGCTTCCGGATTACTCGAACCCGCCACCCAGTTGCTGATCGATGAAATCTCCACCACCGACCTGCCGGAAATCGACCGCATATCCATACAATATATCGCTTTCAAGAAGAGATGTAAATTTGACATAAAGGCACCTATAGGCATTGAGTACCGGTTAGACACCGCAAAATTCGCCCGTCTGCACTGCTTCCATGCAAACCCGTATTTCGATACTCCTGTAATAGCCCTCGATATCGTCAAAAACGATGTTCCCTGCCGTCCGCAACTGTTCGACGCACGACGCCTGGAAGAAGCAATGGGATCCAAAAACAAAAACGAAATGCATCCGGCAGCCAGACACAGGAAGGATGCCGCATCGGCCGAAGGTCCGATAGTCGTCGATCTTCACATAAACGAATTGCTCGACACTACAGCCGGAATGTCCAATAGCGATATCCTGGAACGTCAGATCGATGAGTTCCGTAACATTATGAATCAAAATATCCGCCATAAAGGCTACGATATAATATTTATACATGGCAAAGGCGAAGGAGTGCTCAGAAAAGCGATATTAACTGAACTTAAACGCCATTATCCTCAATGCGATGTCCAGGACGCATCCTTCCGTGAATATGGATTCGGAGCGACACGTGTAACCATACGCTAAGCATACAACCATGATATTATATTTCTCAGGCACCGGAAACAGCCGGTATGTGGCACACCGGCTTGCTGAAGAATTAGGAGAGTCCGCCCCGGTAGACATAACCAGCGCCCCGCACTCCATCAACCTCGATCACGAACAAGTGATATGGGTATTCCCTGTATATTCATGGGGCATACCTCCTGTTGTAATGCGATTTATGCAGAATGTGGAGATAAACGGGTCATGGCGCCACTGGATGGTATGCACATGCGGCGACGATATCGGCCTGACCCATCGCCAATGGCGCAATATTGTCACCATACGCGGATGGGATGCGGGAGGAACTTTTTCCGTCACCATGCCGAATACATACACTCTCATGCGTGGATTCGATGTTGATCCGGATGATGTGGTACAGAAGAAAATATCGGCAGCCACAGGACGCATACACGACATAGCATTATGCATGATGCAAGGACGCGAACCTGATGATGTTGTTACAGGACGCTTTGCAATGATAAAATCAAAAGTGATATATCCATGGTTCGTCAGATATGCAGTATCGCCGAAACCATTCCATGCATCCACAAGTTGCTCCGGATGCGGAAAATGCGCTTCCTGTTGTCCCTTGGACAACATATCAATAGTAAACGGCCACCCGACATGGGGCTCTGATTGCGCATTATGCCTGCGATGCTACCATACATGTCCGTCTCACGCCATAGCCTACGGGCGGGCGACAAAAAATAAAGGACAATACTTATTTTCTGAGAAATATTTGGAGACAAACCGCTGAATTTATTAGATTTGTGAAATCAAAACGAGCACACTGCATTATCATTAAGAGGATATGTTTAGATCCGCCTTGGCAAAACGTCTTTATAAAGCTGTAGGCATAACAGCACTGGCATTCGCATTGTCATCAGTATTGTTGGCCCCGTTTTCGTTTTCGGCAAGCACATTAGTGTCAGCACCGGAGAAAAACGACTTTGAAATGACAGACTTCTATGCCATAGTAGCGGACTCCCGCCTGGTACGCACTCTTGATCCAGATATAGTAATCGTCAACATAGATAATTGCGACCGTAACGCAATCGCAGATGTTCTGGAGGCTGTATCGCTCTGCAATCCGGCAGTTGTAGGATTGGATGTAATGTTCAGCGATGCCCGCGATGACGATGATCGTCTGCTGGCCGCAATAGCCGAATGTCCGAACCTAATATTACCGGCAGGTGTAACAACAGCCGATGACAACCGTTTCATACTTTCAGACACAGTTTTCTTCTTTTGCGAAGTCAAGGAATGGCCTATATGAGTAACTAATCTGCCAACCAAATATTCCAGAGGGACTGTAAGGGAATTCGCTACCGAGTTTGCAATGGCCGACAACAGCATAGCACTCCCCTCCTTCGCCACGGCTGTCGCCATGAAATACGATCCGGAAGCAACCGGACGGCTTAAAGCCCGCAGACATCATACGGAACTGATCAACTATCCTTCGATCGACTACAGGACATTCAATCCTGACGAACTGGCGGATCACGTTCATGAACTTACCGACAGAATCGTACTTATCGGAGCCTTGACCGAACAACCGGATCTGCACCCGACGCCGATTCATTCGCAACTGCCTGGAGTCGCAATCCATGCCAGAGCGATATCAACGATACTCAGCGGACAATATCTGACCCGTGCAGCACAACCAGTAAACTGGCTGATCGCCTTTGTTCTCTGCATGACTGTCGTCACCACCTTTATATCGCTGAAGGGAAATACCCGAGGCTTGATCATGCGACTGCTGCAGATCGGTCTCCTGTATCTGATAATCGTTTGCGGATATATCTGCTATGTCAATTACAACTGCATCATAGATCTGTCATACGCACTGCTTATGCTCACATTCGGGTTATTTGCCTGCGATGTATGGAACGGATGTGCGGCCATAGGACAGAATTTATACTCCCGATTCCTTAACAAAATACCCCGAACAATATTTCGCAACGCATAAATCTTATCTAATATGAGAGCAATAGTATCAATCATCACAGCCATATTCCTGTCAACGTTATCATGCATGGCCAAATATACACTATATAACTTCAATGGCGATCTTAGCATAAGCCGCAATGGACGCACGATAGACCTACAAAAAGGAATGGAACTCAGCGCTTTCGATATGATAAACATATCGGATGGAGCGTCGATAGAGATATTCAATGATCAGAATTCCCAGATCTACAAATCCAAAACATCCGGCAGCTTCTCCGTAACACGCATCATGATCGACGCCAAAGGACAGGCATCCAATCATCTGGAAGGCATCAACGACAAAATGCGCTTTGGAAAAAGCACAGATGAAAGCAGCACACGCGTATATGCTGCCAAAGGCATGGTATCACATGCTTTAGCCGTATATGATCCGGAAGGAAATACAATACAAGTGGATCCGCAGATATTAGGTACGCATATAGCCACCACTCTCCGTGATACAACATCTATAATATCCTCACCATTCCCGGCAACATTGACCATAGGAAGCATTACCGACGGCGGACGTAGCTTCCGGCTGGAAAACAGTCTTAACTTCCCGGTTTATTTTAATCTCATTAAAATAAAGGATGCGAAAATCGGAGCAATAGAGATCTCCGAACTCGGACAGCCTACAGGATGCTATGTCGTAAGACCTGGTCAGGCATTGTCCCGTGAGCAGTTTGCAGGCCTTGACACCAATGCCATGCATGTGCTCATAATGACTCATTGCTATTTTGATATCGACAAAGTCATAGAAACCGTTGGCGCCATAATGTCTGACCCCAATCATACTGCAAATAATGCCGACACCACCCTACCGCTCTATCTGCGTATAATCTAATGGATTGCGCTCTACAAGCGAGATTCAAAAGAAAATTATTTGAAAAATATTGCCTGAATCGCTTGCTAATTTAAAAATAATGCCTACCTTTGCATCGCAATCGCAAAACAGCGGTGCCCAACGCGAAAATAGCTCAGTTGGTAGAGCACGACCTTGCCAAGGTCGGGGTCG
>CAOKFI010000013.1 GCA_948467675.1 uncultured Porphyromonadaceae bacterium
AAATACTAATATTTTAATAACAGCGGTTAGATTTTTATCGCACCACTACTAATTTTGCATTAACAATCAATATAATTTCAGAAAAAATGCAATATATTTGTTATCCGGCAATAGGCCGTATTATATCAATGCGGAGTGTATTGTCGGGCAATCACATTATTAATTAACCCATCAATCAATGAAAAAATTATTAGCAGAAGGTATCGGAACCATGTTTCTGGTTCTGTTGGCGTGCGGCAGCGCGGTTTTGGCCGGTCCATCAATCGGCGGCTATGGAGTAGGTGTCTGCTTCGGCCTGGTTTTAATCTGCTTATGTTACTGTATCGGGAACATATCAGGATGCCATGTCAATCCGGCCGTGTCGTTCGCCATGTGGATTGCCGGTAAGCTCAGTGCCAAAAACTTTGCCGGTTATGTTGTAGCACAACTTGTTGGGGCTGTTATAGGAGCAGGCTTCCTATATTGGTTTGTAGACATGTCGCCTGAGTTTACGTTCGGAGGCATCACAGGCACAAACAACCTGGCGACAAATGTGCTCCAGCCCGGTGCGACATCCGGCATGGCTCTTCTTTCAGAGATCTTGCTTACATTCTTCTTTGTATTTGTAATATTAGGAGCAACCGACGAGAACCATGGTTTCGGCAAATTCGCCGGTCTTGCCATCGGTATAGCATTGGGTCTTGTCAATATCGTCGGCATTCCGGTAGACAACTGCTCGGTAAATCCTGCACGTAGTTTCGGCCCGGCGGTTTTCTCAACGGGAGCTTTCGCTGATTTCTGGATAATGGTCGTAGGCCCGCTCGCAGGTGCTGCATTAGCAGTGTGCGCCTGGAAAGCTGTCGCCCCATATATCGCTAAGAAATAATTACCTTTTAAATAATAACTGAAGAGGGATGTTCCAATATTGGAACATCCCTCTTCAGTTATTATGGATTCCGACCTGATGTCAGAACATCTTTTCGGGATATGTGCCGTTATTATGAAGTTCGGCAAATTTCTCAACCACGCCGGGACGGTCAGCAGCATAAGTAACACCGAACCAACGGCTATCGGTATCAAGCACCTTAACAGTAGCCTCACCTGAATTGATCAGTGCATCAATCGCCAATGGAATAAAGAACTCTGCCTTCGGTGTATTCAGATCCTTATCGAGGAATTTCTTGAACTCACGCTCGCTATAATCGAAATAGTCAGGAGTAAAGCCCCAGAGATTCATTGAAACCGGAGTAGTAGGAGCAAGCTGCTGTTCCTGTCCGTTCTCGTCAGTAAATACGATATTCCCCTGAGGATCATAGCTGATAGCAGTACGTTCCACCACAGAGGTCAACAGACCATCTTTCGTCTCGCATACGCCACGCGCTACAGAACCATTTTCAGTCATTGTATTGCCGACACGAAAACCGACCATGCAATAATCACCCTTGCGGTCACGAGGACGCTGCAATTCTTCTGCCATTACACGAAATGCGTCACGGCCATAAAAGTCATCGGCATTGATTACCGCAAAAGGTTCTTTAATCACATCCTTACCCATAAGAACCGCATGGTTTGTCCCCCACGGCTTAGTCCGGTCTTCAGGACATACATATCCTTCAGGCAGGGCATCAGTCGACTGGAACACGACTTCTACAGGAATATGGCCTTCATACTTAGACAGAATCTTTTCACGGAAATCGGCTTCAAAATCCTTACGGATCACAAATACGACTTTACCAAATCCACTCTGGATAGCGTCATATATGGAATAGTCCATAATAGTTTCCCCATTCGGCCCCAGCGGATCAAGCTGCTTCAGGCCGCCATAACGGCTACCCATGCCGGCAGCCAGAACAAATAGTGTAGGTTTCATTGTCTAACTAATAATTATATTGTCTTGAACTTGAATATTATAGTTTCATCCAGTTTCTCGCCAGGATTAAGTACCGTGCTTGCAAACTGAGGTTTATTCGGGGCATCAGGCATGTGCTGACACTCTATGGCTACACCGTCATAATCATTATATGACCGTCCGCTCTTACTTTTAGGAGAACCGTCCAGCCAGTTGCCGGTATAAACCTGAGCCGCAGGCTGAGTCGTATCCACTTCAAGCATACGGCCTGATTTTTCATCGGTGAGACGGGCTACCGTTTTAATAGTGCCGGGATGCCAGTTGTCCACGATCCAGCAATTGTCATATCCTTTACCGAACGTCAGCGCAGGATATTCGGCCTTGATATCTACGCCGAGACCTTTAGGCTCAGTAAAGTCCATAGGCGTATCCTTGACCGATACCATATCGCCAGTAGGAATCAATGACTGATCCGTAGGTAGATACAGATGGGCATCCAGCCAAAGTTTATGATCGAGTACCGATCCTGAATCTTCTCCGGAAAGATTGAAATATGCGTGGTTGGTCAGATTGACGACTGTTCTGCGATCAGTCTCGGCCTGAAGGTTCAGCGAAAGTTCGTTATCATCCGACCAGGAATAGTCAGCACGCACCTGCAATTGCCCAGGATATCCTTCTTCACCGTCGGGACTGATGCGCGTAAACACTACGTGCCCATCCGGAGTTACTTCCGAATCCCATATACGGTTCTGAAACCCCTCCGGACCACCATGCAGAGCATTCGGACCATTGTTGACAGCGAGCTGATAATCAACACCATCAAGAACAAAATGGCCTGCGGCTATGCGGTTTGCATAACGGCCTGGGACTTTACCGGCACAAGGACCATCATAGAAATAGTCGGCAGGATCGGCATAACCGAGAACCACATCGGCCATTGCTCCCTTACTGTCAGGAACAATCACCGAGACAATACCGGCGCCAAGCGACGACAGGACTACCTGTGCGCCGCTGGCGTTGGTCAGTGTATAGAGTGTGATATCCCCTTTCGCAGAAGGATATATCTTAGATGTTACGTTCATTACAATTCCGGTATCGGATTAACAGCATTTGTGAGCGCCGTCGGATATAATCACGTCGTAAACTTTAGGCTCATGACCGTATTTGGCGAGGAACTTGTCTTTTGCCACAGCCACAAACGAATCATAAAGATTATCTTTTACGAGATTGATTGTGCATCCGCCAAAACCGCCTCCCATAATACGCGAACCAGTAACACCGCATTCCCGAGCTATATCGTTGAGGAAATCGAGTTCCTCGCAGCTTACCTCATACAGTTTCGACATACCTTCATGTGTTTTGTACATGCGGTCGCCGACAGTGGCATAATCGCCTTTCTGAAGAGCATCGCACACGTCAAGAACGCGCTGTTTTTCCTCGATCACATATTTGGCTCTGTTATAATCCTCCTCGCTGATCTCGTCTTTGATACGATCCAGATCTGTCATTTCGGCATCACGAAGTGTTTCAACGCCAAGTTTGGCTGCGACACGCTCGCACGACTGACGACGTTTGTTGTAGGGAGAGTCCACCAGTTCATGTTTAACGCGGGAATCTACAAGAACAAGACGATAACCATCGAGTTTGAACGGGAAGTATTCGAATTCCATCGAACGGCAATCCAGACGCATCAAATGATCCTTTTTACCGAATACTGATGCAAACTGATCCATAATACCGCAGTTAACACCACAATAGTTATGTTCTGTAGACTGACCAATGCGGGCAAGCTCGAATTTATCTATCTTGCCATCGTTAAACAGATCGCTCATTGCAAACGCGAAGCAAGATTCCAATGCCGCCGACGATGACAGACCGGCACCCAGAGGTACATTACCTGCAAATACGGCATCAAATCCGTTGACAGTAAATCCACGCTTCTGAACCTCACGGCATACACCGAAGATATAGCGTGCCCACTGCTGAGCCGGTGCGTCCTCTTCCTTGAGTCCGAATTCCGCTGTCTCGTTAATATCTATGGAATACACACGTACGCGGTCTGTACCATTAGGTCTTATGTCTGCCATAATGCATTTGTCAATGGCTCCTGGAAATACAAAACCGCCGTTGTAGTCTGTATGCTCGCCAATAAGATTGATGCGCCCGGCAGATGCGTAAAGAATGCCATCTCCGCCAAAGCGTACTGAGAATTCCTGTTTGATTTGTTCTTCCATTTCTGGAACAGAAAGTGTCGTTTCGGTTTTCATGTATATCAGTGTTTGTAAAAGTGAATGCAGTGCAAATATAACGAAAAAAACGGGGAATATAAAGGATTCCCCGTTTATAGCAAAATTTAACCGTTTCAGTTAACATTTATATCAATCATCGCAGATTTCACCCCCGGAGCAGAGGCTTTCAGGCGCAAGCGGCCAGGAGTCTTTCCGGACGAAACAATGGCTGTGGCAGCCCCGCTGAACAGATCCATCTCAGGATTCTGGAACGGCAACAAACATGTAGGATCGCCATTGGCTGTAGCACGGAAAGCACCGGCTCCCTCTACAGCGAATCTGACATGACGATTGTCTGTAGGCACTATATTTCCATTTTTGTCAACAACCTGTACTGTCACATAAGCAAGATCGTCTCCATTAGCGACAAGAGTATCCCGATTGGATGTCAATATCAGATGATGAGGCTTGCCTGCTGTGCGCACTACTGTCTCGGCCGATGGCTTGCCGGCTTCATCGAAAGCGATGACTTTGATCTCGCCCGGTTCGTATACCACATCGTCCCATATCAGGCGATATCGCTCCATGACAGATGCGGTGTCGGTCTTTTCTCGACGCCCCTGGCTCTTGCCGTTTACATAAAGTTCGGCTGCCGGATAACTGGTATAGACCATAACCGGTGTCACTTTACCTTCTCGTCCGGGCCATGTCCAGTGCGGGAGCACATGCAACGTAGGAGACTCTGTATTCCATTTGCTCCGATACAGATAGAACCGGTCTTTCGGAATCGAAGCCAGGTCAATGATACCGAAAACGCTGCTATGATTCGGCCAGGCATCAGTATCGTAAGGTGTGGGTTCTCCGAGATAGTCGAATCCGGTCCATACAAACTGCCCTATCATCCATGGATAATCGTCGTCAGCAGCAAAATCGATATCCGGGATATTGCTCCAGTAACACACATCGGTATCATAGCTTGACGACTGATGATCCGGATCCATTGCATTGGATTTGATCTCTACCGGGAAATGATAGACTCCTCGCGACGATACCGTCGATGCTGTCTCGCTGCCAAGCACTATACGTTGTGGCAGTTTATCGTATGCTTTCTCATAATATTGAGGCTTATAGTTGAATCCCGGAATGTCGAGCGCGGCAGCAAAACCGTTGTCAAGAACCGCACCGATCTGATCCATACCGCATGTCACAGGACGCGTCGGATCCTCGCGATGTACTATATCCTGAAGAAATGTAAGTTCACTTATGCCATCAGGCCCCCATTGCGAAGGCACCTCGTTGCCGATACTCCACATGACTACGGAGGGATTGTTACGGAACTGACGTACCATGTTGACCATATCGCGCTCGGCCCACTCATTGAATATCGAGCCGTAGCCATTAAGACTTTTAGGTCTGAAGCCCCAGTCGTCGAACGATTCAACCATCATCATAAGCCCCATTTCGTCACAAAGCCTCACCAATTCCGGAGCCGGCACATTATGGCTTGTGCGAATGGCATTTACACCCATATCTTTCAATAATTCAAGCTGATGTCGAAGCGCCGATTCATTTACTGCCGCTCCGAGCGGGCCAAGATCATGATGATTGCAGACTCCACGGAATTTAGTCGGCCGGCCATTAAGAAAGAACCCTTCATCAGGACGATATTCTATAGTGCGGATACCGAAACGGGTATCATAGCTATCGACCTCTTTGCCATCTGCAAACAAACGCGTACGAGCGGTATACAGTACCGGCGTTTCCGGAGACCACAGTTCAGGTTTTCTCACGAGAATGTTTTCAGCGAATTTCTGACCGTGCGCTACATACTCCGAAACATTTGACGCAACAACATGTCCATGCGGATCTGTTATATCAGTCGTGATTTTCAGCACCTGCCCTTTCACAGCACCCTCTATATCAGTCTCGATATGCACGGTAGCCGATTCCTTATTCACATGCGGCGTAGTAAGGTAAGTTCCCCAAACGGGTATATGGATTTTTGAAGTCTCCACCAGATGCACATTACGGTATATTCCGGCGCCGGGATACCATCGCGATGACTGCGGCTTGTTGAACAGATCGACCTCCAAAGTATTCGAACCGGGTCTGACCGCTCCGTCAAGAGGGACTACAAATGCATTATAGCCATAAGCCCAACGCCCGACTTCGTTGCCATTGACACGCACTACCGGATTACTCATGGCTCCGTCAAATACCAGGACAAACGAGCGACCCGCAGTATCCGGTATTTCCATTGTTGTTTTATAAAAACCTTTGCCATAATAAGGCAAACCTCCGGTACGTCCGGTTTTAACAGTCTTTTCCGTTTCGCCATTCTGCTCTACAGCCACAACCTGCAGATCATTGTCGCGGCTGAACGGTCCGTATATGGCCCAATCATGAGGAACAGTCACACGTTCCCACTGAGTATCGGAAGTCACAGTGTCTTTAGCAAACTGCCATCCCTCCTTGAGGTCGACAATATGGCGCGCCGCCACCGGCATTGCTGCAACAACAATGCCGGTGGTCAATAACGCCGTAATGAAATTATTTTTCATACGAACTGAATTCGGTTAAAAGGGATATTTAAGAAACCGTAAATATACACTTATTGTTTGAATGCATCAAGAGCTACCGTAGGAGCGTCATTATCAAAACATCCGAGTGTATATCCACCATTATATCCGGCCGGAGCCTGCGGTTCCCAGTAAAATATACCTTCGACATCGGTTTTCATCATTTTCGCTATCAGATCGCGGCAATTTTCCGCTTCATCGTACGGCATTCCGATTTCACATATCATAACCGGCTTGCCGTATTTCTGTTTAAGATGTGAGATATTGGCAATACAGTCGTCGGCAATTTTACGCCATCCGCCTGAGGCTCCCTCCTGTTCAGCCCAGAAAGGATAGAGCGACATTCCGATCATATCGTAACGTCCTCCATTCTGTTCGAGGATATCAAACATCCGGTCATACCGCCACTGATCATGGCCGCCATCAAGATGCACTATCACCTTGGCGTCGGGGCATACGGACTTCACGGCATCGTATCCGGCATTATTGAGAGCCGTAAGTTGCACTGGATTGTCGACAGAGCCGACAGGCAACATCATGCCTGGAGTAGTCTCATTGCCGACCTGTACCCATTCCGGAGTCACACCGGCAGCATCAAGGGCATTAAGAGTTTCTTTTACATGATCGGCTACCGCATTCTTCAAATCGTCGAAGGACAGATCTTTCCAGGCCTCAGGCATCTCCTGATGTCCGGGATCGGCCCAGGTATCAGAAAAATGTAAATCTATCATCAACCGCATACCGAGACGATCGGCACGACGCGCTTTCAACACCACATCGTCTATGTTATTCCAGCCATCGGCCGGATTCACCCATACACGCAAACGTATGGCATTGACATTGCAGCAGTCGCGGAGCAGCTGCATACACTCCATCTCCTGACGATCCTCCCCTGAAGTATAGAACCGTCGTCCTTCTGCTTCCATTTGAGTCAGCCAACTCACATCAGCACCGCGTGCGAATCCGGTTTCTTTCTCAACGGCAACAGTCTCTTCCTGACGCGGATTTGTCACCGGTCCGTCCTCCGTACATGCCACACAAGAAGCGGCCAAAGCTATAATCGATAATATTGTTGTCATTTTCATTATTATTCTGAACGTTTATTTGAGTGAATAAGTGTATGTCTGTTTGCCAAAATCCACAGTAAGGATATACGTATTTCCGATTTCAAGATCATTATCGCCATCGAATCCTGTAGTCGCATCGGAATGTCCGAGTCTAAGCGTTCCGTTCCCACCACCGAAAAATAAGCTCCAGCTATTGTTGATAAGCACTTTAACACCCCACGGTGTATCTGCGGTTTTAACAAATTCCCCGGTAAATATTTCCGGATTGTCGGCCGACTGTACCATCTCATGTTCAGACCAGTCGTCATTAAGACCGGTGAACGTGACCGCTTCTATTTTCGTCAACTCATAACTGAGATCTTTCATCCTGAAGTCCATCACATAAAGACCTGCTTCCGGAGCCGGGACATTACCGTCAGACTCCGCCAGCACAAGCGATCCAGACAGTCCTGTAGACCCTTCGGCTGCTTTATATGCCGGATTCCACTCCTGACCAGGATATACACGGTACCCCCATTCGGAATCCACCCAATGCGCGCCACCGTAACACAATCCTGCTTCATCATAAAGAGTCAGGTAATCGTCGAATCCATCCCATGTCACTACTCCGGACAGATAAAGATATTGAGAAGTCTCAGGTTCTGGAGCTGCCTCGCCTGCACCTACAGTCCACTGCAATGGATCCGACAGATCCAGCACAAGTGTCGTTTCACCGGCAGGCATGGAAACAGTTATGGCGGTCGGCGCCTCTCCGAGCTGAAGACCGGCGGCATTCCCGAAGAACGCGACTGTCTGACTGATCGGATCGCCTGTATCAGTCGTTTCCTTATTATAAAGACCGGCGGCTCCCGATATAGTGATTCTGACATCGGAGGCTGTTGCAAGATTTACAGGCAATGACCATTGATTGGTCTTTCTGTTGAATGTCATTTCGCCGGAAATATCTCCGCCTACAGCCAGATTATTTATGTACAAGGCGCTCCACCAGCCCTCTTTCGTATTTAGAGTGGTATAATAGCAGCCTGCGGGAGCGGGGAACCAGAAGTTCCAATGACTATCATCAGACGATGCGTAGAATGTCTTGCCGGACTCTCCGAGATTGCCCCATACGACATTATTTGCCTCACGGAACCACCAGTTCTCCCAGCCGCTAACGCCCATGAAGCCCTGATAAATTCCATTTTCATCCGGCGACGCCAGAGTCATTGCCGTTTCACCCCAGCTACTGTCAAGAACCTTACCCAGAACAAGACTGATCCGGTATGTCTGCACCATTACCTGAAGCGGATTGGAATATGTCGGTTCGATATTTGCTGCCAGAGTCATGCGGACACGTATCCATAATGGGGTTTTCTGTCCAGCCACATACCCCATGCGTCCCAGAAGAGAATTAAACTCTTCACACAAGAACTGCCGGGAGGTAACACCTTTGTCTACCGCAATATCCATCGGCGAGGAAAAACTCTCATCGGCCGACAGTTGTATCGTCGTTTCCGCCGCATTTACAGGAGCCTGGAGATTATCGTCACTGAGCGACAGGCGACCGTCGCCACTCCAATAAACAGTCATAGCCAAAGCCTGCGGATTCGCGGGAGTGAGCACGATATCTCCGGTAGCTCCATTAAGCTGAACCTGATCAGCCGGCAACACATAAACCGGATCGATATCGCTGTCGCACGAAGCCAAAGTGGATGCCGCCAGGACTGTCGCCAATGCAGTCCAACGGATGTTATTCATGATTGTCATATCTTATTAGTATTGTGGATTATGGAGATTAGGATTAGCTGTAAGATCGGTATCCGGAATAGGATATATATTGAATTTGTCGTTAACCGCGCGCCCATTCAGGATGCCGCCTTTCCATTGCCACAAATATTTATCGGTAGTGAAATAGCCGAAACGGACAAGATCGGTACGCCGCACAGACTCCAGATACAATTCACGCGCACGTTCATCGAGAATGAAATCGAGTGTAAAGTCTGCATCTGAAATCATACCTGAAGGATCCTGGTTATATGCGCGCAGACGTATCTGGTTCACAAGCCCCAGAGCTTCTGTTCTCGATAGACCTGTTCCCCCTCTCAATTGAGCTTCCGCAGCCATAAGATACACGTCGGCAAGACGCAACAGCGGATAATCAGTCGAGCAACCGGTTGCGGCCGAATTGGATGCAGCTACTCCTTCATCGTTGAGATTTGAGAATTTCTCAAAGAAATAACCTTCAGACTGATTGTCGATCGGTCCTGTAAAATATTGGGCCTGCCCGTCGGTATAGAACATAGCCCTGGTGTCGGCCGATGTCGTTAGATCACCAAATTTATCGACCATCTCTCCGCGGGCTCTGAACATGCCCCAGCCATTTGTCAGTCCGTATTTTGCCGGATCCTGAGTACTGGAATTGCCACACGAGCCGCATACCAGATATGTACCGCCGCCCCATGTAACAGATGTAGTTGCGTCACAGACCATAGCAAACAATATCTCATGAGTGCGTTTATGGTTATCGGCATTAAACAGTTTGGCATAATCCGGCTCCAGATAATAAGATGTATTATTGATCACTTGCTTGCATGCCTCGATACACTCCGTATAATATTGCGTATCCACACTGCCGCGATATACAGCGCTATTAAGGTAAAGACGGGCAAGCAGAGCCCATGCTACCGGTTTGCTTGCACGACCATATTCATTTGAATCAGGAAGCGATGCCGAAGAACCGCCGGCAACAAGATCTGTCAGTTCACGTTCAATAAAATCGAACAATCCGATCCCATCATAAGCTTCGGGAATATATCCTGACACCGGAGTATTCTCATCGACATTCGGGCCCTGGCGATACAGATCGAGTACCATCCAATAACTGAATGCACGCATGAAACGGGCTTCCGCACAAAATGTTCTGATCTCGGACTGTTCCGCTGGTGTAAACTTAGACAGCTCATCATCACTGCAATGGCGTATGAATTCATTGCAAAGCGCAATATTGAAAAACAACCAGTAATAGGAGTCTGATACCCATGAATCCTTGGCATTCCAACTGATATACGTAAGATCTGTCAGGTTATTTCCTGAAAGCCATGTATTGGCCACTTCATCTGTGGCTGCTTCCTGAAGGTTGAAATATCCACGGGAAAAATCCTGTCCGTTAATTGTCGTCAGATCGCCATTATCACCGCCCTGCCCCTGTCCGGCAAGTACATACGAAGCATATATCTTGGCCAGTACACGTTTGTAGTTGGCTGCCTCGGCATATACATTCCTGAATGTGGTCTCCGCCACAGGCATCTGATCAAGATCATCGGTACATGCGCCGAGCATAACGGCCATGCACATGAAGAATGTCTTTATAATATTATGTTTTTTCATGATTGTTCTGATATTTAGAAGTTAAGACCGATTGTAACGGAATAAGTACGTGGCCTTGGGTACACTGCCGTATCAACGCCGTTCGAACATTCCGGATCTACACCTTTGTATCTGGTCACGGTAAACACATTCTGTACCATGGCTGAAGCGTGAAGATTCAACCCCTTGTAGATTCGCCCGAAGTCATAAGTAAGCTGCAGGTTGTCCATCTTAAGGAATGAGGCATTCTCCAGATAATAATCACTCAAGAACTGCCGTTTCGTAAACCGGGTATCAAGAAAACTGCGGTTGAGATTGTTAAGCTGATAGTCGTTATAGCTCATTGTTTCCCATGCTCCCGTATTCATAGCCATACCGTTGAATACATATCCTCCGATATTAGCCCTCAGAGAGGTGGACAGAGTCCATTTTTTATAGCGCAATGATGTAGACAGACCGAGAATCCAATCCGGCGCAGGGGAATGGCAGTGATAGCGGTCGTTGCCGGTTATCTGCCCGTCCCCGTCAAGATCGGCATACAGACCTTCGATGGGACGTCCGGTCTCGGCATCATAAAGCTGCTTGTACAGATAGAACGAGTACGGTGCATAATCAGTCGAGAAAACCTGCATCTGATATGCGTCAATCCACGGACCGACTTCTGTGTCGGGACTCGGCGCCCCCGGAGTCAGGGTAAGATTACGGATCCGGACCTGCTGCCATGCTGCATTGGCGCTGACAGTCCATGACCAGTCTTTGTGATCTATCACATGAGCAGTGACCGAAAGCTCCAGACCCTTTGAGTCAACATTTCCTACATTTTCAAGCATCAGTTTATCGAAATTCGTGCCTGCCGGAACCGGAACCGTTGCAAGCAGATTCTCTGTCTTACGGGTATAGTAGTCTGCCGAAAATGAGAACCTGTTGTCGAGAAACGCGAGATCAATACCGTAGTTCCATGACCTGGTTGTCTCCCACTTCAAATCAGGATTATATGCTTCCGGACGATATGTGTAAACAGGGTTCCCGCCAAACATATACTGAGCACCATCGAGACCTGGAGTATATACCGGAATATATCCGTAATTGGTTATGCCGTCCTGCTGACCTGTAACACCATACGATACACGTAGTTTCATATCATTCATGACAGAACGGACAGGCTCAAAGAAATTTTCTTTAGACACACGCCATGCAAGAGCCACCGACGGGAATGTGCCCCAGCGGTTGTCCTTGGAAAAACGTGAAGAACCGTCACGCCTCATAGTCGCAGTCAGAAGATAGCGGTCCATGAAAGTATAGTTTATACGTCCGTAATATGACAGCAACGAGTGACGCTGATCTGTTGCGGCCGACGATGACTGCTGAACTCCATCGACGTTAAGTATCGCATAGAACGGAGTCGTATAACGCCAATACTGATAATCATAACCTAACGTCACATCGAGATTCGAATTAATGGCGTTAAAGTCCCGATTATAATTAGCATAGATAGTCAGCAGGCGGTTATAATTTTTCTGAGGGCCATAGTCGTAGTCACGTCCGCCGGTGTTGTAATTTGAAAAAGCCTCCCGGGGTATGAACACATGGCCTGATCCTTTCGACCAGTCGTATCCGGCTGTAGCATGCAGCCTGAGACCTTTGACCCAACGAATGTTCCAGTCGGCATCGATGTTACCGATAAAGCGGTATACATCGGACGTCGATTTATACTGTTCGAGTTGTCCAAGAGCATTGGGCAAAGCTCCTGTCACTGGTATTCCGTTAGGATCCACAGCCTCATTAAACCCTCCGAATGTATTGTTGCCTGAATATACCGGAATCGTTGGATTCAGCGTGCAACCGCCCCATATCGCTCCGGTTTCGGCAAAACGGTTATTGGAATATGTGCCCTTCGCACTTATGTTGAACCTAAGTTCATCACGAAAAAATGACGGGCTGAGATTAAGATTTCCTGTATATCTGCGGGCATTGTCTGTCTTGAGAATACCGTCCTGGCTGTAGGCTCCTGCCGATACACGGAACGGCAACCATGACAAGGCTCTGCCCGACACGCTGAGATTATTGTCTGTTCCGAATGCCGTATGGTATATCTGATCGTTCCAATCGGTTCTGGCGTTTCCTATCAACGATTTTTGATGCTCTGTACCGTATTGGTTGACCACTCCTATAAATTCGTCTGTGTTGAGCATATCTGAGGTTCTGGTTCGTGTTGCCAGAGAGTTTGTGGTCTGAAACGAAACTTTTACACCGTCGCCTGATCCTTTCTTGGTCGTTATGATTATGACACCGTTGGAAGCGCGAGATCCATAAATCGCTGTCGACGAAGCATCTTTCAGTACTGTCATGCTTTCGATATCGTTCGGATTGATCAGGCTGAGAAAATTGCCGCTACCGCTTATCGATCCTCCGACTTCCATAGGCACCCCGTCGAGAACTACCAAGGGATCGTTAGACGCATTGAGCGACGCACCGCCACGCACACGTATAGTCGATCCGGAAGTAGGTGAACCTCCACCGTTTACTATCTGTACACCGGCTATCTTACCGTTAACCAGTTCCTCCGGAGAGGAAATCATGCCTTTATTAAAATCTTTCTCGCTTACTGAGGCTACAGATCCGGTAAGATCATCTTTCTTGCGCACACCGTAACCGATTACTACCACTTCATCCATCACTGTGGAATTTGGGTTCATCTTAACATGCATCTTGTCTGAGACCGGCAATATCTGAGGATGATATCCGATATACGAGAACGACAAGTTCTCTGCTGTTGCCGGAACTGAAAGCGTAAAACAACCTTCGATATCTGTAGATATACCGGTCGAAGTTCCAGGGACCATGACAGTGACACCCATTAACGGTTCGTCAAATTCATCTACAACAGTACCTGACACAGTCCGTGTCGTTGATTGTGCTCCGGCTGCCAATGGCAACATAAGTGCCATAAGCAAAGGCAAAAGATTGTATAATCTATATGCCCGGTGGCTCTCTGGTTTGGTTTTCATTGTGTTTAGGATGGTTATTGATATAATTATGGTTCTAATCTCTGATCGGATATGGCAGATCAGTAAGTAATACGTATCTGAAAAGATCGTCACCTACCGCTGACGACGAACACCGAAATCAATTGCTGAAATCTATGTTTCTCACAGTCATACCGAGGTCGATCGGTAGATGCAAAATTATGACCGCTACCGCCAAACCACAAGAATATATCGGACATATTAGGATAAAAATCGGACAAATTCACACATGTCCAATTTTTTATTATTCTTGATTATCAGCCTGTTCCATGTATTGTTTTGGAGTCATGCCCCATTGATTCTGAAAACATTTGGAAAAATATCCGGAAGAACTGAATCCTACACTATACATCACTTCCGAAACCGTCATCTTACGTTTTGCCAGCAGTGCAGCCGCACGGTTCATACGCTCACGACGGATATAATCGCCCGGAGAAAATTCAGTCTGTTTCTTGATCAGCCGGTACAGTTGCTTTTGCCCCATACCGAGTTTTTCAGCGATCATAGCAACAGACAGATCGGGATCGGCTATATTTTCCTCGACAAACCTCGACACCTCCGACATTTGCCGGTCATCGGCCGATATCACTTCAACGGGTTTCAACTGCGCTTTCTTTTCACGTCTGAGATCGCGTTGAAGAGATTCCACCGCCTTGGCACTGTTGCTCCTTTCGATATACATACGCCGGCGGGTATGCATATAAAGCCATACACCTCCTGCTATGGATATCAACAACACGATATATACAATGAACGCCCACAATGTCAGATACCATGGAGTGGCAATCTCAATCAGCAGTTCACGTGCGACAGGCGCCTCTACAGATCCTGATACCGGTCTTATCTGCAGCATATGACGGCCATGTGACATATTCGCCAGATCGATGCTATTGGTCCCCTCCGGCAGTCGGATCCACTTGTCATCATCTCCGGCGAGACGATATTCCCATCGCTGACGCATTTGACGGCCATATTCAAAATCACTGAATTCCACGACGATATGATTCCGGTTGTGATCCAGAAATATATTTTTGACATCCCGGAGTTCTCCAGGCGAGCCATATCGTTCGCCATTTACCGTTATCGATGTGATAAGTACAGGCTTCTGATTGATATCAGCATCTGCAATCTCCGGATTGACTTCAAGTATGCGGTCAACACCACCGAGCAAAACACGGCCTCTGTCCTTATCAAAATATACTGCAGAATATTCAGATGCCGGCAACGGCAGTCTCCGTGACACACCATTTACGATATCAATTACATAGACTCCCTCAGATGTAGAAAGCCATAATCCGCCTCCCACCTGCCCTACTGCGATAATATCGGCATTGCCGGCATCTGGCAGTTTATAAGGTAACGGGATTGTACCATCGGCAGCCAGACGACCTATTCCGCCTTGAAAACCACACCATACGTGTCCCATGTCATCTTTGAAAAGATATGTCGGAGATGTATCTATACTAAAATTCGAGACTTTTCCGGAACGGGCTTCGATACACGATATGGATTCGGATTTAAAATAAATGCACCATACATTGCCGCTATCGTCGCAAACCATCTGGTGTATGAAGTTATTCGGCAGTCCGGTTGAAGCATCATAGCCTGACATTGTATTGAATTCAGTTTCGGGAGATGCCGCCAGAGAATCCCTATCTCCGATAAGAATACCGCCGAGATAACTGCCTACCCAAAGACGGCGGGCGGAATCCTCTATGACCGAATATGCCCAATTGGCATTAAGCTGACTGCAACTATTATGCAACACATGGTTCTCGAACTGTCCGGTAAGCCTGTTGAATCGGTTTATACCGCCGTCCGTGGCTATCCATAGATTGTCTGCCCCGTCTTCAAATATATCGCGTACACGGCTATGGCTTAACGGGTGTGACTCGTCTCCCGGCATATACCAGTCTGCTTTTCCATCGGATTTATACCGGATTATACCATGGTCACCTCCGAGCCAGAGGTCTCCGTCGCTACTCCGGAATATAGAATAAATCCGATTGCCTTCATCCCGTTCTGTAATAGCCGATACCGGAATCGATTTATAGTCGCTATCGCGGTAGGCTACAGATATATTATAATCCGTACCTGCCCACACATTGTTACTACGATCCACGGCAATTGCCCATACCCTGTTATTGGACAAAGACATCGGAGAGGATACAGTATGACGATACTGACGGATACCGTCACGGTCTATGGTATACATGCCGTTATCCGTGCCTACGATCATCGCTCCAGTATGATCCAAAGCGATAGCCTTCACTGAATTGCCCGGAAATTCAGCAATGCGTCTCGAGATCCCTGATGCACAGTCGAGATCGATCAACGCTCCTTCAGTGCCGATATAGATATGATCTGACTTCCGGTCATAGCACAACGCATTGACAAACATATTGCGTTTCGCGTCATATCCTGCAATACGGACAGGAAAGAATCTATCCGATGATACAGGTCTGAATGCGAGCCCATTGTATGTACCTACACAAATACCTCTCGGCGTACTGACTATGGAATAGACGGTGTTGTGCGGCAATTGATCCGACAGATTAATCACAGTCGAATCTGATGTATTGTATTCAAACAACCCGGACAATGTTCCTACCAGCATGGAACTTCCGGAATTGACTATCGCCCTGACATCGCCCGGTATTCCGGATAGTGGATTCCCGTACCTGCCGGTAGCCATATCATAGACCAGAAGCCCGTTGTCAGTACCCAGCATGAGCGAATCATTACGCTGTACTATAGCATTTACATGTGTGTTTGAAATCGTATTGTCCTCGTAGGCTTTATGCATACGGAATCCGTCGTAATCATACAACCCGAACTGAGTCCCGACCCATATTCCGCCACGTGAATCCTGCAAAAGAGAATACACCGTATGGCCGTTGCCGTCGGAACCGACAGTTTCAAACGTCAGCTCCTCCATTGCCACGGATGGCAACGCAACGACAATCAGAATAAACGCAATAATTACATTTCTCATGGGAACGGCAAATATAATAATTTATATCCATCTCTGCTCATACGTTTAGTTCCTATTGATTATATTTTGAGTAATTAGTATTTTTGTAGCATGGGAACTGAAACTACTAAACTGAGACACGAGCGTATCGATGTGGCTGACGTATTGCGTGGTTTTGCTGTACTAGCCATCATATTGCTCCATTCCATAGAACATTTCAATTTCTACTCATTTCCAGACACGTCAGGACAAAGTGTCTGGCTTAATTTCTCTGACAGGGCGATATGGGACTCTCTGTTCTTCCTGTTCGGAGGCAAAGCCTATGCCATATTCGCTATGCTTTTCGGATTCAGTTTCTTCATCCAGCACGACAATCAGCGGATGAAAGGCTATGACTTCAGACTGCGTTTCTGCTGGAGGCTGTTGCTCCTTTTCGCAATCGGGCAGATAAATGCCGCCTTTTTCACAGCCGAGATACTCGTCATGTACGCAATCGTAGGATTCGTGCTCGTTGCGACATGCCGTCTGTCTGACAAATGGATTATAGGACTCAGCATAGCCTGTATACTTCAGCCGACATGTCTATATCAGACAATAAGAACACTCATGTCTGCCGAGTACACGATACCGGGACTTGACACCGGCTCATTCTGGAAAGCCACGTTTGCAGCTCAGAGCAGCGCAGGTTTCTGGGAAACAGTCAAGGTCAATCTGTGGGAAGGACAATTGGCTTCTCTTGCATGGGCATGGGATCACGGACGGATATTCCAGACCGCCGGACTATTCATGGCCGGTATGCTGATCGGCCGAAAAGGATGGTTCAGACAAGAATATCTGTCTGGCTGGGGCTACATTCTGGCCATAGCCCTGATATCGTTTTTCCCTCTACATGGCCTTAACAGCATGCTGCCTGACTATATATCAGATTCAAATCTCCTCACACCGCTCAGAATCATATTTTCGTCACTCGCCAATCTTTGCTTCATGCTTATTCTGGTAAGCGGCATCCTGTTTGCATATTACCGCACCACAAAAATATCATACATATTATCCGGTCTCATTCCATACGGTCGTATGAGTATGACCAATTATGTGACGCAAGGTATAATCGGATCAGCACTCTTTTATAACTGGGGGTTCCATCTGCAAGTCGGTATCACCGGTAGCGTATTGATCGGCATTGCCATTTTCACAATACAGTATCTACTGTGCAGGATATGGATAAACCATCATTCACACGGGCCATTGGAATATCTTTGGAAGCGTGCTACCTGGATAGAGTCCCCCGGCTTTTTAACCAGACAAAAATAGAATATAATGAACACCAATACCGATGACCGTAGTTGGGAAGTCATTGACAGTGAATATCTGTTCCGACGCCCGTGGCTTACAGCCAGGCGCGACCATGTCAGGCTACCTAACGGCAATGAGATACCTGAATACTATATACTGGAATATCCCGACTGGATCAATGTAATAGCTATTACAGATAGCGGCGAGTTCGTAATGATACGTCAGTATCGCCACGGCCTAAGACGGACCTGCTATGAACTTCCTGCCGGAGTGGTAGAGGATGGCGAAGATCCGCTTTACGCAGCCAAACGCGAACTGTTGGAAGAAACCGGTTTCGGGGGCGGAGAATGGACCAGACTCATGACATTGTCGCCGAATCCGAGCACCAATACCAATCTGACACACTGCTATCTTGCAACAGGTGTGCAAAAGCAGGCAGAACAGCACCTTGACATGGGCGAAGATCTCAGTGTGCATCTGCTCTCGCCGCATAAAGTAAAAAAGCTCCTCGCCGACAATGAGATAATGCAGGCGCTTATGGCTGCTCCTTTGTGGAAATATTTTGCCACCGGATTATGAGCGACAAATACGCTGAAGTCATATTGCCACTACCGTTGTATTCCACGTTCACCTATGGTATATGCGAAAACGACATATCAAAGGTCAAAGTAGGATCTCGTGTTATAGTACCGTTCGGCCGTAAGAAATTCTATACCGGTATTGTATCCGCACTGACACCAATAGCACCGGACGGATACGATGTCAAAGAGATATTACAGGTTCTTGATGACGAACCGATATTGCGTCATCCGCAACTACGGTTCTGGAACTGGATCTCAGAATATTATTTATGTGCTATCGGTGATGTATATAAAGCAGGAGTTCCGGCCGGCCTAAAAATAGAGAGCGAGACATTTGTCGAAATAGCTCCGGATTATGAGTTCTCCGACGAGGATCCTCTGTCAGAACGGGAAACATTAATATATCAGCTCCTTGACCATGAAGGCAAACTTACAGCTGCTGAGATTGAAAAAAAATCCGGACTGAAACGCGTTGAAGCGACACTATCGAAAATGCTCGAGCATGGTGTTGTTGCCATCAGCGAGAAACTCGTTGAAAGATATCGTTCCAGAAAAGAGACTTATGTACGTATAAATTTCGATGCGACAGATACCGATCTTTTCCATCAGGCTTTTGACAATGTAAAAGGGGCAAAAAAGCAGGAAATGCTATTGCTGACACTTGTACAATTGTCAGGAGCGATGAGAAAAGGACAGCTTCCGGTTGAGATCACGCGCGACTTGTTGCTGGAACGTAGCGGATGCTCCAAGGCAATCCTGAAAATATTAGTGCAAAAAAAACTCGTCACGACATATACTAAAGATATAAATAGACTGAAATACTATGGAGCCACAGCTCCAGAACTTCCTTCTCTTTCTGAATCCCAGCAAAAAGCCCTTAAAGAGATACATCACAGTTTTATAGACCATGATATCTCACTGTTGCATGGTGTCACATCGAGTGGCAAGACCGAAATATACATACACCTGATCGACTATGTGCTGCAGCAGGGCAATCAGGTTTTGTTTTTAGTGCCGGAAATAGCACTGACCACCCAATTGACCCAACGCCTTCAGAAAGTGTTTGGTGAAAAAGTTATCATATATCATTCGAAATTCAGCGATAACGAACGAGTGGACATCTGGAAAGACTTGTTACATTCCACTCAGCCGAGAGTCATACTCGGAGCCAGATCCTCAATATTTCTGCCGTTCCAAAAACTTGGACTGATCATAGTCGACGAGGAACACGAGACAAGCTACAAGCAATTTGATCCGGCACCTCGCTACAATGCCCGCGATGCGGCCACAGTACTGGCCTCGATGCATGGAGCAAAGACTTTGCTCGGAAGTGCCACCCCTGCTGTTGAGACATATTATAAAGCTCTTTCAGGAAAGTACGGAATTATCCGTCTATCGGAACGATACGGAGGTGTGGAACTACCTGAAATCCGCATCATCGACATGAGTAAAGAGCGGATGCGCCGAAGTATCAGCGGCACATTCGCGGAAGAAACGGCCAGACTGGCTCACGATGCTCTCGAAGAAGACCGACAGGTGATATTTTTTCACAACCGTCGCGGATTTGCGCCACTTGCACGATGCAGGCAGTGTTCCTATATACCGAAATGCGAACAATGCGATGTATCACTGACATATCACCGACGGATAAACCGTCTTGTATGTCATTATTGCGGCAACACATACGAATTGCCATCTATATGTCCTGCCTGCAAAGAACCATCCATTGAAGTCGTCGGATACGGGACCGAACGCATAGAGGACGAAGTGGCAGATCTGTTTCCAGATACACGTATCACGCGCATGGATCTTGACACTACACGTAACAAAGACAGTTACGAAAACATAATCTCAGAGTTTTCAGCACACAAAAGCGATATTCTGGTCGGGACTCAGATGGTTACCAAAGGGCTCGACTTTGCCGGCGTGAATCTTGTAGGTATACTCAATGCCGATACCCTCATAAATTTCCCTGATTTCAGATCATCGGAACGGGCATTCAACATGATGATGCAGGTTGCAGGAAGAGCCGGTCGCCGCAATGGAGGCGGCATTGTGGCCGTTCAGACATATCAGCCTGAACATCCGCTAATCTCACATCTGCAAAAGCATGACTACAACAGCTTCTATGAAATGGAAATCGAGGATCGGAAAAGATACACCTATCCCCCATTTTCACGACTCATATACATATATCTGAAACATCGCGACGAACATACTGTCGATGACATCGCTGTCAGCTATGGATATAAGTTGCGCGAACTGTTCGGTACACGTGTCTATGGGCCTGACGAGCCTGCTGTCTCACGTATCCAGTCGCTATATATCAGAAAACTGATGTTAAAAATCGAAACAGGCGCATCAATGAAAAAAGTCAAAGAAATATTGCGCTCGCTGTTCGAACAAATGCACAATCTGCCCCAAATGAAAGGAGTGGCAGTATATTATGATGTGGATCCCATGTAAATAAGAACCCGTTCCCCGATATTTTTTAACGATGGGGAACGGGCTCTTAACATCATAGGGCGGAAATACTGTCCGATATCATATCCAATGACGGGTTGCGTGCGACAACTTTACCTGAGGGATCAACTAAAAACGACTGAAATCCATTTTTAAGACCATATCGGCTTATCAGCCTGTCGGCAGAAATTCCATCTACACGCACTTGAAGAGGAGATCCGGCAAGATTATCCCGTTTAAGTATTTCTTTGAACATCGACGGGCTAGTATCGAAATTCACCCCGATATGCTCAAGCCCTGTGTTCCGGCTTGCCAGCGATGAATACATAATATTCGATAACCGAGATTTCGCATCACCAGATGACCAAAATGTCAGCAACACATATTTTCCGCGCATATCATCCAGTGATATCGCGGAATCTCCCTCTCCAAAAAACAATTTCGGGGCAGAATATGTCTCCGTATTCCTTAGCAATGGTCCTTCATGAGCTGAAATCAGCAACAAAACCGCGACAGCCAGAAATATAGTAAATACAGCACGTTTCATAATTCATACTTTTTAATATGAACTGCATTTCCATACATGGAGTTTTGTGCTTTTGCATAGTTTAATCTCCATTCACTCCATGAAACGGCACCTTCAGGGTGTTCCTCAAGGCAACAAAATTATCCTTTTTGTCTTCATCCTGTGAACGTTTGCCACTCATACAAAGTTATATATGCATATTCAACCTCAAGGTTTATGCATTTAATTACTCACGTTGTACTCCTGTTCATAGCTATAGGCTTCCCATTATACGGTATTTGCGCCACACCTGTCAGTTCCGATAGTATACCTCCTGGTTGGGATTATCCGTCAGATTTCGATCAATCGCAGCTTCCAGATCCGGAATGGTGGCAGCAATTCGGCGATACCACACTGGATTCACTCATAAGCTACGGCATAACGAACAACTACGACATAGCCATGTCTGCACGCCGAGTAGAGATCGCACATCTGACAATGAATACCGCCAAATCCGGATATATGCCGCAACTGGCAATATCCGCCGGATGGATTAAAGATCGGACATCCGGAAGCATATCCCGCTATAACCCTCATTCAGGAACTGATGACTACTGGAATGCCGGGCTGAACATGAGCTGGGAAATAGACCTATTCGGCAAAATACATGAGTCAGTAAAAAACAAGAAGGGATTATGGCAGGCTTCAAAGGCCGAATATGCCGGTACGATAGTATCGGTCTGTGCCGGCATAGCCTCCGCATATATAAACCTGCGCATGTATCAGGAACAACTGGCTTTAGCCGAAGCCCATAAAGATTCCCAATGGAAAGTAGTCAAAATAACCGAGGCCCGGCATGAAGCCGGTATCGCTTCAATGCTTGATGTGGCACAGGCAAAAACAGTATATTACTCGACATGTGCAACCATTCCAGAACTAAAAACCGCCATACACAATTCGATAAACGCTATCGCCATACTTATAGGCGTATTTCCTGATGAGATCGAATCAAAACTTAATTCACCCGGATCCATGCCGGATTATCGCCAGATCATTCGAACCGGAGTCCCGGCCGATCTTCTTCGCCGACGTCCTGATATAGCAGCAGCAGAAAAAGAACTCTCCGCATACGCGGCGGAGTTAGGGCTTGCAAAAAAAGACTTCCTGCCAACGCTGACACTCAATGGCTCGATCGGAACAAGCGCCCATCATGCCGGAGATTTGTTTACCGGTAAGTCTTTTACATATACCATCGCACCGACTCTATCGTGGACTGTTTTCGATGGAATGAGCCGACGTTACAATACACTGTCAGCCAGGCAGCAAATGGAAACCGGAATCGAAAACTATAATCTTACAGTACTTACCGCAGTAAAAGAAGCCGACAATGCAATGTGCTCATATGTCAATACAATCGAACGCATCGACGCTATAGACCAGACTGTCTCCCAGTGTAAAAAAGCGATGGAACTATCCCTGGATCTTTACAAACGGGGACTATCCCCTTTCACAGACGTAGTCGATTCACAGATCAGTCTTCTGGAATATCAGACTCAGTACATATCGGCACGCGGCACAGCTTTGTCTGCACTGATCAGTCTGTACGAAGCTTTGGGTGGCGGCTGGAACGCCTCTGACATGTAAAAGATGTAAGAATTAAAACAGAACCACTATGAAACCATTAAACATAGCCGGTCTCTCAACCGGCCTGACAGCAGTCATAACGGCAGGCATACTATCCGCATCATGCTCCCGTAATAATGCCGGATCAGAAACAGGACATGCGCCATCGATCGATGTTGCATATCCTGTATGCGACTCCGTGACATTACACAAGAGTTATCCGGGATATCTGACCGCAAGTGAAGAAGTTCCGCTTGTTGCCAGGGTTTCAGGGACTCTGCTGTCAAGCGACTATGAACCAGGCACACACGTCAATAAAGGCCAGATTCTGTTCAGGATCGAGGATACGAAATATCGCGATGCCTTACAACAGGCGGAAGCAGCGCTTACCACAGCTATAAGCACCAATGACTATGCTGTAAAGAACTATCAGGCGTTGAAAAAAGCGCTCGAAAGCGATGCCGTAAGCCGGATAGAGGTATCTGAGGCAGAGTCTGCCATGCATGAAAGCGAAGCTGAGATAAAAAAAGCCGAAGCTGCAGTCGAGACAGCTCGTACCAACCTCAACTACTGCATAGTCCATGCTCCCATATCAGGAAAAGTATCCAGACGCAATGTGGATCCAGGCACATTTGTAGACGGAAGCATGAATGCTGTCGAACTCGCCAGAATATACAATGACGATGTAATGACAGCGACATTCAATATCGAAGACCGGCAATATATCAATCTTATTACAAATCAAGGAGAACTCAATAGTCCGCGACTATCACGTATTCCGATAAAATTCAGCGAAAGCCTTCCACACGACTATTATGCAGATCTCACATACACATCCCCAAACATCGATACGGGAACCGGGACATTGATGATGCAGGCCAAAATACCGAACACATACGGAGAACTAAAAAGCGGCATGTATATAACTGTCGATCTGCCATATGCCACCGATCTGAATGCAATAATGGTAAAAGATGCATCCATAGGCACTGACCAGCGAGGTAAATATCTATATACGCTTAATGACTCAAACAGGATCATATACACACCTGTCACAACAGGAGAACTGATTCAAGACAGTATGCGTATTATAACAGACGGACTGTCAGACAGCACATTGTACGTGACAAAGGCACTATTGAAAGTCCGCCCTGATGAGAAAGTCCGTCCTATAATCACAAAATAAAAGCATTCAGACGACTCTATGTTTTCGCGTTTCTTCATATCCCGCCCAATATTCGCCATCGTACTGGCTCTTATCATGGTTCTTGCCGGCTTGCTGACTGTCAAGACTCTGCCAGTCGCTCAATATCCGGAAATAACACCGCCTACGGTAATGGTATCCGCCACATATCCCGGAGCCGACGCCAAGACCGTAGCCGAAACAATCGGAGTACCGATCGAAGAACAACTCAATGGCGTCGAGAACATGATGTATATGAGCTCCTCGTCCGGATCAGATGGCTCATATTCCCTGACTATCACTTTTGATATGGGTACCGATCTCGATATGGCTACAGTCAAAGTCCAGAACCGCATATCTCTCGCAGAAGCACAGCTCCCGGCATCTGTAAAGCAGCAAGGCGTATCGGTTATGTCGAGATCTTCAAATATAATTCAGTTCATAGCACTCGAAAGCGACAATCCTGCCGATAGTGCGCTGTATCTCACGAACTATGCAAAACTGCATATCGTAGACGAACTGGCAAGGCTCAAGGGTGTAGGCGGTGTATCGGCATTCGGAGCCGGACAATACAGCATGCGCGTATGGCTTGATCCTGAGATTATGCGCATACGCGGTATCACTCCGGCAGAGGTCATGACGGCAATACAATCGCAGAATGTAGAAGTATCTGCCGGTAGCGTAGGACAGGCTCCGCAAGCTGCTAAAAATGCATTTGAATTCACTCTGTCGGCACAAGGTCGCCTGACATCACCGGACCAGTTTGGCGAAATCATCATAAAATCGGATCCGGATCAACATGGCATATTGAGATTACGAGATATAGCACGAATCGACCTTGGCAGCGAAAGCTATGGCACGATATCCCACGTCAGCGGCAAACAAGCCGGATTGCTGGCCGTATACCAACTTCCGGGAGCCAACGCTCTCGACGTTGCAAAAGAAGTCGATGCTAAGTTATCAGATCTGTCCCGATATTTTCCTGAAGGATTACATTACCATGTGATCATGGATACGACCAAGTTTGTCACGGCTTCTATCGACGAGGTCTTGATCACATTCGTGGAAACGACTCTGATTGTAATGCTCGTAATCCTTATATTTCTACAGAATTGGAGAGCCGTAATCATTCCAATGCTTACCATACCGGTTTCACTCATAGCCACATTTGCAGTTATGAAAGTCCTGGGCTTTACACTGAATACACTTACATTGTTCGGTCTGGTTTTGGCAATCGCTATCGTAGTCGACGATGCCATTGTGGTAGTAGAGGATTGTTCCAGAATTGTCGACGAAGGCAAAATGTCACCTCGCCAGGCTGCGATGAAAGCTATGAAAGAGTTGCAGGGCCCGGTTATCGGCGAAGTATTGGTTCTGTTATCAGTCTTTATACCGACTGCCTTTATCAGTGGCATTACCGGGCAGCTGTATAAACAGTTCGCACTCACGATTGCTGTATCCACCGCATTTTCAGGATTCAATGCTCTTACGTTTACCCCGGCTATGTGCGCGTTGTTTCTAAAGCCCGCACGTCCATCCCGATTCATACCTTACAGATGGTTCAACAGAGGTTTCGGATCCACACTCAGTCTCTACACTGAAGTCATAGGGAAGTTCCTTCGTAAACCATTGGCAGCAATAAGTATATACTTTATAATATGTGCTGTTGCTTTCTGGGGATTTATCAAAACGCCGACGTCGTATGTGCCTGAGGAGGATATGGGCTACTTCATGACTTCAGTACAGTTGCCTACAGGCGCGTCGCTCGAGCGCACAGATTCGATAGTAAAAAAAGTTTCGTCCGATATTCTGACAATACCAGAAGTCGAAAATGTCATTTCAGTATCTGGCGTCTCATTTATGGCCGGAGGAAACGGCAGCAATCTCGGTTCGATGTTCGTTACACTGAAACCGTGGAACGAACGCAAAGGTAAGAATCAGTCTGTATCAGCAGTAATCGACAAAGTCGATCAACTAACTTCCCGGATACAGGAAGCAATCGTTTTCTCACTCAATCCTCCGGCTATTCCAGGGCTGGGCATGACATCCGGTCTGGAAATGGAACTACTCGACATCAACAATCTCGGTCCGGGAAAAATGGCCGATGCCATACGCCAGATCCAGGATGCGGCAGCCAAAGACAGCCGTATAGCGTCTGTCACATCGCTATATCAGGGCGAAGTCCCGCAATACACATTAAATATAGACCGCAACAAAGTCGAGATGCTTGGGCTCAATCTAAGCAATGTATTCACTACCCTGTCGGAATATATGGGCAACACATACGTAAATGATTTCGTTGATTTCGGGAGAGTGTACCAGGTCAATATCGGAGCTGAAAGTACATACAGAGCCAATGTGGATGATGTGCTTGCCCTTAGCGTTGTCAATGATGAAGGCCGCATGGTTCCGTTCTCCGCATTTACAGAGATTGAGCCGACAATGGGACAAGCGACTGTAAACCGTTACAATATGTATACTTCCGCATCACTCACAGCATCTGTACGCAACGGAATAAGTTCATCGGAAGGCATAGATGCCATGGAAAATATAGTAAGCGAAAACCTCGGCACCAACTATTCATACGCCTGGACAGGAGAAGCATATCAAGAGACCAAAGCCGGAGCCACAATATCAATAGTTCTGGCATTTGCCATAATTCTGACACTGCTTGTTCTGGCTGCGCAATACGAAAGCCTCACTGATCCTGTTGCGGTCATCATAGCTATGCCTACCGCCATACTCGGCACAGTACTCGGATGCATATTCATGGGACAAAGTATCAGCATATATACTCAGATAGGTATCATATTACTACTTGGACTATCTGCAAAAAATGCAATACTCATAGTCGAATATGCGCGAGATTACAGGCAAGGCGGTACAGATATAAATCGCGCGGCAGCCGACGCAGGCCGTATACGATTCCGCCCCATCATGATGACCGCAATCGCATTCGTATTCGGTGTGATGCCTATGCTATTCGCCACAGGAGCCGGAGCACAAAGCCGGATATCACTCGGTACTGCAGTCGTATTCGGCATGGCAGTAAATGCTTTAGCAGGCACTCTTTTTGTCCCTAATTTCTGGGAATTGCTGGAAAGATTCCGTGAAAAGCACCTTGACCGCTTTTTCCATGGAACAGACAATAATACTCCGACAAATTCAGATAAAAGCAATGATATATAACCAAGGCATAGATTATGCGGATTTGGTGGCTGTAGCAAAAAGAAGTACTTTTGTACCTCATTTATAACATAATTTCACATATTTTGCTACACAAGAAACTTTTAAGCATTTCACTACTATGTGTATGCGCTTCATTGACCGCTTCAGCCGAGGGATATCAGATAAATACCCTAAGTGCGAGACAGAATGGTATGGGACATACCGGCGTTGCCCAGAAACTCGGCTCTGAAAGCATGATTTTCAATCCTGCCGGTATGGCTTTTATGAACAAGACTCTCGACTTCTCCGGTTCTGTTACCGGCATTTTTGCTGATGCTAAAGCCACTATGCCAAACGGCGATGTACACCGGACATCCAACGATCCGTCCACCCCGATAGCGTTCAACATCGGCATGAGTGTATATCGGAATCTGAAAGTAGGCATCAGTCTTTACACACCTTATGGAAGCGGTATAAAATGGCTCGATAACTGGCCCGGAGCCGTACTTAACCAATCGGTAGCTCTAAAGACGTTTACCTTGCAGCCTACAGTATCCTGGCGCATACTCCCGAATTTATCTATCGGAGCAGGAGCCATGGTCACATGGGGCAATGTCGATCTTAACAAAGGTCTTGTATCAGCCGAATCATTCAACGCCATGCTGTCGGCTATGGGCTCCGCATGGCCGGTCAATGACGTACCGGCTTCTATCAACCTGAACGGACACGCATCAGTAGCTGTCGGACTGAATGTCGGAGCAATGTGGGATATAAGCCGTAAAGTGACAGTCGGTGCATCATTCCGATCCAAAATGAACATGAAAGTCAAACACGGAAATGCCGCAGTAAGATATGCCAACACAACAGCGCAGGCAATTCTCGAAAGCCGTCTGAATATACTTGACCAGGCTCCTTTTTCCGCTGCCATGCCATGTCCATACGTAATGAATGCAGGTATCAGCTACAGACCGGTTGAAAAATTGCTTCTTGCATTCGATGTCCAACTGACAGGATGGAACGCCTATAAGCAACTCAACATAGAATTTCTGAGCGACATGCTAACAGATTACAACCAGCACATTCCAAAACACTACCGGAACTCATGGACATTCAAATTAGGCGGTCAGTATTCTCTGACAGATCGTCTGGATCTCAGGCTCGGTCTAATGATTGACACAACCCCTGTAGACAAAGAATATTACAATCCTGAAACTCCCGGAATGACCAAGCTCTCTCCTTCTGTCGGATTTTCATTTTCTCCTGTAAGATTCATGAGCATAAATGCGTCTTTACTATATGTCGCCGGACTTGGTGTAGACAATGCATCCGTATCATATCCGGATCTGCTGCTAAACACACAGCGCACGTTTACTGCCGACTATACTGTACGCGCATGGAATCCATCCATCGGCCTATCGTTCCAGTTCTAAACAGCCATATTGCAATATCCGATATCTGAATTTTAGAAATTCTGACGGTTTGCGTAACTTTGCAGGCATCCGGGAAGAATCCGGGTGCCTGTAAAATTTTTAACTGACACAGCCGTGGCCAAACGAAAAAAAGATCTGCCGCTTATAAATAATGTTGAAATCACAGATGTCGCTGCCGAAGGCAATGCTCTTGCACGCATCAACGACATGGTCGTATTCATCCCTTACGGAGCTCCGGGAGACATAGCCGACATAAAAATAGACCGAAAGAAGAAAAATTATGCAGAAGGTCACATTGACCGGATGGTAAAACCATCCGATATTCGCGTTGAACCGCACTGCGAACATTTCGGCATCTGCGGCGGATGCCGCTGGCAACATCTCCCATACGAGTTTCAGCTCAAATGCAAGCAACAACAAGTCGAAGACGCATTGTCACGCATTGCAAAAGTTGAATATCCTGCAATTAATCCCATTCTCGGCTCCAAACAGATATGGGACTACCGCAACAAGATGGAGTACACATTCTCCAACAAATGCTGGCTTACATTCGAACAGCTCAAAAGCGGCGAGGAATTTCCAGACCGTGATGCCGCAGGTTTCCATATCCCCGGTGCGTTCGACAAAGTTCTTGATATAAAGCGTTGTCATCTGCAGGACGGAATATCAAACGAACTGCGTCTGTTTATAAAAGAGTTTGCCAAACAACAGGGTTATACTTTCTATGATCTCAGAGCCCAGCAGGGACTGCTGCGCACCGTTATGATCCGCATTGCCTCGACCGGACAGATCATGGTTGTGGTGGTATTCGGGCAAGATGACACAGATGCAATAAAAACTATGATGGGTGCCATCGCTGATAAATTCGCAGGACGTCTGACATCCCTTATGTACGTAGTCAATCTGAAAATGAACGATACCATTTCTGACCAGGAAATCCATCTGCATTCAGGTGCTGAATGGATAGAGGAGGAAATGGAAGGCCTGCGGTTTAGGGTCGGACCGAAATCATTCTACCAGACCAATTCGCGTCAGGCGCTCGAACTATACCGGGTAGCCCGCGACTTTGCTGATCTTAACGGTTCTGAACTTCTTTATGACCTTTATACCGGAACCGGTACGATTGCCAATTTCGTAGCCCGTCATACAGGTAAAGTCATAGGTATTGAATATGTACCTGAAGCCATAGCCGACGCCAAAATAAATTCTGAAGTAAACGGCATAGCCAATACAGAATTTTTTGCCGGCGACATGAAAGATGTGCTTACCGACACATTTATAGCAGAGCATGGGCGTCCGGATGTGATGATTGTAGATCCGCCGCGTGCAGGCATGCATCAGGACGTAGTAGATGTTATCCTGAATGCCGAACCATCAAGGATCGTCTATGTGAGCTGCAATCCGGCAACACAGGCTCGTGATCTCGCCCTGCTCGACTGCAAATACAGAATTGATGCCGTACAGCCGGTCGACATGTTCCCTCATACTCAACACGTTGAGAATGTAGTACGGCTCACACTTCGCAGATAAACTCCGGTTATAAACCCCAAAAGGCTAACGACCGCATAAAGTACGTATATATGGTCTTGGACATCATCAAATATATCCAGTATTTTTTGCATGGTGCATCTCAGGTCGTTTTACAAAAATCGGTATTGACTGGAGGGCTGTGTCTCACAGGCATTGCGCTGGGTGGAAATTCACTCTTTGCCGGTGCATGTGTGTCACTGGTCATTGCCACCGTCATAGGACGTAACTGTCAGGGTCTATCCGGATTCAACGCCATGCTGGCAGGATGTGCCGGATTCGCTTTACTCGAGCCAACCTTTCCGACATGGATTCTGATCATAATCGGAGCCATACTTACTGTACCGATACGATACATACTGAACCGGCTTCTAAAGCGGATCAATGTCAC
The DNA here is from genome assembly GCA_948467675.1 of uncultured Porphyromonadaceae bacterium. GTDB lineage: Bacteria > Bacteroidota > Bacteroidia > Bacteroidales > Muribaculaceae > CAOKFI01. The sequence goes on from CAOKFI010000013.1 coordinate 31,212, forward strand.
ATCTCTGACTCTACCGTTCATATTTGTGACATGGCTAATGCTCGCAACAGCTCCTGCGCTCGGGATATCATACAAAATATCCGAATCCGGCATAATGGCGTCTGACATATCGGCTGTATCCATCTTCGAAGGATTACTCAAAGGCCTGTCTCAGATTTTTTTAGTCAACTCATGGATCGGAGGACTTCTGATATGGCTTGGACTTTATATCTCCGACAGGAAATCAGCATTATGGGCAATCATAGGCTCGGCCACCGGGATGACTATGGCTGCGGCATCTGGATGTGAATGGGATCAGATAGTCAATGGTATATGGGGATTCTCAGCAGCACTTACAGCTATTGCTTTATGCAAAAACATGTCTACACTCCTGACAATGGCAGCTATTGCTGCTACATTCATATCTCAGTTCGCTCTGTCTCCTATACTTGCCGCTTTCGGCATGCCTGTACTCACCCTGCCATTTTGCATCATAACACTGATATTTCAATTGTTACATAATCTCAGATGCAACCGGTCTTTGAGACTTGCGAGGACGGCCTCCGATAACACCCCCGATAGAAATTGACCAGCCGGTCGATTTCGTACCAGCTATAGTCGCCGAAAGATTTATTCTTAAATGATGAATATGTCTGAATGGAGCCGACACACCGACATTTATTTCACCCTCGAATGACTGGACTTCCGATACTTGAGCATTAATACACAGCGGCATTGCAGACAACAGTAATATCACGAAAATATATCTGTGTACCATTCCGACCATATCTGATTATGAGGTTAATTTCCGCAATTAGTCCACTTTTTGACATATCATAAAACAATAACGACTGGAAATCTGTTGACTTCCAGTCGTTATCAGTACCCAGACCCGGGATCGAACCGGGATGGATTGCTCCACTGGTGTTTGAGACCAGCGCGTCTACCGATTCCGCCATCTGGGCTTTGCGGGTACAAAGGTAGACAATTTTTTCGAGCTATGCAATCACAAAAGCACTGGCGTGATACTTTTTTTCAATAATTTTCTTTCATCCTCTCGAACCAACCTTGGTCTTTGTCGCAAGCAGGACAACGTTTGGGTGCTGATTTGCCGCGATGTATATAGCCGCAGTTACGACACTGCCACACCACTTCTTCCTGATCGGAAAATACCGTATCGCTCTGTATCCGTTCAAGCAACTTCAGATATCGAGCTTCATGCCCCTGCTCTACCGATGCAACATTCTTAAACAGATTGGCAATAACCGGAAATCCTTCTTCTTTAGCCACGCGGGCAAATTCAATATACATATCAGCCCACTCTTCGTGTTCGCCGGCTGCCGCCTCCCGCAGATTGACCTCGGTCGTACCTACCGGACCGGCAGGATAAGAGGCCGTGATCTCCAACATCCCCTCTTCAAGAAAACTGAAGAATCGCTTGGCATGGCTATATTCCTGCTCTGCGGTTTCAAGAAATATCGCTGCAATCTGCTCATATCCCTCCTGACGGGCAACCTCAGCGAAAATCGTATATCTACCCCGTGCCTGTGACTCTCCGGCAAATGATTTCAACAGATTTTTCTCGGTTCTGGTTCCTTTGATGCTTTTCTTATCCATAGATACAGTAATAGTAAAATATAGTTAATACTGCATCTATAACATCCGGAATATGACGATTGTTTAAAAACGTGCTCCGACATTAAGCGACAATGTCTCTACCGCGTTGAAAAATGAATATCCGTTGGTTAAATAGAAATGCCCGTCCATTCGTCCAAGCATACCGACAAACAGAGCCTTATGATTATACGTCAATGAAAATCGCAATTTAAGATTAGTGGCAAACAAGTCTTTACGCCCGTCTGTCGCGTTCTCATAGGAATGCTTATATCCTATGGATGGCAGCGTAGTGACATTGAACAGCCATTTCGGCCGAAACACCCAGTTATAAGCATAACCGCCGAGAATCTCATAATCCGTATACCTAAACATGTACTGTTTCTTAAGATTCGGCAAAGCTTCAAGCATATCAGGAGGCAGAGATGAAAAATCCATATCAATATTGCGATATGCCATACCAAGACCGACGATCCAGGATCCAGCGCTGCGCAACTGATACTTCGAATAACTATAGGCTGCCGCCTGCGAATATCGGGAGTGATTGAAAAAATAATATATATCGCCGCTTATGCTCTCAAAACTTATATCATTGAAATTATATGATATTGTCTTCCCTCCGTCATAGTCTCCGAAATGGCGTATTTTAGTACCGCCTTTACTGGATACCATATTGAGATCCGCCGAGAACAAAGCGCAACAAAAATTAAAATCAAAAGTTTTTCGGCTATCGTCGGTATGCTGGAACATCTTGTTCACATTCCATGCATATCCCACGCTGACAGCCATGAAACATAGATATACACCGACGTCGCTGTACATTCCTGACTGCATACGCAAATACGAATCCTTGTCAAAAAACAGAGCGTAGCTATCACCCCAGTTGTAACTGCGCCCCATCACTTTCCAGTTCTTGCCTGTTCCTACTACATATCTGGTATCGTATGTATTGAACGTACGGTTTCCCCAATCATATACATTCAGACAGAAACGCGGAAACTTAGGATAATTTATACCTGGTTCATGTATCTTAAAGCCATTCTGGAATAGTTGGTTATACCATTTTTCATGATACCATGCACTATCACGTACCGCAACAGTATCATTCGCCAATGCGGCAATCCTGACACATATCACCAGAACCACACACAGAACACATCTATTTATCTTATTCAATCCCATAGTTGAAACTCAGCATAGCCTACGATCTTATTCCGCAGCCAGATAGCAACAAGCCAAAAACAATCATGTCACGGCACAGCCTGTATCGGCTGTGCCGCTTACCCTCGGAGCCATATCAGGTCGTCAGTACGATATTGTTGTCCGAAGCGATCTTGCGCATATTGAGTATTGCATAGCGCATACGCCCAAGAGCTGTATTTATACTGACACCGGTAGCGTCTGCGATCTCCTTAAAAGACATGTTGCGATAATACCGCATCAGCAATACCTCCCGCTGCGTATCCGGCAAAGCATGGACTATACGGCGTATGTCATCATGTATCTGTCCGGTAACCATCCTATCCTCTATATTATCGTCACACAGATCCCGCCGGTTGAACATATCCGATTGGGCATCGTCGGACGATACGGTATTTTCCGCCTTCTCCTGACGATAATAGTCTATGATCAGATTATGGGCTATGCGCGATATCCAAGCGGTAAATTTACCGGAATCGGTATAGCGCCCCTGCTTGATTGTGGTTATGGCTTTGACAAACGTTTCCTGAAAGATATCATCGGCCACGTCCTTGTTTTTAACGATGTGCAATATGTAGGAGAACACTCGGGTCTGATGCCGCCGAAGCAACACATCAAACGCTTTGTTATCGCCTTTGGCATAAGCCGACACTAACTGATCGTCGGTGAGCTTAGTCATTGTCTGCATTCCTATTCTGTTTTTTAGTTTTAGAGTAGCGGTATGCGATAGGCTATAAGGTTTAGGTTGGTTATTATTCGTCATTATAAGGTTTACAATACAAAGATAATATATTTATGCGATAATACACATCTCGTTTCGTGTCGTTTTATATTATTTCACATTTATTACACAATAAACCGCCCATGCCGACGTAATGCGGATCAATGAGAATATATGATTATTATTTAGTACATATTATATAATAAACCTTTGTATGATCACGTTTTTTAAACAAAACCATTCATCCCCGTATGCCTATGGACAAAACGTCTACTCCATCCCTACCGCCGGTCAGACGGCACCGCAATACTCCCCGCAACAGCAAGCCGTTGGCACCAAAGCCATCGACCATTGCATTTATTCAGCAGTTCGCACGAGCCTATTCGTTCGAGCACCGCATAAGTCACTCGTTAGGAGGATATATCGCCAACTGACCGGGACGCCATTGTTGCCGGCAACCCGATCATGCATATATTTTGACACGGCTTCATGCCTGCGGTTCACAATAATTTTACTAATTTTGCACGCGGAAAAATCACGTACAAATGATAAATCGCGTTCTGATCAGAGTTAAGGTCGTGCAGATGCTGTATTCGTATCTGCTCACCCGCAGTGAGTTTAAAATTGAGACCGCGCCGGAATCGGCCTCGCGCGACAAAAGGTATGCCTATACGGCATACGTGAATCTGCTGCTATTGATACTGGAACTGTCAGGCTACAATGTATGCGGTCCGACTCACAAATCCCAGGTTCCGGCCTTGGCCAAAGGCACACGTCTGGCATCAACAAAAATGGCACACTCGCTTGCCCAGGACGAAGAAGTCAGAACTCTCATAATGCGTGGTCGAAGCGACATAAAATTGCTTGATGACGTTGCGGCCAGATTAAACAAAGCCATATTATCGTCGGCAACATATAAGGATTTCAGCAAAATAAAAGACCCTGAAATCAAAGACGAGGCTCAATTGTGGCGTACGATCATCAATACCATTATTGTACGCGACGAACAATTGACCGATATCCTGCGCCAGAATCCGGATTTCACAGTCAAAGGATTCGAGACCGGAGCAAAAATGCTTGTCAACACCCTTACAGGCTATAGCGACACCCGCACACTGCTATCTGACGCACACCGAGACCTCGTGACATCACTCGACAAAGCATACGAGCTATACCACTCGCTGCTGTGGCTGACCGTAGAACTGACACGCCTTCAGGAACGCCGCATCGACACCGCCAAAGAAAAATACCTGGCTACCGATGACGACCTGAACCCTAACACCAGATTTATCGACAACAAGTTTATAGCCGCACTTGCATCAAACCAGCAGCTTGAGGAATACCGCAACCAGAACCCTATAAGCTGGGCAGACAACCATCTGCTTCTGAAAAGTATACTTGATCGTATTGTGGCCTCAGACATATACAATGCCTATATGTCCGACCCGGATCCTGACTTCGCCGCCGATTGCGAATTATGGCGCCAGATCATGAAAAACATCATTCTCCCTGACGAGGATCTGGCAGAAAGCATGGAATCCATGTCAGTATACTGGAACGACGACCTCAGCATCATGGGGACATTCGTGATCAAGACCATCAAACAGTTTGCCCGCGATGGAGAATCGACAAGACTGCTTGAAAAATACAAGGACAAGGAAGACGAGAAATTCGGACCCACCCTGTTCGGACTTGCTGTAGAGAACCACGAAGAATACCGTGCCATAATAGACCGACATATCGACGCAGCCAAATGGGATACAGAGCGTATTGCTCTTATGGATATCGTAATTCTGGAAACGGCATTGTCCGAAATCCTTAATTTCCCGTCTGTTCCGCTTGCAGTCAGTGTCAACGAATACGTAGAGATCGCCAACTGGTACAGTACAGCCCGCAGTGGCGCATTCGTCAACGGGTTACTGGCATCAGCAACCTCAGAACTACGCGAATCCGGCCGTCTGCTTAAAAGCTAAACCATCGGAATCAAATATTTTTACTACATTTGTAGTGAATACTAACATAATACAATAAACAGACAATGATAACAAACCTCATCACTCTCCAGAGCGCAACCCCACAGGATGGCTTCTTGGCTCAGTACGGCAACATTTTCATGATTGTCATCCTCATCGGCATATTTTACTTCTTCATGATTCGTCCGCAGCAGAAGAAGCAGAAAGAAACTCGCCTATTCCGCGAAGGCCTCCAGCAGGGCGACAAAGTGATTACAGCCGGCGGCATTTATGGCAAGATCCGTCAAATCAAAGAAACATCGGTATTGCTCGAGATCGCGCCCAATGTGACCATCACTATCGACAAGGGCATGATCTACCCGTCGGCTTCTGACGCCCAGACAGACACAGCCAATACCGCTGCCGACAAAAAGTAATACCATCCTGTCTGCGACGTGTCCGCTTTCAACGACAGGATCAGACGGTGGATCGGTTCAGCCAACGCCACTCTCCACTCATCACGGGGGAAAGACTATCTGGTCTTTCTCCTTTTCCTGTGTGTAAGCTATGTATTCTGGCTCCTGCTTACTCTAAACAACGAGATTCAGGAAGATCTTGAAGTGCCGGTGGAACTTGTCGAGATACCCGACAGCATAACCCTGATATCCGAAATTCCGCCATCTATAGCCGTAAGCGTACGCGACAAAGGATCCTCGCTCGCAAGATACGTATGGGGCAATACCCCTACATTGCGTATAAGATTCTCCGACGGGCGCACAAACGACAACAGACTCGTTATCAGCGAATCGGATATAGACAGCCGCCTGCGCTCCTTTTTCGGACAGACAAGCCAGATAGTATCGTCGAAACCTGATTCCATAAGCATCTATTATACCACACAGCCTGGACGACGCGTAAAACTCGACCCCAAGGTCGACGCTCATCCATCGATGCAATGCGTGATAAGCGGCCCGATAACAGCCGATGTCGATTCTGTAACGATATACTCGGTCAACGACCTTCCTGCATCCCTCACGTCGGTACAGACTATTCCGATAGTGCGTACGGGACTGAGCGACACAACATACGTAGAAGCACGCATATCGCCAGTACCGAATACCCGCATAATTCCAGACAAAGTCATGATATGCATTCCGGTAGAGCCTCTTATCTCCAAAAAGCGGATGATTCCGCTCAGAGTGACAGGAGTTCCGGCCGGAATTGAATTGCTCACATTCCCGTCGCAGATAGAGATCAGCTATCTGATCCCGATGAGCTTATATTCAGTCGATGACGAAGCCCTGCACGCAGTAGCCGATTACTCATCCCTGCTCACCCCGTCCGGTGCGCTGTCACCAAAACTGGCAGTCAAACTCCCTATCCTGCCTACGTTCTACCATAATGTATCATTATCGGTTGATAGCGTAGAATACATTATAGAACAAAAGGCGCCTGCACAATGACCTTTCTCATAGCCATAACCGGAGGTATCGGCTCCGGCAAATCCGTAGTATCCGAAGTTTTGCGCGTAATGGGATATGACATATACGACTGCGATTCACAGGCTAAACGCATCATGGATACAGATCCGGAGATTATAGATTCAATAGCTCAATATGTATCAGCCGAAGCGATATTCCCCGACAGAACAATCGACAGAAAAACGCTTGCAAGGATAGTATTCAACGACGCAGCAGCCTTGACAAAACTTAACGGAATCGTACATGAGACTGTAAGAAAGCACCTCGATGCATGGCGCCAAGCCCCAGGCGGCTCACACATAAAGTTTGTTGAAACCGCCATCCTGTACCAAAGCGGATTAGACCGCATGGTTGATGAGGTATGGGAAGTTATAGCTCCTGACGAGTTGAGAATCGACCGTGTCATCAAACGCAACAACATGACACGCGCTGAGGTAGAGCGCCGCATAGAGTCACAGCAATATACTCCAGAGCAGACTCACAAACACGTGCGGCATATCTTCAACGGTTACAACGATGCCATTCTGCCACAAGTATCAGAATTGCTGAGAGATCAGAAATTATAACCGATAGTAAAATCCCATGCCTTGTTGTGCCCGGACAGATCAGGATACAATACGTTATCAGAATGGGCATTTGACTTCAAGACGTTGCGGCATCCGGCCTCATAGTGAATGCCGGCATACCAATGAGACTTAAACAACAGTCCCATACCCATTTTGATGCCCCAGTCATATGACTTGACAAGCCCGTCTTCGCCGAAATACTGTCGCTTGTACCTTTGTTCGGTCGCTGGCTGTCCGGCGACAAGTGTCGAATACTTCTCATTGCCTCCGAGTCCGAAAGAAAAATAAGGGCCAGCCTCGATCTGCCATTCAACATCAGAACCGATCAGGAACCGAAATGACGCAAGCACAGGAATTTTCAGATATGAAGACGAATGATCACCTTCAGTAACCGACATGTGTGTCGCATCACCCTCAATCACTGTCACACGCTGAAAGCTATCGGATCTTGTCTCAAAAAATATGCCAGGCTGAAGCGCGAAGAAATTGCGCATCACGATATCGACAACCGCACCTCCCGTAAAACCTGCTTTCCAGTCTACCGCCGATGAGTGGATGCCAGGAACCACATCGAGCATATTATTGGACAGATTGGACGTATTTGCACCGATGCGTACTCCGACATTAAAAGGGCGTACAGCCTCTGAGGTATCGATGGCAAGCTGGGCATTAGCCGATACAGCCCATATAGAACACAATAGTACAGCTATGACTGAAAGACGTTTCATCAGAATGATTATTTAGTATTGGTCAGAATATATATCCTACTTTAAACAAAGTCTGCAATGTGCGGTATGCAGGCTCGAACACCGGTGTAGGAATCGCCAGATTACGGCATCCAACATGCAGAACGGCTCCGACAGAATAATGTTCACGGATCACCAGCCCCATACCGGCATGCAGACCTATATCCACACGGCTGACTTTATTCAGCAACGCCATCTTGCCGTCGTCGACCGATCCGTAATAATCCCACTTTTCATCCGATACACTGACGATCATCTGCCCTATGCTGTTTTTATAGGCATTATAAATCGATGCTTTCTGGTGTCCGCCAAGACCGATGCCGAAATATATACCGAGATCAAGATGCAACTTGGTTCTGTCTGCCAGATTAAGTCTCAAAGATCCGTATATCGGTATATCCGCCCAATAATAATGGTTTCGGACCATCAGCGTTGTCTGACGGTCTATACCGGGAGCCGACATAGCTATGGCATAACGATGATTGCCCAACATCAGATCGAACTGAGTTCCTATGGCCAGATACTCGCGTATTACAAACTCCACCGAAGCACCCATACCGGTACCGACGCCAGGCGCCACATCCATTGCTGCTATACCACCGATTTTGTCGGAATAGTTCTGGAGAACCGACGTTGCGCCTATAGTATAATGCAGTCCGGTTTCGATACCGAAGCCACCGGGTCTGGATGTATCCAACAGCGGGCTATCCGATGCTGCCATTGAAAATGATATGGCAGTCAATACCGTACCTATCAAATATCGTTTCATTATCACATTTCTTATATGCAAATTAACCAAATTATTTTGAAACATGAAACACGGACACGCCATTTTTACTAACTTTGGCGACTGAAATCAATACAACGATTCTTTATTTACCCATAGCCAACAATCAAAACAGAACTCCCAGCTATGTCCAGATTCAGCAAGTCTACGTGGGTCACCACAAAAGACTATATAATGATAGTGTTCGGTATCGCATGTTACGCATTCGGATTCACCGCATTCATATTGCCTGAGAAAGTTGTCATCGGAGGACTGGCCGGTGTTGGTTCGTTGGTATTCTTCGCCACCGAGAATCTGGCAAATGCTGGATATATGCCATGGCCTATACCCGTAGCGATAACCCAATATGTACTGAATCTTACCCTTCTGGCATTCGCATACCGTATAGCCGGGCGGCAATTTGTGATACGCACGATATTCGGTGCTACGGTCATAAGTCTTTTTATCGGCATTCTACAGCCGCTGTTCCCCGAATCGCTCGTACATGGCGAAAAGTTTTTAAGTGTGACAATAGGCGGCATTTTATGCGGCATTGGAGTCGGGACTGCATTTGTCCACAATGGTAGCACCGGAGGTACCGATATTATTGCCGCCATGGTATCTAAAAAGAGCAATGTTTCTATCGGTCGTATGATGATCTACACCGATACGCTCATCATATCTTCCAGTTATCTTCTGTTTCACGATATTTCTGTAATCGTATGCGGTTTCGTAGTCTTGTTCCTTGCAAGCTATATGGCCGATATGATTATCAACACCACACGACAGGCGGTACAGTTTACCATCTTTTCACCGCACTGGGAGGAAATCGCCACCGCCATCAACAATGAGGCCAAACGGGGATGCACTGTAATCAACGGCATGGGATGGTACAGCAAACAGGATGTAAAAGTGCTGCTCTGCATGTGCCGAAAAATAGAATCCGTTACCATATTCCGTATCATCAAAAGCATCGACAACAATGCATTCATCACCCAATGCAATGTAAACGGAGTCTATGGACAGGGGTTCGACGAAATTAAAGTCAAAATGAAATTGCGCAAGAAAACTGACATACAGGATTCCCGGATCAGACCTACATCTCCCGAACAGGAAGAACTGCTGTCATAAGAATAAACATTACACACTATCCATACGTTTTAAAGCATATCGACTAATCATATATGCTTAAAAACGTCTAATTTATGGATAAGAAGAAAAAAGACCACAGCGGTATCAAACTGTGGCTGGTGATCGGTGTTATCATGCTTATCATATTGCTGCTGCTGTGGCTCACGGTAGCCGACATGCTTGGCGATACAGACGTAGCTGCCCGGGCAATGGATATAACAGGATTAACTCCTTGTTTGGGATAGCCCGTTCGATCACATACATCCCAGCACACGGCGCAAGGCATCGGTCTGTGATTCCCACAAGCGTCTGGCAGAATCCAGATCATCGTCATCGACCATATCCGTAATACGCAAAAGGATATGGTCGGTCAGTTCATTATAGCCCATACGCATTTCAAAATAGGCTCCAGTACCCTCGTCATCATCCCACCTGAAACGGATATATGCCTCTTCACGCACAGCTATGACCCGCGCTGTCGCCGACGAACTTTTCCAACCGAAAGTATATGTTTTACCCGTCTGTGTCACACTGCAGGCAAACCATTGCTGAAGACCTCGCGGCGAACTTATCATACTCCACAGCAACGCTACCGGCGTACCTTTCATGTCCAGTTCTATCGAAATACGGGATTTATCCATAATCTGAAACGAATTGCCTGTGATATGCCGCGAAGTAACATATTTTTCTCAATATTTCCCCACATAGGCACGACAAATTTATTATTTTTGCAGAAACATTGATCGACAATCTAAATAATTAACCGCTTATGGGACTTTTTGAGAAGCTGACGCAACGCGCCAAGCAGCACCGGCAGAGAATCGTATTGCCGGAAGGAACCGAACCTCGTACCCTCACCGCAGCCGATAAAATCATAGGAGAAGGCATTGCAGACATTATATTGATCGGAGATCCTGCCGAGATCAAGGAACTGGCATCTTCGCTCCATCTTGCCAACATCGGCAAGGCAACAATCGTAAATCCGGCCGATGAAACTGTAATAGACCGGTATGCGCCGTTGTTCTACGCACTCAGGCAATCAAAGGGTATCACTATGGAAGAAGCCCGCCTGACCACAGCCAACCCGTTATATCTCGGTTGCCTCATGATTAAGGCCGGCGACGCAGACGGACAGGTTGCAGGAGCCATGAATACTACAGGCAATGTACTCCGTGCAGCATTTCAGGTAATAAAGACCCAGAAAGGTATCGACGTTGTAAGCGGTGCATTTATAATGCTGCTCCCCGAAGGCCTTCCTTTCGGAACCGACGGCATACTCGTATTTGCCGACTGCGCCGTAATTCCCGATCCGACAGCCAAAGAACTGGCTCAGATAGCAGTCAGCGCTGCACAGACAGCACGCGATATCGCCGCCATCGAACCAAGGGTAGCCATACTGAGTTTCTCGACCAAAGGCAGTGCAAAACACCCGAGAGTCGACAAGGTTATAGAAGCTACAACCCTGGCTCATGAGATGGCTCCCAATATAATACTTGACGGCGAACTCCAGGCCGATGCTGCTATTGTACCGGGAGTAGCCAGCAGCAAAGCTCCCAACAGCCCGCTTTCAGGAAGAGCCAATGTCCTCGTATTCCCATCGCTCGAAGTCGGCAATATCGCATACAAACTTGTACAGAGACTTGGCGGAGTACAGGCAGTAGGCCCGATCCTGCAGGGATTGGCAGCACCTGTCAATGATCTGTCGAGAGGATGCTTCCCCGAAGATATATACAAGACGGTCATCATAACATGCAACCAAGCTATCGGGCTAAGCCTTAACAAATAATCAATTACTTAAATTATACATACCGTAATGAAAATACTTGTGTTGAACTGTGGAAGCAGTTCCGTCAAATATAAACTCATAGACACAGCGACAACCGACGTAATGGCCGAAGGAGGTGTCGAGAAAATCGGACTCCCCGACGGATTCCTCAAATTCCGTCAGGCCGACGGCAGCAAAGCGATAAAAGAACTCGGCAAGACTGATCATCATGGCGCGATCGAAGCCATTCTCAGCATACTTACCGATCCGGTGCTCGGATGCATCAAGGATTTCGCTGAAATCAATGCCGTAGGTCATCGCGTAGTACATGGTGGAGAAAAATTCAACCAGAGCGTGATCATCAACGATGCTGTAAAACAAAAGATACGCGATTGCTACGACATAGCACCTCTCCACAATCCGGCCAACATGACCGGCATCGAAGCTATGGAAACCCTCCTGCCAGGAGTTCCGCAAGTAGCAGTATTCGATACTGCATTCCATCAGACAATGCCACCAAAGGCATATATGTATGCTCTACCCTATCGGTTCTATACCGAAGACGGAGTACGCCGCTACGGATTCCACGGAACCAGCCATCGCTACGTATCGCAGCGCGTATGCGAAATTCTCGGTGTCGACATAAAGACTCAGAAAATAGTTACGTGCCATATTGGCAACGGCGGCAGTATCACAGCCGTAGACGGCGGACGCAGTATCGACACCTCGATGGGTCTTACGCCTACAGAAGGCCTGATGATGGGAACCCGTGTCGGAGATATTGATCCCGGTGCGCTCACATTCCTGATGACACGCCATAATATGACTCCCGCCCAGCTTCAGACTGTCATCAATAAAGAAAGCGGCATGCTCGGCGTATCGGAACTTTCCAGCGACATGCGCGAGATCGAAGCCGCAGTAGGCAATGGCAACGAACGTGCGCAGCTCGCACTCGACATGTACGAAAACCGAATAACCAAATATATCGGCGCATACGCAGCTGAAATGGGCGGCCTGGATATCATTGTATTTACAGGCGGCGTAGGCGAAAACCAGACCGACGTACGTGATAACGTATGTGCCCCGCTGAAGTTTATGGGTGTCGAGATCGACAAGGCAGTCAACGATACAGTACGTGGTACAGAAACAGTAATCTCAACTGGTTCATCTCGCGTAAAGGTAGTTGTCGTACCGACCGATGAAGAGCTGATGATAGCCCGCGATACCGAACAGCTCGTGAATTGCTGATGTTAAGAACAGATGATATAGCAAATTTCAATTCAATATGACACAACATAAAATCAGAGCCGCAGTAGTCGGCTATGGCAATATAGGCCGCTATGTAGTCGAAGCGCTTCAGGAAGCCGATGACTTCGAGATTGCCGGCATAGTCCGCCGAAGTGCAGCCAACCCTCCGGTCGAACTTGCAGGTTACAAAATAGCAACCGACATTGACGAACTCGGAAAAGTGGATGTGGCTATATTATGCACGCCTACCCGTGAAGTGGAAGTGCACGCCGCTCCATTGTTGGCCAAAGGCATCAACACTGTCGACAGCTACGATATCCACACATCCATAACAGAACTTCGCCGTCACCTGAGCGAAGTGGCCAAAGCCAACGGAACTGTGGCCATTATATCGGCAGGATGGGATCCTGGAAGTGATTCGATCGTACGAGCCCTCATGCAGGCTGCCGCACCGAAAGGTCTGACATATACCAACTTCGGCCCTGGCATGAGCATGGGGCATTCCGTATGCGCACGTTCAAAAAAAGGGGTCAGAGATGCCCTTTCGATGACAATACCTAAAGGAACAGGCTTGCATCGCCGTATGGTATATGTCGAACTCGAACCGGGAACATCTCTCGATGAGGTGTCGGCAGCAATCAAATCCGATCCGTATTTCTCACACGATGAGACACACGTGATAGAAGTTGCATCTGTCGATGCAGTACGGGATATGGGACATGGCGTCAACATGACACGCAAAGGCACATCCGGCCGAACACCCAATCAGCGGTTCGAATTCAATATGACGATCAACAATCCTGCTCTGACAGCACAGATTCTTGTAGGAACCGCACGAGCATCCATGCGTCAGGCGCCGGGAGCATATACTATGATCGAGATACCTGTGATCGATCTTCTTCCAGGCGACCGCGAAGAACTGGTAGCGGCATTGGTATAAAGCATTCTTAGCATGACAAACGACAAAAAACTCGTAATGATAAGCAATGATGATGGTGTAGGCGCATCAGGCCTGCACCATCTCATTGATTGTACAAGGGACTTACTGCCCGACGCCGACATTATCGCAGTTGCTCCTGAAGGACACAATTCCGGTATGTCGAGCGCCATATCCGTCAACAGCCCTCTGCGCATAACCCGACGGCCGGACTATAACGGCGCAAGTATATATGCAGTAAGCGGCACTCCGGTCGATTGTGTAAAACTCGGCATACATGCCGTGATGCCACGCAAACCGGATATCATGCTTTCTGGTATAAACCATGGCTCCAATGCCGGCAACTCGCTCATATACTCAGGGACAATGGGTGCCGCCATGGAAGCGTGTATGATTGGGATCCCTGCCATAGGATATTCTCTACTGGATCATGCCCATGACGCAGACTTCACCCAGACAACCCCGTTCATAGCCAAAATAACGCGATATGTATTGAATCATGGATTGCCTACGGGTATATGCCTGAATGTAAATTTCCCCGCCGGCTGCACCCCGAAAGGTATAAAAGTGACCCACGGAGCTGCCGGACGCTGGACTGAGGAATACGAAAAATACACCGATCCTCATGGCCGCGCATTCTATTGGCTTACCGGAAATTATGTAAAAGAGAATCCGGACGACGCCGGAAGCGACATGTACTGGCTCGACCGCGGATGGGCCAGTGTGTCTCCTGTACATCCCGACCAGTCCGCCAACAGCGAGATTCCGGCACTGGCCGCATTTCTTGATGGCGGTCTCTAAAATTTCGGAGTAACCGAAACCAGCAACTGAATGTTGATACCCGGCATCGGTCGTGACAGTACCGACAGATATTCTTCATCGAACAGATTTCGGATGGTTCCTTTCAGGCTCAGATCTGCAAAAGGCCATCCGAAACTTCTTTCTATAGCAATATTGTTCATGAAATAAGGCACCAGTGAGCCAGACACAGCCACATCATTGCTCGACATAGTATAACGTCGGGAATAGTGAAGCCATTTATACTCCAGAGCCCAGCGACGCCATGTTATACGTCCTGTTACACTGGCTGAATGACGAGGGACATACGGCAATTGCTTTCCTATCGACACATCGGCCGCACTCATATGTCTGCCGGCATTTACTGACGGTGTCCATGAATACGATCCTTGCATATATAATTTTATATCAGACGATACAGCCCATTGGCCATTTGCCTTGAATTCGATTCCGTATGCATGCACACGCTTCACATTCTGTGGCGAGTAAAAGCCTTTCGTAGTCGGCAGCCATTGTATCCAGTCATCGATATATGAATCGAACCATGACATATCTGCACTAAAAGCCCAGACGCCGTCCCTATGCCACGCTCCGTACAGACCGATATCATAAGTCATGCCACGCTCATGGTTCAGAGATGGATTGCCACCAGGCATGAAATACATATCGTTCAGCGATGGAGCCCTATAGTTTCTAGACACAGAGGCCTTGGCTGTCAAGGCTCCCCAACGACAGATCCTGGCATCGGCAAACAATGCCGGAATCACTGGAGACCAGTCATATCCGGCAAGTTCCTCCCGACACACCACCGACAGACCGATACGATCCGTGGGCTGCCATTTGACGGATACAGCTCCAGACAGTTCCATACGTCCGCAATCATAACCTATTACCGCTGCCGCTCCACTTCCCATCGCTATACTGCGGTCCATGCTCCTCACCAGCTGCTGATGGCCGGTAAGAGTCGCAGTCACAAACCAGCGTCTCGCCGGGATCCAGTCAGCCGATACCTCGCCGAACAGCGTCTGCACTCTGGATCGAGATCGAGTCATCGACACCATCTGTCCTTCTGCAACCTCACGCCGGTAGTCATAGGCCGTCCATGAGTTCATATATCCGGCTTTCAGCGATGTCTTCCATCCCGACCTTACATGATCCCACGACATCACACTCCGAAATACCCTGTCACGCTGTCGGTTCTCGAAACCCATCTCGCCTCCGTATTCAACGGTAAGCAAAGGCAGTTCACGATTATCTGAATTATACCAAGCAGAAAGACCTATCCTGTCACCACGCCGGCTGTCATAATATAGTTCCTGCATCACATGCAGATCCTTGAACGCTCCTGAGCGGTTACGTTCTTCAGGATAATATTGTCCTATTATATTATGGTCATCGTCATATATATTCTCCTTTCTGTCATGATTGCGGTATTTGAAATCATTGTCAGACGATGAATACAAAACACGGGTAGATACAGCCCAATGATCATTTCCGTACGTAACACGCGCAAACTCATCGAACGTATTGAACGATCCTATGCCCTGTATATACTGTGCCGCAATACCGTCATGAGCAAACGGAGCGGTTGACAGCGAAATCAGGCCGCCAAGGCCGCCTCCGGCAGATTGTACAGATGATGTCCCGTGCAGAAGCGACGCATTGTCTACGAAGTATGCGGGAATAGTCGAGAAATCAGTCATGCCAAGCATAGGACTGTTTATTCTCATCCCGTTCCATGTCACCTGTGTATGGCTTGGCGATGTGCCACGAAAAGCAACGGTTGACAGCGAGGCCCGCCCGTGTTCCTTTACATATACAGATGAGTTATATGCCAGAACATCGGCCATAGACATGGCCACATTGTCACGCAAAGACAACGAATCGAACACCGTACGGTTCACTCCGATATCTTTCATTGGACGGCGTCCGGTATAATCCACATTACGCAATATGACTCCCGGATCGGCAGCTACGGCAGCCAATGAGCATATCGTCATCAACACATAGATAAACAGTCTCATCGTCATTTCCAACAGAATGCCGTAGGGTTGACACCTACAGTGAACGAACCTGTCAGGTCACCTTCAGCAGTGTACCGGTATATCACACCCGGCTGCTGATAGTCGATAGCATCGGCAACGTATATATCTCCATCGTATGGGCTGACCGTAAGCCCGAAATACTTAGTATCACGGGTTGGGATCACAGGAGCATCGGGCAATCTGTCGGAATCGATCGGCATCCGCCATATTCCACCGTCAATCCAATACAGCATATTACCGTTTTCAGCCATACACAAACCGGAAACATCGTTGCCGATCTCCATTCTGAACATACGCTCCACTCGAAATTCTTCAGTATCTATCCTATACAATGCAGGAGCTTCATATCCGGCAGGCGAGCCTGGATAACCGCCGTCGGTAAGCACCCATAATTTTCCTCTGGCATCTACAGCGATCTCACGGGGCTGACACCCTACAGTCAGAACGCCGTCTACCCTATCACTCGCAGTATCGATACGCATTATACGGTTCTGATAACTCCAGCAACACACATAGACTTTTTCGCCACACTGCACCATTTGTTCGGTAGATCCACTCTCTACAGACATATCAGGACATACTATATGCCCTATGACAGAATAACTCTCCGGATCTATTATCGCTATACGGTTATCCCATAATTGGCTGACGTATGCCTTACGGTCATTGACAAAATGGATATATCGTGGCGAAGACAGGCCGGTGACGCGTCCACGCTCCCTCACCGTAGTCGCATCTACTGCAAATATTACGTGCGATGAGTTGACGACGATCCAACCCACTCCGTCGCGAATGGTCATAGACTGTCCTACATCGCCAAGTTTCATTCCATTGGCGTGATAAAACAACTCATTGCCACAATGTCCGGATTCAGGATCATAATAACTAAGGGTGGCGTTACCGTACTGGAAATTTCCCTCACATACGATAAAAACGCCATTCCCCGACGCAGCCACGTCGGTCACAGCACCATCCTCCCACTTCATACAGGATGAGAGAGTCACAAGAGTCATCAATGCCACCGGCAGGAGCCGCATCATAATATAATATTGGCCTTTACGACCTGGACATATACCCTTGTGCTGCCAGAAATTCCAGAAACACAGCCGAGAAATGCTCATTAGCTTCACGTGGATAGCGGACATCAGTAAACACCTGTGCCAATGTCTGTTTCCCATTATTTTCAACAAAACGGCGATTCTCATCCAATGCCTCTTTATAAGTATAAAACGCATGGATAGCCTCTGCATCGTACTCTTTATACCGTTCGGTATGCATTATCGCCTCTACAGGCAGACGATCACTCACCTGCGTCTCTCCTTCCGGATATCCCAACGTGACGGTTATGACCGGTACGACAAGTTCCGGCAACGCGAGAGCTTCGGCTATCTTGGGTGCATTCCATGTAGTCGTACCCAGATAACAACACCCGAATCCTCGCATTTCCGCTATCGTACAGAACTGCTGAGCCACGATCACAGTATCAAGCATTGCTGAGACAAACGACTGGAAGTTATTATATCCCGGATCGGCATTGCTTGCCTCACACCATTTCACAAAGCGGTTGAAATCAGCACAGAACGTCAACACGACATTGGCGCCGGCCAGACACGGCTGATTGAAATGCGCCGGAGCAAGAGCCTTCTTTCCCTCATCCGAGCGCGTGACAATCACACTATACAACTGCATGTTGCCGGTAGTCGGAGCATGCGATGCCGCCTCTATCATTTCGGACAATTCATCATCAGATATTTCTCTGGAATTATATTGCCGCACAGTGCGACGCGTAGTAAAATAGGATTCTGAAGCCATTAATGACAATCTTTTGTATTACAATTTACGAGGGTCAAAAATACGCATTATTTTCAAGATAACTTATCAACATTGTCCGTTTTCATCGCACCGTTATTTGTACAGACGAGATATTTTTGCAAAATTTGCGTCACTGAAACATCATCATTGAATCACAATCCCAACAATGGAAAACAGCCCTAAAGACACATATTCTTACGATGAGGCCCATGACGCATCACTAAAATACTTCAACGGCGACGATCTTGCCGCAAGAGTATGGGCCAGCAAATACGCGCTGAAAGACAGCTTCGGCAATATCTACGAGAAGAATCCTGACGATATGCATCACCGCATAGCGGCAGAACTTGCCCGTATAGAGGCCAAGTATCCGAATCCGATGAGCCACGAGGAAATATTCGGACTACTCCGTGATTTCCGCTACATCGTGCCACAAGGAAGTCCCATGACTGGAATCGGCAATAATTTCCAGGTCGGATCACTCAGCAACTGCTTCGTGATCGGCCTTGACGGACACCCTGACAGTTACGGAGGGATAATGAAAGTCGATGAAGAACAGGTACAACTTATGAAACGCCGTGGCGGTGTCGGACATGATCTGTCGCATCTGCGTCCCAAAGGAACTGCAGTCAAGAACTCGGCTCTTACATCGACCGGACTTGTACCGTTTATGGAACGTTACTCCAACTCCACCCGGGAAGTGGCGCAAGACGGCCGGCGCGGAGCTCTGATGATGACAGTGAGCATAAAACATCCGGATTCAGAAGCCTTCATCGATGCCAAGATGACTCAAGGGAAAGTCACCGGAGCGAATGTATCAGTACGGATCGACGATGAGTTTATGGAGGCGGCAATAAACGGCAAACCTTACACGCAGCAGTTTCCTGTAAAAGGAGAACCGTCCGTGACACAGGAAATCGACGCTTCAGCGCTTTGGAAAAAGATCATACACAACGCATGGAACTCAGCAGAACCGGGAGTGCTTTTCTGGGATACCATTACGCGCGAATCGCTTCCTGACTGCTATGCCGATCTTGGCTTCGAAACCATCTCTACAAATCCATGCGGTGAAATACCGCTTTGCCCGTACG
The DNA here is from genome assembly GCA_948467675.1 of uncultured Porphyromonadaceae bacterium. Taxonomy (GTDB): domain Bacteria; phylum Bacteroidota; class Bacteroidia; order Bacteroidales; family Muribaculaceae; genus CAOKFI01. The sequence goes on from CAOKFI010000013.1 coordinate 51,064, forward strand.
ACAGTTGCCGCCTGTTGGCCATGAACCTATACAGCTACGTACAGAATCCTTTTACCACTGAAGCATCGTTCGATTTCGACCTGTTCCGGGAACATGTCGGAAAAGCACAACGGATCATGGATGATATCATCGATCTCGAAATGGAAAAAATAGACACCATTATCGAAAAGATAGCTTCCGATCCCGAAACCGACGAAGTAAAAGATACCGAACTCAACCTGTGGAAGAAAATCCGGACGAAAACACTGAAAGGACGCCGTACGGGAGTCGGGACCACAGCTGAAGGTGACATGATAGCGGCACTCGGTCTGAAATATGGAACTCCTGAGGCCACGGATTTCAGTGAACGAGTACACAAGGCACTGGCTCTTGCGGCTTATTCATCGTCTGTAGACATGGCTACCGAACGTGGCGCATTTGAAATATTCGATTTCAGCCGCGAAATACATAATCCGTTCATTGCCCGCCTGCAAGAAGCCGATCCGGAACTTATCGAGCGTATGAAACAGAACGGACGGCGAAATATAGCATGTCTGACCATAGCGCCTACCGGCACCACAAGTCTGATGACACGCACCACATCTGGCATAGAGCCTGTATTCATGCCGGTCTATAAACGCCGGCGCAAGGTAAATCCCAACGACACCAATGTCCGTGTCGATTATGTCGACGATACAGGTGACGCTTTCGAGGAATACATAGTATATCATCCAAAATTCATTACATGGATGGAAACGCAGGGTATCGAAGTACGAAACGATTACACCCAGGAAGATATAGATGCCCTCGTAGCCCGCTCTCCATACGCTGGCGCAACAGCCAACGAGATCGACTGGCTTGAGAAAGTACGTATGCAGGGACGTGTCCAGAAATGGGTCGACCATTCCATATCAGTGACCATCAATCTGCCGGCCGATGTCTCGGAAGATACTGTCGGGCAACTATACTATGAGGCGTGGAAATCAGGATGCAAAGGATGTACGGTATACCGCGATGGCTCCCGGTCGGGAGTGCTCGTTGCTGCCGAAAAGAAAACCTCGGCAACTCCGGCTCCGCGTCCGGAAAGCATCAAACGTCCTATCGAGCTTGAGGCAGATGTAGTACGTTTCCAGAACAACAAGGAAAAATGGATCGCGTTCGTCGGCCTTAAAGACGGACGCCCATACGAGATATTCACAGGTCTTGCCGATGACGAAGACGGAATATTCTGTCCCAAGTCGGTATCCAGAGGAAAGATCATCAAAGCAATCGATGAAAACGGAACAAAACGTTATGACTTCCAGTTCATCAATAAGCGTGGATACAAGACTACAATCGAAGGTCTCAGCGACAAATTCAACCCCGAATACTGGAACTACGCCAAACTGATATCCGGAGTCCTGCGTTATGGCATGCCTATTGATCAGGTCCTAAAACTGGTATCAGGTCTGGAACTCGACAGCCAGTCTATAAATACATGGAAAATGGGCGTCGAGCGCGCGCTCAAAAAATATATTCCGAGTGGTACCGCGGCAAGCGGTCAGAAGTGTCCGAACTGTGGACACGAAACTCTCATATATCAGGAAGGATGTCTTATCTGCACATCATGCGGCACATCCAAATGCGGATAACTTTAGCCTGATAACAGCTTACCAAGGCCGGATTAAGGATTTTTTTCTTAATCCGGCTTTTGATTTATGAAATTATAAGTACATTTATGCAGTTTTTTGTTCAAAGTAAGTGTAGAGAGAATTTAAATCAAAATGCCAAAGTATACAATATGAAGATCTTTTTCAATATCGACTATCGCACCAACTGGGGCGAATCGGTCTACATTGTCGGTTCTATTCCGGCATTGGGAGAGAACGACGAAAGCAAAGCCGTAAAAATGGAATTCGACAGCCGTAGTGCCTGGGGGCTGAATCTCGAACTCGCCAAAGCGGCCGGAGACTTCGAATACCGTTACATTGTTCGTAATGATAACGGGTACACTAAACGGGAATGGGGAAAACCTCACAAGTTTCAACATGGACGCGGCGTATCTGCATACGAGATTTTCGATATGTGGCAGGATCAGCCCGCCGAGAAACCATTCTATTCATCGGCTTTTGGAGACTGCATATTCCGTCGGACAGCACCGTCCAAACCTCTGCCTGTAAAAAATGCCGTTGTGAGATTACAGGTCAATGCCCCTACGGTACGTCCCGATCAGGTATTGGCGATCTGCGGCAGCAGCGCGCAGACAGGGTGCTGGGATCCGGCCAAAGCGATAATTATGAACGACTCCGATTTCCCGCAATGGAGCGTCAATCTCGACATAAAAGATATTGAAATACCGTTTCAATATAAATTCGTCATTCTCAATGCAGCCACTCACGAGGTTGTGGAATGGGAAGAGGGTGACAACCGTAATTCCGGCATAACTCCCGAACGCAAACAGGAATCACTTGTAGTCAACGGTCTTTCGTTCCGCGACCGTCAACGGCCCTGGCGTGGCGCCGGAGTTGCCATTCCGGTGTTTTCCATACGCAGTAAAGATGATTTCGGAGTCGGAGATTTCATGGACATAAAACTGATGGTAGACTGGGCTGCAGAAACAGGTCAGCAGTTTCTGCAATTGCTGCCCATCAACGACACAACCATGACCGGTACCTGGACAGACTCATATCCGTACAATGCCAACTCCACATTCGCTCTGCACCCAATGTATCTGCGACTACAGGCTATGGGCACACTCAAGGATCCGGTCCGAATGAAACATTTCAGTAATCTCGGGCACGAGTTGAACGAACTGTCATGCGTCGATTACGAACGCGTAAACAACGCCAAAGCAGAATACACCCGCGAACTGTTCAAGCAAGATGGCAAATCGACACTGGAATCCGATGATTTTAAAACATTTCTTGACCGTAACCGAGAGTGGCTCACTCCGTATGCTGCATTCTGTGTATTACGCGACCGCAACGGTTCTCCTGAATTCAGCTGCTGGGGTGATTATGCAGAGTACTCTCCTGAAAAACTTGAAAAATTCGTAGCAGAAAATCCCGACGATATAAATTACATATATTATATACAGTACCATCTCGACAAGCAGATGAAAGAGGCTCGCCGTTACGCCCAGTCAAAAGGCGTAGCCATAAAAGGCGACATACCTATAGGCATATCACGCACCAGTGTCGATGCATGGCTGTACCCGCGTCTGTTCAACATGGACTGCCAGGCAGGAGCACCGCCAGATGACTTCTCGGTACTCGGACAGAACTGGGGATTCCCTACATACAATTGGGACGAAATGAGTCACGACGGCTTCGCTTGGTGGAAAGCCAGACTGCGCAAGATGTCGGAATATTTCGATGCGTTCCGCATAGACCACATACTCGGATTCTTCAGAATATGGCAGATTCCGATGAATGCGCTCCACGGCCTGCTCGGCGTCTTTAATCCGGCTCTGCCGTTCTCTCCTGAAGAACTGAAGCAGAACTACGATTTCTGGATTGATCCCGACCTGCATACCACTCCGTATATCATGGACTATTTCCTCGGTGATTTCTTTGGCGAATATACTGACGAAGCACGCGAACGTTTTTTGGTACCTCTGGGATATGGCCGCTATCGGCTTAAACCGGAATTTGCCACTCAGCGTATGGTATCGGAATATTTCGATAGTCTTGACAAAGACGACAAGAACACCAAATTGTGCAATGCGCTGCTCGGTCTGATCGACGAAATGCTGTTTATCGAGGATCCGTATGAAAAGGGCAAATATCATCCCCGCATATCGGCTCAGTACACATATATCTATCGGTCGCTGTCGGACTATGGCAAATGGTGCTTCAACCGGTTATACAATGATTTCTACTACCATCGTCATAACGATTTCTGGTACGGCAAAGCCATGTGGAAACTACCTCCGCTGATAGATGCCACCGATATGCTTGTCTGTGCTGAAGACTTGGGCATGATTCCCGCATGCGTACCTGCGGTAATCAATGCGCTCGACATACTTTCTCTTGAGATCCAGCGTATGCCTAAGGATCCGAATGCCGAGTTCGGCAACACATGGACATATCCGTACTATTCGGTATGCACCACATCGACCCACGACATGGGCGGAATACGTCAATGGTGGGAAGAAAACCGAGAGAAAACACAACATTTCTACAATAATGTGCTTCATGAGAATGGTCCGGCACCACAATATGCCGAACCGTGGATCTGCGACAGGATAGTGACTCTGCATCTAAAATCGCCGGCCATGCTTACTATTCTGCCACTACAGGACTGGCTGTCTATCGACGGTGCGATACGCCGTGAGGATCCACGTGAAGAGCAGATCAATGTTCCGGCCAATCCGCGCCATTACTGGCGTTACCGTATGCACATGACTGTCGAGGAACTGATGGCAAACGAGAGTTTCTGCTCTTATCTGCACGATAAAATCAACGACTGCGGACGTTGATCAGGCAGATAAACGCCTGTCTACAGGATATTGAATTCATCGGCATCGCGCCATGCGGTAAAACGCTGGCGCGATGCGTCTATTTTAGACCTGTCAAGTATTGCATATATGAAATTACCGCGTGTTTCACCGACAGGCCGACCTTCATAGTCCACTATCACTGACATCCCGTCATACTGGCCGTAATCATCCGAACCGGATCGGTCGGCACCTATATAATAAGCCTGATTTTCGATTGCACGGCCCATCAGCAGATGTTCCCAGGCATACTTGCGAGCAATAGGCCAGTTGGCAGGAACGAGCATGGCATCATAAGCCAGCCTGTTATTACGGCACCACACAGGAAATCTCAGATCGTAACACACGATAAGAGATATGTTCCATCCACGGAAACGGACTACCGGAGGACGACTGGCGCCTCCTGCCATAATTCGGTATTCCTGACTTAACGAAAACAGATGCTTCTTATCGTAGATAGTCTCCTCTCCTGACGGTTCGACAAAGAATCCGCGGTTATAATATAATCCGCCAACCCCGGCAAGAAAACTGCCGGCCATTGCCACATTATATCGTTTGGCCAGTTCTCTGACAAATTGCAGAGTCTGTCCCGACAACGGTTCAGCTACATCACCCATCATATCCTTGTCGGGCAGAAATGCTGTGGTAAACAGCTCCGGAAGGACAACAAGATCAGTATCGGATTCGACCGTAGCCACGGCATCGGCTACAGTCTCAAAGTTTTTTTCTTTATTGCCCCACTCTATCGAGAGAGGGAGTATAGCTACTTTCAGATTTCGTATATCCATATTCTACAAATATAACCGCAATACGAGTCAGATATTGCACAACTGCCAGAAGGCCACAGCCGATGCAGCTGCTACATTGAGCGAATCCACACCGTGAGCCATTGGTATCCGTGCAACATAATCAGCACTCGCTATTGTTTTGTCTGCAAGTCCGTCACCCTCGGTACCCAATATGATCGCCAAGCGAGGTTCTGCCATAAGTTCCGGATCCTCGATTGATACCGAATTATCCGACAAAGCCATCGCTACTGTCTTGAATCCTATACCATGAAGAGAACTCAGAGGAGCTTCGATCCATGTCCAAGGCACAAGAAACACCGATCCCATAGATACCCTGACTGCCCGACGGTTCAATGGGTCGCACGATGTAGGAGTAAGCAATATCGCATCAATACCGAGTGCAGCCGCCGAACGGAATATCGCACCGATATTGGTCGTATCCACCACTCCGTCTATGACAGCTATACGCTTAGCTCCGGAACAGATATCGCCGATCTGTTTAGGTTGCGGACGGCGCATGGCACACAGAACACCGCGTGTCAGCTTATATCCGGTAAGGTTCGCCAGCACTTCGCGCTCACCGGTATAGATAGGCATATCCCCGCACCGCGCTATGATATCGGCAGCATCGCCAGTTATATGTTTGTGCTCGCACATCAGCGCTACAGGTTCATATCCGGCATCAATAGCCACACGTATCACTTTCGGGCTTTCTGCGATAAATATACCTTTGTCCGGTTCGAGTCGGCTGCGCAACTGAGCCTCAGTGAGAGTGGCAAACATAGCCACTCCGGGATGTGTCAGATCTGTGATTTCAATTACCGCCATAATACACAAAAGTAGCGATTCCGCCATTAAATTACAAATACACTTATGACTGTAGAGTCAACGAGCAAGTGCAAAATTAGCAACCTTGCCTGTAAACAGAACGAATGTGATGTCAAATATTGATATACACATATTCTCCATTACGATCTCTTACTTGGGTCTATATTGGGAAGGAAGCCGGCCACAGCACCAAGCAGCGGCAGGAATGCGCTCACACGGAATACAAGTTCGATGCTTGTACGGTCAGCAAGCCATCCGAAAAACGCAGATCCTATGCCTCCGAGACCGAACATCAAACCGAAAAACAGCCCGGCAATCATACCGACCTTACCCGGCTTAAGTTCCGTCGCATATACCAATATGGCTGAAAAAGCCGATGCGATGACCAGTCCTATGATCACAGCAAGCACAATGGTAAGCGGAAGACTCACATAGGGCAAAATAAGCGCAAACGGTGCTGCTCCGAATATCGAAATCCAGATCACATACTTGCGCCCATATCTGTCACCAAGATGTCCGCCGAGTATCGTACCTACAGCCACAGCTGCAAGAAACGCAAACAGACACATCTGCGAAGTTTGCACATCGACTGAGAATTTATCGATCAGAAAGAATGTAAAATAGCTCGTCATGCAAGCCATATAAAAATATTTCGAAAAAATCAGAAAAATCAGGATCGCCATAGCCCGGTTGACTTGTCTCGTAGTAAGAGCCATAACCTCACGACTGACCGCAATAGTTCTGGATACTGTACGATGAAGCTGACGGCTGTACCAGCGTCCGACCCCAAACAGGGTCACACATGCCACCAATGCCGCGATAGCGAACCATCCGATAGCTCCTTGTCCGTACGGCAGGACTATAGCAGCCGCCAGCAACGGGCCGATGGCACTTCCTCCATTGCCCCCGACCTGAAATATAGACTGAGCCAATCCCTTTTTCCCGCCGGCAGCCAGTTGCGCGATGCGCGATGCTTCAGGATGAAACACAGACGATCCCCAGCCGATGATACTCACAGCGACAAGAATCAGTCCGAAATTGAAAGCGACAGAAATCAGGAGCATTCCTGCAAAAGTAAACATCATGCCTACCGACAATGAATACGGACGCGGGTGACGATCGGCATATCGCCCTACTATAGGCTGAAGAATAGACGACATCATCTGAAACACAAGTGTGATCAGGCCTATCTGTCCAAATGAGAATCCATATTTGTCTTTTATCAACGGATAGATGGACGGGATTACCGACTGCATCATATCGTTGAGCAAATGCGCGAAACTGATCGCCAGAAGAACAGCGTATGCCGTATGTGCCGTATCAGTTCTATTCGTTTGTTCCATTGTCGCTGTTTAAGAAATCGTATGCAAAGATAGCGAATCTCTAATTGTAATAAGCCTACAGCATCTTCAACCCTATTATAACGTGAGTTCGACGAAAATTAATTAGATGAGAAATTGGTGATTCGCGATAAAAGTATTAAATTTAAAGTACTCAATTTCAAACAAATACTCTTATCGCTATGCTCACCGAAGACAAAATTACTG
>CAOKFI010000014.1 GCA_948467675.1 uncultured Porphyromonadaceae bacterium
TTTGCGTTTGTGAGTAGCCATCTTGTGGCCTTTTCTTTTCTTTCCGCTTGGCATTGTTAGCGTTATTTAAGGGGTTTATAAATATGAATTGTTCTGAAGGAGATCTAAGGTCAATACACCGGATCAGCGGTTCTTGACATCTTCCATAAACACTTTCGCGGGCTTGAATGCCGGAATCTTGTGCTCAGGGATGATAATTGTCGTATTCTTGGAAATATTGCGTGCTGTTTTCTCGCTGCGGGTCTTGACAATGAAGCTGCCGAAGCCGCGGAGATATACGTTTTCGCCAGAAGCGAGCGAATCTTTAACTATTTCCATGAATTTTTCGATAGTTTCCAGTACGTTGGCTTTCTCGATGCCAGTAGTTTTGGAAATCTCGTTTACAATGTCTGCCTTAGTCATTTCGTTATATGAGTTATATTGGTTAATGTCGGTGATAGACAAATGTTTATACGGGGCGGTGTCCTGCTCCCGATTTTGCAACTGCAAATATCGTGTTTTTTTTTCAATTCATAACAATTGAACTGAGAAATTTTCAAATAATCGGCGTGATAGCACACTTTTAGCTTCTGCCTGGGTCGCCTGCGCCGCGGTGTCAGAGCAACTCCATGGCCTGCTGCAGCGATGTGATCTCGATCGTGGTTCCTTCGGGGAGTGACTGCTGTCGTCCGTCGCGGTTGAAGTAGATGCTGTGCCAGCCTGAGCGTATGGCTCCGGCTATGTCAGTGTCGGGGTTGTCGCCGATCATCAGTGAATGTTGCGGTGAGGTACCCGCGCGGTCAGCCGCATGGGTGAAAAGCCGGGGATCAGGTTTGTTGATACCGATGTCGTCGCTGAGCACGACCAGATCGACCAGTCCGTCGATTCCTGCCGAGCGGAGTTTGTTGTGTTGAACCTCGCGGAAACCGTTGCTCAACACTCCGATCTTGTAGCCCTTGTCGCGCAGATACACCAGCAGCTCGCGGGCTCCGGGAACGAGGGTCCCTAGTTGTCCGAGACACTCGAGATATACGCGGTCGAGATGGCGGGCAAGAACCTTGTCGTACGGAGCCTGGCATCCGGCCTCTGACAGTACGTGCCGGAACCGCTCCATCATCAGGTACTCTTTAGAGATCTGTCCCTGATTGTAGAGTGTCCACAGAGCTTTGTTGCATTCGATATAGGCGTTGAGCCAGGTATCGACGTCGGCGAAATATTCGGATAACCCTTCTTGCCTGTAGACTATGGCAAGAGCTTCGCGCGAGTTCGCGCGAAAGTCCCACAGGGTGTCGTCGAGATCGATCCACACCCATTCGATAGCGATATAGTTTTCAGAGTTCATTGATTTTCCACCATTTGTAGGATATGTCTGCGTCATCGACTGTGTCGATGCCTTCACGTAATTTCAGGAAACGTACCGCACGGCATGTTACCGGCAGGATTATTATTTCATAGACTGTCTTGAGCAGTGCCTGAGTGACGATAAGGGATATGATTGTAGACCACGGCAGTATGCCGCCGAATGCTATGGGGAAGAATATCACGGAATCGGTGCCTTCGCCCCACAATGTCGACACTATGGCGCGGAGCGAGAAATGGCGTCCGCCTGAACTGCGCTTCATGCGGCTCATGACATAGGCGTTGACCATCGATCCGCATAGAAATGCGGCAAACGATGCCGCCATGATGCGGGGCACGCTTCCGTAGATCGCTTCCATTGCATCCTGCGATGTCCAGTCTGCGCCGCCGGGAAGCCAGATGGCTATTTTTAGCAGCAGCGAGGCCAGTATGCTCATGGCGAAGCCGAGCCAGATCACGAATCGGGCTCTGGCAAAGCCGTAGACTTCGACTATGCAGTCGTTTATGATATATGAGATGGGAAATACCGCGACGCCTGCCGTGACGGTGAGCCAGCCCAGGTCGACGGTCTTTATTTCCATGATGTTGGACATGATCAGGCATACGCAAAACAGCGATGCGAGCGCTACGAACACAGGTGAGAATGACGGTCTTGATATATTTTGGTTCATGATTCTTGTTTTTAACGTGGTAGCAAGCACACGGAGATTACAATCTTTTTCGGGCGCAAAGATACACCAAATCTGCATATTGCGCAAATGAGCGGCTTCTGGCATATACGACACCGCGCGTGACCTGACCGGCCACGCGCGGTGTCGTATATGTGCGGTAATATGTTTACTGTTTGACGATCGACATGATTTTGACAGGAATGTCGGTATTGTTGTTGAACGAGGCGAACTTGTCGGCTCCTACTCCGATGGCATATACCGGCACCTCATTGCCTGTGTGGTTGTTGGATATCCATCCGATGCCTGCAACGTCGTTCATGACGTTGAATACTTCTACTGCGAAAGCGTTGAAGTTGTTATACAGAGTCTTCTGGTCTGCGCTGTTGCGGAGTTCGAAGGTGGATTCAAACATGTTTTGCAGTTTACTGGTCTGTTCTTCGTTGACCGGAACATATTTCCAGAAGCCGAGGTTCTCTGTGAGGAACTCTTTCATGTCCTCCCAAGTGTAGTTGCGGCGTGACTTCAGCAATGCGCGGCACCAGTCCGAAAACGCGTCTTTCGACATCTTCTGATGGTCGATATATTGCAGGTATGCGTTGTAGCCGGTAAATTTGCTTCCTATGGCCATGCCGCCTGTATCATGGTCGGCGGTGATGACTATCATGGTCTCGTCGGGATGAGCCAGATAGAAGTCGTATGCCACTTTGATAGCCTGGTTGAAATTAAGTATCTCTTTGATTACAGCACCTCCGTCGTTGGCATGAGCGGCATGGTCTATGTTGCCGCCTTCGACCATCATGAAGAATTTCTTGGGCGATACTTTTTCAAGGTGTGCCAGACATGCTTCAGTAAGAGCGGGCAGCGTCATTGCGTTTTCGAGGGAGTCGATTGTATATCCGATTTCGTAAGGGCTTATCTCGCATCCTTTGAAAACAGCGACACGTTTGGACTTAAAGTTTTTCAGCTGGTCGAGTTCGGTGGCTACCTTGATTCCTTTTTTCTCGAACTCTTTCAGAATCTCTGTCGGCTGGCCGTCGTTGGTGCCGCGTATGTTTGCGCCGCCAAGGAATTCGTAACCGGATGTTATATAGTCTTTGCAAACGTCATACCACAGACCGCGGTTGGGTACATGGGCATAAAACGCACCCGGAGTGGCGTCGTCGGGTGCTCCTGACGTTACGAGGCCTATGCCGAACCCGTCGGCTTTAAGATCTTTGGCTATGGACTGGACGGCAATAGTGTCGGCATCCATGCCGAGCATGCCGTTTTTGGTCTTGTGTCCGGTGGCAAGCGCGGTACCGGCGGCGGCAGAGTCAGTGACAGGGGATGAGGCGGAATAAGTGTGTGCCGATGCGGCTACCGGAAACTGCATCATAAGTATCGGGTCGTTGTTGCCGAGTACTGTGCGGTTGTAGGACTGGGCTGCCATTACGTGTCCCATTCCCATTCCGTCGCCGATGAAATAGAAGATGTAGCGGGGTGCGGCTGCATTCAGCATCATGCCGGTACCCAGTAGTGCTGTAAGTAATAAATGTTTTAATTTCATGTGATAGATGGTGTTTGGTTGTTGGTTGTCTGGTATCAGTGAGCTTCCAGCCAGTTGGCGCCTACGCCTGACGATACGGTGAGTGGTACGCGTCCATGATATGCATTCTGCATCTGACGGGTTACTATATATTGTACGCACGGAAGCTCTTCCGGTACTACATTGAAGATAAGTTCGTCGTGTACTTGCATTATCATGCGGGATCGGAGGCCTTTCTGCTCGAACTCGCGGAATATGTCGATCATCGCTGTTTTTATAATGTCGGCGGCGCTTCCTTGAAGCGGGGCGTTTATGGCATTCCGTTCAGCGTATCCGCGTACCACGGCGTTGCGGGAGTTGATGTCCGGCAGCAGACGTTTCCTTCCCATGATGGTGGTGACGAAGCCCTTTTCGCGGGCTTTCTCGATAGATTCGTTCATATATTGCTGTATGCGCGGATAGGACTGGAAATAACCGTCGATCAGGGCTTTGGCTTCGGCACGCGGTATGCCGAGGCGTTCCGACAGCCCGAATGCTGATATGCCGTATATGATGCCGAAGTTGGCTGTCTTCGCATTGCGCCGCTGATTGTCGGTTACGGACTCTATCGGCTCATGATATATTTTGGCTGCTGTTGCCTGATGTATGTCGGCACCGGAGTTGAAAGCCTCTATCATGTCGGGGTCGCCGCTTATGTCGGCTATCAGACGCAGTTCTATCTGCGAATAGTCGGCCGACAGCAGTATGTCGCCGGTTTCGGGAATGAAAGCCCGGCGTATCTCACGACCTTCGTCAGTGCGGATAGGTATGTTCTGCAGATTGGGGTCGGTCGATGATATCCGGCCTGTGGCGGTGACAGTCTGGTTGTAGGAGGTATGTATTTTGCCGGTGGACGGATTGACCATCTCTGGCAGGGCGTTGATATATGTGGCCAGCAGTTTGCGCAGTCCGCGTATTTTCAGTATGAGGTCGACCAGCGGCACTTTGGCACGGTATTTTTCCAGGATCTCCTCTGTCGTGGAGTATGCTCCGCGCTTTGTGCGCTTGGCCTTCGGATCTATCTTTAGACGCTCGAACAGAACCTCTCCGACCTGCATCGGAGATGATATGTTGAAGCTGCCTCCTGCCATCGAATAAGCCATGTTTTCCATTTCCCGCACACGCTCGGTCAGGCTGCGCGACATTTCGGCGAGCACATTGGCATCGATACGGACGCCGGTCCATTCCATTTCGGCGAGAACTTTTACAAGCGGAAGCTCCACCTTGTTGAGCAGCTCTGACAGTTCGTGATCCATGAGCGGTCCGAATGCATGGTAAAGGCGCAGGCTTATATCGGCTCTTTCGCAGGCATAGTCTGCCGCTTCGGAAGCGCTGAGTGTCTTTTGCTTTTTCGACGATGACGGACGCGCCGATTCGTCATATCCCGCGACCTGATATTGCAGATATGCGTAGGCTATGGCCTCGAGACTGTGTCGCATTTCGGGCTGCAGCAGATAGTGCGCTACTGAAGTGTCATAATAAGGTGCTGTGAAATCTATGCCTGCGCGTTTGAGTATCAGATAGTCGCGTTTCACGTCATGGCTCACTGCCGTGACCTGGTCAGATGCGAACAGATCCGAAAGTATATTTATGATTTCTGCGCGTCGGGCAGGATTGTCGGGGACTGGAATGTATGTGGCTTTCCCTTCGGCCGTGGATATGGCTGCTCCCTGCCACCGTGCGGTCATGGCGCTTGCTCCTTCGGCATAGATCGCGACCCCTATGGATGTGTGCGACAATGCGTCTCTGACTGCCTCGGACGCTTCTGCCGGGGTTTCTGCGATGGAGTATTCCGCAGCCTTCTGCTGGCGCGGTGTGTCCGGCTGGTCAATTATGTCGAACAGCGACGGCTGCTGGGACACAACAGTCTCGTGCTCCGATCCGGTCTGGCCGGAGTTAAGCCTGGCTATGAATGTCTTGAACTCGAGTTCCTGATATATTTCTGTCAGCCGTACTGTGTCGGCCGGTTTGCGTATAAGGCTGTCGATATCTATGGCGAGGGGAACATCGGTCTTGATCGTGGCGAGCATTTTTGAAAAACGGATCTGTTCGGCGTTGTCCTCGATTTTTTTACGTAGGGCGCCTTTGATGGATCCGGTGTTTTCAAGCAGATTTTCGACCGACCCGAACTCTCCTATGAGTTTGACGGCCGTCTTTTCTCCTACGCCGGGGCAGCCGGGAATGTTGTCGCTTGCATCGCCTTCGAGCGCCAGCAGGTCGATTACCTGGGCGGGACGTTCTATGCCGTAACGCTCGCAGATCTGGCTGACGCCTCTGATCTCGAAACCCTGTCCTTTGAGCGACGGACGATACATGAAAACTTTGTCGGACACCAGTTGACCGTAGTCCTTGTCAGGGGTCATCATATAAGTGGTGAATCCCTCCTGTTCGGCACGGCGCGACAGTGTGCCGATTATATCGTCGGCCTCGTACCGCTCCATTTCGACTACGGGGATATTGTAGGCCTCGATGATACGTTTTATATATGGAATGGACAGGGTTATGTCTTCCGGCTGTGCGTCTCGTCCGGCCTTGTAGGCGTCGTATAGCTCGTGTCGGAACGTATTGCCGCCTTTAGGATCGAAACATACGGCGATATGTGTCGGATTCTCTTTGCGCAAAACTTCGTCGAGAGTGTTGCAGAACCCGAATATAGCCGATGTGTTGAACCCGCCAGAAGTGATCCTTGGGGCACGTATCAGAGCGTAGTAGGCCCGGTATATCAGTGCATAAGCGTCGAGTAGAAACAGTTTTTTATCTTCCATCGGAACATTGTCAGTACAGACCGTAATTGGTCAAAATTCGATATAAAAGTACAAATAAAAGTTCAAAAGATCCGCAGGATTGCGAAAATTTGAGTTGTGTGTACGCTCTTTTGTCAATATTTAGTACTTTTGCACATCAATAACAATATATGACGACTTTAGAAGAGATTCAGCACGCCATTGCACCGGAATTGCGCCAACTCAACGAGAGGATATCCCAGTCGTTGTCATCGGGCAATATACTGATGAATCAGGTCGTCGACAACTATCTGCTCACGAAAGGGAAGCAGATACGTCCGATACTGGTGATTCTCACCGCACGGCTGTTCGGTGAAATGAATCCCGGCGTTATCTCTGCCGCCGCTGCGGTCGAAATGCTCCATAATGCTTCGCTTATACACGACGATGTGGTCGATGATTCCAAACTGCGCCGTGGCGAACCTACGGTAAACAGTGTATGGGACAATCATATCGCAGTACTCGTCGGAGACTTTTTTGTCTCTACGGCTCTGCAGGAAGCCATATCTACAGGCGACATACGCATCATATCGTCGCTTTCCAGGTTGGGCCGGCTGTTGGCGCTCGGAGAGATCGACCAGATCTATACTGCCCGTTACCATAAACTTGACGAGAAGGCGTATTTCGAGATCATAGGGCGCAAGACGGCATCGCTTTTTATCTCTTGCATAGAGATGGGAGCCTATGCGGTGGATGTGGATGACGACAGACTCGAGCGTATGCGCCGTTTTGCAGAGCTGCTTGGTCTCTGCTTTCAGATAAAGGACGACATATTCGATTATTACGAGGACAAGGCTGTCGGCAAGCCTACCGGAAACGATCTGCGTGAAGGCAAGATCACATTGCCGTTGCTGCATGTGCTGCTGCAGACCGATCTTCCTGACCATGACGCTATGCTTGAGCTGTCGCGCAAGGAGCAGCTGTCAGCCTCGGAAATAGATATTCTTATAGACTATGCCAAAAAGCACGGCGGTATAGACTATGCCTATCAGGTAATGGCAGATCTGCGGCGTCAGGGAGCCGAAATACTTGCCGGATTCCCGGAGACGGAGATAGCCGCCACATTCCTGTCGATATTCGATTATATCATTACCCGCCGTCACTGATCATTCGATGACGATGACCGGTGTGCGGGCGGAACTTCCGTGAAATTTTCCTGATTTCAGTATTGCGTAAGCGGAGTATTCTCCGTCGGCTACACGTGTGCCGTCGGATCCGCATAAATCCCATTTCAGCGGAAATACCGGATTCTCTACGGTATGCACCACAGTTCCGGAGGCGTCCTCTATGACAAGCCGTCCGGACGGAGTGTCGGGAAACGAGTGCGATATACGTAGTGTTGCCTCGTTTGTAGCCGGATATTCGTCGACCGTGAGATATGTGGCAGTCTCTCCGCGAACGATAAACGAGATGCTGCGTTGCGAGATGTTGCCGGCATTGTCGGAGATGTCCAGCCTCAGGCTGTGGCGACCGTCGGCCAGGGGACCCAGCGGAGCCGAAATGCTTACAGAACCGTCGGCCGACGGAACTATGGTATTCTGTAGTCCGGTAATCGATGAGGCATCGTCCAGCGACAGACGTATTCCTCCAAGGCCGGATGACATGATGTTTATGCCGCTCTGGTCCGGTGAGATGCCGGCGTAGAGCACCGGGGTCGCACCGACGCAGTCGCCATCGGTAAAGTCGGGCGAATCGAGATACATGCATTCGATGACCGGTGCGTCTGTGTCGGCGATAGCTGACGGTGGTTCTGGCGACGAGGATAATACGATGCCGGCAATCTGTCCGGTGGCGGTGGCGTGATGTCCGGAGGCATCGGATATCGCGTATGCCGATAGCCGGATATCATGTGTGTGTCGTTCGGGTTCCGGTATGATAATGCTCATATGGAAATTCCCGGCAGTAACCTCGGCGGCGTACTCGGCTATGAGATCCTGGTCGAGAGTGATGTCGGCCGGCACTCCGCCGCGGCGCGAGTATGTCGATACCGTACGCGGACCGCCATATACCGATACGATAGCTTTGCCGTTGAACCATGTGGCATCGGATCCGTCGGCGCCGGTTATCGTACCATCTATGCCGACAGGTTCCAGTGGTGTGATCTCCGAACCGCTGCTGAGTCCGGAGATCCTGACTCCGTGGCCGGGTGCATATAGCGGGAGAGCCGGATCTCCGCCCAGATTGTAGCACATGCTGTTGATGGCCATCAGTTTCTTGTCCAATGCTTTTCCGGCGGCTGCAACGGCATTGTGCGCGTTGCGGAATATGTCGCCTGTGGTAGAGCCGGATGAGGCTGCGCTTATCTCACGGGCCATAGCCGTGGCGAGATGCTGGTTGTGCTCCTGATACACCGTACGGCAGGCGGCTACAATTGCGGCGGCTCCCCCGTCGGGCTTGTATATGAAGGCGCTGCCCATGTCGTCGTTGGTTCGGTCGAATGAGAACAGGTCGCATGTCGCCATCATTGCCAGCGGGAAAAAGCGGTATGATGTGGTCTGTATATGGTTTTTCTGATAGTAGTTCTCGAACGAGAGACTGTTTGGATTGCCGTGTCCGCAATATGCCATGTATCTTACTCCGGATGTCAGTGCTCCGGTTATTGCCCGGCGTGCCGCGTCTGCGTTTGTCTCGTTGTCGGTCAGTGGATAAAGCTGATTGTATGCCTTTATCACAGTTGTTCCAGAAGCATATTTGAGAATAGTGTCGGCGATCTCCTCTATCTGCTGCATGTGGCTGTTGCTGTCGCCGGCGTCACACATCAGCAGAGCCCGGTTTATCACAGGTGTTTCCGGAGGATTCTCGAAATAGGCACGTATTTTTCTGTTGGCGTTTGCTGCGTCGCTGGTGTTCAATACCGGAATCCGGCCGACTGCCACATCCATATTCTCGAAATGTATGTTCCGGTGGTCGTATCTGTCGGAGAGCATTCCGAAATAGGAGTCGGAGCAGTATGAGGTCGCCGCGCTGTTCATTTCGCTCTGGCTCTCGCACTGGAATGTCAGCAGATATCCTTCGGTTGGCAATATGAGCGACCGGTTGTCGTATGACCCTCCGCCATAGAGCAGTATGTACCGGAATTTCTGAGGATCACGGTCATGGAACATCTTGGCCAGACGGCGTATGCCCATCGGATGCGTGGCGCCGGAAGAAAATTCGTTGTAGGCCTGCTGCTGATCTATCACATGTACTGTCATACCTTGGTGCGAACGGTGTATCCGTGCTACCTCCTCGGCGTAGCTGTGCATGGTGCTGTCAGTGACAATAAGCATGTCGGGAACTTCGAGAGCATGCAGATTCTGATTGGAGACGCGGCCTATGATCTCAGGCGAATGTAAGCTGGACGATGTCCTGAACGCCTCTACGTATGTGGCGGTTTCCGGAGAGGGGGAGCGGAATGACGCAAGGACCTCGTCGGTATTGTCGGTAGGGTGAAGTTCGTATGCGTATATATCCAGCGGGTCGGTTACGTTCCAGACGCGTGTGTCGCTGTCGGTTCCGGTAAGACGGAACGATGCGTTGCCGCTGGGATTGAAAAATGACATGCGCAACTGGCTTTTGTCTCCGACTGAATTGAATCTGCGGTAAAGCACTCCGGCATAATCGACCGCAGCATACTCGATAATGCCCGATGATCTGAGTTGAGGTGTTGCGGTATATGTCTGGTCCGGGCCGGTGCGCAGCCTGAATGTATGGTATCCGGCTCCTTTGGTGTAATAATTGTAGTCATTGGGATATACGCCATCGGCACGTGCGGTATAGCTGCTGCTTACTGTCACGTCGGCAGGAAGCTGAAACGACATCATCGTCGTGGATGCTGCCCGTGATGCGAATTCATATCTGATAGTCGCTGTCGAGGCATACGGATCGGTCACCTCTATTGTCAGGGAGTAGTCGGGATTCGTTATAAGGTTCTCTCCGAAGAAGTCGGTACCGGCTTGTGCCGGACACTCCATTTCGTCTTCAATTACAGTTATGGACGTATGCCAGTCGGTCACGGTTGCGGCCGAGGGATTATATGGTTGGATCGGTATGGCACTGCTGCCGGAGGTCTTACTGTCCGATAGGAAATAGTAACCTCCGTCGGCATAGGTATTACGGCGTACCGATACCGAGGTCTCTGAGGCTCCGAGATCGTTGCGGACATCGCTTTCGCCATAGAATATGAGTTTGCCGTCAGTGTGCAGAGTGGCTGTGGGCGGCAGATCGTCAGGCAGATCAGGCGCAAATGTCTGGCCGGTCAGCCTGACACCTCCATAGCCGTATACCGTCACATCTTCAGGGGTACTGAATCCCAGGTCGCGCAGCTGCGAATGGCTGATCTCCTGCATGCCGGTTTCTGATACGCGGATCTTTATCCATGTCCCTCCGGATAGCCGGGAGGATTGCCGATAGTATTCCGGATCATATCCCGATGCAGGTATGGTTTCGGCCAGACAGCCCAGGACTGTCAACAGCAGCATTACGGCCCGGAATGGGTTTGTCATCGGCAGGGGGTATGAAACAATGCTATTTTATTCTGAAACTGAAGCACTCGACGCCGTTGAGCGATCCTTCGAGATGGCTGCCGATGGCAAGAGGTGCGGTATGGGGAAACGTGGCGGGAATAATGATATCGCCCATTTTCAGCATCATATAGTCGCTTATCGCATGTATGGCAGAATCGATATTGAGTGCGGCAAGCGAACATGAAAACGAAAAATCACCTATCGATACAGGAAATTCGGCTTCAGTATCCGGTAGTGGTATCCAGTCGCCGGCGAGCAGTGCTCCGTCGAAGGAGAAAGCGAGATCGCTGTATGTGCTTCCCGCTTCAATACGCTCCGACAAGGTTACAGGTATGGAGCGGGCTACAAGTGTCATGGCATCGAAATATCTCGATGCGAACTTGGTGCCGACGGACTTGCCGAGTCTGGATATGCGGAACGCCACCGCAGGTGTGCAGATCCATCTGTCGTCGAAGTCGGGAATGAAAAACGGACGACGGTTGGCAAGGATCGCCGAATCGGGTATAAGTCTGACCGGTAACGGTTCGGGGATATCTTCTCCGAACGGGGTGTTGAATAGGATCGTTTTCATCGTGAAGAGGCCGCCTGTGTGTCCAGACGGTTATATATGAGTGCCAGGTGAGAATACATGGATGTGTCCTGGATTACTATGTCGGGTGCTGTACGTATGCGGCATGGAGTGAAATTCCACAGTGCCTTTATGCCTGCTGTGATGGCGGCGTCGGCTACCTGCTGCGCCTGGTCGGCCGGGACGGCTATAATTCCTATCTCTGCCTTCAGTTGCGGAATCCGCATGTTCATTTCGCTTATATTGAATACAGGCACTCCTGAATGCGGTGTGTCTATGACCCGTGGGTCGATGTCGAAACCGGCTACGATATTGAGCCCGTAACGCGACAGTCCGGAATCCTGGATGAGTGCGGCTCCGAGGCTTCCTACTCCTATCATTACTGCCGCATGCGCTTTCTTGAATCCGAGGAAATCCTGTAGCTCTTTTTCGAGCTGCGCTACTTCGTATCCTATCCTCGTTTTGCCTCGTATGTTAAGAAACGACAGATCCTTGGCAATTTGGGATGCGTCCACGTTCAGTTCTTTCGAGATCTGAGTGGACGAAACATACTCGACTTGGCGCCCGCGCAGCGAGCTTACATAAGACAGGTACCATGGCAGCCGTTGTAGCGTCGGCTCCGGTAGAAGGACGCGAGATGTTGCGGTACGATTGTCGACCATTGTTTGAGTTGATGTGGTTACGTTTTGTAGTCTAAGGTAGTTCTGTCTGCAAAATTAGCAAATAATGTTAGAAATGGCATATATTTTTATTCAAGGATTGATCTCGCTTATCTGCCTGTTCCGGACATGCTGTCATTGCGGGGCGACTGCGAGTTTGCGGGTACCGGTATCGAACTGCTGGCTGTCGGATGTGATGGTGGCGCGATACAGGTATATGCCCCGGTTGACCTTGCGTCCGGCCTCGTCGGTAAGATCCCACGTGACGGGAATGGTCGTGAACATATCGCTCCGTCCCTTGACTGTAGTCTCCCACACTTTGCGGCCGCTGAGGTTATAGATGCTGACTGTGACTGACAGAGTGGCGTCGGGCCGGTTGTGTGTAAGGTAGAAATTGGCTTCGACAGTCGCCGGATTGGCGTCGGAATATATGTCATATATTTTGGGTGCCATGCCGGGTATGACGAAAAATTCTATATCTGATTCGGCCAGATTGCCTGATGTGTCCCATACACGCAACCGTAGCGAATGATTTCCTGCTGTCAGGTCTTCCATCGGATATGCTATGTGCCCCGACACCCGGTCCTGACTGATGTCGGGTGTGTAGTATTGCGACACGTCGGAATAGGTCGTGGTGCCGTCGAGAGTAATGGTCATCTGGTGGCCGATTCCGGCTGACGACAGGTTGATGCCGTTGTCGTCCGACACCGACGCCATGACCATAGGCGATTCGTTGACGTTGTCGCCCGGCTTGAACGACGGATGATTCAGCACTATGTCTGATATTACAGGAGGTGTTGTGTCGTCTTCGGCGTTCTCGTCATATCCGTACACAAAGAAATCGCGGTTGCAGCCTATGGCCTCGCGGGTATCGCCGGCTGCGGTGGCGTAGGCATACATGTTGAGTGCGGCTGGCCTGAAATTTCCGGCGATCTCCATCGGCATGGCGATTCTGATGGAAAATTCCCCGTCGGTGACTGTAGTGCGTCCCGAGTACAACATGGATCCCTGTTCGTCGAACGGAACCGGATTGCCTTCACCGTATCCGTTTGATACCACGCTCTTTTCGGAGTCGTACATAACCACAGTCACGTAGCCGTTGAAGTCGGTCATTCTGGAGCCGTCGGTGTCGTATACGGCACCTGTGAGCACTACATTGGAGTGGGCTTTGACAGTGGGCTGGTTGTCGGGATCTACAGCGATGCCGTCGATAGTTTCCAACCGTACTGATGCCGACGGCGTTGCTATGCGCATGGCAGGGTCTCCCATTAGCACATAGCGCAGTTTGTTTGTGTCGCCGTTTAGAAGGTTCTTGCTGCGGCGGTAGATCTCGCCTATCGTGAGCAGGCGGCCGTCGTCGTCTCTTACCGGGATTACAGATCCGATGGCGTTGACAAACGATCCGTTTGACGATATATATACCGGACGGGTGGCGCTTATGGTCGCTATGGTGCCTCCGCGTTGCATGAAGTGCATCATTTCGGCTCCGCTCTGTATCGTGTTGTCCCATCGCAACAGATCGCATGTGGCCGCGAACAGAACAGGATACTGCTTGAGAT
This sequence comes from uncultured Porphyromonadaceae bacterium, assembly GCA_948467675.1. Classification (GTDB taxonomy): domain Bacteria; phylum Bacteroidota; class Bacteroidia; order Bacteroidales; family Muribaculaceae; genus CAOKFI01. The sequence continues at coordinate 13,648 of CAOKFI010000014.1, forward strand.
ACAGATTCTTCATGTCGGTAAATGTCACCACCTTTTCGTGTGTCATGGAGTTCATGTTGGCATGACCCACATAGTTCCACCAGATTACTCCTTCGTTAAGTTTGCGGTAGAGTGCGGTGCGGGCCTCAGGATATCCTCCGTCCCGGCGCTCGAAAGCGTCGATATATACTTTTGTAAACATGAATTCCGATCCGTAGGCATTGTTCATGATATTGCTGTATGCCTTTTCTGTCTGTTCCAGGTGCTGTGCTCCGTCCTCATCGTCGGCAAGGAGCAGTATCTGGTTTTTCCATGCTGTTTTAGGCATGGAGTAGACATATTCGTAAAGTTTGTCGACAGCGTCTTTCGCTTCCTGCCGGGTAGATGCGGGAATACGGCCCACGGCGATTGACAGTTTGTCGTTGGCGTGGTTGAGCCCGGATCCGTCTTCGAGAAAACCTATGATATCGTCGGTGGTATAGGAACTGTTGTCATCAAGGCCGGTCATCGATTCCCATACGGGCATTACGTTTCTGCCGATAGCCTGAGCCGAGGTCGACAGTCGTCGGTTGTCATGGAATCCGCGTCCAAGAAACAGAGCGTAGCGCAATCTGTGTTCTTGTCCTGAACTGCGGTCATACATCATTTTCAGCATTTTCCGGAAAGCGTTGACATCGGATGATCCTGATGAGAATTCGTTGAATACCATGTTCTGTTCGATTACCTCGACAGTCAACGGCTCTATCGGGTCTGAACGGTGGAGATCGGCTATGCGTGTGGCCTGGGCTGTCAGCTCTGATGTGGTGAAAATGACCATGTCGGGAACGGGGACGGCATGAAGATTCTGGTTCGATACTTTGCCTGCGTAAGCGGGGGAGGGCAGGGCTGTCCCTGGATTCCATGCCGCGTAGCAACGGTTGCCGGAAAATTCGTTGACCCAGACTTTGCCGCCGTCGCTGTCTGTGAGTCTCATGGCTATGATAGCCGAGGGATCCGTCACATCCCATACGATGGTCTGATCCGATGCTCCGGCGAGTTTCACGCCTGCCGAAGGCGCTCTGAACAGCAGTTTGCCGTCCTTGAGGCTCAGATGGCGGGTGTAATTGATCGTCAGATAGTTGAGATGTGCGGCGTTTGCCACTCCCGAGGTCTGATAGGTAACACCGAGAGCCAGTCTGTCAGAGTCTATCAGGAATGTTTTCTGGGTCGTACCGAGCACTCCGTGATAATATGATTTCGAATTTGTGGTACTGATGACATCGGATGTCGCCGACGGCAAAGTCTCGCCATTGGCGGTAAATGAGATTCTTGATGTCGATGAATATGTTTTGCTCAGAAACGAACATTCCATGCTGACCGATGTCTGAGGCACTCGGTCGGGGAGTTGGAAATTGAAGGTCTGTGTGCGGGTGTAGCGGAAATCCTCGCCTACCAACAGATGTCCGGCCTGTCCCGGCGACACCATGTCGACCTCATGGAACATGGCGTCGATGAAAGTCGTGTTGATTGTTGTGGAGCCTGTAGGATCGGATCCGGCCTGCGGAATATCGCGTAACTCGATCGCTGGATTTTCGGTTATGAAATAATATCCGAATGATGAGAACTGGTTAAGGCTGTGTATCCACATGCCTGATGACTGGCGGGACCATGTCTCGGGGCCTACGGCATAGAATGTTACTCCCGATGCAGTGTTGACCGACTGCACGAGCGGAAGATCGTCTTTGTAGTCCGACAGCGTGAGGGCGTCGCTGAGCTGATTGCCTCCGTAGCCATATATGCGTATGTCGGCGGGATTGCTGAAACCCCAGTTGCGGAGCGAGGCCGCCGGAATGGTGTATAGTCCGGATGACGGTACGCTGACCTTGACCCATTTGCCCGATGCCAGTACCGATGAAGCTGCGTATATATCCGTGTCGAATGCCATGGCTTTCGCGGGCTGCAAAAGCATCAGGCAACAGGATAACAATGTATATATATAGGTTGCTAAGCGCGTCAGTTTCATATACGTATAACGGGAGTGAGTATCGGTTTATTGTGGAACGGTGTGCCTGTGCCGGACTCCTGAAATCCAGTCGTTCCATTCTTCCGCAGAGCCGTTGTATACGTTGATGTCGACGGATCCCTTCACTCCGTCGACGTGTCCGCGGTGGGTGTATTGCCAGAGATGCCAGTCTATGCCGGAAGGAGACTCAGGAATGGAGCAGATCCAGAGCGGCAGTGAGGTGCTGAGGCCTTTCAGAAACCTGTGGTGGCCGTTTTTGTTGGAATACAGCATCACGCGCAGTCCGCTGTCAGACAGATGGCTGATAAGCTGATCGAGCCGGTTGAGGATCACATCGGTAGGTATGTCGCCGGGGTTGGCCCATTCTTCGATGTCGATCGCTACAGGCATATCGAGGCTTAGACGGCCTATAGAGTTGATGAAATTCAGAGCCTGTATCTTTCCGTCTACGTCGAACCGGAAGAAATGATATGCTCCGACTGTCATTCCGGCGCGTCTGGCGGCTCGGTAGTTGGTCAGAAAACGCGGGTCTTTGAACGATGATCCCTCGGTGGCCTTGATAAGGACAAAATCAATGCCGTCGGCTGCTGCACGGGCAAAATCTATTGAGCCGTTGTGTGCCGATATGTCTATGCCTCTTATCGGGTATTGGCTGCGCGATGGTTCCGGAACTGGCCGGCGCTCCTGGATGAGAAACAGCGCGACGATAGCGGCAGCCGCTATGCAGGCTGCTCCAAGGAGATGTGATCTGTGCCATCGTTGTCTCATCAGATGCAAATATAGTGACTTTGGACAATATCGGGGCAAAAGACCAGTCACCATTTGTGGGGATTGCGGGTAATATCGCAGAAAAGTAACTTTGCAGCGATATTACAGCTGTATAAATAAATATATGAGAGGTCGTTGTTTCCGGTGTTATGCGTCTGTGGCGTTGATGGTCTGTGCTGGTATGTTTGGGTGCAGGCTCGTTGCGTCGGAGGCGGCCGATACTGTCGTGTCGCTGCAGGAGGTGTCGGTGACTGCCATCAAGGAGACATCTTCAATGGCATTGCGTCCGGAGGCATCGACGGTAGTCGGTGCCGGAATGATACAGCGCCTCAATATTGTGACGATGAAGGAAGTGAGCGAGCTGGCTCCTAATTTCTATATCCCCGATTATGGCTCGAGAATGACATCGTCGATATATGTGCGCGGACTCGGAGCCAGGATCGATCAGCCGGTTATAGGGCTTAATGTCGATAATGTGCCGTTTCTGAACAAGGATAATTACGATTTCGATCTGTGCGATATCGAACGCATAGAGGTGTTGCGCGGTCCGCAAAGCACGCTTTACGGTCGTAATACTATGGGCGGCCTGGTCAATATATATACATTGTCGCCTTTTCGCTATCAGGGCCTGAGAGGGTTTGCCGGATACGGCAGCGCCAATACTGTCAGGGTGGCGGCCGGATATTATTTTCTCCTCGGATCCCGTGCTGGGATGGGGGTGACTGCCGATCTGAGCCGAACCGACGGATATTTCCCGAATCTGTACAATGGGCGAAAGGCCGATAAGGAGCGGCTGGGGAGCCTCCGGTGGAAAAGCGTGTGGCGTATTACCGACCGCCTGATGGCTGAGAACACGGCTTCTGTCCAGCTCACCCGTCAGGGAGGGTATCCTTATGAGCGTGTCGGCTCGGAAGGCGTGTGCTATAATGACACATGTTTTTATAAGCGGACAGGAGTTTCCGATGGTCTTACTGTGAAATGGTTCGGCGACAAAGTTGAACTGTCGAGTATCACGAGTTTCCAGTATCTGTCGGATAATATGACGCTTGATCAGGACTTTACCGCTGATGATTATTTTACGCTCACGCAGCGCAGGCATGAATGGGCGGTGACGCAGGACTTTGTAGCCAAAGGAGCTGTCGGATCACGCTATAAGTGGATAGGCGGACTGTTCGGATTCTACAAACGCACAAGTATGGATGCGCCGGTGACATTCAAATCCTACGGTATCAGGCAGCTGATCGAGCAGCACCGCAACAATGCCAATCCGCTGTACCCTATAGAATGGAATGAGCCGTCGTTCGTTCTCGGAAGTCATTTCACTATGCCGGTACGTGGCGTGGCGCTGTATCACCGCAGTTCGTTTGAGACTGGCCCATGGGAGTTCTCTGCCGGTATACGGCTCGATGTAGAGCAGTCTGGACTCTCCTACAGGAGCGATTGCTCCACGGGGTATTCCATTTACGACAAGACCGGATCTGTTCCGGTTCTGTATGATCGCCGTCCGATAGATATACATGATTCCGGCGATCTGGAAAAGACATTCGTTGAACTGCTGCCGAAAGTCTCCGTTGTATATCGCTTGCCGATGATTTTGCCGTCGTCGGTGTATGTGTCTGTTGCCAAGGGATATAAGGCGGGCGGTTTCAACACTCAGATGTTTTCCGATGTGCTTCAGCAGCGGCTTATGGGGCTCATGGGACTTGCCATGACATATAATATAGGCGATGTGGTGGGATACAAGCCGGAATACAGCTGGAACTATGAGGCCGGAGCGCATATATCGTGCAACGGCGGGCGTGTCGCTGCCGATATGGCTGTGTTTTACATAGATTGCCGCAATCAGCAGATGACGACATTTCCCGACGGGATGACTACCGGACGCATAATGACCAATGCCGGCCGTACAAGGAGCGCCGGAGCCGAATTGCAGATGTCGTGGAAGCCTGCGCGCCGGTGGTCGTTTAACGCCAGCTACGGTTTTACTGATGCCAGATTCGTGAGCTACAGCGACGGACGCAATGATTATGCCGGCAAAAGGATCCCGTATGCGCCACGGAATACCATGTTTGTCGGAGCCGCATATCGGCAGCCGCTGGTGTGCGGGTTTGCCGACGGGCTTGACTTTAACATTAATTTGCGTGGGGTGGGATCTATATACTGGGACGACGCCAATGCAGTACGGGAGCCGTTTTATACACAGCTGGGCGCTTCTGTGCGTTTGTGTCACGAGCGCTATTCGATTGATTTCTGGGGCGAGAATATATTAGATACGCATTTTTCTACGTTTTACTTTGTGTCGATCGGCAATGCGTTTTTGCAGAAAGGCAAACCACGGCGGTTCGGCGTGACTTTGAGGCTCAATTTCCAGACCGCATGACAATGTTGACAGAAATAATAAGAACCAATAGATATAATTAGATTTTACAGAAAATGAAAAAAATGAAACTGATGGCTGTGATTGTTTGCCTTTGTGCATTGTTCACAGCTTGCGACAATGAGAATAAGGGCAACAGTATAGAGCAGACGATGACGAACTGCTTCCTGCGTGTTACCGGAGACACGGAAGCGTCATCCTATCTCAATACCAATGTAAATTGCCGCCTTTTCTTCAACCTGGATGAAGGTGTGGCCGATGTGGCTATTTCCAATTTCCAGCCTACAGCATCGTCGACAAAAGCGACTCTCGAGCTTAGCGGACTTCCCTGGAGTGTCAACGACAAAGGCTATATGGTGATAAATCAGGCTTCGGCCGCTGCAGGGGCGGTGACCGATCTGAAGATGGAATTCATCAACCGCTATGTTCCGAGCCCTGCGAGCGGAAGCATGATGCCGGCACCGATTCTTCTCATGAGTTTTACTTATAATGGTGTATACGATATCGTATTGTATCAGGAGCAGTATCTCTATCTCGACAACTCGACTGTAGTGACCACGCTTGAGGACGGTTCGGAGTTCAAACCCAAACCGAATACGCAGTATGTCGTGACCTTGAATCCGCAGGCTATGACGGCGACGCTATTTATCAACGGAGCACAGTTTGCCACGCAGATGAAAGCCGTGCAGATGACATTCAAGAACATTCCGTTCTCATTCGTCATTGGCGGATATTCGCTTAACAGCGAGGCTCTGATTCCGGAATCGGCAGGTACTCCGTATCCGCAGTATGAGATCACGGATCTGCTCGGACATGCTTATCTTGACGGGAACTTCTCGATAGGCTACACTTGTGGCGATAAATGGCGTGTCAACAGCACTCTGAGATATCTTTCTCCGTCGCCCACCGATAAACAATAATATTGGAGGCCGGCTTTGGCCTGAACGGGATGGCATCAGGAAATCGTCCGGATGTCATCCCGTTTATTTGTGGAATTGTGAAAAAAAGGCTATAAAAATAAACGGCATGCTCTGTCGGGCTGAGAAAAATTGCCTATATTTGCACGAGAAAAATCAGATGAAGTAAATAAGAGGGCTGAATTTTGTGAAAAGCATAACCGGAATAACCGTGAAAAATACTGTTTCAGTTCAGCTCTGAATATTCGCAAATTTTAGATTTTATATATGATATCATTATCTATTTTTGGCATTGAGAACACTGTTCTCGCCGTGACGGCTGCTGTGACCGGCTTTGCGCTGGTCGGCTTGGCTTTATGGATCGCGGGGCTTATTTCTCCCCGCTCATTCAATCCGCAGAAGGGCGAGGCTTATGAATGTGGTATTCCTACGCGTGGCGAGTCTATGGCTCAGTTCAAGGTGGGGTATTATCTGTTCGCGATCCTGTTTCTGATGTTCGATGTCGAGACCGTGTTCCTGTTCCCTTGGGGAGTGAGGGTGCGTGAGCTTGGCGCCGACGGTCTTATCAGTATTGCGGTATTTTTCGGAATTTTAGTGCTTGGCCTCGTTTATGCCTGGCGGAAAGGAGCTCTTGAATGGAAGTGACAACAAAAGGTATGCCTTACGAGGCATTCAAGGATAATGAATATATAGAGAAGCTCGCCGATGAACTTCGTGCCAATGGTACGAATGTCGTTGTCGGCTCGCTTGACAAACTTATCAACTGGGGGCGGTCCAACTCTATCTGGCCACTTACTTTCGCCACCAGTTGCTGCGGCATCGAGTTTATCGCTCTTGGTGCCGCGCGCTATGATATGGCGCGTTTCGGCTGGGAAGTAGCGCGTGCCTCTCCGCGTCAGGCCGACTTTATAATGGTGGCCGGTACTATCGTCCACCGTATGGCGCCGGTAGTACGCCGTCTCTATGATCAGCTGGCCGAACCTAAATATGTGATAGCTACCGGCGGTTGCGCTGTGTCCGGCGGCCCATTCAAGAATTCGTATCATGTGCTTAAAGGGGTGGGTGAGATTATTCCGGTCGATGTGTATGTGCCCGGATGTCCTCCGCGTCCCGAAGCTATGATCTACGGTATAATGCAGTTGTCGCGCAAGATGCGAGTGGAGCGTTTCTTCGGTGGCGTGAATCGTCAGGAAAACCGTGAGGAATTTCTGCGTAACCACCCGATAGACAATACCGAGGAATGACCGATTCGGGAATATTCCTCACTTTGAAGACTTATTTAATAGAAAACTGATCAACACAATACGATATATGGCAAATATCCAGGAAACGATCGCCAAGCAGTTTGCTGAAGCCGCCTTCACTGAGGGTGATCAGCTGCTGGTGAACATTCCCGACGCCAAATGGCATGACCTGGCCCGGTTCTTGAAGGAGACGCCCGAACTTAGTTTTGACTATCTGGTGGCTATAGTTGGTATGGACTGGACCGATGAATTCGGTTGTATATATTACCTGACCTCCACTAAGTATAATACTCACATCTCGGTGCGTGTGGCTACCGCTGACCGTGAGAACCCGATGCTGCACAGCGTGACCGATCTTTGGGCTGTAGCCGGGATCTATGAACGTGAAGTGTATGATTTCTTCGGTATTGTATTCATAGGTAATCCCGACATGCGCCGTCTGTTCCTGCGCAATGACTGGGTGGGCTTCCCGTTCCGTAAGGATTATGACACGGATCCGGAGGTCAATCCTGTGCGTCTTGACCATGAGGCGGTCGAGGATACCACCGTGACATACGTGGAGGACGAGACCGGTAAGGTGGTCAAGAAGGATGTGACCATATTCGAGCCGGATGACTTCGTGGTGAATATCGGCCCGCAGCATCCCGCCACGCACGGCGTGCTCCGTCTGCGTACGGCTGTCGACGGCGAGACTATCAAGAAGATAGATCTCTATCTGGGATATATACATCGTGGCATTGAGAAACTGTGCGAAGGCCTCGGATATCCACAGACTCTCCATTTTACAGATCGTCTGGATTATTTGTCGGCGATGAACAACCGTCATTGTCTCTGTCTGTGTATTGAAAAAGCTCTCGGTCTCGAAGTGCCTCGCCGCGCACAGGTGATCCGTGTGATGATGGACGAACTCATGCGTATATCATCTCACCTGTTGTTCATAGGAACGTTCTGTATGGACCTCGGAGCCACTACAATGTTGTTCTATGCCCTGCGTGAGCGCGAGACCATACTCGATATACTCGAGAAGACCTGTGGCGCCCGCATGACATTCAACTACAATTGCATAGGCGGCGTGATCGCTGATCTCGACGAGAACTTCGTGGCGGATGTCAAGAAGTTTATCGAAATCATGCCTAAGGCTATCAAGGAATACAACAAGATATTTACCGGCAACGTGATAGCCCACAACCGAATGGACGGGGTGGGTGTGCTGTCGAAAGAAGATGCCGTGAGCTATGGCGTGACGGGCCCGTCGGGTCGTGCGTCGGGTTGGGCGTGCGATACACGCAAGACAAACCCCTACGGAATATATTCCGAACTCGAATTCGACGAGATCGTACGTACCGAAGGCGACTCTATGGCACGCTATAAAGTGCGTATCGCAGAGATCGAGCAGTCAGTCAGGATTCTCGAGCAGCTTGTCGACAATATCCCTGACGGAGAGATCTGTGCCAAAGTTCCCAAGATCGTCAAACTTCCTGAGGGGCATTGGTTTCAGCAGGTCGAGACTGCGCGAGGCGCATTCGGCGTGTTTATTGAAAGCAAGGGCGGCACATCGCCTACGCGCATGAAATTCAACTCTCCGGGATTCTGTCTGGCCGGCGCCATCGACCATCTGACCCGTGGCGCGAAGATCGCCGACTTGATCACGATCGGAGGATCTCTCGATTATGTAGTACCCGACATCGACCGTTGATAACCGGGATTTGAACCATAGCAAAACCGTAACGATATAGTAATTCAATACGATATTTATGTACGATCTGTCAGTAATAACCACTTGGATCCACGATCTGCTGAGCTCGTTTATGCCGCAGTGGCTCACCGTCACTACCGAGTGCGTGCTAATAGGAGTAGGACTGCTGCTGGTGTATGCCGTCCTCGCATTGTTCTACATTTACTTCGAGCGTAAGGTGTGTGCTGCATTCCAGTGCCGTCTCGGACCTAACCGTGTAGGCCCTTTCGGTGTCCTTCAGAGTGTGGCCGATATGTTCAAGATCCTTATCAAGGAGCTTATCACCCTTAACCATACCGATAAGTTCCTGTTCGCTCTGGCGCCATTCCTGGTGATCATAGCCTCTATGCTCGCGTTCGCTGTACTTCCGTGGGGCAACGGTATTCAGGTGATCGATTTCAACATCGGGATATTCTTCCTGATCGCCGTATCGTCGATCGGCGTGCTTGGCATTCTGCTTGCCGGATGGTCGAGCAACAATAAGTTTACCCTTATCGGCGCATTGCGTTCCGGTGCCCAGATGGTCAGCTACGAACTTTCGATCGGGTTGTCTGTCCTCACCATGGTGGCTTTCGCCGGCACAATGTCGGTATCGGGTCTGGTCGAGGCGCAGCACGATGTCTGGTTCATATTTTCCGGACATATTCCCGCAATCATAGCATTTATCATCTACATCATAGCCGGTACTGCTGAGACAAACCGTGGCCCGTTCGACCTTCCCGAGGCCGAGAGTGAGCTGACAGCCGGTTACCATACGGAGTATTCCGGTATCCACTTCGGATTCTTCTATCTGGCCGAGTATCTCAACCTGTTTATCGTAAGCGGCGTCGCAGCTCTCTTGTTCTTTGGAGGATGGATGCCTCTCCACATTCCGGGATGGGAATCTTTCAATGTCGTGATGGACTATATCCCCTCTGTGATCTGGTTCCTGATCAAGGCTGTGGCTCTGTCGTTCGTCATCATCTGGTTCAAGTGGACATTCCCTCGCCTTCGAATCGACCAGCTCCTTTCGCTGGAGTGGAAATATCTGCTGCCGATCAACCTGTGCAACCTGGTGCTGATGGTGCTGATAATCGTTAAAGGATGGCATTTCTGATATTAGAGCCGGACATGCCTCTGTAGAAACAAACAAATATATTGAACTCAACAATATGAGCGACAAATTTGGAAAAGTGGCCCAGGTGATCGGCCCTGTTGTCGATGTCACCTTTGAAGGCGAAGGCAATACAGTGCCTCCCATATATACGGCTCTGAAGATTGACCGTCCCGACGGCTCTATGCTGATTCTCGAAGTGGAGCAGCATATAGGCGAGGATACCGTACGTTGTGTGGCTATGGAAAGCACCGACGGACTTCAGCGTGGTGTCCGTGTCGACAATCTCGACCGTCCGATAGCTGTGCCGACAGGAGAGCAGGTCAAAGGCCGTCTGCTTAATGTGATAGGTGAGGCCATCGACGACCTTGCGCCGCTCGATCGCGAGAACCTGCGCCCGATCCATCAGCCTGCCCCCGCATTCGACGAACTGACCATAGGCACCGAGATCCTGTATACAGGCATTAAAGTGATCGACCTTCTTGAACCCTACAGCAAGGGCGGTAAGATCGGTCTGTTCGGTGGCGCCGGTGTGGGCAAGACAGTGCTCATCATGGAGCTCATCAACAATATTGCCAAAGGACACAACGGATTCTCGGTGTTTACCGGTGTCGGCGAACGTACGCGTGAAGGCAACGACCTCCTCCGCGAGATGATCGAGAGCGGCGTCATGAAATATGGCGACAAGTTCCGTGAAGGGATGGATCGCGGAGAGTGGAATCTTGCCGATGTCGACATGGACGAAGTGGCCAAGTCGCAGGCTACTCTGGTGTTCGGCCAGATGAACGAGCCGCCGGGAGCGCGTCTGCGTGTGGCTCTCTCGGGTCTTACTGTTGCAGAGCAGTTCCGTGATCAGGACGGAGGCGGTAAAGAGATACTTCTGTTTATCGACAATATATTCCGTTTCACACAGGCAGGATCGGAGGTATCGGCTCTTCTCGGACGTATGCCGTCGGCCGTGGGTTACCAGCCTACACTGGCCTCTGAGATGGGTAAGCTTCAGGAGCGTATCACTTCTACCAAGAATGGTTCTATCACGTCTGTTCAGGCTATCTATGTGCCTGCCGACGACTTGACCGACCCCGCTCCGGCCACTACTTTCAGCTTCCTGGATGCCACTACGGTGCTTAGCCGCAAGATTGCCGAGCTCGGTATCTATCCCGCTGTGGATCCGCTGGAATCGACTTCACGTATTCTTGATCCCAATATAATCGGCGAGGAGCACTACAATACAGCGCAGGCCGTCAAGCAGCTTCTGCAGAAGTACAACGAACTTCAGGACATCATCGCTATCCTCGGTGTGGATGAACTTTCTGACGAGGACAAACTCGTGGTGTCGCGCGCGCGTCGTGCACAGCGTTTCCTTTCGCAGCCGTTCCATGTGGCAGAGCAGTTTACCGGGCTTCCCGGCGTGCTGGTGCCGCTTAGCGAGACCATACGCGGATTCAAGATGATCCTTAGCGGAGAAATGGACGAGTATCCCGAACAGGCATTCCTCAATGTCGGTACTATCGACGAGGCGATAGCCAAAGGCAAGAAACTGCTTGCGGAAGTGAAGTGAAAAAAGAAAAAGAGTAACCGTTAGTATGATACTGAAGATAATATCGGCAGAAGACGTCCTCTTCCAGGGCGAAGTCGAATCAGTGACATTGCCTGGTGCGATGGGTCAGTTTACTGTGCTCCACAACCATGCGTCGCTGATATCGACTCTTGTTCCCGGCAAGATCGCATACAGGACTCCTGACGGTCATACTGCAAGTGTCGATACAGACGGTGGTCTGGTCGATGTCGATAATAACGTAGTGTCTGTTTGCGTATATTGATAATATGAAGCATCTGTTACTCATCGTAGCCCTGGCCATAGCGGCGCTTGCAGCCCCGCAGACGGTTGCCGCATCGGCATCCGCCGACGGTCATGACGGAAAGATCAACCCCAAGGAGATCATATTCGAGCACCTTGGCGACGGCTACGGCTGGGAAGTGCCGTTCTGTCATCACGAACGAATACCCCTTCCGGTCATAGTACGTGCCTACGATGGCTCGTGGCGCTGCTTCAGCTCCGCGCGCGTGGCTCATGGCGCCCGGTACGATGACGGAGGCGACATTTTCTACATAGCCCGCGACGGCGACTACAAAGGCAAGGTCGTAGGTGTCAAACCCGATGGCGAAATATACCGTCCGTGGGATATCTCGATCACCAAAAACGTACTGGCTCTATTCATTACAGTGCTGTGTGTCATTCTATGCTGCATGTCAGTGGCACGTTGGCATAAGCGAAACGGATATAAGGCTCCGCGCGGATTCACCGGCGCCATGGAGTTGCTGATCGAATTCATCTACAGCGGTGTGATCAAACCCACACTGAAAGAGAATGCCCGGCGTTTTGCGCCATATCTGCTCACTGTGTTCCTGTTTATAATGTTCATGAACCTGCTGGGACTGATGGTCATATTCCCGGGCGGAGCCAATCTGACCGGCAACATTGCCGTCACACTGGTGCTCTCGCTCCTCACATTCTTCGTGACCAACCTGTTCGCGACCAAGCACTACTGGAAAGAAATATTCTGGCCCGATGTGCCCTGGTGGCTGAAATTCCCACTGCCTATCATGCCTGTAATCGAGATATTCGGCATGTTTACCAAACCGGCGGCACTGACCGTGCGTCTGTTTGCCAACATGATGGGCGGCCACATGATTGTGATCGTACTCACGTTGCTGATCTTCATCTTTGCCGAAATGGGTGCGGCTGTATTGGGCGCGACCACTGTCGTCAGCGTGTTTTTCTCGATATTCATGCTCATGATCGACGTTCTGGTAAGTTTCATTCAGGCATACGTGTTTACGATGCTGTCCACTATATTTATCTCGCTCGCACAGGAGAAAGGACACGGCGAGCACCACGACAATGAACATTCAGGCGATAGCCGGCCGGCTCATGCCAGTTGATATGGAATAGAATAAATAATTACATAACCTCAAAAAAAACTACTATCATTATGTTAGCAATGATTCTCTCAGCGATCGACCCTCTGTTGGGTCTTGGAGCAAGCATAGGTGCTGCTATTGCAGCTATCGGCGCAGGTATCGGTATAGGTAAGATCGGTGCTTCCGCTATGGAGGCTATCGCACGCCAGCCCGAAGCTACAGGTGATATCCGAAGCAATATGATCGTGATCGCCGCACTCGTCGAAGGTGTGTCTCTGTTTGCCGTTATCGTTTGTCTGCTCGCGCTGTTTGTATAATAACCCACAGTCCCGATGGAACTATTCACGCCTGATTTCGGCCTGATATTCTGGATGTTCGTTTCGTTCGGTGTGCTCTTTTTCATTTTGTGGAAATGGGCGTGGCCGGCGATTATGAAGGGTGTTGACAGCCGTGCCGATCTGATCGACAAAGGTGTGCTGTATGCCCAGAATGCCAAAGAGCAGCTGGACAATGCCCGCCAGGAGGCCGAAAAATATTTGGACGAAGCACGCCGCCGCCAGGCCGACATGCTCCGTGAGGCCGACAAGATGAAAACTGAGATCATCGAGGAGGCCCGCGAGGCTGCCCGTCGGGAGGCCAAGAAAGAAATGGATGCAGCTCAGGTTGCAATCCAGCAGGCGCGCAAGGAAGCTCAGCAGAGTTTCTGTGACGAAGTGAGCGCTTTCGCACTCGACATCGCTGCCAAGGTGGTACGCAACCAGCTGGCCGATGAAAAAGCCCAGACCAAACTCGTCGACTCTCTTATCGACGAGATGGAAACCAGTAATTGACAGTTGCGATGGATCAGGGTTTAATTCCACGTCGGTACGCAAAGGCGCTGTATAAATTCGCCCTCGAACGTAAGCAGGACAAGGCTGTATACGGCCTGATGAAAAACCTCGCTGACGCTTTTGACAGCGAAGCATCGCTGCAGGCAGCCGTATATAACCCGTTTATATCGTCGGCCGACAAAGTCGACCTGCTGAAAGCCGCAGCCGCAGCCGGCGACACCGACGCCGACAGCTGTTTCCGCGACTTCCTGAAACTGCTCGTCGAAAACCGTCGTATCGCATTTGCCAGAGGCATTGCCTTGGCCTACATCGACCTGTATCGCAAGGCCAACGATATATACAAAGTCGAGGTCGTCACGGCCGTGAATCTCGGCGACCAGGAGACTGCAAGGCTCAAGTCGCTTATAGAGAAGCATCTGAAAGACGCCACCATGGAATATTCCCAGCGGGTGGATCCTGATCTTATTGGCGGTTTTGTGATCAACATCGACAATGAGCAACTCGATGCCTCGATAAGCAACGAACTGAAACAATTGCGTTTAAAACTTTTAAGCAACTAATTATCCGTAATGATTAATCCAAGCGAGATATCCGAGATATTGAAACAGCAGCTCGAGAACGTAAACGCCAAAGTTTCGTTCGAAGAAACGGGAACTGTTCTTGAGGTGGGCGACGGCGTTGCTCACGTGTTCGGCCTTGACAATGCATGCGCCAACGAATTGCTCGAGTTTGAGAATGGCGTGAAAGGCGTTGCTCTCAACTTGGAAGAGAGCAACGTAGGTGTGATATTGCTCAACAACGTTGACCGTGTGACCGAAGGCATGAAAGTGCGCCGTACCGGTGAGATCGCCTCCATTCCCGTAGGCGAAGGCTTGCTTGGACGCGTCATCAACGTACTCGGCGAGCCGATCGACGGACGAGGCCCGATCGAGGGCACCCTCCTCAACATGCCCCTCGAGCGCAAAGCTCCAGGTGTGATATTCCGTCAGCCTGTGAAGCAGCCATTGCAGACAGGCATCAAGGCTGTCGACTCAATGGTGCCCATAGGCCGCGGCCAGCGTGAGCTTATAATCGGCGACCGCCAGATTGGCAAGACAGCCATTGCCATCGACACCATAATCAACCAGCGCAAGAACTTCGAGGAAGGAAAGCCTGTATACTGCATCTATGTGGCAATCGGGCAGAAAGCATCCTCGGTGGCTTCAATCGTCGAGACCCTCCGTCAGAACGGCGCGCTTGACTATACCGTAGTTGTAGCCGCAACGGCAGCCGATTCCGCAGCCATGCGTTATTACTCTCCGTTTGCCGGTGTCGCCATCGGAGAATATTTCCGTGACACTGGACGCGATGCACTGATCATCTACGATGACCTCTCGAAGCAGGCTGTCAGCTACCGTGAGATCTCGCTTATCCTCAAGCGGCCTTCCGGCCGCGAGGCCTACCCGGGCGATATCTTCTATCTGCACTCGCGCTTGCTCGAACGTGCCGCAAAGATCATCGACAATCAGGAGGTAGCCTCGAAGATGAACGATCTTCCCGCCGTACTGAAACCTATAGTCAAAGGCGGCGGCTCGCTCACCGCTCTCCCTATCATCGAGACACAGGCAGGCGACGTTTCCGCATATATCCCCACCAACGTGATCTCCATTACCGACGGTCAGATCTTCCTTGAGACTGGTCTGTTCAACCGCGGTATCCGTCCCGCCATCAATGTGGGTATATCGGTATCGCGTGTGGGCGGCAACGCACAGATCAAATCGATGAAAAAAGTGGCCGGTACACTCAAGATAGACCAGGCGCAGTTCCGCGAACTTGAATCGTTCACCAAATTCGGCGGCGACATAGACCCTGTGACTGCCCGAGTTATCGACAAAGGCCGCAAAAACGAACGGCTGCTCATTCAGCCGCAGTATAATCCGTGGCCTGTAGAGGAAGAAGTCGCAGTGATATATTGCGGCACACAGGGGCTTCTCGAGAATGTGCCGCTCGATAAAGTGGCCGAATTCCAGAAACTGTTCATACAGCTTCTGCATGCCAAATATCAGAACGACGTGCTTGACCCGATCCGTAACGGACAACTTACCGACGACGTGACCGCCAAGCTTACCGAAGCAGCACGTGAGATTGCAAGCCGTTATAACTAATCGATTGAATATCAGAGATGGCTACGTTACGCGAACTTAAAGGACGTATCGGTTCTGTGGCTTCTTCCGAAAAGATAACGGGAGCCATGAAGATGATATCGTCGGCCAAGATGCACAAGGCCGAACAGGCCATACGCCGGTTGTTGCCGTTCAGGCAACAGGTGGAGACCGTCATAGGCAACCTGCTCAGTGCCGATGCCGAGTTCTCGTCGCCGCTTCTTGAGGCCCGCGACGTACGCACCGTAGGCATCGTGGTGCTCGGTTCCGACGACGGCCTGTGCGGAGCCTACAATATAAATATCTTCAAGCGGTTATTGGCCCGTATGGCCGAACTGCGATCCACACTCGGACAGGACATCGATATAAAGGTATATCCTGTCGGACGAAAGATCGCAAAAGCTGTAGCTAAAATAGCAGGACCACGGCTCGAGGTCGTGACATACGAAGGTGTGGACTCCAAAAGTTCCGCAGCAGAGGTCAAAGTGTTTGTCGAGACACTGCGTAGCAGCTTTATCGACGGAACGGTAGACCGTGTCGATTTCCTTTATATGAGTTTTCACAGCGTAGGACGCCAGATCCTCAAAGCCGAACAGTTTCTGCCGGTGGTCCAGGAAACTTTCAGCGCCAACGGCGTGAAAGAACAGAGCCGGCCTTATATCTTTGAACCGGACGCCGACACCATCTTCTCGTCGGTACTTCCGCTGTTCCTCCTATCTGTGATGCAGGAAGTGTTCTCCGAGAACAGAGCTTCAGAGCAGGCTGCACGTGTCATGGCAATGCAGAGCGCCAATGACAATGCCCGCAAGCTGCTCGAACAGCTCCAGCTCGAATACAACAAACTGCGGCAGCAAAGCATTACCACCGAACTTCTTGATATTCTCGGCGGCCAGGTGCGTTAGCAGGATAATAATTAACAATACAATAATAGACCAAGAATTTATCTATGGGCAGTGTAAAAGATTATTTTTCATCGTTAGGGACCGGGATTGTAAGCCTCCTTCAGGGCATGCAGGTCACGGGAAAGGAATTTATCACCCCTAAGGTTACTGAAAGATATCCCGAAAACCGCGACACTCTTGAGATCCCGAAGCGGTTCCGCGCAGTGTTGACATTGAAATATGATGCTGAAGGGCGCCACAAGTGTATATGCTGCGGCATGTGCCAGCGCAGTTGCCCCAACGGCACCATTACCGTCGAAGGCAAGATGGTCGATATGCCCGACGGCAAGAAAAAGAAAAAACTCGACAAGTACATCTATGACCTGGGCAGCTGTACATTCTGCCAGTTGTGTGTGACATCATGTCCTACAAACGCGCTGGAGTTCTCCAACGACTTCGAACAGGCCGTGTTCACCCGCGAACTGCTTGTCAAGAAGCTCAACTATCTGCCGGAACAGCCCGATCCCGTTCCGGCTCCGAAGCCTGCTCCCGCCGCCGACGCGGCACAGCCCACCACTAACGCGAAAGAAAACTAATCATCTATATGGAATCAGTAGGAAGTATCATCATGTATTTCATAATCGCAGTCGCGATTATCGTATTCTCGGTACTTACCGTCACCACACGCAAGATATTGCGTTCGGCCACATACCTGCTGTTTACCCTCTTTGCCACCGCTGCTGTCTATTTCATGATGGACTACGAGTTTCTCGGTGCGGTGCAGATTGCGGTTTACGCCGGAGGTATAGTGGTGCTGTTCGTTTTCTCGATCTTGCTGACATCACGTCCTGGTGACAACACCGAGAAGTTAGCCTCACGACGCCGAGTGCTCGGCCTCACTGCAGCCGTGGCAATGCTCCTGGTTGCCGGATATTCTTTGGTAAGCCGTTGCTCCATGTTCGTCAGCCGCCCCGAAATGGGCGAAATCGACATGCAGCAGGTCGGAACTGCGCTTATGGGCACAGGCTACGGACAGTATCTGCTCCCCTTCGAGGCAATAAGCGTATTGTTACTTGCATGTATAATCGGTGGCATAGTAGTTGCCCGCAAACGTTGACGAGAATATGGAAATCACATTGCTGTATTATCTGATACCGAGCCTGATAATGTTCTGCTGCGGTGTCTATGGCTTCTTGACTCGCAAGAATATGATAGCCATACTCATATCACTTGAGCTTATGCTCAATGCGGTCGACATCAACTTCGTCGTATTCAACCGCTTCCTGTTTCCCGGACAGATGGAGGGTATGTTCTTCACGCTGTTTGCGATAGCTATCGCTGCTGCCGAGACCGCACTCGCCATTGCCATCATCATCAACGTATTCCGTGCAGTCAAAGGTATCGACGTGCGCGATCTCACTAAAATGAAATTTTAAGCGCTATGGATCCTATAATACCAATCCTTATCCTTGCCATTCCCCTGTGCATGTTTCTTGTGCTCGGGCTTTTCGGCAACAAGATGAGCCATCCCATCGCGGGAATACTCGGTACTGCCGGTATGGGTGTCACTATGGTGCTCGCATACATTACGGCATTCACCTATTTCTTCTCCGGCGCTCCTCAGTTTATAGACGGAGACGTGCATCTTCAGAACATTGTCTTCAACCAGGACTGGCTGCAGTTCACCGATTCGCTGGTGATACGCCTCGGATTCCTGCTTGATCCCATCTCTGCACTGATGCTCGTGGTCATAACCACCATCTCGTTTATGGTGCATCTCTACAGCAACGGTTACATGCGTGACCATCACGGAGTGTGGGAGACAGGTTTCCAGCGCTTCTACGCATTCCTGTCGCTGTTCAGCTTCTCAATGCTCGGACTGGTGGTCGCTACCAACATATTCCAGATGTACATATTCTGGGAGCTCGTGGGTGCATCCTCATACCTGCTCATAGGCTTCTACTACACCAAGCCTTCGGCTGTATCCGCATCGAAGAAAGCGTTTATCGTGACCCGTTTCGCCGATCTCGGATTCCTTATAGGCATCCTGATACTCTCGTTCTATACAGGCACATTCAACTTCACCGATCTCACATCAGCTCCCGTAGCAGGAATGGACGGCGTATATCAGGTCAGCGGAGAGACCGCAGCCGGCATACGGAATATATTCCAGACCAGCGCCGCTCCCATATTTATGGGCGGTTCGGTCATGACATGGGCGCTTGTGCTCATATTCATGGGCGGCATGGGTAAATCTGCCATGCTCCCGTTGCATATATGGCTTCCCGACGCTATGGAAGGACCCACTCCGGTATCGGCTCTTATCCACGCCGCCACCATGGTCGTGGCCGGTGTATATCTGGTGGCTCGTCTCTTCCCGCTCTATCTGATGGAAGTGACATCGCTCGACATCATCGTGGTTGTTGGAGCGCTGACGGCGCTTTATGCCGCCATCGTCGCATGTACGCAGGTCGATATCAAACGTGTGCTCGCATTCTCGACTATCTCACAGATCGCATTCATGATGGTATCGCTCGGAGTTGCCCGTCCTGAGTTCCACCATGGCATCGGATACATGGCCGGAATGTTCCATCTGTTCACTCACGCCATGTTCAAGGCGCTTCTGTTCCTCTGCGCCGGAGCGCTGATCCACGCTATCGGCTCCAACGACTACACCGACATGCACGGCCTGCGCAAGTATATGCCTGTGACACATATCACATTCCTTATCGGATGTCTTGCCATCGCCGGAATCATACCGTTTGCCGGATTCTTCTCGAAGGACGAGATCCTGACAGCTTGTTTCGGAAACTCCATGGTATGGTATATCTGGATGTCGTTTGTTGCCGGTCTGACCGCCTTCTACATGTTCCGTCTCTACTACCTTATCTTCTGGTGGAAAGAGCACAAGATCCACGAAGGACACCACGCCCCGCATGACCAGCCCTGGACTATGACCCTCCCGCTGGTAGTGCTTGCCGCAATATCCTGTGTGGCCGGTTTCGTTCCCTTCGGCAACCTCGTGACATGGAACGGACACAACATGTTCGACCACGTGTCGTTCCTCACCAATCTTGAGAATCTCGACTGGTCGGTAGCTGTCATAAGCCTCCTCGTGGCTGTCGCCGCTATCGCGCTGGCCACCGTAATGTACAAGAAAGAGAACCCGATGCCGGAACGCATGCGCCGCCTGATGCCTAACCTGTGGCGATGGAGCCGCAACCGCTTCTACTGGGACGAACTCTATATGTTTATCACCCACAAGATCATATTCAACCTGATATGCCGTCCTATCGCATGGTTCGACCGTCACATAATCGATGGTTCCATGGACGGAATGGCATACCTTGCTCAGCGTGCAAGCTATGCTATACGCGGATTGCAGTCGGGCAATATCCAGATGTATGTGTGGGTATACCTTATCGGAGCTCTCCTGCTTGGAGCCGTTACAGTCATCTGTCTTATCTAACCGATCGTTGACCAATCAGATATAGTATTTTGTTATGTTTTCAAACGTATTGATATATTTTGTGGTGATCCCCTTGATAATGCTCCTGGGGCTTGCCCTCTCACGCAACATGAAGCAGATACGCACAGTGGCCGTGGTCGGTTCCTCCGCTCTCATAGCCCTGTCGGTATGGCTGCTTGTCGACTATTTGCAGCTGCGTGCCGCAGGTGAGACCGCCGAGATGCTTTATGTCGGATCATGGGCATGGTTCAAACCGCTCAACATCAATCTCGCAGTCGGTGTCGACGGTATATCCATAGCCATGCTGCTTCTATCCTCCATCATCGTGTTCGCAGGCAGCTTCGCCTCCTGGAAAATCGAACCGCTGCCACGGCAGTTCTTCCTTTGGCTGATATTGCTGTCGGTCGGTGTGTTCGGATTCTTCATCTCGATAGACCTGTTCACAATGTTCATGTTCTACGAGGTCGCACTTATTCCGATGTATCTTCTTATCGGTGTGTGGGGAAGTGGAAACAAAGAGTATTCAGCCATGAAGCTGACCCTCATGCTGATGGGCGGCTCAGCATTCCTTATGCTGGGAATCATCGGCATTTACTACCACTCTGCTCCCGAAGGCGGACAGCTGACAATGAATCTTCTCGAGATATCACGCAACGCCTCGATCGATAAAGGTTGGCAGTACTTCCTGTTCCCGATGACATTTGTCGGCTTCGGTGTGCTTGGCGCAATGTTCCCCTTCCACACATGGAGCCCCGACGGCCACGCCTCGGCTCCTACCGCCGTGTCGATGCTCCACGCCGGCGTGCTCATGAAGCTCGGTGGTTACGGATGCTTCCGTGTCGCTATCTATCTGATGCCTGAGGCTGCCAACGACCTGGCATGGATATTCCTTATACTTACAGGTATATCCGTTGTATACGGCGCATTCAGCGCATGCGTGCAGACCGACCTCAAGTATATCAACGCATACTCCTCGGTAAGCCACTGCGGTCTGGTGCTGTTCGCCATCCTGATGCTTAACACCACAGCCATGACAGGCGCTATAATGCAGATGCTCAGCCATGGCCTCATGACAGCCCTCTTCTTCGCCCTGATCGGTATGATCTACGGACGCACACACACACGCGATATCCGTCAGATGGGCGGTCTTATGAAGATCATGCCGTTCCTCGCCGTATGCTACGTCATCGCCGGTATGGCCTCGCTCGGACTGCCTGGACTCAGCGGTTTCGTTGCCGAGATGACCATATTCGTCGGATCGTTCCAGCACACCGATATGTTCCACCGCGTGTTCACCATCGTGGCATGCTGCTCAATCGTTATCACTGCGGTATATATCCTCCGCGTGGTCGGCAAACTTCTCTTCGGCCCCGTACAGGACGAACATCACCGCACTCTTACCGATGCCACTTGGTGGGAACGTCTTTCTACAATCACGCTCATCATCTGTGTGGCTGCCATAGGCTGTTTTCCCAACTTCTTCAGCGATCTGATCAAATTCACATTCAACACGAGCTTCGCCCAGTTGCTCGGTATGAACTAAACCAATAAGCATTACACTGATTGCAATGGATTATTCACAATTTTTGGCAATGAAGCAGGAGATAGGACTGCTTGTCGTATTCCTGCTGGTCTTCTTATATGATACGTTCATGCCGCGGCGCTCTCAGGGCGGACTATCGGTATTCACGATAATTCTCTTTGCCGTTTTCACCGTATGGGGATTCATGCCCTGCATGGGAAGCTGCGCCGACTCTGCCTTCGCCGGCATGTATGTTACCTCGCCTGTGATGATGGCGATAAAAGGCATCCTTAACGTTGGTGTGCTGATCGTTCTGATCCAGGCCAACAAATGGGCCAACAGCGAGATTCAGATCATGCGACGCGGCGAGTTCTACGAACTGCTGCTCGTAACACTCTTCGGCATGTATCTGATGATTTCGGCACGTCACTTCCTCTTGTTCGTCATCGGACTTGAGGCCGCATCGCTTCCGCTCGCCGCAATGGTGGCATTCGACAAGAACCACTACGAAAGCCATGAGGCCGCCGTCAAGTATATACTTACAGCAGTGTTCTCGTCGGCAATATTCATGATGGGACTTTCCTTCGTATACGGCCTTACCGGATCGCTGTATTTCTCCACAATCGCATCAGTCGTAGCCCTCGAGGAGACATCGGCCATGCTCATCGTCGCACTCGCTTTCGTCGTGGCTGGTGTCGGATTCAAACTGTCACTGGTTCCCTTCCATCTGTGGACAGCCGATGTATATCAGGGTGCGCCGACATCGGTTACATCATATCTGTCGGTGATCTCAAAGGGTGCGGCTGCTTTCGCATTCCTCGTGATCCTCACACAGGTATTCGGTGCCGTATATTCCGACATCTGGGAATGGATGCTCTATGCTCTGGTAATCCTGACCATCACCGTAGGCAACCTGTTCGCACTGCGTCAGACCAACATGAAACGGTTCCTTGCATTCTCCTCGATCTCCCAGGCCGGTTATATCATGCTCGGCGTAGTCGCATGCAATGCCATGGGCATGGCATCGCTCATGTACTACATTCTGGTCTATGTCTTCTCCAACCTGGCTGCTTTCGGTGTGATACAAGCCATAGAGAACAAAACCGGAAAGGTAGGAATGGCCGACTACAACGGACTGCACAAGACCAATCCCTGGCTGTCGTTCACTATGATGCTTGCCATGTTCTCGCTTGCAGGCATACCGCCGTTTGCCGGATTCTTCAGCAAGTTCTTCATTTTTACCGGAGCCATAGCCCAGGGAAGCATAGCCATATACGTACTGGTGCTTATCGCCTTGATCAACACCATAGTATCGCTGTTCTACTACCTTCTCGTGGTTAAAGCCATGTACATCAATCCCGAACAACCAGTTGTCGGCGCTTTCCGCTCCGCTTGTTCGGAGCGCATAGGCATGTGGATCTGCGTTGCCGGTATCATTGGTCTCGGTATCGTAAGCTGCTTCTACGATCATCTGCTTGAACTGTCGGGAACATTCGGACTCTTCTGAACTCCTAATTCCGATAATATATAGGGTATTGCCATGGTGTGATTTCGCCGTGGCAATACTTTTTATATGGATATTAGCATGTTTATACAATGATTTACATTTGTTAAATGTTGCGGCGGCGAATTTTGGGCTACCTTTGTCAAAAGACATGCTGATGCCATCGGGGTGCGCTACCGTGGTAATAGAAAGTATATACAACAGTTATATGAAGATAATCGCTGAAAGTAGTTCTACACGTACGGAATGGGCCTTGGTCGACGGAGAATCGATTGTGGAACATGCCTATACCCAAGGACTGAATCCGTACTTCCAGTCACGGAGGGAGATTTCGCATTCAATCCGGCTGGAACTGCCGGAGGCTTTTTTCAGACGACGGTGGGAGCATGTCTATTTCTACGGAGCAGGATGCGCAAACCCCGAAAAAACCAAGATCATCCAGTCATCGCTGATAGCCCAGTTCAAGACTCCGGTCACCGTCTACAGCGACTTGCTCGGAGCCGCCCGCGGAATACTCGGCAATGAGAGCGGAATAGCGTGCATATTGGGCACCGGATCGAACTCATGTCTGTACGACGGGAAAGATATTGTAGCCCATGTGCGGCCTCTCGGCTTCATACTCGGCGACGAAGGATCTGGTGCATATCTCGGAAAGATGTTTGTGAGCGACTGCCTTAAAAACATAGCTCCGGCAGAACTGCGCGACGCCTTTTACGCATCTGTGAGCCTGCAGCCCGACGAGATAATGGATGCCGTCTATACCAATCCGCATCCCAACAGATCGTTGTCGACATTCTCCCGTTTCCTTGCCGGACATCTTGCCGACGAATATGTGTACCAGCTGGTATACAACGCGTTTCTGCGTTTCTTCACGCGCAATGTCGCAGCCTATGATTATCGCGGCAACCAGATCTGTTGCGTAGGAGCCACAGGATGTATATTCGAAAGCGTATTGAGGCATGTCGCAGCCGATTTCGGAGTGGAGATACGCAAGATAGAGCGGACATCATTGCCCGGACTTGTGATGTATCATGCCGCTAACGGATGATGACAGCCTGGCGGACGTTAAAAAATCCCATTCGTGGGAATTATCGCCTGCAGAAACGTTTATTATTCAATAACCACATATTTAGTAGCGAAGCCGCTACAACCGACAAAACATTATGAAAAAGATTTTTATGACTTTTGCCTTTATGGCAATCCTTTCGGCATCCGCATGTCAGTCAAGAAACACATCTGCATCCGATGCGGCCGTAGCTGCTGAAACGACTGAGAACGCAGGTGTGGTCGTATTGGCCAAAGGCGCAGCACTGCCCAAGACCGACAAACTCATGGTGCTTGATTTCAATGCCGTGTGGTGCGGTCCGTGCCGCCAGTTCGCGCCTGCATTTGAGAAAGCGGCCGAAGACTATGCCGGAAAAGCAGTGTTCGTATCCGTCAATGTCGATTCTTGTCCGGAGATAGCCCAGCAGTTCGGCGTGCAGGGTATTCCTCATGTATCGTTCGTGCAGCCCGACGGCTCTGTCAGCACTTATGTCGGCACCAACGAACTGGCCGACTTCGGAGCCCTGGTCGAGAAATATCTGAAATGATCCGAACAAAAAGAGAGTTTTCTTTTGGATATTCAAGAAGTTTGTTTACATTTGCAGCGTTGAATTTTCATTTTGATATATAAATGACGCGATTTTACGCATATTATTTTAGCTATTTTTATTTTGAAAAAAATAAAAACGGGATTATATGTGCGTGATATCCACTCAACGATTGAATGATTAACCGAAATATAAGATCCCGCTTTAGACCAGGCGGGATCTTTTCGTATTATAAGGACAATGACAGAACCACAACCGAATCACTCGTGCCGGCGTGTCGCTATTCAGGGCGTCCCCGGATGCTACCATGACGCCGCCGCCAGAGGATATTTCACCGGAACGGATGTCGAGCCTGTTCCATGCGACACATTTCCGGCTTTGTTCGATGCTTTGGCCGACGATGCCTCTCTCCTGGGAATAGTGGCCATCGAGAATACCATTGCCGGAAGCATCCTGTCGAACCATGAATTACTCCGCCAGAGCAACTTGGCCGTAGTAGGGGAATACAAGATGCGCATAAGCCATGTCATCGCCGCATTGCCGGGACAGAAACTCGAAGAACTTGAAGAGGTCAACAGTCATCCCATGGCTTTGCTGCAATGCGAGCAGTATATCAGGCGCCATCCGAATCTGAAAGTCATCGAGAAACTCGATACTGCCGGAAGCGCCATGGAGATAGCTCACAGACGGCTGGTTGGGCACGCCGCTATATGCGGGGAATATGCCGCAAATCTGTACGGACTGAATATACTCGACAAAGGGATAGAGACCAACAAACGGAATTTCACCCGGTTTCTGGTAATTGCCGACCCGATTACGGCCGCCGACATGAAACCTGCCGGTACAGCTCCTGACAAAGCCTCGATCGTGTTCTCGCTGCCGCACACACAGGGCGCGCTTTCCAAAGTGCTCACCATATTCTCGTTCTACGATATAAATCTGTCTAAAATACAGTCGCTCCCTATCATAGGGCGTGAATGGGAATACCGTTTCTACGTCGATCTGACATTCGACGATTATACACGATATCGCCAGTCCATCGACGCTGCCAGACCGCTCATCAACGATTTCAGGATACTCGGCGAATACATGGAATGTCGCAATCCAATAGACTGACAAACCCCTCCGGACTATGCAAAAACTTAATATAGAACCTGCCGACCGTGTCAAACAGGTCCAGGAATACTACTTTTCGAAAAAACTGCGTGAAGTGGCCCGGCTCAATGCCGATGGCGCCGACATAATATCGCTCGGAATCGGCGGCCCCGACCGTATGCCGCCGGCAGGTGTGGTCGAGACCCTATGCACCGAAGCTGCTGCCGAAGGCAACCACAGCTATCAGCCATACATAGGTATTCCGGCATTGCGGCGCGCATTCGCCGGATGGTACAGCCGCTGGTATGGAGTAGAACTCGATCCCGACACCGAAATCCAGCCGCTTATCGGGTCCAAAGAAGGCATACTGCACATCAGTCTCGCATTCCTCAATCCTGGTGATGGCGTTCTGGTACCGGACCCCGGATATCCTACATATACAAGTGTGAGCCGCCTCGCAGGAGCCGAGATATTCAACTACGATCTGACTGAGGAAAACGGGTGGATGCCCGATTTCGATGCTCTCGAGACACTGCCGCTGGAGCGTATAAAACTCATGTGGATCAACTATCCCCACATGCCGACAGGCACACCGGCCACTAAGGAACTTTTCAGGAAGATCGTCGACTTCGGCCGCAGGCACAATATCGTCATCGCCCACGACAATCCCTATAGCTTCATTCTCAACGACAATCCCATGAGCCTGTTGCAGACCGAAGGCGCCAGAGACATAGCCATAGAGATGAACTCCATGAGCAAAAGCCACAATATGGCTGGATGGCGCGTAGGTATGGTCGCATCCAACCCGCAGTTCATTCAGTGGATCCTGAAAGTGAAAAGCAATATCGACTCAGGACAGTTCAAACCGCTTATGCTCGCCGCAGTAAAAGGACTTGAAGCCGGTCCCGAATGGTATGCCGGACTCAACGCCGTCTATGCCCGAAGACGGAAAGTCGCCGAACGCATCATGACGGCACTCGGATGCGAGTTCGATCCGGCACAGCGTGGCCTGTTCCTGTGGGGACGCATTCCCGACAGCGCCGTATCTGCCGAGGCTCTGGCCGACAGAGTGCTCTACGATGCACGGGTGTTCATTACCCCGGGATTCATTTTCGGCCGCAACGGCGAGCGATATCTCCGCATATCGCTGTGCGCCACCGAAGACATGATGGAAAAAGCGCTCCAGCGTATCGAAGATGCCGGTATAGGCAAATAAAAGATCATATAATCAGATAATACAATACAACTATGAAAGAGATTCTCCCCGTCTGGACTGATGGACAGTCTTCGTCCGGACCTATGATAATAGCCGGACCCTGCAGTGCAGAGACCGAAGAGCAGGTGATGGCCACAGCCCGTGAGCTCGCGACCAACGGCATCAGGATATTCCGTGCAGGCATATGGAAACCGCGCACCAAGCCCGGTGGATTTGAAGGTGTGGGAGCCGCCGGACTCGAATGGCTGAAGAAAGTAAAAGCCGAGACCGGCATGCTCACGGCGACCGAGGTCGCCACCCGTCAGCACGTAGAGGATGCTATCGGCGCTGGTGTCGATATCCTGTGGATCGGTGCGCGAACCAGCGCCAACCCATTTGCCATGCAGGAGATCGCCGATGCAATACAGGCATCGGGAGCCGACGTCCCTGTTCTGGTCAAAAACCCCGTCAATCCGGATCTGGAACTGTGGATAGGAGCCATGGAGCGGTTGTACAACGCCGGTGTACGCCGGATCGGAGCCATACACCGCGGATTCAGCGCATACGGAAAGCATCTGTACCGCAACTTGCCGCAGTGGCATATTCCCATCGAGTTGCGCCGCCGACTGCCGCAGCTCCCCATCATCTGCGACCCGAGCCACATCGGCGGCAAGCGCGAACTGGTAGCCCCGCTGTCGCAGCAGGCCCTCGACATGGGCTTCGACGGACTGATCATCGAAAGCCATTGCGATCCTGACTGTGCATGGAGCGACAAAGCCCAGCAGATAACACCCGATGTACTGAACTTCATACTAAATGCGCTCGTGTTGCGCGATTCTACAAGTACCACCGAGAGCCTCACAATGCTCCGGCAGCAGATAGACCAGATCGACAATGAACTTATAGAACTGCTCAACAAACGTATGCGCGTGTCGCGTGAGATCGGCCAGTACAAGAAAGAACACCGCATGCCCGTATTGCAGATGAGCCGCCACGACCATATAATCAGATCGCGTGTCGCAGCAGCCGAAGAAATGGGCATGGCCGGAGAGTTCATGAAGACCGTGCTGCAGGCCATACACGAGGAATCGGTACGCCAGCAGATCGAAGTATTAAACAATCGTATCTGAAACAAAAATCGGCTGAAAATGAAAATACTTATTGCCGGAGCCGGCAAAATGGGATCATTCTTCTGCGATCTGCTTTCATTCAAGCATGATGTGGCTGTATATGACCCTGATCCCGAACGGCTCAGGTTCACATTCAATACACGTCGTTTCGCATCGCTCGACGAAGTCGACGGATTTGCTCCGGATATGCTTATCAATGCGGCCACCGTCAAATATACGATCGAAGCCTTCCGTATGCTCCTGCCGCACCTGCCGGCAGGATGCATCCTTAGCGATATCGCATCGGTCAAGACCGGTCTGCCTGAATTCTATGCCGGAGCCGGACATCCGTTCGTGAGCACTCACCCTATGTTCGGGCCCACATTCGCGTCGCTGTCTAATCTCAGCAATGAGAATGCCATCATAATCAGCGAAAGCGATCATCTCGGAAAAGTCTTCTTCAAGGATCTCTACAACGAACTGCAGCTCCATATCGAGGAATATACATTCGAGGAGCATGACGAGACCATTGCCTACTCGCTGTCTATCCCGTTTGCATCGACACTGGTTTTTGCCGGGATCATGAAGCACCAGTCAGCGCCAGGCACCACATTCAAGCGACACATGGCCATAGCCCGCGGACTGATGTCGGAAGATGACTATCTGCTTGGCGAGATACTCTTCAATCCCAATACTCCAGGACAGCTGGAGCGGATTCAGGAACGTCTGTCGGAGTTGCAGGATATTGTGAAGCGCCGCGACGGAGAGGCTATGCGAAACTATCTGCAGCGTGTCCGTGATAACCTGAAATAATTCGACCTTGGCATCGTCCGGATGCGGAAAAATCGTTATTTTTGTAAAAATTTATCCAAATCACTGATAATCCAGCATCCGAACGATGAAAAAGGTTACTTATAACGGGCTGACCTTCAAGCCTTATATTACCCGCGACCGTATACAGGCGCGTATCAAGGAGCTTGGAGCACAGATCACAGAGGAATTCAATGGACGCCGTCCGCTGTTTCTGGTCGTGCTGAACGGAGCTTTCCCATTCGCATCCGATCTGTTCCGCGAAATCGATACCGATGCCGAAATCTCATTTGTAAGGCTGAAAAGCTACGAAGGCACATCGACCACCGGAGTCGTGAAGCAAGTGCTCGGACTTACGGAAAATATCGAAGGACGTCCGGTGGTGATAGTCGAGGACATTGTCGACACCGGAACCACCATCACAAACCTGATAGCCGATCTGCGCCAGAAAAATCCTGCCGATATCAAAGTAGCCACGCTGCTGTTCAAACCCAACTCGCTGCAGCACGGTTCGCGTCCCGACTATGTCGGATTCGAGATCCCGACCAAGTTTATAATCGGATTCGGCCTCGATCTCGACGGCCTTGCCCGCAACCTCCCGGATATATGGGTTCTCGACGAAGAAGCCTCATCTGAAGCATAAACAAATACCTGTCATAAAATAACACTAAATCAAAGCACTATTATGTTTAATCTGGTAATATTCGGCGCTCCCGGCAGCGGCAAAGGTACCCAGAGCGAGAAACTGATCGCAGAGTACGGACTTCATCACATCTCCACCGGAGAGCTGCTGCGCAGCCATATCAAGCAGGATACCGAACTGGGACGCGTAGCCGACAAGTATATATCTAAAGGTCAGCTGATACCCGACGAACTGATGATCGATATCCTGGCATCGGAACTCGATGCGCATCCCGAAGTCAAGGGCGTGATATTCGACGGTTTTCCTCGTACTATACCCCAGGCTCAGGCTTTGAAGAAAATGCTGGCCGAGCGCGGAACGAAAGTGCATGCGGTCGTCGGGCTTGAAGTCGAGGAGAAAGAGCTAATCGACCGTCTGGTCAAGCGCGGAATCGAATCGGGACGCAGCGACGACAATCCCGAAACGATACAGGCGCGTCTCAAAGTATATCATGCACAGACATCGCCTCTCCGCGACTATTATATGGAAGAAGGCAACTACAAGGCTGTGGCCGGAACCGGATCCATCGACGATATTTTCGCCAATATCCGCGACAGTCTCGCCGGTATCCAGGAATAATCCCTGGGCATAAATTTCCTGAAAAGAACACAAACCTTAACCTATGGCACATTTTAAGACAATATGTGCCATAGGTTAAGGTTTTGTTAAAATATGTTGGGGATGCGGAAGTTTGATTAAATTTGTAAATATAAACACTAATCAAAAATCGGTATTTGTCTTATGTCGAAAGTCTTAGGTGCTGTAGAGATAAACCGGGAGCGTTGTAAAGGCTGCGACCTCTGTGTGGTTGCATGTCCTACCGACGTGCTTCTGCTCCAGCCGAAAGAAGTGAATAACCGAGGATATCATTTCGCATTTGCCGCTGATCCGGACAAATGTATCGGCTGTGCGTCGTGTGCGGCCGTGTGTCCCGACGCCTGCATCGAGGTGTATCGGATGGTAGTGAAATGAATATGAACTTTAGATTATATCGTACCTGCAGATGGAAGAAGAAGTAAGACTGATGAAAGGGAACGAGGCGATAGCCCACGCCGCTATCAGGTATGGCGCCGACGGCTATTTCGGATATCCCATAACCCCCCAGTCGGAAATATTGGAAACCCTTGAAGCCGAGATGCCGTGGGAGACCACCGGCATGGTAGTGCTTCAGGCTGAGAGCGAGGTGGCTGCCATAAACATGGTTTATGGAGGTGCTGCCTGCGGCAAAGCCGTGTTCACATCATCGTCGAGCCCGGGTATCAGTCTCAAGCAGGAGGGTATATCGTATATAGCAGCGGGTGAACTTCCGGCGCTGATCATAAATGTGATGCGCGGAGGCCCCGGTCTGGGAACGATA
This sequence comes from uncultured Porphyromonadaceae bacterium, assembly GCA_948467675.1. GTDB lineage: Bacteria > Bacteroidota > Bacteroidia > Bacteroidales > Muribaculaceae > CAOKFI01. The sequence continues at coordinate 44,875 of CAOKFI010000014.1, forward strand.
CATCCGTCGCAGTCCGACTACTTCCAGGCTACCAAAGGCGGCGGACACGGCGACTATCATCTGATCGTGCTGGCGCCGTCGACAGTGCAGGAGATGGCCGACTTCGTAGGACTCGGATTCGACCTCGCGTTCAAGTACCGTACTCCGGCAATGATACTTGCCGACGGAATCGTAGGGCAGATGATGGAGAAAGTAGTGCTTCCTCCGGCCCGGCCGCGACGTACTCCCGAGCAGATCGCCGAGCAGTGTCCGTGGGCGGTGACCGGCCGGCCGGCCACACGCAGACCTAACGTCATTACGACACTCGAACTCGATTCCGCCATGATGGAAAAACACAATGAGCGTTATCAGCAGACATATAGACTGATCGAGCAGAACGAAGTGCGCTACGACGAGTATATGACCTCCGACGCCGAATATCTGATCGTTGCTTTCGGATCCATAGCCCGTATATGCCAGAAGAGCATAGAGGATGCCCGCAGTCGGGGAATAAAAGTCGGACTGATACGTCCGATCACCCTATGGCCGTTCCCGACAGAAGCCATCAGGCAGCTGTCCAGGCGTGTAAAGGGCGTTATGGTCGTAGAACTTAATGCCGGACAGATGATCGAGGATGTACGTATTGCTGTGGAAGGACGGGTTCCTGTGTGTCATTTCGGGCGTATGGGCGGCATCGTGCCGAATCCCCAGGAAGTGCTCGACTCCTTCATAGCCGACTTCCCTGACTCCAGACACTAACTTATTCACGAAAGAGTCATGACACCTCAAGATATAATCAGACCAGAGAATAAGGTCTACGCCAGACCGGCGCTTCTCAACGAAAACAATATGCACTACTGTCCTGGTTGCAGCCACGGAGTTGTGCACAAACTCATAGCGGAAGTGCTCGAAGAAATGGGGCTGGCCGACAAGGCGATCGGTATTGCACCTGTAGGATGCGCCGTATTCGCCTACAATTATGTCGATATAGACTGGATCGAAGCCGCCCACGGACGCGCTCCGGCAGTGGCCACAGCGGTGAAACGTCTCGATCCGACACGTATGGTTTTCACTTATCAGGGCGACGGAGATCTCGCCGCAATAGGCACATGCGAGGCGATACATGCCGCCAACCGGGCCGAGAACATTGCTATAATATTCATAAACAACGGAATCTACGGCATGACCGGCGGACAGATGGCGCCTACCACCCTCGAAGGCATGAAGACATCCACCACCCCTTACGGGCGTCGTGTGGAGCTCAACGGATATCCGCTGGCTATAACCAATCTGATGACACAGCTCGACGGAACATGCTACGTTACCCGACAGGCTGTCCATACTCCTGCCGCAGTGCGCAAGACCAAAGCCGCTATACGGCAGGCTTTCAGCAACTCGATGGACGGAAGCGGCACTTCGGTGGTCGAAGTCGTGAGTACATGCGCTTCAGGATGGAAGATGACACCCGTCCAGGCCAACAAATGGATGGAGGAGAATATGTTTGCCAAGTATCCTCTGGGAGATCTTAAAAATACCGTACAGCAATGAAAGAAGAGATAATCATAGCGGGATTCGGCGGCCAGGGAGTGCTGTCTATGGGCAAGATCCTGGCTTATGCCGGACTGATGGACGACCTTGAGGTCACCTGGATGCCGAGCTATGGGCCGGAACAGCGCGGCGGCACAGCCAATGTCACCGTAATACTCAGCGACTCTCCCATAAGCTCGCCTGTGCTTGACAGCTACGATACAGCTGTGCTTCTCAATCAGCAGAGTATCGACAAATTCGAGTCAAAGGTGAAACCTGGCGGAACCCTTATCTATGATCCATACGGAGTGCATACGCCACCGACGCGTACCGATATCAGCATAGTGCCTGTACAGGCCATGGAGGCATCGTTTGAAATGGCATCGGCCAAGACATACAACATGCTTCTGCTCGGAGCGCTGCTCAAGATCCGCGGACTTGTGCCGGTAGAGAGCGTGATGAAGGGATTGAAAAAGACTTTGCCGGAGCGGCATCACCATCTGCTTCCGCAGAACGAAGCCGCCATTTTGCGCGGTATGGAGCTGGCCCGGACCGAATAATCGGAAAAAATACGTAATTTTGTGGAAAATCATTATCAATAATTATTTTCCATGAAGAAATTATTACTGTGCGCGGCAGTCGGATTGATGGGTCATACCCTCTCTGCTGCCACTCCTCTATGGTTGCGCGATGTCAGAATATCGCCCGACGGAAGGAATATAGCGTTCACATACCGTGGCGATATCTATAAAGTACCTGTCTCCGGCGGACAGGCAGTGCGTCTTACCGCACAGCCCAGCTATGAATCGCTGCCTATATGGTCGCCCGACAGCCGTTCGATAGCTTTTGCGAGCGACCGCAACGGGTCGCAGGATCTGTACATAATGCTCGCTGACGGCGGAGCCGCCAGACGTCTTACGACATATAGCGGGACGGAAACCCCTGAATCATTCTCGCATGACGGCAAATACGTGCTGTTCTCGTCGGCCATACAGGATCCGGTGGAGAGCGCCGCTTTTCCGAGCGGACGCCTTACGGAACTGTATCGCGTGCCGGCAGGCGGAGGCCGCATAGAGCAGATTCTGGCTACTCCGGCACAGATGGTAAGCCCTTCGTCCGACGGTTCGTTCTTTCTGTATCAGGATCAGAAAGGAATGGAGAATGAATGGCGCAAGCATCATACATCGTCGGTGACGCGCGACCTCTGGCGTTACGATGTCAAAACCGGGAAGCATACCAATCTCACGGCTCATGCCGGCGAGGACCGTAACCCTGTGCTCTCTCCCGACGGCAAATCGATGCTTTTCCTCAGCGAGCGCGACGGAGGCTCGATGAATGTGTACAGTATGCCGCTCGACAACCCTTCGGCATTGAAGCGGCTTACCGACTTTAAGAAACATCCGGTGCGTTTCCTGTCCCAGGCAAACGACGGTACCGTGGCAATGGCATGGGACGGAGAGATCTATACCATGCGTCCTGGAGGCAAACCGGTCAAGGTGGCTATCGATGTGATCGCCGACGATGAGGCCGAACCTGACATGCTGTCGGTGACTTCCGGAGCTTCCGATGCCGTGCCTTCGCCCGATGGAAAGTCGGTGGCGTTTGTCAAACGAGGCGAACTCTTTGTCACTTCCGTGGCATATCCTACTACCAGGCAGATCACACATACGGCACAGGCCGAATCGGAACCGACATGGGGCGCCGATAACCGGACACTCGTCTATGTGTCGGAGCGTGACGGGCATTCCGGTCTGTACAAAGCCACGATCGTGCGTGACGATGATCCGAATTTCCCCAATGCCACCTCGATCAAGGAAGAGGCTCTGTTTCCGGCATCGGACAAGGTAAACCGGGATACACCCAAGTACTCTCCCAACGGCAAGAAACTCGCCTTTGTCGCTGACCGCAGCCGGATCATGGTCATGGACGTCAAGACTAAAAAGGTGCGTCAGATCACCGACGGCTCAGGCTGTCTGACCCGTACAGGCGTAGACTACATGTGGTCGCCCGACAGCCGCTGGATTGCGTTTACGACCGTCGACAACCATCACTCTCCGTATTCCGACATAGCTATTGTAAATGTCGATGACAGTAAACCGGAAGTGACGAATATCACCAGAAGCGGATATTTCGACGAGAATCCTGTGTGGGTTCTCGACGGCAATGCCCTCATATTCATCTCCGAACGTTACGGCATGCGCAATCATGCGTCGTGGGGTTCGCAGGGCGATGTGATGATCGCGTTTATGAATCAGGAGGCAATGGACCGCTTCAATCTCAACGAGGAGGATTTCGAACTGTACAAGGATGCCGAAAAGAAGCGCAAGGATAAGAATAATGAGGTGGAGTATGCCGATTCGGTCAAGACTGTAAAGGTGGACCGCGCCGGTATCGAGGACCGGATTATGCGTCTGACCCCTTATTCGAGCGATCTGGCCGGAGCCGTGATCACTGCCGACGGAAAAACTCTTTACTATCTCAGCGCAGTGGAAAAGGGCTATGATCTGTGGAAAAAGGATCTGCGCAAGGGCGATATTTCCGTAGCAAGCAAGCTCGATGCCGGTTATCTCAACATGGCGCTCGACAAGGACGGAAAGAATCTGTTCCTGCTCGGCGGAAAGAGCATGAAAAAGCTCGATACCGCGTCGGAGAAGATCAAGCCGATCACTTATTCGGCGACAATGAAGCTCGACCGTGCTGCCGAGCGCGAATATATGCTCGATTTTGTGCGCCGTATGGAGAAAGAGCGGTTCTATACCGAGACTATGCACGGCGTCGACTGGGACAATCTGGTGAAGCATTATGCCAGGTTTCTTCCGCATATCGACAATAATTACGATTTCTCCGAGATGCTGAGCGAGCTTCTTGGCGAGCTTAATGTGAGCCATACCGGTAGCGGCTATCGCGCCGGAGGCGCGGGCGAAAGCACGGCCAATCTCGGTCTGCTGTATGACATGACCTACAATGGCGATGGCCTGAAAGTGGCTGAGGTGGTGAAACACGGTCCGTTTGACCGTGCCGGTATCGATCTCCGTCCGGGATGGATAGTGCGGAGTGTCAACGGAATGCCTGTAGTGGCCGATACGGATTACACCACTCTTTTCAATGGTCTTGTAGGTAAAAAGACGCTTGTCGAGGCAGCCGATGCCGATGGCAAGATACATGAGTTCGTGGTCAGGCCTATAAGCCAGGGCAAGATGAGCGATCTGCTATACGAGCGCTGGGTGCGTAACCGCGCGGCCGATGTGGAGCGCCTGTCGGGCGGCCGTCTCGGCTATGTCCACATAGCGTCGATGGACGACGGCAGCTTCCGCAGGGTATACGGCGATATTCTCGGCAAGTACAACGACTGCGACGGTATAGTGATCGATACCAGATGGAACGGCGGTGGCCGTCTGCATGAAGATATCGAGGTGCTGTTCAGCGGTGAGAAATATTTCACGCAGGTGGTACGCGGCCAGCGCACATGCGATATGCCGTCGCGCCGCTGGAACAAGCCGAGCATCATGATCCAGGGTGAGGCCAACTACTCCAATGCCCACGGAACCCCTTGGGTATACAAACACCGTGGTCTGGGCAAACTCGTGGGTATGCCTGTTCCTGGAACCATGACCAGTGTCAACTGGGTCACACTTCAGGATCCGAGCATGTATTTCGGCATTCCGGTGGTTGGATATGAGCTTCCCGACGGCTCTTATCTCGAAAACCAGCAGCTTGAGCCGGACTATAAGATAGCCAACGATGCCGATGTGATCGTGACCGGCGAGGATCAGCAGCTGAGGCGTGCTGTAGAATTGCTGCTGAAGCAGATCGATTCCAAATAGACTGGTCTTGCCTGACCGGCGTAATCATCATGAAGCACGGGCTCCGGCCTGTGCTTCATTTTTTTTCGGGCAGACGGTCCGGAAGGCATCTGCGGGCAGGAATCTGCACACGTTGGAGGCCTCGACCAGGCGCCGGCAGAAATCGAGTTCGGCCATTTCCCGACCGGTAAATTCGTCTGTGCGCCCGTGCTTGCGTATGAATTTCTTGAATTCGGGTATCGCTATGCGGAGGTTGCATATTTCGGCATGCGTTTTCAGCCAGCTGCGCCATTTTTCGTTTTGTCGCACTCTGGCGGCCACTTCATCGTAGGCTGTATCGAATTCGTCAGGTGCAACGGTTGCCTGAGGCGTGTCCTCATGCGTTGTATCCGGGAGTCCGGCCATTGAGGATGGAGTGTCGGTCTGGATGTGCCGCTTGCGGCGTGACGGCGTGGCGTCTATCTCGGCCCGTATGAGCATGAAGGCTATTTCGGCAACGGGATCGAGGGCCTCTGGGTCAGGGAGTTCTCCGTCGAAAGCATAGCGGCATATCGCGTCCATGAGGGCGAGACGGCTGGCATCGGACATATTGCGCATGGCTTCGAACCATGAGCTGCGGAAGGTAAAGGTCTTGTGTTTCATATCATGTGTGTGTTTTGATTGTTTTGCACTGCAAATATAATGCCTTGGAGGCGCGGTCGACTGCGATTCTAACGAAAACGGGGATATATGCATACAATGAGCGGCGCAACCATGACGATTGCGCCGCTCATTGTATGTCTGTTGCGGTCGGTTATTCGAACTCTTTGATCTTGGCCTCAAGCACATCGGCCTGATGTACGCCGGCTGCCCGCCATACCTGTTCTCCGTTTTTGAACAGGATCAGTGTCGGGACTGACTGTACCCGGTATTTTGCCGACAGATCGTTGTTCTTGTCAACATCGATCTTGATTATGTTGGCTTTTTCGCCGAGTTTGCTTTTGAGGGTTTCCAATATCGGACCCTGAACCTTGCAGGGACCGCACCATGTGGCGTAAAAGTCTACCAATGTAGGCCTGCTGTCGCTGATTATGTCGCTGAATTCACTCATAACAGTTGGAATTTGATCGTTTTTACTACTGACATGATAACGTCGGCAACTGCCATAAAGTTCTGTTCAATATCCGGTATATGTCGACGGCGACAGGTTGCGAAGCTCTTTCTTGATCTCCTCTGACACGTCGAGCGTCTCAATGAATCCGGCTATCGAGTCGGCTGTTATGCCGGTGTTTACGCGTGTGAGCTGTTTGAGTGTCTCGTATGGATTGGGATAGCCTTCGCGGCGGAGTATGGTCTGTATGCCTTCGGCCACTACCGCCCAGTTGTGTTCGAGATCGGCGGCGATCGCGTTTTCGTTGAGCAGAAGTTTGTTCATGCCTTTGAGTGTGCTGGCTATAGCTATCAGGGTATGTCCTAATGGCACACCGAGATTGCGGAGCACGGTGGAGTCGGTGAGGTCGCGTTGCAGACGCGATACAGGGAGTTTCTGTGCGAGATGGGCGAAAACGGCATTGGCTATTCCGATATTTCCTTCCGAGTTCTCGAAGTCTATAGGGTTGACTTTATGAGGCATGGCCGATGATCCTACCTCGCCAGCCTTGATGCGCTGTTTGAAGTAGTCCATGGATATGTACATCCATACGTCGCGGTCGAGATCGAGCAATATGGTGTTGATGCGCCGCAGTGCGTCACAGAGTGCAGCCAGATTGTCGTAGTGCGATATCTGTGTCGTAGGGTTCTCGCGGAGTATGCCGAGGCGCTCCGAAAGGAATCTGGCGCCGAACTCTTTCCAGTCGATTGACGGGTATGCTGCGCGGTGTGCGTTGAAATTGCCGGTGGCGCCGCCGAACTTGCCGCTGTGTGGCACCGCTTTGAGCAGATCGATCTGCGCTTTCAGCCTCGAGACATATACCTCGAACTCTTTGCCCAGACGTGTGGGCGATGCCGGCTGTCCGTGAGTGTGGGCGAGCATGGGTACGTCGGCCCATTCGCGGGCGCGTGTGGATATGGCGTCGACGAGTTCATCGAGAGCCGGCATATAGACCTGGTCAATGGCTTCCAGCATCGACATCGGCACCGAGGTGTTGTTTATATCCTGGCTTGTAAGGCCGAAATGGATAAACTCCTTGAACGCCGAGAGTCCGAGCGTGTCGAATTTCTCTTTGAGGAAATATTCCACGGCTTTTACGTCGTGGTTGGTGACACTCTCGATTTCTTTGATGCGTGCCGCATCGGCTACCGTGAAGTCCTTGTATATGGCGCGCAGACTGGTGAAACATTCGTGACCTACACCGCTGAGCTGCGGGAGCGGCAGTTCGCACAAAGCTATGAAGTACTCTACTTCGACGCGTACACGATAGCGGATGAGGGCGAACTCCGAAAAAAATTCGTCTAAACGTTCACACTTGGAGCGATAACGTCCGTCGATAGGGGAGATTGCTGTAAGCTGGTTAAGTTCCATAAACCTGACAGAATGATGATAATGAATTATACTGCAAAATTAGTCAGAAAACATCAATGACACGATTATTCCGGTTAAAATAATTTCAGGCGGAAGCATCTCGAAAATGGCGGTGAATATTATACGTGGATCCGATGTCTGATATCCTTGCAGTGCGATGAGACGCGTGGAGTCCATAGGGATATAACGAACATGCGGAATCCCATATGAAAAAAGATGCGTCTGCTGTTTTGCGAAAAAAAGTATTGTCATGTGGCTAAAAGTTTATTAAACAGGCATATGGATGGAAGTCTGGAGGACGGTGGTCTTCCATTCACGGGTTATGTGTCAAATCATGCATAAAATATTTTTGCGAAATATTTGCAGAATCAAAAAAAGGTCGTACCTTTGCATCGCTTTCAGGAACCGAGGGCGCTTAGCTCAGCTGGTTCAGAGCATCTGCCTTACAAGCAGAGGGTCGGG
>CAOKFI010000015.1 GCA_948467675.1 uncultured Porphyromonadaceae bacterium
ACTGAAAACGGATGTCATTCCGATTTTCTTTCCTAATAATCCTGGCATTTCTCTGTTGGTTTAAATTGGATTTTCGTTTTAATAAATTTCAGACTCCGGCATCACACCTTGATCTCTACCTCAACACCGCTGGGAAGTTCGAGCTTCATGAGTGCATCGACAGTCTTGGCGGTTGAATTGTAAATATCGATCAAGCGCTTGAAAGAAGAGAGCTGGAACTGCTCGCGGGATTTCTTGTTGACGAATGTCGAGCGGTTCACGGTGAAGATGCGCTTATGGGTGGGCAGGGGTATAGGACCGCTGATAACCGCACCGGTAGCCTTCACAGTCTTAACGATCTTCTCTGCCGACTTGTCGACCAGATTGTGATCGTAAGATTTCAATTTGATTCTGATTTTCTGGCTCATATTGAATGTATCTTATATATTTTTATTTTACTTCAGAAGGTCTACACGGCCCTGGCATTCGGTCAGGACATTCTTGGCTATCGAGCTGCTCACTTCAGAGTAGTGGCTGAACGACATTGTCGAGGTAGCGCGACCGGATGTGATGGTACGCAAAGCTGTTACATATCCGAACATCTCGGCAAGAGGAGCTTTGGCTTTAACCACACGAGCACCGCTGCGGCTTGTCTCCATGCCTTCTACCTGACCGCGACGCTTGTTCAAGTCGCTGATCACATCGCCCATGCTCTCTTCGGGAGTAACGACTTCGATCTTCATGATCGGCTCCAACAATACGGGACCGGCCTTTTCAGACGCTTTCTTGAATGCCTGGATAGCACACAGCTCGAACGACAGCTGATCGGAGTCCACCGGGTGGAACGAACCGTCAAGCACAGTAACCTTAAGCTGCTCTACCGGGAAGCCCGCGAGAACACCATTCTTCATTGCATTCTGGAAACCCTTCTGAATCGAGGGAATAAATTCCTTGGGAATGTTACCGCCCTTAACCTCATCTACGAATTCGAGATTGCCTTCGAAGCCTTCCTCTACCGGCTCAACACGAACAATGATATCAGCGAATTTACCGCGGCCACCTGTCTGCTTCTTGAATACCTCGCGAAGTTCAACCGGCTTGGTGATAGCTTCCTTGTATGTAACCTGCGGACGACCCTGGTTGCACTCTACCTTGAACTCACGACGCAGACGGTCGATAATAATATCGAGGTGAAGCTCACCCATACCGGAGATAACGGTCTGACCGGTCTCCTCGTTGGTCTGTACGCGGAATGTAGGATCCTCTTCAGCGAGTTTCTGCAGACCCACGCCGAGTTTGTCGAGATCCTTCTGAGTCTTGGGCTCGACTGCGATACCGATCACGGGATCGGGGAAGTCCATAGCCTCAAGCACGATGGGAGCGTCCTCCGCGCAGAGAGTGTCACCAGTGCGGACATCCTTGAAGCCTACGCCTGCGCCTATATCGCCACAGCCGATACGCTCTTTCGGATTCTGCTTGTTGGAATGCATCTGGAACAGACGCGAGATACGCTCTTTCTTGCCCGAACGCGAGTTGAACACGTAGCTGCCGGCATCGATATCGCCGGAATACACGCGGAAGAATGTCAGACGGCCTACATAGGGGTCGGTGGCAATCTTGAATGCAAGCGCACACATGGGAGCGTCGCTCGACGGCTCGCGGGTAAGTATCTCGTCGGCATTGCCTACTGCATGACCTTCTACCGCGCCGGTATCTGTCGGGCTGGGAAGATATGCGCAGACAGAGTCGAGCAGACACTGAACGCCTTTATTCTTGAACGAGCTGCCGCAGATCATCGGAACGATATCCATCTTCAGAGTAGCGGCACGAAGCGCACGACGCACTTCTTCCTCTGTAATAGTCGAGGGATCGTCGAAGTATTTCTCCATGAGAGCGTCGTCATATTCGGCGATTTTCTCGAGCATCTTGTCACGCCACTCCTCAGCCTCGTCCACGAGATTAGCGGGAATCTCCTCTATCGAGTAGTCAGCGCCCATAGTTTCGTCATGCCAGAAGATCGCTTTCATGCGGATCAGATCGACCACGCCCTTGAAAGTCTCTTCAGCACCGATAGGTATCTGAATCGGGCAGGGATTCGCACCGAGCACCTCACGCAACTGGCGAACAACCTCGAAGAAGTTTGCGCCCGAGCGGTCCATCTTGTTCACATAACCGATACGGGGCACATTGTATTTGTCAGCCTGACGCCACACAGTCTCAGACTGGGGCTCAACACCGCCCACAGCGCAGAATGTAGCCACGGCGCCGTCAAGCACACGGAGAGCGCGCTCCACCTCCACAGTGAAGTCAACGTGTCCCGGAGTGTCAATCAGGTTTATCTTATATTTCTCTCCGTCATAGTTCCAGAATGTAGTAGTAGCGGCACTGGTAATTGTTATACCACGCTCCTGCTCCTGCTCCATCCAGTCCATAGTAGCGGCACCGTCATGCACCTCGCCTATCTTGTGGGTAAGGCCGGTGTAAAACAGTATACGTTCCGAAGTAGTTGTCTTACCGGCGTCAATGTGAGCCATGATGCCGATATTACGGGTATACTTTAGTAATTCGTCGGATTTTGCCATTATTCAAATGTATGATATTTCGAACCTTTTTATTGATAATTCCTTATGACGGGAGTATTAGAAACGGAAGTGTGCGAATGCGCGGTTAGCCTCAGCCATCTTATGCATGTCTTCCTTGCGCTTGAACGCGCCACCCTGCTCGTTGAATGCGTCGACGATCTCAGCGGCCAGCTTGTCGGCCATCGTCTTTCCGCCACGGCGACGGGCATAAAGGATAAGGTTCTTCATCGATATAGATTCCTTACGATCAGGACGGATCTCAGTAGGAACCTGGAAAGTGGCACCACCCACACGGCGGCTCTTCACTTCAACCTGAGGAGTAATATTCTCAAGCGCCTTCTTCCAGATTTCGAGGGCAGTCTTCTCCTCATTGGGCAATTTTGCTTTTACAGTGTCCAGTGCAGTGTAAAATATAGTGTAAGAAGTATTCTTCTTGCCGTCATACATCAGATGGTTGACGAACTTGGACACTTTAACGTCATGAAAAACGGGATCAGGTAAAACGATCCGTTTCTTAGGCTTTGCCTTTCTCATTTTTTTTCTTCAGTAATTGTTGTTTTTGTTTGCCGGCTGCTTATTACATCTTCAACAGAAACCTCCGTTTCTATTTACTCAACCTTAATAGCTGTCCGATAAATCAAAAACTAAGTTTCATTGACTTGTTTTGTTTATCTCTGCTGCTGCGTTTCCGCAGGCCGCGAAGTCTTAATTACTTCTTGCCTTTGGCGGGCGCTGCTCCCGGTTTCGGACGCTTGGCTCCATACTTGGAACGACGCTGTGTGCGATCCTTAACGCCGCTGGTATCAAGAGTACCGCGCACGATATGATAGCGAACACCAGGAAGGTCCTTTACACGGCCACCACGTACGAGAACGATCGAGTGCTCCTGCAGATTGTGACCTTCACCGGGAATATAAGAGTTGACCTCTTTTCCGTTGGTCAGTCGCACACGGGCAACTTTACGCATAGCCGAGTTAGGTTTCTTCGGGGTGGTAGTGTACACACGCACACACACGCCGCGACGCTGCGGACATGAATCAAGTGCGGGCGACTTGCTCTTGTCTACCAATGCCACACGTCCTTTTCTTACTAATTGCTGAATTGTAGGCATCTTAGTCTTTTTTGTTTGTTACGTTAGTTTATTTCTTCTTGGTTTATCGTCAAACATATGCTTCGCAGCCGCAACACACAACCGGGCAGCACCCGATACATACATTTACAGCACCGACTATCACCTGACCTACAGTAGGTTAGCGGTAGCACGGCACTTCTACGGCCTAAAAAGCGATGCAAAATTAACAACTAATTTTCTATCCACCAAACATTTTCGCGCTAAACGTTAAAAAAATCGCGCCCCGAAGACGAATCCGCGGGGCGCCGAAGTTCAGTTCGATTCCGGATCACGCATTGCGATCCGCCTCTGGCGACACAGAGGCGGCATTGCGCGAAAGGATATCGTAATTTTCCACATATATTTCGGTTATAGTACGTTTGATCGCAGCACGATCCTCCCATGTACGAGTCCGCAATTTTCCTTCGACAAACAGTCTGGTTCCCCGCCCGATATATTTTTCAGCAAACTCGGCCGCACGATCCCACATCACTATGTTATGCCACTCGGTGCGCTCGGGCACACTCAGACCCGATGCTGTAGTATACGCCCTTTCCGTAGTAGCGAGCGAAAACGACGCCACCGGACGCTTGTCCACGTAACGGACCACCGGATCCTTGCCGACATGCCCTATCAGTATGACCTTATTGTATGACATATCCGGAGAATATCAGACCGATGCCTTGAGACCGGCAATGACCGCTGCAGAAAAACCTTGCGCTTCCATTGCATTGAGACCACGTATGGTAACACCGCCAGGCGTCGTCACCTTATCGATTTCCGATTCAGGGTTGGCTCCTGTAGCCTCAAGCAAAGCCACTGCTCCACGAAGAGTCTGCAAAAGATACCCACGCGCCTGATCCGGATACAGCCCCAGTTCTACAGCGCCCTCCGTGGCCGCCCGCACATACCGCATGGCGTAGGCGATTCCACACGAGCACAAAGCCATGGCGGCATCCATCTGCCGTTCCTGAATGACTGCGGTCCTACCCAGTGCGTCAAACAGCGCCGCAACTGCTGCCACCTGACTGTCGGAAGCATTGCGGGAACACAGTAATGTCATGCTCTCCCCGACCGATATCGACGTATTAGGCATGACTCTCATAAGCACACGGTCACCGGAATAATTTTTCAGCCAGTTCCACAGCGTATCGAGCGATACTCCGGCCGCAACCGACACCAATATCTGACGACGAAACTCTACCATAGGGGCAACCTCGGCCATCACGCCTTCGAGAAGCCATGGCTTTACCGCAAAAATGACCACATCAGCCCCCTTGACCGCATCCATATTTGATGTCGACACAACCACATCGGGACATTCCGTTTTCAAAGCCTTGAGCTTCGGCTCCGACGGATTGGAAACCACGATCCGATCAATGCCGGAGCCCGAACGATACAGTCCTCTGGCTATGGCTCCGCCCATATTGCCGGCGCCTATTATTCCTATCTTCATAAGACCGCTCACTTACATGCTGCGAGAGCACGGTTAAACCTGACTATAAAATCATCGGCCTGCGCCTCTGTCAGTGTCAGCGGCGGCAACAGACGTATCACATCAGTACCGGATGCTCCAGTAAACACGTGCTCTACAGCTATAAGATGACGGCGCAGATCCTTGGCAGGACGTCCCAGGTCTATACCGATCATCAGGCCACGGCCACGAACCTCTTTGATCCCATCGATCTTGCGCAAGGCATCGATCAGACGGGCACCTACACATGCTGCGTTCTCAACGAGATTTTCAGATTCAAAAATATCGATAACCGCAAGAGCTGCGGCACACGCCAGATGATTTCCTCCGAAAGTAGTGCCCAGCTGCCCGTATACAGGTTTAAACTCCGGAGAGATCAGCACACCACCCATAGGGAATCCGTTGGCAATACCCTTGGCCACTGTCACAATATCCGGCTTTATCCCTGAATACTGATGGGCGAAGAACCGTCCGGAACGGCCATAACCGCTCTGGATCTCATCAAGCACGAGTACGGTTCCGTATTTAGTGGTCAAATCCCGCAATCCACGCAAAAATCCGTCAGACGCGATCCTGACTCCGCCCACGCCCTGTATTCCTTCGACTATGACAGCAGCGACATCGCCTTTGGCAAGCTCGTCCTCGACACCTTCGAGAGAGTCGAATGTGAGAAATGTCACATGGGAATTAGCATTGATAGGCGCCACTATTCTGGGGTTATCGGTCGCCTCCACAGCAGCCGACGTACGCCCGTGGAAAGCCTTGTCAAACGCAATCACACGACTACGGCCGGTATGGAACGATGCCAGCTTCAGCGCGTTTTCATTTGCCTCAGCTCCGGAGTTGATGAGAAACAGAGCATAATCCTCGTATCCCGAGATGCGGCCGAGACGCTCGGCCAGCTTCTTCTGCAGACTGTTGATTACCGAATTGGAATAAAAGCACAGTTCATGAGCCTGGCGGCAGATCGCATCCACATAAACCGGATGACTGTGGCCTACCGAAATAACCGCATGACCGCCATAAAGATCGAGATACTCCTGGCCGTCAGCATCGAATATATTACAACCGCAGCCCTTCACTATATCTATATCGAACAAAGGATATACGTCAAAGAGTTTCATCATTAAAATAATATTGTGAAGAAATTGTATTGATAGTAATAACGGATACGACTGCAATATATTGCGTGTCATTCCGACAGAGCCAGCCTCAGTCCTATGGTTTCCGTACGGAAATCGGGTTTGCGTCCGTATCTGTAGCTATTGCGGCAGAACGTCGCGATGCGGTTCCAGTTCCCGCCCCTTCGCGTGCGCTGAGTGAGCGTCTTGGACGTAGTGGCATATCCGCGGGCTATATCACAGAAACCGGAACACCATTCGCTGACATTGCCGCTCATATCGTGCAGCCCCAGTTCATTCGGCTTCATCGTGCCGACATCATGCGTAGTCTGTCCGCTATTGTAAAAATACCAGGCCACCTCGTCGATCATGTCGCTACCGGCATATTTGGTATCAGATACAGACTTGATCCCGCCACGCGCGGCATATTCCCATTCCTCCTCGGTCGGCATTCGGAACTTCTTGCCGGTCAACAGATTCAATCGTTCTATAAACCGCTGGCAGTCATTCCAGCTGACACGTTCCACAGGCCGCTTCGCTCCCTTGAACAGACTCGGATTATCGCCCATCACAGCCTCCCATTCCTCTTGGGTGACCTCATATCGGCCGATCTTGAAATCCGCCACCGGGACCTCATGAGCCGGACGCTCCCAATCATAGGCATGCTTCGTCTGTCCTGCGGTTGCACCCATAATATAGCTGCCGCCTTTCACAGCCACCATATTCGATGCGATACGGTTGATCACCGCCTTGCGTTCAGGAGAAAGCGACGCCATGGAGACAACAGCACCCGCTGTCTGCGCCACAGATTTTCCGACTACGGACATCATCAAGATCATAAATATGTAAACACACTTCATATATCGTTTATCATTATTCTATTTCAAAAATTCAGGCGCGAGTATAAATATTCCGAACGAGACCCCGACATTCCAGTTGCGAGCCGGATAACTCATGTAATTGCAATATGCGCTAAGCGAAGCAAACGGAAAGCTATAGACAGCCGCCAGTTCGCCGAAAAATTCCGGATCAGAAAACCAGCGCCCGTAACACGCATAACCGGAGGATGGATCAATCCCTATACGCCGGAAAGGCATAAAAGCATGCATGCTCAGTCTCAACTGCAGCAGCCCCGACACATTCCACACAGGCACAACACCGGCTGTGACATAGGAATTGGCTCTGAACGCCGGATTAAAAGCATTATAGCTCGATGGGGTCGGATTAAAAGCCGATGCTCCCACTATGGCGGCATTATAATCGCGCAACAGCTTACGGGTCGACACCACGACATCAGACTCCACGCCAAGCGCCACTTTAGGATGAATCGCGAAATATTTTTTCCCGGCGACAGCAAGAGTAGCCCAATGAATATCATCGGCCACATCCCCCTGACGCACAAGATGCGACCGGAAGCGATAGCGACCGGTCACAGCCGACAAGTCCGACCGGATATAACCTCCCGAAGTCGGATAATTCCGGTTATTCAGCGTATTGAACTCATATTTCAGACACACCTGCCCAAGCGTGTAGCTGCACCTGTCCTTGTCAAGCCACGACGTTCCGGTAAATACATGATCATAATAACGGTCATCGAGATAACCGATACCGACACCTCCCTCCACCTTGCCATTGCGTCCGGCACCCATCATATACCTCAGCCTGCCGAACGCCTCCGTCTGAGTCACGAAACGTGGAATGTCTTTGGTGAAAAAGAGATTGTCGTTCTCATAGAACTTCTGCCTCGACACCACAGCCTGAAGATCGAGTGCCGACGGATTGCCGGTGCGCAGATGCAGACCGGCATTGGCCATACCGGCCATATAGCTCTGCCCTATCCAGGCATTGATACTGGCCTCAACCGACCGGAAACTCATCGTAGAGTATCCGGCCGACAAAAACACCATACTGTTGGTCGACGATGTTATATATCCGCCCACCCCGACTTTAAGATCATCCTTCACGCTCGCTTTAAGCGAAAGATCAAACAGCCCCGATACGCTGTCATAACTGGCACAAGGCAACAGGTTGCGCATTTTATCAGACGATATCGCCCGATAGTAGGCATCGCGCGCACGGCGCACACCGAATGTATCAGACTGCTCACGGTCAAACAGATAGGATATATAGCGATTCTGCGATTTAGAGCCTCCGGTCACCGACACGGAATCGAAACGCAAGCCGGGAGTAGACGCCTTGAAAGCGGCCCGGCGCGATGCGACTGCTCCGGAATCAGTTCTGACAACAACTCGACCGCGGATAGAATCCATATATTCCATGGCTCTGTCATAACCAATCTTATAGATCTCACGGGCTTTCTGAAAATCAAGCAGACCGAAACGGCTCAGATCTATATGTATCTTTATACCCTCTTCTGCCGGAAGCGTATAATCATTGTTCTGGATAATCATCGTTTCAAGCTGACTGACCACATCGTACGACGGATGTTTATCCGGTGTGGACACATCTATGCCTATCACGATATCCGGATGAAACTCATCACGCATCACATCGACAGGAAAGTTATCATATATCCCGCCGTCGTAAAGCATCGTACTGTCGATTTCGGTCGGCTGGAACACTATAGGGAAACTCATCGAAGCACGAATGGCATCACCCACGCTTCCGGAACCGAGCACGACCTTGTGCTTGCCCACGACATCCGAAGCCACGCATCTGAACGGCACGAAAAGCCGGTCAAACCGGCCGCCGCACTGCGCAGTATAAGGCGCAAACAGATCCATGAAAGCGAAATTCATGGGCAATGGAGATATCAGACTCGTCGGAACCGGGGATCCGCCGCCCCTGCGATCCCGTTTTGAAGGAACATTCACACTATACAGTGCCGGAGTTGGCTCCGGACGTGAGAAATAATAGACCAGACTCTCGTCGATACGCCCCGTCGACCAATATGAGAAGCTACGGCTCTCGATCAGCTCAAGCATCTCTGCTGGAGAATAGCCGCAGGCATACAGGCCTCCGACAATAGCGCCCATCGAGGTCCCGGTCACATAATCGACCGGAATCCCGTTGTCCTCCAACGCCTGGATAACGCCGATATGGGCTATGCCCTTGGATCCGCCTCCGCTAAGCACCAGTCCTACAGACTGGTCACGTGCCGACACCGCCGGATACAATGCCACACACACCAGAAGCAGACTGAAGATCCGCCGTAATGCGGCGGAAATACTACATAAACCGGAATCGATCTTATTCATGATCATACGTGTCAAAATTATACATCTTAAAGATACCACCCGCCCATTGTTGCCGAATCGTTGTAAAATCGTCAACCAACTGTAACACTCCCGCGATTATAGGACTTTACGCACACAGGACAAAAACAACAGGTACGAACTTAATTCTTTTTATTATCTTTGTGGCGTGTCAACCATAAAACAACACGATTATGACCGACGACGACAAAAAAGCACTGGCAAAAGATCCCGACGGGCTTTTGACATATGAATACATTGCCAACCATATTGGTTCATGTATCGACGACATGGAATATCTCGTCGACAACATGGTCGCAGTAGATCTTACAGGCCAGTTCACAGCGAGCGCGGCACGGTATCTGTCAGCCATAGACCCTACGGCATACGCAGCCCACGTAAACCGTCTTATAGCCGCCACTATCGAAAAAGACCGCGAACGCCGGTATCTGGGCGACCTGCTGCAAGGTATCTGGGGTCCGGATTACGCATCGCGCGCAGCAGAGCTTTCCGCCGCCGACAACAATTTCCGCCGCATATACAAACGGCTGTTTTCCACCGGCATCTGAACCGGATGCAACGCAGCATTGTTTCATAACGACATAACCACAGCAATACCGTAAGCAATGAGAAAAGCTCTGTTCTTACTGGCATCGCTCATGATCTGCATGAGCTCATGCCAGGCCGGATCGGCCACCAAAGACCCCGCCGGAACCAAACCCGCAGAACAATCAACCAACAACAATACGATGCCAACCGACACCAACAGCGTAAAAGTCGCAATAAGCACAACCGCAGGCGACATCACCGTACTCCTTTACGGCGACACACCGAAACACCGCGATAACTTCGTAAAACTTGTCAATGAAGGATATTACGACGGAACATTATTCCATCGGGTCATCAATGAATTTATGGTTCAGGCCGGCGATCCCGACAGCAAGAATGCCCGTCCCGGACAACACCTCGGCGCCGGAGGCCCCGGCTACACCATCGAAGCCGAAATCGACTGCCCCAGACATTTCCACAAACGCGGTGCATTGTCGGCCGCCCGCCAGGGCGATCAGGTGAATCCCGAACGCCGCTCGTCAGGATCCCAGTTCTATATCGTCACAGGCAAAGCCTATTCCGAACAACAGCTCACCATGATGGAAAGCCAGCTTCAGGACATGCAGAAGCAGGGCATATTCCAGCAACTTGTCGGAGAGAACCGTCAGAAGATCACAACCATGCAGCAGCAGGGCGACCGCGAAGGTCTGCAGAAGCTACAGGATGAACTGATTGCGATAACCGAACAGCGCGCTGCTGAAAACCCGGCCAGACTCTCCGACGAACAGCGCAAAGCATACAGCACGACAGGAGGCACACCGCATCTCGACAACCAGTACACGGTATTCGGCGAAGTCCTGTCAGGGATGGATGTCGTAGAAAAAATCGAGAAATCCGAGACCGACAGCGCAGACCGTCCTAAAGAAGACATCAAGATAATATCCATGAAGATAATCGGATGATACAGGTCAATCGGTCCACACTCCCTAACGGAATCAGATTAATCCACAATTACGACAGTGCCACCGCCATGGTGGCACTGCACGTATCAGTCGATGCCGGATCGGCCGACGAATCTCCCGAACGCACAGGACTGGCGCACTTGCTGGAGCATCTCATGTTCGGCGGATCGGCCAATATCCCCGACTTCGACGGCGCCATCGAAGCTGCCGGCGGATTCAACAACGCCTATACATCCACAGACCGGACAGTATTCTATTCAGTCGCGCCGGCTCAGAATGCAGAGACACTGTTCTGGGCAGAAAGCGACCGCATACTCGCTCCTTCATTCAGCGAAAAGACTCTTGAAGTACAGCGCTCGGTAGTCATCGAGGAATTCAAACAGACATGTCTTAACCGTCCTTACGGAGACACCACACACCTGCTGCGCTCCATGATATACAAGCAGCATCCGTACCGATGGCCGGTAATAGGACTCGATCCGCAACATATAGCAGACACAACCCGCGACGATGTCCTGCAATTTTTCGACAGGCATTACACACCGGCCAACATCACCCTCGTCGTAACCGGCCATATCACATGGGGCGCTACCGTCCGCCTGGCTGAAAAATGGTTCGGAACCATACCCACGCGCACTCCGGCCCTCCGGAATCTGCCCGTGGAGCCGGAACCGGAATCAGCAACCGAAATGACAGTATACCGCAATGTCCCGTCGACCGCCATCACCATAGCCTACCCCATGCCGGGATACGACAGCCCCGATTACCGCACATGCGACATCGTGACAGATCTGCTCGCAGCCGGCCGGGCATCAAGAATGCGCAGAAACCTGCTGATGGGAACCGATCTTTTCACTGATGTCGACGCCTGCATACTCGGCAGCCGCGATCCCGGCTACATAACTCTGTCGTGCCGCCTGCGCCGAGACAACGATTCCGACATAGCCCGCGCCCGCGAACTGCTTGAAGCCGAAGCCTCGCGCCCGGCTCTCGACGGGGACATATCGGAACACGAACTGCAACGAATACGCAACCGTTTCGCATCGGACTATACGTTCGGAATCATGGACTACCTGTCAGTAGCCCAGGCTCTGATCCAGGCCGACGCACAAAACGAGGATATAAACACGGCCACCGAGCGATATAACGCAGTCACAGCCGAAGAAATATCCGAAGCCGTACGCCGGTATATCCGCCCGGAGCGCTCACGCACCCTCATCTATCGTCCCGGGAAATAATATCAGTCCACCAGTTCGGCAAACAGACGGTCGAATGTCGACGACAGATCGGCACACAATCCCGGATGCGGACGCGAAGTCTGGACGCACGCACTACGCACGGCAGTGAGCCAGCGGAAGCGCTCCTCAGCCTCAAGCGCTGCAATATCCCCGCCGTCACCGGCCCCTGAAGCCACCAGACCGAAGCCGTGCAGCTGTGCGGTAAGCTCATCGGCCGGTAATGCGTCGGGAAACGCCTGGAGGCGCCGGGGATCGACCTTTACACGCGCCCGGATCCAACGCTGGCGCTTGCACATCATTATCAGCCCGACATTGATAAACTCCTCACGTTCCACGCGGGGAAGATATCTTATTACAGCATATTCATACAAGTGCCTGTCGTGCATCCTCAGCGTAATTTACAAAAATTTCAGAACTATCGAACCTGCGGGTTAGAAAACCGGCATATACATCGCGCACATTCTCTACCGAAAGTCCGGACCCTTCATACACAAGCCATTCAGCCGGAACGGAATCCACCACAGACCGAAGCCATTCATTCGACAAGCAGGAACGCATTTCGGCATCAGCCTCCCTCAGACGCGAAGCATAACGCAGCAACGCATGACTCCTGATATACGGGAACGGACTCACCGCAGCCTTTTCCCAACCGTCCCAGGAATGATGAAAATACAGCGTGGCGCCATGATCGATAAGCCAGTTCTCGCCATGCCACACCAGCATATTGGTGTTTCGCACGGTACGGTCCACATTGGTCAGAAATGCATCGAGCCAGACCATGCGCGACGCCTCGAGCGGATCCACCCGGTTGACAACCGGATCGAACGTCATGGCTCCTGAGAGAAAATGCAATCCGATATTAAGCCCGCGGCTTGCTTTCAGCAGATCCTGAATCTCCTCATCGCCCTCGGTACGACCGAAATCCTCATCCACATCGAGCAGCACGAGTTCAGGAACCCTAAGTCCGCAAGCCCGCGCCACTTCCCCGCCTATCATCTCAGCCACCAGCGCTTTGGCACCATGACCTGCGCCACGGAATTTGACCACATACTTGAATCCGTCGTCGGCCTCCGCCAGTGCCGGAAGCGACCCGCCCTCGCGCAAAGGCGCTATATACCGTGTGAGCTGTTGTCGGCGCAACTGTGGCGCCTGTAGAGTCTGTTTCATTCTTTCATTGCAAAAATACATCCATTACAACGTATTTGCGAAATATTTTGATGATTATATTGACAGGTTGACAAATTTTCGTATATTTGAAACCGATTAAAACCAGTGCCGACCCATGAAACACTTTTAAATACAGAGGGAACACACTGATTGTTAATAAAAATTACTGACTCTATGGAACTGCATGAAACCTCCCTGCCGACCTCCGGGGCCGACATGGAAAAATCCTTGAACGAAGAGGGTGCCGGCCAGACAACCGACACCGCTATTGAATCAATCGAACCGAACGTCGCCGAGACAGCTCCGGCAGAAGACACGCCCGTACAGAAGCCAGCCGAACCGCTTACCAAACAGCGCATAGCAGAACTGGCCTCAGAACTGGCTGAAAAGGATGCCGCCGAAATATCCCGCGATGAAGTGGCCCGCCTGAAACAGCAGTTCTACGCCATACGTCATACGGAACTCGAAGCCGAAAAAGCCGCATTTCTCGAAAAAGGAAATGAGGAAAGCGCTTTCGCCCCGATGCCCGACGCCGACGAGGAGCGTTTCAAAGAGTCTCTCAATCTCATCAAAGAGAAGAAAGCCAGACATGCCGCCGAAATAGAAGCGATCAGGATGGCCAATCTCGAAGCTAAAAACGCCATAATCGAGGAACTGACATCCATGGCCGGCGACACAGACAACGTTAACCGCCACTTCCAGCGTTTCCGCGAACTGCAGCAGGCATTCAAGACCGCCGGCGATGTACCGCCGACCCATGCAGGCGAACAGTGGAAAAAATACCAGGATGCAGTTGAGAGGTTTTATGACCAGCTGAAAGTCAACAAAGACCTACGCGACTACGATTTCAAGAAAAATCTCGAAATAAAGCAACTCCTCTGTCTCGAAGCGGAGAAACTTTCTGAAGAGCCCGACGTCGTGACCGCGTTCAAACGTCTGCAGGAGCTCCACGACAAATGGCGTGAGACTGGTCCTGTAGCCAAAGATATCCGTGAAGAAATCTGGATGCGGTTCAAAGACGCATCGGCGGTGGTCAACAAAAAATACCAGGCATTCTTCGAAGACCGCAAACAGCGCGAAAACGAAAACGAAGCAGCCAAAACCGCATTGTGCGAACGCATCGAGGCTCTCGACTTTTCCGCACTCAAGAGTTTCTCGGCATGGGACACCATGACCAAGAGCATCCTCGAAGCTCAGGAAGAATGGAAAAAACTCGGATATGCATCGCGAAAGATGAACACCGTGCTGTTCAACCGCTTCCGCGCCACCTGCGATAAATTCTTCGCTCAGAAAGCCGAATACTTCAAAAACACCAAAGACGAACTGGCACGCAATCTGGCCCGAAAGACCGAACTTTGCGAACGTGCCGAAGCGCTGAAAGATTCGACCGACTGGAAAAAGACCACCGACGAACTCGTCGCCCTCCAGAAAGAATGGAAGACAATAGGCGCCGTAGCCAAGAAACACAGCGACGCCATCTGGCACCGCTTTCTCGAAGCATGCGACTACTTCTTCGAACAGAAAAAGAAAAGCACCTCTGGAACACGCCGCACCGAGCAGGCCAATCTCAAGGAAAAACGTGCTGTTATAGAAGAGTTGAAAGCGATCGACGGCACAGCAGACCGCGAGGCCGCAATAATGAAAGTACGCGAGCTCATGTCCCGCTACCAGGGCATCGGCCATGTACCCTACCGCGACAAAGACAAACTCTACGAGACCTACCGCACAGTGGTCAACGACCTGTACGCACGTCTCGACATAAAGGGTACCGGCGCTGCCATGGCCAACTTCGAAAATTCAATCAGCGAGATCGAAGGCGACGAGTCGAAACTACTGCGCGAACGCGACCGCATGATGCGCATACTCGACCAGAAACGCGGTGAACTTAACACGTTTGAAAACAATCTCGGATTCTTCAGTTCCAAATCAAAAAGCGGAGATTCGATGCTGCGCGAAATGCAGCGTCGTATCCAGAGACTGAAAGACGATCTGGCCATAATCGAGGAAAAGATCCGCGTAATCGACAGTAAGCTCGGCTGAACCATAAAGGTATCAGACCCGTATATCCCGCATGATTCCCGTAAGCCATAGAGGAAGGTACGGACGCTACATCCACACGTTGCTCACCATAATAGATTTTGTGGTGGTCAACGTTGTGTTTACAGCAGTATGCATGCTCAATCCAGAGATAACCGAGACCCACATTAAGATAAAGTGGCTATTGGTCAATATCTCATACTTCCCTGTCGTGTTCTGGTTCTCACACGTCCGAGAACAGCGTGCCATACACATCGACCAGGTAGTCAGTTGCGCATTGCAGACTGTAGGCATACATGCACTGTTTTTTCTGTCGTTGCTCACGTTTCTCGACATCAACGACATGACAGCAAGTGTATTGCTTGAATTCTACTGTACTCTCGGCATCTTGTTTCCGGCGTGCTGGACATTCTCGCGGCTGCTCCTCAAGCATTACCGTAAACGCGGAGGCAACTTCAGCCGCGTGGTGATAGTAGGCACCAACCTGACGGCATTGCGGCTCTTCGAGGCCATGCTGTCAGATTCCGGCTACGGATACCGTATACTCGGATTCTTCGGCGACAGACGTCCTGCCGGATTCATGGGCAGATATCTCGGAAACATCGACAGCATGGATCAGTTCGTACGCAAAGAGGCTGTCGATATGATATTCTATACAATGTCCGGCGAAGACGAGGAAGCAATGCGTAAAGCTGTAAAGATTGCCGATGACAATGTGATCCAGTTCTATTATGTCCCTCAGATAAGCCGGTACATCGGGCGCAATTTCGAAATGTCGAACATAGGCCCGATGCCCGTCATGACAGCACTCCACAATCCGTTGAAACGTGCTGTCAACAGGACTCTGAAACGCACATTCGATATCGTGTTCTCATCGGTAGCACTGATCCTCTCCCCCATTGTATTCATACCGGTGGCCATAGCCATCAAATGTTCGTCGCCGGGTCCGATATTTTTCAAGCAGAAACGCACAGGCTACAAAGGACGGGAATTTTCATGCTGGAAATTCCGCACCATGCGAGTCAATGCCAATGCCGACCGGCAGCAGGCAAGCAAGGATGATCCACGCAAGACACGCGTAGGAGATTTCCTTCGCCGCACGAGCATTGACGAACTTCCTCAGTTTTTCAACGTATTGCGCGGCGACATGTCTGTAGTGGGGCCACGCCCCCACATGCTCAAGCACACAGAGGACTACGCCCGGATGGTCGACAAATACATGCTGCGGCACATGATCAAGCCAGGCATCACCGGTTGGGCTCAGGTAAACGGTTACCGTGGGCAGACCGATGAATTGTGGAAGATGGAAAAGCGCGTGGAGTGCGATGTATGGTATGTGGAAAACTGGAATTTCCTGCTTGACCTGAAGATCATAGCACGCACAGTAATCAATGCCGTACACGGCGAACAAAACGCATTCTGATCCATGCCGGAATCCACCCATGACCGTGACAGTCTGTATCGCGAGGCAACCGCCGTGTTGCAGCGCTTCTACGGACACAAATCATTCCGGCCGCAACAGTTCGAAATAATCTCAAAGGTCATGCGCGGTCACGACTGCGTCGTGCTGATGCCTACCGGCGGCGGCAAATCCATAACCTTCCAGCTTCCGGCTCTCCTGCAAGACGGGTGCGCGATCGTGGTATCGCCGCTGATCGCCCTGATGAAGGATCAAGTCACGGCACTTATCGCCAACGGCATACCGGCAGCCATGCTCAACAGCGCGCAATCCGATGCCGAAAACCGCCAGGTAATAGAAGGTCTGAACCACGGGCATATAAAACTGCTGTATATATCGCCTGAAAGGCTGCTTACGGAAATCGACCATTGGGGCGATGACGCACCGGTCAGCCTATTCGCTATCGACGAAGCCCACTGCATATCGCAATGGGGACATGACTTCCGCCCGGAGTACACACAGTTGGCATGTATAAAACGCCGGTATCCGCACGTACCGGTAATCGCGCTGACGGCGACAGCCGACCGTCTTACCCGCGATGACATATCGCAGCAGCTCGCGCTGAAAAACCCACGGCTGTTCATCAGTTCTTTCGACCGTCCCAACATATCGTTACGGGTAGTCTCCAATCCCGGAAAATCAAAACGGGTAGCCATGATATGCTCGCTCATCGACAAGTATGCCGAAGATTCAGGAATAGTATATTGCCTGAGCCGGAAAAATGCCGAGACATTATGTACCGACCTGACTAACCGCGGATACCGGGCAGCAGTTTACCATGCCGGTCTGACACCCGTGCAACGCGATAAGGCACAACAGGCCTTCATAGACGGCGAGCTACAGGTAATCTGCGCCACTGTGGCATTCGGCATGGGCATCGACAAAAGCAACATACGCTACGTGGTGCACAACAATCTGCCGCGAAACATCGAAAGCTACTATCAGGAGGTGGGGCGTGCCGGACGCGACGGTATGCCTGCCGAGGCTCTCATGTTCTACTCCTTTGCCGATATCGCCGCTCTTCAGAGTTTCATCGACGAAAGCGGCCGACAGGCGATCAATGCCGAGAAACTGACAAGGATGAAAGAATATGCCGAAGCCACGGTATGCCGTCGGCGTGTACTATTGAGCTATTTCAACGAAGAGACCGACCATGACTGCGGCAACTGCGACGTATGTCTCGACCCGCCTGAACGTATCGACGGTACCGTCATTGCCCAGAAAGCGCTTAGTGCCATGGCCCGAATAGGAGAACAGGCTGGAATAACCATGCTCATAGATATTCTGCGCGGATCGGCGCGTGCCGAACTCATTGCCAAAGGATTCGACAGAATAAAGACTTACGGCGCCGGAAGGGATATGAGCTTCGCTCAGTGGAGCGCCTATCTGTCGCAACTGCTGCAACTCGGAATCATCGAGATCCGGTATAATGAGTCGAACCATCTCAAGATCACCCCATACGGACGTAAAGTGCTTGCCGGAAACACTCCGGTACAACTGGCCAAATTCTATTACCACCAGCCACAGACATCCAAGACCCGGACTGAACCGCACCCGTCGGCGACCCGCAGAAGGACAGAAACGCCCACACCGCCTGCCGAACTGCTGTCGGAGCTGAAACGCGTACGTACAGCCATTGCCAAGATACAGGGAATAGCGCCGTATATGGTATTCAGCGACAAGACTCTTTCCGACATGGCCCGTCAGCAGCCTACCGATCAGAAGGCATTTCTCGACATCGACGGAATAGGCGAGAAGAAATCAGCGCTATACTGGCGGCATTTCTCACGGGCTATACGCAAATACCGCGGCACCGACTGATTCACAGTCATAATGCCACATGTATCCACCGGCCGCCATTCTCCCATATCAGCTCACAATGCGGCAAACGCGTCAGGATATCGAACAGGCGCCGGTTGCCGTCTCTGCTTCCTGTCACAAGATCGGCAGCACGGCCTGTCAGATGATATGACCGGGTCACACCCCCTACAAGACGGTTGACCTCAGGCGAACGATAGCCGCTCGACACAATGACCGGTGCTCCGAACTGCTCCCGTGCCGGATCCAAAACCTTCTCTACCAGATCTGTCAACCGGCGCACAGCAGCCTTGTCCGGTATATTCTTCAGTCCGCACCGTACAGCCATCTGGCTGTACGACAACTCATCGATAGTAAAATACTTCATACAGTTGTGATTGATTATTTTGACTATAGTTCCCCGATTTTACGACTGCATGCTCAGGAATCACGGTTACGGTCTATCCATGCCAGAATCTCAGCCGCACTTACCGACGACAGCACCTTTTTCAAAAGAGCGGCCGCCTCCTGCATATCGCCTTTCTCCGATGCGTTCTCGCATATGCTCTTCACCTCGATAAGAGCCAACGCCACGGCACCGACAAGTGTACATACCGGAAAAATAGGAATATCCCATCCCTGAGTTGAACGAAGATAGGCCGCACCGGCTATAATCATGATATCAATGACTGTCAGCGCGATCAGTGCATTGAAGTAGCGGGCCACCTTGTCGACAGTATTCCTGAGGCCACGCGAAGTCCGCCTCTCCTTACGCCGGCCGGCCTTGCGCCAACCGCTCCAGAGATCGGCAAGCACAGCCAGCAGAACACACAGATACTCAACAGCCACAAATCCTGCCGCCCACAGAAGATCGACTGTCACAGCCTGCAATAAATCAGTGTTATCCATAAGTCAGAAAAGATTAAGATTACCGCAAAGATAATACTGCGGAAAAGGGGACGGACTGCGATTTTAACGAAACCGCATCTTTAATGATTGTTAAAAACAACAAACATGCCTGAAACGGCGTTATACCACCAGAATGAACCATATTTCATACAATGAAATCCACCATAACCACCGCAATTACAATAGCACTGACCATAATCGCGGGAGCATGTTCTGCTCCGGAAAGCCCGCTCCCTGCCCCCGGCCGGCCGCTGACCGGTCTGACAGTAGACTCTCTCGGGATAGACATCGCGCCTGAACAACAACGTGAATACTCCTTTACTGACAAAAAGGCCGCATTCTGGTACGGACTCACACATACCAACGACTGGAACGACCATTACGCCGGATGGAATATAGCAAAACGCCGGCTTTTAAGCGACTATACGCTATGGGCCGACACTTCGAGACTCGACAGGTCATTCGCCTCTGTGAAAGTATATCCATACAAACTGACACGCGACTATCCCGAACGCGCCCATGAGGAATTCTATATGTTCGACAATATAGAGGCACTCCTCATTGAGGTCGATCATGCAAACGCCGACTCTATAGGAATCAGCCTGTCGCCGCGCCTGCTATCCGACGGCCGCATGACTGCCAACGGCGTAGAATTCACACCGGCAGAAGCCCCCACGCTCAGACTGAACCTGCAGCCGCTCAACGATGTGCCTTACAACTGGGACGGCATACGCATGATGACATCGCCACAATCAGGAGGCTTCATCATAACCTGCCTGCGCAGAAGTGAGTCGGCCGATTCTGCCGCCACATCGTTACGTAACAACCGCGCAAAACTCACCCAGGAACGCAAGACGAGAATGGACGATCTCGTACGATATTTCAATCCGCTGGAATCGGACATCCCCGCCCTTGACAAAGCAATGGCCTGGATAATCCTTACCACCGACGAACTTGTAACCCGCCAGCAAGGCAACGGCATATATGCCGGATTGCCATGGTTTAACGAATACTGGGGAAGGGACATGTTCATTTCGCTTCCGGGCGCGACACTCTGCACCGGGCAATGGCAGGCAGCCAAAGGAATCCTATGGGATTTCGCCCGTTTCCAGGATACAATACCGGGATCTCCTACACGCGGACGGATACCGAACCGCGCCAATCCCGACGGAATCATCTACAACACAGCCGACGGCACTCCGAGATTCGTCATCGACATCGCCGAATATCTCAACTATACCGGCGATACGGAATTTCTCGCTGCGATATATCCGGCTGTAGCACTCAGCGTAAATGCAGCCATCGACAGCCAGACTGACGAACACGGGTATCTGCTCCATGCCGACGCCGACACATGGATGGATGCGAAACGTCAGGGACTGTATCCATGCACACCGCGTGGAAACCGCGCCAACGACGTGCAGGCTCTGTGGTGGCAACAGCTGGAATGCGCAGCCTCTTTCGCCAGAATCATGAACCACAGCGAAGAGGCTTCACGATGGCAGGCTGCCGCCGACAAAGTAAAGGCATCGTTCGCCCGTGACTTCATCGACAGCGGAGCATACCGGATCTTCGACCACCTCGACGCTGACGGCACTCCGGATCTGCAACTTCGTCCTAATGCGCTCTATACATATGAGCTTGTCGGCGACAGACGTCTTACCGACAGCATAACCCGCCAGATATGGGAGAACCTTGTGTTTCCGTGGGGAGTATCATCGCTCGACCAGCACGATCCCGGATTCCATCCGTACCACGAAAACTGGCATTACTACCACAAGGATGACGCCTACCACAACGGCACCGTATGGCTCTGGAACAACGGCATGGCCATGCAGCGCATGATCGAAGCCGGACAGGCCGATACGGCATGGGATCTGTTCGAGAACATGAACCGCCAGGCACTGTCGGAAGGCGCAGTAGGATCTCTTAGCGAAAACGCCGATGCCTGGCCACTTCCTGGTGCGACGTGGGCCGGACGGTCAGGCACTTTTCTCCAGGCATGGAGCAATGCCGAGCATATCCGTGTGTGGTATCAGTATTTTCTCGGCATACGCCCCAGAATGCTCGACGAGACCATATATATAGCTCCGGCAATTCCATCGGCGATAAATCATGTCCAATACTCACAGCTAATAGCTCACGGACGAATCGAAGGCGGATTCTCTCGCGATGGCTCACGCAGGATATATGCCTACCGCGCTGTCAATCTTTCGGCCGAACTGGTATTCGACATCGAGATGTATGAGCAATGCCGTATATCTGTGACTCCGGGTGTGACAGTGACGCTCATAGCCGACGGAAGCAGTATGGACATCCGCGTATCGAACGACAAGGGAAATGAACTCGCACATTTCACGGCTGGCACCGACCAGGCCAAAGCCGACCGTGGCAGAGAGGAGCGGATACGGTTCAGTGACATTCGATTCGCTGTTCCGACCATGGATGCGGATCTCCCGTCGATGAGGCGGTATTTCGATCCGCCTCTCGATTATTCGAGCGTACAGTAAACCGACCGACGGCCTGAGTTGTTATACAGACAAAGGTAAAAGTATTCTTCGTGTAAGTTAGTAAAGATTTTAGACAACAAATGCCGGACAGTGATGCCCGGCATTTGTTGTCTATGCACATACGGCTTGTCAGAGAGCCAGCAGCTCCTTGATTTTAGCGTCGAGACTCTCACGAGACTGCGCACCTACAAGACGTATATCAGTCTTCTTGCCATCCTTGAAAAACAGTATGGTAGGAATCGACATGATACGGTATTGGGTACTCAGTTCGCTCTCCTCATCGATATTGTATTTACCTATTATCACCTTGTCGGCATATTCGTCGGCAAGAGCATCGATGGTAGGTCCCATGCTCATACATGGACCGCACCAGGTGGCCCAGAAGTCAATGACTACAGGCTTGCCCGATTCAATGATCTGGTTTACGTTCTGGTCTGTAAATGTGAATGCCATTTTTCTTATCGCTAATTATATATTGTTTAGTTTCCGGTTTGCAAAGATAAAACATTTATGGAGATACCTGCATTATCCCGCCATGGAAGCACGGTCTATATCGAAATCCACGCTCAGATCCTCGAGCATCTGCACCAGTCGGCGGTTGACAGGAATACGCACACCCGCATTGAGAGTTATGGAACGGTTCATTTCCGGCTCCAGAATACGGATGCGCAGATCTCCGCGGTCATCGGTAGTCGTTTTCAGATGATCGTCCATCAGCGCGCATAATGTATCGTTGACCTGATCGGCGGTAAGCCGTATCGTTATACCGCGTATCAGACGCCCCTTGACCTCTGTCAGCAGATTCATGTCCATGATCACGAACTCAAGTTCCTCGCGGAACGGCCGCTTCTGAAACTTGCCTGTGATCATGATCGGAGTTCCCGGCACTCCGAACTTGCCGAAATTTATAAACTGCTTGCCGAACAGACGCAGCTCAGTACTGCCTGTAGCATCCTCGATCTTCATTATGCCGAACTGCCCGCCGTTACGTGCAGGACGCGAAATGAACTCGGTGACCATTCCGCCAAACGATATCTCCTTGTTCTCTACCGGCTGCAGTTCGGTAAAACCCTTTACCGTGGTGCTGCATCCGTATGTAAGTTCCATATAATAGCCATCAAGAGGATGTGCCGACAGATACATGCCTACAAGTTCGCGTTCCTTTTCGAGGCGTACGGCATCGACCCAGGGCACCGCCGGTTTGATCGCAGGCCGGCCGGCCGCAGTCATGCCGGGATCGTCTAAATCACCGAACAGCGACGCCGTCTGAGATTGGCGGTCGGCCTGAAACAGCTGACCATAGCGCAGAAGCTGCTCCGCAAATGTCTCATCCCGGAGATTGGTCTCAAGAAAATCCTCGCGTTTGATCTCAGATGAAAAGCAGTCGAATGCCCCGGAAAACGCCAGCGCCTCTATAACACGCCGGTTGACCACCGAAAGATTGACACGCTCAACGAAATCGAATATCGATTCATACGGCCCGTTCTTGCTGCGCTCATCGATTATCTCGTTGACAACATTGATGCCGACACCCTTGATAGCCGCCAGGCCGAAACGGATATCACCCTTGGAGTTCACACCGAAACGGGCGAAAGACTCGTTCACATCCGGACTTTTTACAGCTATGTGCATGCTCTTGCACTCGTCCATAAAGCCGGTAAGTTTGGTTATATCGCTTATATTGCGGCTAAGCACGGCTGCCATGTACTCCGCAGGATAATTGGCTTTGAGATACGCCGTCTGGTATGCGACCCAGCTGTAGCAGGTAGCATGGCTCTTGTTGAAAGCATACGATGCGAACTTCTCCCAGTCGGCCCAGATCTTTTCGAGCACATTGGCATCATGTCCGTTCTGCTGGCCTCCGTCGAGAAATTTCGTCTTGAGTGCGTTCATCTTGTCTATCAGTTTTTTGCCCATAGCCTTACGCAAGGTATCGCTCTCGCCTCGCGTAAAGTTGGCCAGCAGACGCGACAACAGCATGACCTGTTCCTGATATACTGTCACCCCGTATGTGTCCTTGAGATATTTCTCCATGATCGGAATGTCGTAGGCTATCGGCTTGCGGCCATGCTTGCGGTCAATGAAATCAGGTATATAATCCATCGGGCCGGGACGGTACAGCGCATTCATGGCTATCAGATCCTCGAAAGTCGACGGCTGGAGTTCTCGCAGATATTTCTGCATGCCGGCCGACTCGAACTGGAACGTACCCGTAGTGCGGCCGGCACAATACAGCTCGTATGTCTTCGGATCATCGATAGGTATATTGTCCATATCCACATCCTCGCCGCAGGTCAGTTTTATATTGGCCACAGCCTCCTTGATGATGGAAAGAGTCTTGAGGCCGAGAAAGTCCATCTTTATAAGCCCGGTATCCTCGATCACACTGCCCTCGTACTGGGTGACAAGCATCTTCACGCTGTCCTTGTCGTAGGCCGTCGACACCGGCACCCAGTCCGTGATATCATCGCGGCAGATTATCACGCCGCAGGCATGTACTCCCGTATTACGCACATTCCCTTCCAGTTCTTTGGCATATTTGAGCGTATCGACAAGCAGTGCGTTCCCGCTCGCAAGCTCCGCCTTGAACTCCGGTACATGCTCGTAGCAGTTCTTCAGCGTCGGCTTGAGCTCCTTGCCATTGACCACCGGCATGTGACGCGGCACGAGATTCGCCAGACGGTTGCTTTCCGACAGCGGCAACTGCTGCACGCGGGCCACATCCTTGATCGACGATTTGGCCGCCATCGTACCGTAAGTGATAATATGAGCCACCTTCTCCTCTCCGTATTTCTCGGTAACATAGCGCAACACATCGGCACGCCCGTCGTCGTCGAAATCGATATCGATATCAGGAAGCGATATACGGTCCGGATTCAGGAATCGTTCGAACAGAAGATCATACTTGATAGGATCGATCTGAGTGATACCAAGACAGTAGGCCACAGCCGATCCGGCTGCCGATCCTCGGCCCGGTCCGACCGACACCCCAAGGCGGCGTCCGGCAGCGATAAAATCCTGTACGATCAGGAAATATCCCGGGAATCCCATGTTCTTAATGGTATCCAGCTCGAAATCGATACGCTCGCGCTGCTCCTCCGACAACTCTCTGCCCCACCGACGGTAAGCGCCTTCGTAGGTAAGATGCCGAAGATAGTCGTCATTGTTCGTAAAACCGTCAGGCAGAGGAAAGTTAGGAAGTATCGGTTTATGGTCGATGGTATATATCTCTATCTTGTCGAGTATGGCTGCCGTATTGGCTATGGCGTCAGGCACATCGGCAAACAGCTCGTTCATTTCAGCCGTGCTCTTCATCCATTCCTGCTTGGTATAGAGCATTCGCGTCTCATCCGAAAGAAAGCGGTTGGTCGACACACATATCAGACGGTCATGAGCCTCGGCATCGGCCTCGTTTACGAAGTGTACGTCATTCGTGGCTATCAGCTTTATATCATGTTTGCGGGCCATCTCGATCAGCACCTCGTTGACACGCTGCTGAATCGGATACACCTCGTGGTTGGCGCGCGGCACTGTGGCTTTGTGCCTCTGGAGCTCCAGATAATAATCATCGCCGAACTGCTCCTTGAACCACAGGATCTGCTTTTCCGCGCCCTCGATATCGCCCATCTGGATCAGACGAGGTATCTCGCCTCCGAGACATGCCGATGCCACGATAAGCCCCTCGCGGTGCGCCGACAGCGCAGCCTTGTCAGTACGCGGATGCGAATAAAAACCTTCGGTCCACGCCTGCGACACGATCTTGACCAGATTGTGGTAACCCTTCTCGTTCTTTGCAAGCACTACCAGATGGCGTCCGGTGTCCTTCTTATCGGTATGGGTATGTAGAGACTCGTTGGCCACATACATCTCACAGCCGAATATCGGTTTGAATGGTGCGGCGCCCTCGGGGAGCTTCGAGTTCTTTTTCTTTACATAGTTGAAAAACTCCTTTATTCCGAACATATTGCCATGGTCGGTGATAGCCAGACCTGGCATGCCGTCGGCTATCGCCTTATCGACAAGAGCCGAGACAGAAGCCTGACCGTCAAGAACGGAGTATTGCGTATGGACGTGTAGATGGACGAATGGTTGCATGACCCAAAGTTACGACAATTCCACTCGGCATCCAAACTCCCTGCATAGTACGGTATGTTAAATACACTTTACTGCCGTAAAAACAATAATCCCACCGCATCTACGTTAAAAAATCAGAAACGACACATACTCATGACCGACAAGGAGATATTCGACAAAGTCCTGACTATCGGCCCTGATATCAAAGGGTACGGTGGCATAGCATCGGTACTTCAGATATACCGGCGCGAACTTCCGTCATTCCACTATCTGCGCAGCAACAGCCGCTTCGGCACCGTAGCCGGAGCATTCTCGCTTATAGCTCTTATGTGTCGGCTCCCCTTCGCACGCCTCAAGGGGCGCCGGATACTACATGTACATACTGCCGCCGGCAAATCCTTTATCCGCAAATCGTGGATCATGTCATGGGGACGCTTCTGGGGATACAAGACTATATACCATTGCCATGGAGCTGAAAGCAAGAAGTATTTCGAACGGCGTGGCATAAACAACATACGGTCCATACTCGACAGATGCAGCGCAAACATAGTATTGTCGCAGACATGGGCCGACTACTTCACCGACATCGTCGGCGCTGGACATGTACACGTGGTCCACAACATAGCGCTACCTACCGGAACCGCACCCAAGAAACCGTATTCAGGCGTATTACAGCTCTTGTTTATGGGTGCTATCGGCAACCGCAAGGGCATATTCGACCTGCTTGACACCATAGGTGCCAATGCCGCACAATGGCGAGGTCGCATACACTTGACGGTCGGAGGCGACGGAGAAATGGAACGCTTCCATGATACCGTCGCCGGATATGGCATCAGCGACATGGTCACATACATAGGCTGGGCCACCGGAGAAAAAAAAGATCTTGCTTTCAAATCTGCCGATATAGCGATACTGCCGTCATACAACGAAGGCCTGCCTGTATTCATTCTCGAGGCAATGGCCGATGGCTTGCCTGTGATATCGACATGCGTGGGAGGCATCCCCGACGCCGTTGACGACAGCAACGGCATATTGACCGAACCCGGCGATAAAAAAGCGATAACCGATGCTATAAATCACTACCTTACCGCCCCGGAGGATATCGAAAAACACGGACGCAACTCTCTGTCTAAAATCAATCCGTATCTGCCGGCAAGCGTCGTGAGCACACTCGGAAACATATACCGCACGTTAGACCAATAGCACTGCATTCAGGCATGCAGACAGACAATATCCGATCAACGCCTGTCATAATAATTGCGAACTGCAGTCCGTTATTCTATTAGCCGACTGAGTCTGATCAGAGTAACGGACAAAAGATATCTGGCGGCAGCGAACCATATCCACCATGATTGAACGTAATAAGTTTTATTTCAATATATTCATCGCAATATTCTGGACAACGACCTCATTCGGATTTGTTGCAGACGAAATTTTGCCGCCCTTGGCTCAAGCCAGAAGTATCGTAAATCTGCTTCTGGATTTCGCATTCCTGCTGTTGGGAATATTTACACTGAAAAAAAAATCCGATATCATATTCATTGTATCGTTTCTTTTCATAGCCGCAGTTTCTACCCTATATCTAAATCATGAGGCTCCGATCCATTTCATAAACGGATCCCGTCAGTTTCTCGGAATACTGTTCATGATTCCGATAGCACGATATTTCCTGACATGCTATGATTCCGACAAATACCGCCGGCTGATTGACCGTCAGCTATATATATTCCTCTGGATCCAGGCGTTCTGTATCACATGGCAGTTCATTAAATACGGTGCAGGCGACGCCGGCGGCGGATCGATGGGACTCGGTGCTTCCGGCATTATATCTACACTGATATATCTGATATCATTCTACTTAATAACTCAGAAGTGGGACAGTAGCCACTATCTGCTCAGTCTCCGAAACAACAAGGATCTGATATTCCTGCTATATCCCACATTCCTCAATGAGACCAAGGTCAGTTTCATTTTT
Source organism: uncultured Porphyromonadaceae bacterium (assembly GCA_948467675.1). Lineage (GTDB taxonomy): Bacteria > Bacteroidota > Bacteroidia > Bacteroidales > Muribaculaceae > CAOKFI01. The sequence continues at coordinate 28,160 of CAOKFI010000015.1, forward strand.
CTCGGCATATACTTCCTGCTCCTGTACCGCTTTGAATGGCAGACCATACGCAAACTTTTAATCGCGCTGCCTATTACCATTGTTGTCTTTACGGGTCTGTTCTACCTTTACTTGAACCTGACAAACCAGAACAAAGATGTTGTCGGGTCCTCTGAGTTCTATACCGAATATCTGTTCGGAGAGGATCCCGAACATCTCATGGAAGTAGCCCAGAAGGTACAGGACGGGGAGATTACAGTCGACCCTCGCGACTGGTGGGTCGTGGATATACCACGTTTTGCCAAATTCGGATTTATGCCGATGGTGCTGTCGGAGTCTGACGGCGGCATATTGTGGGGAGCCGGCCTCGGTCAGTTCAAAGGCGGCACAAAGATTGATCCTCCAAAGTTTGCGATACAATACGAATGGCTGCTCGCCGGATCGATTCCCATGGCATTCTTTATCATGATTCAATTAGGGATTATCGGACTGGTCTGGTTTTTAATCTTCGTCTTCTGGAATTTAAATTTCGGAAAACGGACGTTTGAGTTTGCCATGCAGCTCAAGTTGTTTCTGTCTGCAATTATCGGGATCGTATTGTTCTACAACGACTCATTCAACTCGCTTCCGCTATGCATGGTATTCTTCTACATTACCGTCGTGGCATCATCTCCATCAGCTAAAATCCAAGACCCAACGGTCGACAATAAACAGAAATGAGCCATCTGCTTATAATCGGACGAGCACAGTTCGGCTACCTGACCGACAGCTACAAATGGTGCGAGAATCTCAAAGGCAGATTCGAGATCACATATCTGTGCTATGATTATGGCCATGAACGCATGGAGATGTCTGGCGTCAGAGTGATATATATCAGCCGGAAAGGAGCAAAGACAAGACGGGCTATCAGATTTCTGCGCGCTGCAATATGGCATATCGCACGCATGAACTGTCCCACCATAGTCATACACTTCCCCCTGTGCGGTATTTTGCCACATATATTCCCTTGGAAGCGCATGGGATTGGACATCCGTACATTATCAGTACATGACGATCCGGCAACAAGAGCCAGTGACAACCGCAAAATCAGGCATGACTGCGCGAAATACAGCGTAGTATCAGCTATCTCGCCGCAAGTGATACAGCACCTGGGCAGAGACGGCATATACGAACTGCCACTGGGAGCCGACACGATAAGCCATGCAGCCAAAACATACAACGACAGCATCAGAATACTGTACGTCGGCACTTTTACACGCCGACGTATAGACCAATTGCTCGACGGCGTTCTGCAATTCGCCAAAAAGCATCCCGATATACCTCTGACAATGGATCTGATAGGATTCTCCGACGAAAACGCATCCATGGAGATCATCATGAAAAAATTGTCCGACCCCATACTCTCCCGAATCGTCACATACCACGGACGCATCAGATACACATCACTGAAGCCATTTTTCGAACGTGCCAACGTCGGCATATCGTTTGTCCCGATCACTGAGTATTTTGATCCGCAACCTCCCACAAAAACATTTGAATACGCCTTGTCAGGATTATATGTGATCGCTACCGGAACAACGGCCAACAAACAGATCATCACGCCCGACAACGGCATTGTAATCGACGACACCCCCGATGGGGTCGTGCAAGGCCTGGAACACTATTGTGCTATCAGGGATCGGCTCGACGAACGAAATATAAGAGAGTCGCTAAAAGAACACACCTGGGCAAACATCTGCAAACGGTACCTGACCCCGGTCATCGATTCACTGTCATAACCGGGCTTTTACCGACAGCAGCCGGCTGTCACGCATACAGCATGATGCAGTACCATATCACCCACAGCGCCACACATATCTGAATAAAGCGGTCCCGGTAGAATATACTGGTCGGACTTCCGCTGCATTTGTCCACTACAGTGAGCTGTAGATACCGAAGCACCCCCAGAAGTACTATCGCCGATGTTGTATAAAGATAACGGCTGCCGATCCTTTCGACCACTTCCGCCGAAACGGTATACATGATATAGCATATCACTATGACAGTCGATATTATAGCCAAAGCCGTATCCAGGAAAGCAATATTATAACTCACTATATGCTTCCGTGTCAGCACACCGGTCTCATCGTAGATAACCACATCGTCACGCCGCTTAGCCAGCGCAAGAAACAGAGCGAGCAGAAATGTCATCATCACAATCCAGTGCGATATGTATGACCCGGAGGCTCCACCCCCTGCGAATATACGTATCACGAATCCTACAGCTACTATAAACGTATCGATCAGGGCTATCTGTTTAAGCCGGATGCAATACAGCCAGTTCAGCACCACATACACCGTACCGAGACAGCAGACCGTATGATTCAGCATTGCCAGCAATATGCCTCCGCCCACAAGACAGACGACCATGACAACATAAGCCTGGGCTATACTTACAACTCCGGATGCTACCGGTCTTTTGCACTTGTGCGGATGAAGACGGTCGGCCTCGACATCGCGTATATCATTAAAACAATATACCGCACTCGACAGCAGACAGAATGCCGCAAACACGATTACTGTAGGCACCAGACATGTCATGTCGAGCAGCTTACGGTCGAAAAACAATGGCAGAAACACAAACAGATTCTTCACCCATTGCTGCGGACGCATCAACAATACAAATCTATACATGGATTCTATTTTTCGTCAACAACGAACGCCACTCCCATAGAGACATCGTGTTCCGGAAAAGGCGCCTCCCAGACTTATAGATTTCTATCAATATTCATGTACGGCGCATCCCGATAGGCTATGGCACGCAGGATCATTTATCCTCCTTTTCAGTGTATCCATAACCGTAGCCATATCCCTTACGCGCTGTAGTTCCGTTCACGACCAGACCCATCTTCTTCAACCGTTTCTGATCATAGACGTTGTTGATAAACGCAAAATCCTTAAGCGGCGTATAGTTGGCTCGGCACACATAGACAGTGGCATCCGATATCCTGGCGAGAGTAAACGTATCACTCACCATACCGACAGGTGCGGAATCCACTATAATATAGTCATACATGCCGCGCAGTTCTCCGAACAGTCTGTCGACCGCATCCGAGACAAGCAGTTCCGCCGGATTCGGTGGCACCGGACCGGCAAGTATGACATCTAAGTTATCGGCGATGGCATTCTTGAGAATCAGATCGTTCAGGCTGATTTTATCCGACGACAGATATTGGGTCAGTCCCCATTTCGACGACAGATGCATATATTCCGCCAGTTTCGGCGCACGTATATCCATACCTACCAGCAACACTTTCTTGCCGAGCATGGCAAGCGAAGCTGCAAGATTGATCGAGATAAATGACTTGCCTTCGCCCGAAGTGGTCGAGGTCAGCAGAATAACCTTGTCATCCTTGTCGTTGAGGACGAACTGCAGATTGGTACGTATCAGGCGGAACAGCTCGGCTGTCGATGAGGATCCGGAAGCATGCACCACAAGAGGCTCTTTGGAACGGGATATGCAGACCTCGCCGAGCATCGGGATCGGCGTCAGACGCTCTACCTCCTCACGGGTATCGAACTTGGTACGCAACAGTCGTTTCAGATACAGCAAGACAGGAGTCATACAGAGACCGAGCACAAGAGCTATGGCAAAAATCATTTTACGCCCCATGCCCAGAGGCTCCTGAAGCGCGTATGCCTCATCGACTATTATGCCCTTAGGTACGGAATTCGCTATAAGCAATGCCGTCTCTTCCCTGCGCTGCAGCAGATACAGATACAACGACTCCTTGATAGCCTGCTGACGCCGGATAGTCTTGAATTCCCGTTCCTGAGTCGGGAATGCGCCCAGCCGGCTGTCGGTCTTGCCTACCTGGCTGCGCAGTTCACCGAGCACAACCGACTGCTGGGCATAGGCCCTGTCGAGCGAAGCCTTTATATTTTCACGCATTGCATCGAGCTTATCATCCAGCTGGCGTATGACTATATTGTTGGGCTTGGCATTGCTCGTAAGGTTCATTCGCTCGATTATCAGCTCATTATAGGCATCGATCGGCGTATTGTTCGACGATTTGCCATCATTGTAGCTTCCTATGTCAGGGATCAGCGAGTAAGCGTTGTCGCTGTTGTTCAGAAACTCGCGCGTCATCTTCAGCACCTCGGCTTTCGTTTCGGCGGCAATAAGCTCGGTCTCCAAAGCCCCGCGCTTCTCCATCTGATACTTGACATCGCCATATATATCGGTCAGACCCTTGTCCCGTTTGTACTGCTCCACATTGGTTTCGGCCTCGTCCAGATCAGCACTCAACAGAGTCAGCCTTGCATCGATAAACTCAGCAGTCTGCCGGGCCTGTACATTCTTTTCACGTACGCCACGTTTATTGTACTGGTCGATTATGCCGTTGAGTATATCGCAGCCGTAATCTATATCGGTAGTCTCCATTGACAGAGCCACGACATTGGCTTTCCTTCCGGCCTGGTCTATGGCCAGATTTTTGGCGATATTCTCGGCGGCGGCATCATATCCGGAATAATATATGATCGTCTTGAATGACTCGTCAGGCATGAACGACTCCGTCTTGCTTACGGTAAACGAACCGTATTCCGTATTTATCGTGACTGGCAGCCCCTTGTGCTCTGTCTTGCTTATGACATCATGATCGTCCTCTACACGGATTTTTACCGATCCGTTCTTTTTGACATTGACGATAAACAGAAGATTGTTGCGCAATGTATCGGCGATTTCCGGCGAAGCCGATACCTCGACCGGATACCCCTTGTAATAGAAATTGGTATTCATGAAGCCGTCTTTCACCAGATGGCTCCTGTTCAGTCCGAGATCTTTCACCGCATCTCTCAGCACACTGTGCGATGCCACCACAAACAGTTCGTCATCGACACGTCCGTTGCTCCCGAACAGATTGGAGAGCCCGCCGAATGAACCCAGACCGCCGCCCTCCTCCTGCGATATAAGCAGATTGGCATTGACCAGATACTGATTCTTGCGGATCTTGGTATAACCGTAGGCCGCGCCAAGGCATACAATCACAGAGATAACGAACCAGTACCACTTCGAGATCCATTCCTTTACAGTCGAAGCTACATCTATAAAATCCTTGCTGTTATTAGGGGTATTGTTCATGGCTATATCTTTGCGGACTCAATTGTTATTTGACCGCCAGCGCTATTACAAGCGAGGCGATGATCGAGCATGCGCTTACCACAGTCGATATCACCGACAGTTTGTAGGCATTGTTCTGATTGTATTTTGAATTATCCTGACGTATCTTATTGGGCTGAACCACTATAGCATCGTTTTGCTTCAGATAGAAATACGGCGATTCAAGCAGTTTGGAATCATTCAGGTCAAGACTGTGGCAGACCCTCTTGCCGTTCTCCTCGCGGATCAGCAACACATTGCTGCGCTCGCCGTAAGGTGTCAGGTCGCCGGCATCGGCAAGCGCGTCGAGCACCGAATAACGCTCGCGGTCCACATTGAATGACCCGGGTCTGGCAACCTCGCCGAGTATATTCACGCGGAAATTGACAAGTTCTACCCTGACCATGGGATCTGCGACCTCAGCGCTTATCCGGTCCACAAGATCAGCCGTAAGCTGCTGTGTGGTCATACCCTCCACATGAATCTTGCCGAGCACGGGAAAATCGATATTTCCCTGCCGGTCGACACGATAGGTCTGTTGCACGGGCTGCGTCTGAACCATTAGCGCGCTTCGGGTAGCGGGATTGATCTGGGGAAGGTTATAGATGGCTGTCGCGCCCGGCTCCATCGACGTCACGCTTATGACAAGCTCATCGTCAGGCACGATCTTCACAGAATAATCCCCTTGAGGATACTCATTGATGACCGATGTGTTTATATCTTCGAAATACGTAAGCGACCCTTTCGATGTCGAACAGGAACTCATCATTGCAGCTGTCAGAACTATCGCTGCGAGATATCGCAATTTCATACAATGCCTTGATAATCAGTTTATAAGACCCGGTTTCTGACAAAAAACTTCTCTGCATGGCCGGAGTTGTCTATGTATGTAACGTGACTCACATACGGTTTATTATAATACATTAACCTTTTCGGCTCACCGGGCGACAGCTCAGACTCCTGACGCGCAACAGCCGCAACAACCGCAACAACCGCCTGCCTATTGGCTCACATTACGGGATTTACTATCTTTGCACCCTATGATACTGCAGAAACTCACAATAGACAATTTCAAGAATATAGCCCGGGCCAGACTCGAGCTGTCTCCGAAAATCAACGGATTTCTCGGCGACAACGGCATGGGCAAAAGCAACCTTCTCGATGCCGTGTATTTTTTAAGTTTCTGCAAAAGTTTCACCGGCGTGTCAGACTCGCTGATCACACGCCGCGACGAGATATTCTGCATGCTCAAAGGCGAATACATACGCCGGGGAACACCAGAGGAACTCACTGTCGGCATGGGCACAGGTCATCGCAAATCCGTAAAGAGGCGCGGCAAGGAATACATGCGGCTGAGCGAGCATATCGGAACATTCCCGCTGGTACTGGTATCGCCGGCCGACATAGACCTGATACGCGGAAGCAGCGACGAGCGCCGACGCTTCATGGACATGGTCATATCGCAAGGCGACCGCCGTTATCTCGACGAGCTTATACGCTACAACCACGCCGTGGAGCAACGAAACCGCATGCTTAAAGACGGATGTACCGACAGCGGGCTGTTTGCCGCCGTCGAAATGCCGATGGCACGCTCGGCGGCATACCTCCACAACGCACGCGCATCGTGGACAGAGGAGCTGGCCAAACTGTTCGCTGAGGCATACGCATCCATAGCCGGAAACGGAGAGCTGCCGGAGCTAAGCTATCAGAGTCAGCTCAACGCTCCCGGCACCGACATGATGTCATTGCTCGACGAGCGCCGGCAACGCGATATCGCCGTAAAGTACACGACCGGAGGGCCGCACCGCGACGACATAGATCTCCAGCTATCAGGAATGCCTATGCGGCGCACAGCATCACAGGGGCAATGCAAGACATTCACCATAGCACTGCGTCTCGCTCAATACGAGTTTCTCCGTAGAGCCACAGGACTCAGACCGCTGCTTCTCCTCGACGACATTTTCGACAAACTCGACGCAAGCCGCGTGGAACGCATAATAACTGTCGTCGGCAGGCCGGAATTCGGACAGATCTTCATTACCGACACGAACCGCACGCATCTCGACGAGATCATGACCCGCACCGGTGGCGACTACAGCCTGTGGTCGGTGACCGACGGTCAGTTCGAACCGATACCGCACGACGCCGGTCAAAACACCAACGGCCTATGAAAAAACGTTACGCCCAGTCTGTAGCAGAAATAATCGACAAGGCCTTCGAGGACACAGGGCTGACACATACCGTTGCCGAACAGCGGCTGTGCTACCTGTGGCCCGAAATCGTGGGGCCAGGCATAAACCGGTACACCACACGCCGATACATAGCCGACGGCACTCTCCACGTATACATCAGTTCCGGAGTTCTTAAAGGAGAGCTTCAGTTCATGAAAAGCAGGCTCATAGCATCGCTCAACAAAGCCGTCGGAACAGAAGTCATACATTCGGTTGTTATTCACTAAGTCAAATCATCTTTAACGGAAAAAAACGACAATGTCTTCAGATAACAGCAATCCGCGGGTACCGTCGCCGGAACACCCGTTTTACCACAAACTGCCCGTACAGTTGAGGTTCAATGATATCGACATGCTCGGACATGTCAACAACAACGCATATTTCTCATACATGGATCTCGGCAAAGCCTCGTATTTCAATGCGGTAATGCCCGACGAGAACTTCGACATGCGCAAGATAGGCGTGGTGATAGCCAACGTAAACTGCGACTTTATTGCCGAATCATATATGCACGAACCGCTGGAAGTGATGACCAGGACAGCAGACATAGGCGACCGCAGCCTCAGAATGGAACAGCGCGTCGTAAACCCTAAGACAGGACAGGTCAAGTGCATATCACGCACCGTGATGGTCAGCTTCGATCCGAAAACGAGACAGAGCGCCCCTATATCCGAAAAGTGGAGGAGCGCCCTGTCGGCATTCGAGCAGCGTGAATTATAAGATAGACTACCGTAAGAACACTGCCGGTATTCTATAGCATCAGGCTAAACCTTGTCGAGAGCCTGAGCCAGATCATCGATCAGGTCATCGATATGCTCGGTACCTATCGACAGACGTATCGTGCCCGGATATATGCCCTGCTCGGCCTTCTGGGCATCTGTAAGCTGCGAGTGTGTGGTCGTGGCCGGATGGATCACAAGCGACTTCACATCGGCCACATTGGCCAGAAGCGAGAATATCTCCAGCGAGTCTATGAACCGGTGGGCCTCCTCCACGCCGCCTTTGATCTCGACCGTGAATATAGAGCCGCCGCCTTCCGGGAAATACCGCTTGTACAGCTCATGATCGGGATGATCCGCGAGCGACGGATGGTTGACCTTCTTTACCTTTGGATGAGCTGCCAGGAAATCCACCACCTTCAGCGCATTTTCGACATGGCGTTCAACACGCAATGACAGAGTCTCGAGCCCCTGAAGCAGTATAAAGGCATTGAGCGGACTTATGCATGCGCCTGTATCACGGAGTATCACCGCACGTATGCGCACCACATAGGCAGCGGCTCCCGCCGCCTCGGTAAACACGACCCCGTGATATGACGGATCAGGAGCCGACAGCTGCGGGAATTTACCCGACGCGGCCCAGTCGAATTTACCCGAATCGACAATCACTCCGCCGAGCGATGTACCGTGACCGCCGATAAACTTCGTGGCTGAATGCACTACTATATCAGCACCCAGCTCTATCGGTCTCACGAGATATGGTGTGGCAAATGTGTTGTCGATAATCAGAGGTATGCCATGACGGTGGGCTATGTCTGCTACAGCGCTTATATCTATCAGATTGGCATTGGGATTGCCGAACGTCTCGATAAACACCGCCTTGGTATTCGGCTGAATGGCATTCTCGAAGTTCGACAGATCAGCAGGATCGACGAATGTAGTCGTCACCCCGTAATCGGCCAGCGTATGATCCAGCAGATTATAGGTACCGCCATAGATGGTGTTGGCAGCGACTATATGGTCGCCTTCACGCGCCACATTCATGATAGCGTATGTCACCGCAGCGGCACCTGATGCAACGGCGAGAGCCGCCACACCACCCTCAAGGGCTGCGACACGCTGCTCGAATACACTCTGGGTAGGATTGGTCAGGCGACCGTATATATTACCCTCGTCGGTAAGATCGAAACGCGCGGCGGCATGAGCCGAGTTGCGAAACACATACGACGTTGTCTGATAGATCGGGGTGGCGCGCGCGTCAGTCACCGGATCGGGCTGTTCCTGTCCCACATGTAGCTGGAGAGTCTCGAAATGAAGTTTTTTATTTGCCATATCTTTATCGTTTCATTTTTTTGACAAAAGTACATATCATCACAATTATAATCCAAACAATTTCTGAAATATAGAAAATTCATCTATATTTGCATATACTCTTAGAATATATATACTAAACCACCGATGAAATCAGCCTGTCAGAAGAATAATTTGCCTGCTCCGGTAACTCTCGACACATACGACCTTAGAATCCTGCGGACGCTTCAGCAGGATTCACGGCGTACTACCAAAGAGATCGCCGCCGCTGTCGGCCTTTCAGTCACTCCGGTATATGAGCGCATACGGCGCCTCGAAAAAGAGGGTTACATAGCCGGATACACCGCCCGACTAAATGCCAATAAGCTGAACCGCGGACTGATCGTGTTCTGTCATGTCAAGCTGCTGCGCCTCAACCGCGACATCGCCTATGGCTTCACCGAACTCATACAGGGAATCCCCGAAGTAGTAGAGTGCTACAACACCTCCGGCAGTTTCGACTATCTGCTCAAAATCCATGCTGCCGACATGGAGAGCTACCGCGATTTCGTGCTCAACCGGCTCGGCACCCTCGAATCGCTCAGTTCCATCGAAAGCACCTTCGTAATGGACAGCGTAAAGGAATACGCCGGAATACCCATATGAACCATAGGCAATATTATAGCTAAAGCGGGCATGGAACCGGATTCCATGCCCGCTTTGAAGTATTGTCTGCTGTAGACCGGGTATCAATAGAAGCTGTAGGGATAAGCGCTCAGATCGAGTGTGATTGTGGTCTTTCCGGCAGCCTCGCTCTTGAGATTTCCGCCGGATGTGGTCAGATTGAACTGTTCTCCGCCAAGACATATATCCCAGCCGTTGTTCATACAGAACTTCCATTCGGCACCGGCTTTCGGGAAATCCACTTCAGCAGTCCATACCGAGAATGTCTCGTCAGGAGTCATCACAACCGGAGCTTTCTCATTCCAACCGTTATGCTCGCCCACAATACCGATAGTCTCGATCAGAGTAAGCGTATACGACAGTTTGATCAGGTTTATGTCGGCTTTATAGAGACCCTCTACATCTACCGAGAAGTTATCGTTGCTGCCATTGTAGAGCATACCGGGCTGTACACCGGCGCCCCAGTTGCAGCCTGCGGCAGAAGCCTCGTCCCAGCTGGGCATGCCTGTGAACTTGAACGAGCCTTTAAGATGGGCAAAGCCGCCGAACTGGTCATCGCCTGTAGGCGGAAGTATGGTAGAGAAACTCCAGCCGTTGGCATCGCCGGGCACATATACATTCTCCACATCGACACCTCCGGGATACGGAGTCACATTGACTGTAGTCTCTGCATAGTAGAAGTCCGGACCGCCAAGATTTACCGACGATGTTCCGTTGACTGCATAGCCTACAAAACGCACGTATGTGACACGTGTCTTGGGGCTCTGTCCGAAAAGCTCGAAGTGCGCGTCCTGCCAGGCCTGCGGCTCTACGCTGTAGACACCAGTCTCCTTGTCAAGATTTGTCTCCACTGCTTTCAGGGTGCCGAATTCCTCCGTATTGCTTATCTCCATCACCATCTCCACAGTATAGTCACCGGGAAGATTCTCTGTCATCTCCAGATTCAACACTGGTATGGATTTCTTGCCTTCCGAATAGGCCAGAAGATCGATTGCCTGCGCATCGGCTGAAAGTTCCGGAGTAAGAGCCACGGCCACATTATTGGCCGACATAGGCGGAAGTTGAGGATTGGTAGGGATGGGGGTCTCGTCGAGATTGTCGCAGGCAGCGAACCCAAGGCCCAGCACTACCGACATCAGTATATTGATTTTTTTCATCTTTGCTGAATTTCGTATTGTCAGTTAGACCGGTGCCGTCCGCTCGGGGCGGCACCGGATGTTTTGCTTAGTCCGTAAGTCTGCTGAATCACTTCGGAGTGAATGTGCAGGTATAGGGTATAGTCGAAAGGTTGAGTGTCACTGTCACATTGCCGGCGGCAGGCAGGTTGCCAGCGCCCTGTACGAGCTCATCGGCCGAACCGCCGAGGTTGAGATCCCAGCCGTCGTTCATACAGAACTTCCATTCGTCCGACAGGTTAGCCTCGGCAGTCCAGATTGTATAGTCATCGTTGGGGGTCATGGCTATGGAGGCTCCGGCATCCCAGCCATTGAATCCGCCTACCAGGCCTACCTTTGTGATATGGGTCGCACGATATGTGAGTGCCGGATAGTTGACAGATACATAGTACAGGCCATTGCCTGTAGCCGCCGGAACCTTGAAGTTGGTCTGGCTGCCATTCTGCAGCTGATTGCCGTCGGCATCGACAGCGCCCCAGTTGCCGGCCTGGTCAGACCATTCGGGCGCGCCTGTAAACTTGAACTCATCTTTCAGATATGCGTAACCTGTATAGAACTCATAGTTCGCATCAGGAGCGAGCATAGTCACGAACGACCAGCCATTGCCGCCACCCGGAACATATATATACTCGGGGCCACCGGGGCCTGAAGCAGCGAAATAGCCCTTTACATTATCGAGTTTGATCACATTTGACACACTTCCGCTGTCATCGATACGGTCTATGCGGGCGGTGCAGCGCACATACAGCGGCTGGTAGCCCAGATCGGTATAGTCGGCTTCGTTGCTGATACCGCGCAGTTCGCAGATCGCCGCGGCTATCTCCTGCTCGGAGATCTCCATTATGCAGGAACCGAACGTGGTGGGCAGAGGCAGCCATGCAGGGATCGTGCCCTCTTCGGCATCCTCGGGCAGATCGGTGAAGTCGCCGGTCAGCGATATGCCTACAGTGTATTCAGTCGGTGCCGAGAAACCGTAATCGGGCTGCGAGCATGTAAGCTGCAGAGTTCCCTCGGGACTCAGCTGATAGTACTGAGTGGCAAATGCCGGAGTGTTCAGCTGAAACTCTGCGGCCGGCTGATAGCGCGGCTCGGTATCCTGCGAGCAACTGCCCAGACCGATCACTGCGGCCACAGCCATCATCGGAATGATATATCTTTTCATTTTCATGATTTTCATTTTTCAGGTTTTGGTCGTGATGATTAATAACCGGGATTCTGTTTGAATGAGGGCTGTGCGGCCAGAATGTCGGCAGGAATCGGGAACAGATTCATATATTCCGGAATAGCGGCGCCTTCAGCCACATTGTTCTTGAATGACCAGAGGTAAGCATCGCCGGTGAATTTGCCGAAACGCACGAGGTCGGTACGGCGCACAAGCTCCCAGTACAGCTCGCGGCCACGCTCGTCGAGCAGGTTGTCGAGTGTGAAGTCATTGTCGAACCAGCGTGCCACTCCGGCACGGCCGCGGACATCGTTGGCATACTTCAGACCGCGGGTATGGTCGCCGGCACCACGCAGAGCGCACTCGGCAGCCATAAGGTACACATCGGCCAGACGGATCAGGGGCAGATCAGTCTCGGGATACTGATTCAGACGGCTCTGAGGATTCTTGGCGGGATCGCCGTAAATGCGGTCGTTGGCCATCGAACCGTCAGCCTGCTCTACAGGCACGAGGGTTATAGGCATGGAGCCGTCGGCCTCGCCTATGATATTGTTGAACTTGATGCAGGCATAACCAGATGTCAACGACGAGAACTCCTCATTCTTCATGGTGAAACCGGCCCAGTCTGTGCTCCACATGGCAGTACGCTTGTCGGCGCTCTCGCCATTGGAGAACCCGAACTTCGACGAGAACTGCTCGGTAGCGTGCATACATCCCCATCCGTTGTTGGTTCCGTAGCGTTCCTGGTTCATATAGCCTGCTGCCATATTGTTATTAGAGCCTGTCGTAGACACAGGAGCGTCGACAAGGAACGTCGTGCCGCCCCAGGGCTGTGTCCATTCGGTATCGAACGGTATGTTCCACAGGATCTCGTCCTGACCTGCGAGAGCACCCGGAGCGCCAGCCACGAATATGTGGTTGTTGGCCGAGAAAAGTCCGAGATAGTGCTCGGCAAGACCGGTACCGTTGTAGCCGCCGCCGAGGTGACGGGTGATGATATTCTCGCAATGTGTCCAGCACTTGTCGAAAGCACGGATCTCGCCGCCGGTATATACCTCTGCATTGAGGTAGTAGCGGCAGAGCAGAGCTTCAACAGCGTCCTTGCCGATACGTCCGTAGACCGGAGTGGTGTTGGGGAATATTGAAAGGATATTCTCCAGTTCGGCCACCATACGCTTGTAGGCCTCTACACGCGATATCTGCTCGGGAGCCACACCGTATGCCATATCGTCCCATGCCCATGAAACCTGACCGAAAAGGTCGATCATGAAGTAGTAGGAAAGGGCGCGGAGGGCGCGGGCTTCAAGACGGAACTGATCGATGTCGGCCTGAAGATTTGCGTCGATATTGACACCGAGATCATTGAGAGTCTCGGGGGTGGTGTTGCGCAGGAAATCGTTGCAGACCGCGATATGCACCATCAGACGGGAATAAGTACCGAATATATTGACATTACCCGAACCCCATGTATTGGTAACGAGATCGACCACACCGGCATCGCGGTATATCCACAGACATTCGTCGGTAGTGAACTCGTTGAGCATGAACAACGCGCGGGTGTACTGGCTCGTACCGCCGTCGAGACCGGATATGTCGGAAGCGCCGTTGGGGCCTTCCTGGCCGGATACGGCAAGACCGGAATAACATTTTGCCATCAGGCCGCCTATGACTTCGCGAGGATTCTCGGCTATTGAGGACGATGTGGTGACATTAGGATCGATCGGAGTCAGGTCGAGGTCGCCCACACATGAACCCAAGGTCATGGCCGATACTGCTACTACGCCTGCCAGAATCTTGTTTATATTGGATTTCATATCTTGATATCTATTTTCTTAACTGGAATATTAGAATGTGGCTACCAGACCGAATGTCACAGTGACAGGTCGGGGGTAAACATTGTTGTCGATACCGCCGGCAACCTCAGGATCCAGACCGCGGTACTTGGTGATCACGAACGGATTCTGTACGGCACCGAACAGACGCAGACGCAGCGCGTTGTTGAGCAGGTGGGGCCAGGTATAGCCGAGGGTGATGTTGTCGCAGCGGAGGAAACTTGCGTTCTCCAGCCAGTAGTCGCTCATATAGTAGTTGGTCGTAGCCGTTCCCTTGAAGTAGTAGTCGGCGTTGATCAGGTTGGTCAGCGACGAGTTCTGCCATGTGGTATTGAGGTTCTGACGCTGTGCGGCCACATTATTATATACGTAGTTGCCGATCGAAGCGCGGAGCGAGATACCGAGATCCCAGTTCTTGTAGCTGAAATTGTTGTTCCAGCTCATGGTCACCTTGGGATCGATGCTGTGGTTGAGCACTCGGTCATTGGCCTCATCGATAACACCGTCGTTGTTCTGGTCTACATACACGCCGTCTATAGGCTGGCCGTTTTCGTCATATACCTGCTGGAACAGATAGAAAGTATTGGCGGCATAGCCTACCTTGTGTGCGGCCACGGTATTGCCGGTGGCACCCGATATGCCGCCGGTGGTAACCACGGCATTGGGATCGTCCGACGAGTTGAGTTTTGTGATCTTATTCTTGTTCCATGCCACATTATAGGCGGTGGTCCAGGTGAAATCGCGGGTTACTACAGGACGGGCGGTGATTGTGGCCTCGACGCCGAGGTTGCGGAGCGAACCCACATTCTGGTTCATCTGGTTTGATGTCGCTGAACCGGCCGGAACAGTAACGAAACAGAGCAGGTCCTTGGTATTTCGCAGATACCAGTCAAGAGCAGCCGTGATACGGTTGTTGAGGAATGCCATGTCCACACCTACGTTCCAGGTCGTGGTCTCCTCCCATTTGATCTTGGAATCGTATGCGCCGGGATAGTAGGTGTAGCCTATGGGATTGCCTGCGGCGTCAACGTATGTACCGGTATACATGTTGGGATAGAACGAACCCTGGTTCTTGTTGATGATGAACCTCTGCATGTATGGGAAAAAATCGGTGCCCAGATCCTGCTGGCCGGTCACACCCCAGCCGAGACGCAGTTTAAGGTCGTTCATGGTCTGGCGGGCTGTTTCCATAAACGGCATGTTGATCACTTTCCAGGCAAGAGCCAGCGAGGGGAACAGACCCCAGCGGTTTTCTTTCGAGAAACGTGAAGTACCGTCGTCACGGAGTGTGAATGTCAACAGATAAGTATCGTCGAACGAATAGTTCAGACGTCCGAAGAACGATACCAGCTGAAGATGGTTGGCCCAGGAGCTTGCAGGATTGACTGTAGTGCCTACCTTGTCGGAAGGAAGCTCATTGAGTATGAATCCGCCGTCGGTACGGCTCGGAGCCGAGAAGCCGGGCGATGTGTACATGACACCGTTGTTGCGGCCATGTCCGTAGAATTTCTGCCATGAGTAACCGGCCATGACATCGAGGCTGGAACGGATATCGGAGAAATCCTTGCGGTAGTTCATGTAGAAATCGAGAAGGGTATTGCGACGGAGCTCATATACATATTCATGAGTGCCGGCACCGGTATGGTCATTGTTCTGCCATGCGATAGGCGAGTTCGACGCCATATACTTGTTTTCTTCAGACTTGCTCACGTCATAGCCGAGATTGAGGTTGAAGTGCAGCTCGGGAAGGAAATGGAGAGCATAGTCGATCTGAAGATTGCCGTTGCTGCGGAACACATCGGCCTTGTCGTCGCGGTCAAGTATGTGCGACACCGGGTTGCAGACACCGTTGGTATTGAACGCATACGCGTCGGACACTGCGGTAGAGTATCCGTTGAAAAGATGGGTTATGCCGTTTGCGGCAGCAGTTCCGCCAACGACCTTCCAGTCCTGGTATACAGGGCGGGTGGGATCCCATGCGGTAGCCTCGCCCATAGAGCCTTCGTCGGTAAAGGTGTTGCGCACATAATATCCCTTGACATTGGCATTGACCTGCAGAAGTCCATTGAAGAATTTCGGCGTAAGGTTGAAGCCGGCGGTAACACGCTCCATACCGGAACCTTTAAGAATACCCTGGTTGTTGGTATAGCTGGCCGACACACGATACGGAAGGAAGCCGGCGGTACCGCCCACACTCAGGTTATAGTCCTGGCTCACAGTCGTGCGGAGCAGCTGGTCCTGCCAGTTGGTATTGGCATCGCCCATAGCGGCCACAGCAGCGCTGCCCTCGCCCCAGTGCTCGGTGATCATCCGGCGGAACGCGTTGGCATCGAGCATATCCCAGGTCTTGCGGGCCGTGTTGATATACATGTTGGCCGAGAAATTGACCTGAGGTTTGCCGGACTGGCCTTTCTTGGTGGTTATGATGATGACACCGTTCGATGCACGGCTACCGTAGATGGCAGTAGCGGAAGCATCCTTGAGAATGGTCATGTTCTCGATATTGTCGGGAGAGATCATTGCCAGAGGGTTCGACATACCCTGCACACCGTCGTTTGCCAGAGGCACACCGTCGAGCACGATAAGAGGATCGTTCTTTGCATTGAGCGACGAGCCGCCGCGGATACGGATCTGGGCACCGCCTTCGGGCTGGCCGCCGTTGGTAGTAACCACCACGCCAGGCGAAGCGCCTACGAGAAGATCCTGAGCCGAAGTGGCCATACCGGCCTCTATGTCGTCAGGCTTTACCATAGCCACAGATCCGGTGGCATCGGACTTCTTTACGACACCGTAACCGATGGCTACGACCTCGTCGAGCATTACGGAATTTTCTTTAAGAGTCACATTGATCGTGGTGCGTCCGTCGACTGCTACAGTCTGCGGATCGTATCCCACATAAGAAAAAGTAAGCTGACCGTTGGGCTCTACACTGATGGTATAGTTACCGTCTACGTCGGTAGCTGTACCAATGGACGAACCGCTTGCCAGTACGGTAGCGCTGATCAGGGGTTCTCCCTCAGGATCCAATACAGTACCTGATACTGTGATCTTCTGCGCTAAAGCAGGGAAAGACACGCACATAACCGCTATCAGGGCAAGCCATGCTTTCCGGGTCATTTGTAAACAAATGTTCTTCATGCAAGAATCGTTTAGTTTTACTTGGTTTTACAATATGTATATAATCTCATTTTTTCGTCTTTAGCCTTCTTGCGGCTGTTCGCACAGCGTGCGGGCAGCCCTTTGTGCATAATGCACAACAAATTCCGTCATCGCAGACACACAATCATCAAAAGGTGGGAAAAAAGTTATTGCAAACACGCATCAACGCATCGAGAGCCGGATGGCGCATACATGGTACTCATTGGTTCCAAACATGTATTCATGGTCGCAATTGTGTATATAGAATACTCTGATCTCTCTACTTTTGAATTATGCATTTCGGTTACTCAACTGCAAATTAAATCATCATTTTCCATATTTAAACATTTTTCACCCGATATTTACCCTGTAAAATTTATTTTTAACATATAATTGTTAAACCAATTGAATTTATTTAACAATTATATGACAGCTGCATGAAGCACCGCACATCAGTCCTCGACCGACAACTCTATGCGGAATACGGTTCCGGAACCCGGCTCCGAGCTTTTCACATATATACGGCCGCCATGATACTGCTCTATGATACGCTTGGCAAGCGTAAGACCGAGTCCCCAGCCGCGGCTCTTTGTAGTATAGCCCGGATTGAATATGGTTTTGAAGCGCTTGCGGGGAATTCCCTTGCCTGTATCGGCCACCTCTATGTAAGCCCTGTCAGCCTCACGGCCAAGACTTATCGTTATGGCGCCATGCCCCTCCATGGCGTCGACAGCATTTTTGATCAGATTCTCCATGACCCATTCGAACAGGGAGTCCGACAGCCTCACCTGCAACGGACCGGAAGCCGGCTCCACAGTCAGTTTCACACGCGACGAAATGCGCGTAGCCATATAGGATGCCGAACGAGCTACGGCCTCGCCCACATCCTCGACAGCCATCTGGGGACGGGACCCTATCTTGCTGAATCGCGAGGCTATTGTGCTCAGACGCTTGACATCCTTGTCCATTTCATCAACGGTGCTCCGGTCCACACCGAAATCAGGAAGCATCTCCATCCAGGCCATCAGCGACGATATCGGCGTGCCGAGCTGATGCGCCGTCTCTTTCGACAGACCGACCCAGACTTTATTCTGCTCCGCCTTTTTGGTCGACATTACGGCGAAATAAACCACCACCACGAAGGCAAGCATCACCAGCAGCTGTATATAAGGATACCAGCTCAGACGCTTAAGCAGCTTGGAGTCCTCATAATAGAGATGCTGCAGATTGCCGGGAGTGATTATTATATGGATCACATTGGGGGTCTCGCGCAGTTCGGCCAGCTTACGGTTCAGGAAGCGCTCGTTGACCGGCGATATCTCCCATGGCGCCAGACTGTCCACTGGATCGGGAAGGTCGAAATTGCGGTGAAGGAGTATAGAACCGGAATCGTCGGTAAGAAGCACCGGAATAGTACGGTTGCGCTCTATTATGCTCAGCAGGAAATCCACATCGGCCCCACCGCTGCCGGACGAGTCGGATCCTACATTTATGATCTCGCGAGTGGCATCGGCCCATATCTGCATACGGTCACGCTCCTGCTCGGCAAGATCCGACACAAGAGAATTGGACACATATAAAAACACAGCCACTACAGCCACCGAGATGATAAGAAACACCACAGTGCCGTAGCGGCGTATGTCGTAGATATTGGCCATCGGAATGCGCCTATGCTTCGAGAATCGCTTTAGCCGTAGCTGCCATTTCTTCAGGCGACAGCTGGAGTTTCGGCTTGCGAAAATCCATATCGCTCTCTGAATTGATAGGTATAAGATGGATGTGGGCATGCGGCACCTCCATACCGATCACAGCCACGCCTACACGCTGGCACGGAATCGCGGCCTTGATCCGGAGCGCCGTTTTGCGGGCAAACTCCATCAGTGCGGCATATTCATCGGCCGACAGATCGAACAGATAGTCCACCTCGCGGCGCGGTATCACGAGTACATGACCGCGTGCCATCGGATTGATATCGAGAAAAGCATAGTGGCGGTCATCTTCGGCCACCTTGTACGATGGGATCTCGCCGGCTGCAATCCGGCTGAAAATCGTTGCCATTGCTGATTCGCTTAATATATGTTATTAATTAAGGTATATCTCAGAACGAGATC
This sequence comes from uncultured Porphyromonadaceae bacterium, assembly GCA_948467675.1. Lineage (GTDB taxonomy): Bacteria > Bacteroidota > Bacteroidia > Bacteroidales > Muribaculaceae > CAOKFI01. The sequence continues at coordinate 47,621 of CAOKFI010000015.1, forward strand.
TCAACGATCTCGAACCGCATAAGGCCGGAAGGCACCTTGATCTCGACCGTCTCGCCGATCTTATGTCCAAGAAGCCCTTGGGCTATGGGAGTGCTCGATGCTATCTTCTTCTGTTTGAGATCGGCCTCGCTGTCGGCCACAATAGTATATTCAACTACCATATTGTTGGCAAGATTCTTGATCTTCACACGGTTCATGATCTGAACCTCTTCGGTATTGAGTTTGCTTTCGTCTATTATACGGGCGTTAGCCACAAGATCCTTGAGCTGCGAGATCTTCATCTCCAGCATACCCTGAGCCTCCTTGGCCGCATCGTATTCGGCGTTTTCCGAAAGATCGCCCTTGTCACGGGCCTCAGCTATGGCGCGGGATATTTCAGGACGCTTAACAGTTTCAAGATAAGCGATTTCCTCCATCTTCTTCTTATAACCTTCTTTGGTCATGTAAGTGATTGCCATGGTGCAGTTTCGTTTTTATAAAGTAAAAAATAAAAGAATTTCGTCCTGCAGGACGAAACCCCTTCGTATTGTCAGTTTATGTTTTTTCCGGGGACAAAGATAGCCCTTTAACAATTCATAATCAAATAAACATCGGATTTTTTTCACCACGTTCTCAATTATGCGGGCCGAAAAGCATCACCTCGATGTCAAAACAATCATGCAGCAGCGAAAATATGACCCCTGATGACCGAAGCCAGACAAAAAATCTTTATTTTTGCATTATATGACAGAACAGAAACTCAATCGGCGTCAGTGGCTGGCTAAGATGACTGCGATCGCAGGCGCGGCAATAGCCGCGCCGGTATTGTCGGGAGCTCCGGACACATCCGGATGCACAGACTGCGGCCGTTGCATGCCATGCCGGTATGGAGTGGACATTCCTGCGGTATTAAGGTTTCATGCCGAAGCCATAAAAAACGGACTGGTTCCGGACCCGTCACTCCCGGTAGAGTCGGCAGCCTACCGCAAAGCGTCACAGCGCTATCTGGGAAAATACAGCCGCGCCATCACCCATACGCATCAGGCTCACCGGTGCATCCGATGCTGGCATTGTCTCGGCACATGCCCTGAAAACATATTCATAGTCGAAGAACTGGAGAAGATCACCGCCGCTACCGACAAAATGAGAGAGGCATTGTGCTATGAATAGACTGCTACGCTATACAAGAATAACCGTTGAAGCCATCTGCGCGCTTCTGCTGACGGCTTTGCTCGTAGACTACTCGATGGGAACGGCACGCATTGCCGGGTGGCTCGCACGCATACAGTTTCTACCGGCATGCCTGTCGATGAGTTTCGGAATCATTGCATTCTGGCTCGGCTTCACCCTTATCTTCGGACGGGTATACTGCTCTACAGCATGTCCGCTCGGAGCCTTTCAGGATCTGATCGCCCGCATGCCGTCGCTGTCAAGGCGTAAAAAACCGTTCAGGCTGCGACGCAATTACACACCGCCGCAGACAGCGGTCAGATACGCGGCTCTGGCTATATTAGCCGCAGGACTGATGGGCGCCACATTCATCCTGTCGTACATAGAACCTTACACCGTCTACTCGCGCATATCGGTATACCTTCTGAAACCGGCCTACGGTTCCGCTGAAAATCTGATAGCCGATTTAGGCGAATTTACCGGTCTGTGGACAATAGCGCTGGTCAATGTCGGCGTCATATCCGTTACAGGCATCATCATATCCGTGGCCACATTGGCCATAATAGCCGCGACATCGATCCGCCATGGCCGATGGTTCTGCAACACAGCCTGTCCGACCGGTGCCGCCCTCGGCATCGTAAGCCGATATTCAATATTCCACATGGACATCGACACCGACAAGTGCGTCCAGTGCCGGAAATGCGTCCGTGTGTGCAAAGCCGAATGCATCAGCATGCCCGACCACGTCGTCGACACAAGCCGGTGTGTGGTATGTTTCAACTGTGTAAACGCATGTGACAGCGGAGCCATCACATACACATCAAAGCGTAAACAGTTGTCGATCCCGATGATGCAGCGCATAATACCCGTAGGCTCGCGACAAGGAGAAGTATCGGCCCAGGGAATAGACACAGCCACAAAAGCCGTGACGGCGGCCAGGCCGATGGATCGACGGAAATTTCTGACAGCCGGTATCGTAGCTGCGGCATCGCCGCTGCTTGCCAGAGCCACCGATAAGACATCGGCACGCATAGAGCCTCTGGAGACCGGCAGCGTCCCGTTGGTACCGGCGCGCTATGTAACCCCTCCGGGCACAAAATCCAGAAACGAATTTCTGCAGAAATGTACCGGCTGCGGACTCTGCATATCGCACTGCACTTCACAGGTGCTCAGGCCATCGTCAGGACAATACAGCTACCGGCACCTGATGGTTCCTGTCATGGACTTCAGCAGGAACTGGTGCTATTACGACTGCAACCGGTGCACGACACTGTGTCCGACCGATGCACTGCATCCGCTCACACGCGACGAAAAAAGGCGGTTTGTCAATGGTCTGGCGCGCGTCGATGCCGCCAACTGCATATCGGCCGTCGAGGGCACGCCTTGCGGCGCATGCGCCCGCAGATGTCCTGCCGGAGCCATAGCCATGCGGCCGCTCAACGATACGACACCGAACGTAATGCCGGTCATCGACCCGTCGAAATGTATAGGCTGCGGAGCCTGCGAATATATATGCCCTGCTGCGCCATTCAAGGCGATCGTAATAAACGGCAATCACTAACTGACAATGAGACAATACTTAGACCTGCTTCAGGACATCCTCGACAACGGAACTGTAAAGACCGACCGTACCGGAACCGGAACCCGCAGCGTATTCGGCCGCCAGATGCGGTTCGACCTGGCTGACGGATTTCCACTGCTGACAACAAAAAAACTGCACCTGAAATCGATTATACACGAACTGCTCTGGTTCCTTAACGGAGACACCAACGTAAAGTATCTTCAGGAAAACGGAGTAAGGATCTGGAACGAATGGGCCGATGCCGACGGAAATCTCGGCCACATATACGGCTACCAGTGGCGGTCATGGCCCGACTACCGCGGCGGATCCATCGACCAGATAAAGGAGGCCGTGGAGCAGATCCGGCACAATCCCGATTCCAGACGCATCATAGTGAGCGCCTGGAATGTTGCCGATCTCCCCAACATGAACCTGCCGCCATGCCATGCGTTCTTCCAGTTCTACGTTGCCGACGGAAGGCTAAGCCTACAGCTCTACCAGCGCAGTGCCGACACGTTCCTCGGCGTACCGTTCAACATCGCTTCATACGCACTGCTGCTGCAGATGATGGCTCAGGTGACCGGACTCAAAGCCGGCGACTTCGTACATACGCTCGGCGATACCCACATATACCTCGACCATCTCGACCAGGCACACATGCAGCTGCAACGGGAACCGAGACAGCTGCCACGCATGGTCATCAATCCCGACGTCAAAGACATATTCAGTTTCCGGTACGAGGATTTCCGGCTTGAAGGATACGATCCGCATCCGCATATCCCCGCAAAAGTATCAGTATGATGAAACTATCCGTTATAGTAGCCATAGCCGCCGACAGAGCCATAGGACGCGGAGGCGACCTGCTGTTCCCTATATCAGCCGACCTCAAACGGTTCAAGGCAATTACTATGGGACACCCCATAATCATGGGACGCAAGACTTTCGAATCTTTCCCGAAAGGACCTCTCCCTGGACGACACAACATAGTGGTCACCCGCAGCCAGGACTACCGGCACGAAGGCGTGACTGTGGTTCACTCTCTGGAAGATGCCATAGCGACAGCCGAAGCCGACGGAGCCGACGAAGCATTCGTAATAGGCGGCAGCCAGATATACAGTCAGGCGCTCCCCGTAGCCGACAGAATGTATCTGACCGAGATTGACGCGACAGCTCCGGATGCCGATGCCTTTTTCCCCGCCATCGACACCGATATATGGATCGAAACAGACCGCAACGGACCTCATACCGACCAGCGAAGCGGTTTGTCATACCTTTTTGTTTGCCGCGAACGCAAATAATCCGTATATTTGCCACCGTAAAACAAAACGCTCCGGTAGTTCAACGGATAGAATAGAAGTTTCCTAATCTCCAACGCTATCCAAAGCCCCTAAAAATGGAGATTTTTGGGGAT
>CAOKFI010000016.1 GCA_948467675.1 uncultured Porphyromonadaceae bacterium
ATTGACCCCCGCCGCCAGGACTTTTAAGGGGTCAATCTTATTATGCCCGAGGGGGTCAAACTCACGCGCCTTTTCCAGGAACGTAAGAACGAGGATTTACGGGATGAGATAGCCATCCGAGATGAAACTATCGAACAATTGCAATCCAACATCAAGCAAATGGAGGTGGAGCATAGCAGGGCAATGATGAACAAGGATAATGAGCATCGCAAGGCTCTTGAAGCAAAGGAGGCAGAGCATAAGGAGGAGAAAAACAACCTCAATTATATAATCAATACTGCTTATCGTTGGTATCCCGATTTTGCCACTCTTTTAAGATTAGAACGCCTTGCCAAGCAAATCGGGCTTTCGGCAATGGATTTTTCCGAGCTGATTAAGGGTAAGGTTCTGAACTTTACGGGGCGACTATTCTCCTCGGAGCATAACCGATGGTTTGCTACGGATAATACCCCTCTACAAATTCTGCGAGATAACGATAGACGGCTCACCTTAACCGCAAATCGAATACCTCTCAGCCAATGGTTCAGCGAGCAATACGATAAACTTCGACAATCGTTCAGACAGCCTACACAGCCAAAGAAAAGTAGAGGAATGAAACTGTAAACGACAATGGCGACCGCATCGTGAGGTCGCCATTGTCGTATTTCTCATTGAGTGGTTAACCTTTAGCATTATAATTTTGCATATATCGACCCCCAATGTTATTTTCGACAATTTTGGAAATCAAGAATTTATCTAATAATATCATATAGCAATGGTGCAAACTTAAGACAGCATCCTGCAATTCTTGATTTGCCTCTAAATCGGTTACATTTAATCCTGCATTCTTACAATCTTGTTTGGATAGATGTCTACTATGAGAGTAGCTATTATTATGATTCAAGAAAACATTTTTAATTTTGTCAAAATCTATATCTTGGTTAACCTCTCTTAACCACTGCTCTGCTAATTTAGCAGACCACGCAACAGCATTTTCACAGGCTGTCAAAAATGTGGGATGATATTTAGATATAATTGTTTGCCATAGTCCTAATGCCGCAGGATTTTTAGAAACTTCATCAACAGCTCGTTTAAATTCATCTGTAACAGCTTGGCAAGCAATTCCTCCCATCTGTGGATCAATAGGACCTAATGAAGATTGCTCTCCCATTATGATTTCTTTGCAAGACATAGCTATCATTGTTCCTGCTGACATAGAAATCTGGGGAATAAACGCTCTTACATCGTCTTTAAAGATGCTTTTCAAATAGGTAACAATGCTTTCTGTTGCTGCAATATCACCACCTGGGGTATGAAGAATTAAATCAAGTCCTTTTGCTTTATCCAACTTATATACAGTTGTCATAAAAGCATTTTTATCTTGTTCATCAATCGACACATGTGGCGCATCTGGAGCTTTGAGCCATCCAGAATAGTACGCAATAACATTTCGCCCTGTGATAGAATGTATTTTGTTCAAATACTCTTCTCGCTTTTTATCTAACTCAACCGCTGCATTAGAGTACAAGTTTACATCGGTTATTATTTCACTCCAACTAGGCATATTTCTTTATTTATTAAGTATGATATTTGAAGATGACATCGATTCATATTTAGATGTATCATAAATGGAAAATTGCTTATATACATCACCAACCTTTTCCCATTTAGAATAATCATAATTTGCAGAGGATAATGTACTCATCATTTTCTTGTATATATCCTCCAAAGAAATACATTTATCATTCTTGCTATCACTCATTTTTACAAATATTTATCAAGTATTGCTTGTTTCTCACTCGCAGCATTTTCTATCAAAGTGCGAGCTTTAGTAATCTCTAATTCCAATGCTTCTATTTGAGCTACGATGCGTTCTTGTTCATCAATAGTCAATAATGGAATCTTAAAGTTGTCAATATCCTCCTTGTTAATACTTGGATAAGCCGCTTTTGGCATAGCTGTTTCCATTTGCTTTATTAAGTCATCGGAATACATAAACAAGTAATACAACAACTTAGAGATATAAGTATCCTCATTTTTAGACTTAAGCAAGGCAAAACCCGTTGAAAAAATAGTCTTGTCCGGAACACTCTCTATATATGCAAAACCTTTCAGATAAGGGCGAACCGTAGACACTACCACTGTCCTATCTTGTGCAACACGTCTTGCTCTGGATGGAGCATCTTTGCCTAATATACTTTTATCAAATGATACTCTACCATCACCTTTGCCTACAGAATCAATATCTACATATGTAAAGAACTCGTTTTTCCAACAAGATGTAGGATTCAATGTTTGTGTATTTATGTCAAAATACTCTTTTATACTTGCTGTAGAAACCAAGCTATTTATAATCGCTCTAATATCTGAAATATTATTGTCAATTAAAAACTTGGCGTCACTATTGGACTTGTCAACTATTGCGATTTTCTCTACAATCTGCTTCTGAACATCAATAGGAGGAACTGGAATGTCCAAATCTTCATACCATTTTATTGGTACTCTTCTATGACCGCTTGTTCCTGTCATATTTTGTTCCGCAAAATCTCTGACAACCTGTCGATTTAACAAATGAAATAAATAGTCATTAATAACAATGTCATTATTAGTTCTGAGTACATGAAATTCAGAACTACCCATTGCCATACCATTAGTTAGATTTCTAGCCAAAGCACACTTTCCATTTTCCATGCAAGGCGTAATTTTAGCTATTATTATATCTTCATCTTGAAACAAGGTGTAGCTACCCTTTTTGAGTTGCTTAAGAGTCTTGTCTTCCTTATACGTTATATATCCCTCATTGGAAACTGATGACATTTCAATAAATGAAACCGTATAAGAATCATCCAATGATGATAGTTGGTCTTTCCCTGGATTTGTCTGACAAAATGAAGCAAGTCTACGTTTATCCCATTTAGTATTGAACTCTACTTTTTTTTTTGCCACCAAAGACAAATTCTTTTCAAAAGAATCTCTCTTGAAATTAAGCATATCAATCAATGGTATACGACTGATATAAGACTGCATTTCCTCCGCTATTGGCGATGTGTAATCTCCCTTGAAAGCTCTATACACATAAGAGCTTGCTTTTTCTGGATTGTCATAGTTGTTTGCGTCAAAAAGTTTAGTACACTCGTCAATGTTCTTACCCTTTTGAATTGCGTGGATACCCTCATTACCTCTACGATTAGAGAACTCATAACCTAAAAAGCGTTTCTCCACATCTTTCTCACCACTCTTTACAATAACAACCTTTTGAGGGTATGCCAAAATAAAGTACAAAAACTTCTCAGCCTCAATATTTAAGATCGCCTCATATAACTTTGCATCACTCTTTGCAGAGATTTTCTTTTTGTACTCTGCATAGATTTCGTGTGCTTTTACTTTGTCGTTTGGTGCTTTCTGTAACAATGTAACATAATCGGCATATTCGAGACCCTCCCAAACGTGAGCTACATATTTTGAGGCAGGTGTTTCAATGCCATTAATAGTTACATCATTTAATGTGCGGAAATAAGTGTCAACTGCACACTTTGTATTTGCTGCAAAATAGTTATCTCTACGACGCAGGAACAAAACAACAGTATTTGTATTGGTGGCCATAAAAGTATTGCTACCCAATTCTGCTATTGCGACAATATCAAAGTATTGCAATATAATCTCACGTGCCTTGGTGTATATGCCCGAATTACTCAAAATAGAACTTGGCAGTATAACGCCAGCTATGCCACCATCTTTGAGTATTTGTTTAGTACGCTCAATAAACAAACACTCAATTTCAGAACTATTATCTGTCAACGAGTTGTACAACTCAAAATCTTGCTCTGTATAATAGTCTCGAGTTGTCTGACGGAATGATGAAACAGAATACGGAGGATTGCTCAATACAATATCAAATTGCTGATTATCCTTTTGTCCGTCATTTACCTGTTTGCGTAGCTTACCCTTATACTCTTTGTTATTGTAGAAGTTGGCTAGTCCATCGCTTAAGATAACATTTGCCAAACCATCACCGTGCAAATAGCATCCTACCTTACCAACTTTCACAAGTCGATAATCCTTTTCTATGCCATATACATAGTCTGTAGCCCAATCAAAATGGCAATTCTGCCAATTGATAAGGTGCTTTCTTGTTTCCTCAATATACTTAGATGTATCACAGGCGTTTATGATGTCTTGTATTTCGTGCATAAACTCTGTGATAAAGTGACCGCTACCAGCCGCATAGTCAATCATATATGGCAAAATCTCACCATCCTTGCGAGATAATTTTTCTGCCATAATAGAATCCAAAGGAAGACTCTTTATGATAAATTGTGCAATAGGTACGGGTGTAAAATACTGGCCAGCCTCCTGCTTGAGACCAGTAGTAAGAAGTAATTCAAAGAAGTCTGACAAATATTGTTGTCGCTTGTTGTATCTGATTCTGTATCCCTGAATCAACTCTACAACCTCTTTTACAACCTTTGCATTTTCCTCAAATGAGGCATTGTCATATACTTCCTTGATTGCAAACTCGTTATTCTTTTCAAGACGGAGTTTATTTACCTCTTTAAGAAGATATTGTTTTGTCTCTGGTGTTAGATTTGCACAACGCTTGTCGAAATCCTCATTGTTGAAGTCACTAACAGTTCTATCCAAGAACTTTTTCATACCTTTACTATAAAGGTCTGTCAAGCGAAGTTGGAAATCTACGTGGTTATCTCGACTCTCAAGCCATTGGAACTTTAACTCTTCTTCCTCACCTGTGGTTGTTTCGTCATAAACCTTACACAAAAATAGTGTAAATATCTTGTTAAAAGCATTACCCTTGTCAGATACTACATTGTGACGCAGAATTTCAAGAAAACGATTGAAGATAAAGCTTGAATCCTCTGCTTTTATCTCCTTCAACTGTTCTTTTGTTAAAGCCTTGCTCTGGAAATTATATGGTTGTACCCAAGAATCGAAGATACCGTTATCCTTAGTGAGTTTATTCCATCTTTCATAAATGTCTTTAACATCACCATTGCGATAATCATCTTCAATCTTGATAATCTCGTTAACATAGACAAACTTATTCCCTTTCAATTCTGATGCATACAACATTAGCACATCAGCCTTACCACCAGATAATTGGAAATAAGTAAATAGCTGTCCTCCATCCTTACGGATTTTTGCCAACTCCTTATTGTACTCCTTGCCATAAGTCTTACATTCGATAAGCATATATGGTGTACCATCTTCGCGATTAACACAAATATCCAATCGTCCAGATGTACCGTGTCCTGACGGCCAAGTCTTTTCAAGAATTAAGTTCTGAGGCTTATATCCTTTTGTGAGTAATCTATCAACACACTCAAGTACTACAAAATTTTCCGCATCAGAAAAATTTTGAGTAGTCTTACTATCGGCAGCAATACCACTACCGTAGTTAATGCTTTGTTTTTCAAAATCAATCTCTATGGCATAATCAACATATATTTTATGATAAATGCCATTCGTTCCGTTTTTTGGAACAAATCCCAAAGCCGTAATATGTTTCTTAATATCCATAGTACTCTAAATTTGTTTGCAAAGTTAAGAATTTAATTAGAGATTACCTCATTTTTGTTTGGATTTCTCGAAAATTTTTTATATAGGCGCTTATGGTAGTTGTATAAAAGAAGATGCTTCCACCTTATTATAAGGTAATTAGATTGTAGTGTCTATTTGCTACAACATTTTAATTTCGCCAGCCACTGGCTGACGATAATGAAGTTTAGTTTATTCCGTTGGCTACATACACAAAACGGGCTAAACTTATTTTTGTGGTGGCAGCACTCAAAAAAAGATGCTGACGAAAAGAGAAAGATGCTCATTCTTCTTTTTTCGCCAGCATTATTTTTTGTACCTTTGTGACATCAAGAATTATCACATTGTAGAAAAGCAATGAAGAACTCAGAAATACGAACGGTTGCTATCTCGTTACCCAATTTTCAAGCAATCCGAATAACCGTCTAATTACAAGATAATTGCAAATTCTGCGATTTTTTAACTAAAAAACGATAATATGTTAAGCGAGAAACTCCATGAAGCGCTTAATGCGCAGATCAATGCTGAATTATGGTCGGCATACTTCTATCTGTCAATGGCTCTTGACGCTGATGCCAAAGGGCTGAAAGGTGTGGCCAACTGGTACTACATACAATTCCGTGAGGAGCAGGATCATGCCCGGATATTCATGAACTATGTGCTTTCGCGCGACGCCCGTGTGGATCTGAAGCCTATAGCCGAGGTGCGCACTTCATGGGATTCTCCGTTGGAAATGTTTAAGGATACTCTCGAACATGAGAAAAAAGTGACTGCGCTGATCAACAATCTGGCCGCTATTGCTGCCGCAGACAATGATTACGCATCGTCCAATATGCTTGTATGGTTTATCAACGAGCAAGTGGAGGAGGAAGAGAACGCACGTGAAATGATCTCGGCATTCGATGCTGTTGAAGGCAACAAGTTCGGGCTGTATATGCTTGATAAGGAGCTGGCGGCACGTGTTTATACCACACCGTCGCCGTTGGCTGCCAAAGGCGAATAAATTTCGTTATATATATTTTAAGAGCCGGTTCTATATCTGGAACCGGCTTTTTTTGGATGATTATGGTGGAAAAAGAGTATTTTTGTGGCATTAAATCCGAAAATGTAATATGGACAGCAATACGACATATCAGGCCTCGGGAGGCGCAGGTGCGCGACGTAACCGGCCGCAACATCAGCCTCTGCTTGATCATGGAGGGCGTATACCCCCGCGCGACAAGGACGTGGAGGAAGCGGTGCTTGGCGCTCTGATGCTTGAAAAAGATGCCTATACCACAGTGTGTGATCTTTTGAAACCGGAAAGTTTTTATGAGCCGGTACATCAGAAGATATATGAGGCTATTCAGCATCTGGGAGCCTCTCAGAGGCCGATCGATATGCTTACTGTCACCGAGCAGCTTCGTCTTGACGGAACGATTGACGAAGTCGGGGGGCCTGTATATGTGGCGGAATTGACATCACGGGTATTTTCCGGAGCAAATGTCGAATATCATGCACGTATTGTCGCTCAGAAATATCTTGCCAGAGAACTGATTTCATTTGCATCCTCCATTGAGGCAAAAGCGTTTGACGAGAGCAATGACGTCGACGACCTGCTTCAGGAGGCGGAAGGCCGTTTGTTTGAGATATCCCAGCGAAATGTAAAGAAAGATGTGACTCAGATCGATCCTGTGATCGGACAGGCAATCGAGCAGATCCAGTCTGCGGCAAACAGAACTTCCGGTCTGAGCGGACTGGAATCCGGGTATCACAATCTGGACAAACTTACTTCTGGGTGGCAGAATAGCGATCTTATAATTATAGCGGCACGTCCTGCTATGGGTAAGACTGCGTTTGTATTGTCGATGGCAAAGAATATGGCTGTCAACTACGACACACATGTGGCGATATTCTCGCTTGAGATGTCAAACCTGCAGTTGGTAAACCGTCTGATAAGCAATACGTGTGAACTGGAGAGCGAGAAGATCAAGAGTGGCAAACTGACAGATCTCGAATGGAATCAGTTGATGACAAGGATAAAACACCTGTACAGTGCACCTATATATATAGATGATACTCCTTCGTTATCTATATTTGAATTGCGGACCAAGGCGCGTCGTTTGGTGCGTGAGCAGAATGTGCAGTTCATTATTATAGACTATTTGCAGCTTATGAACGCCTCTGGCATGCGGTTCGGCAGCCGTGAGCAGGAGGTCAGCATGATATCACGTTCGTTGAAACAGTTGGCTAAGGAGTTGAATATTCCTATTGTGGCGTTGTCGCAGCTCAACCGAAGTGTCGAATCACGTACCGATGGAAAACGACCTCAGTTGAGCGACCTCCGTGAGTCTGGTGCCATAGAGCAGGATGCGGATATAGTCTGCTTCATACATCGTCCGGAATATTACCTGCGGAGTGATACGGATGCCTCCGGGAATGATATCCGCGGACTTGCCGAATTTATTGTAGCCAAGCATCGAAGCGGTTCGGTCGATGACGTGAAATTGCGGTTCCGAGCCAAATATGCGAGATTTGAAAATTGGGATGATAATCAGGAATTCAGTTCGGCCACAGTCGGATCCAGTCTTAATGACCCGGGATTTGATCCAGGCACACCACAGTCACCTCCCCCGTTTTCAGGCGGAAGTGCGGATCTGCTGCCTCAGTCGACCGAGGAAAACGTACCGTTTTAAAAACATATTGTTAACATTGCCTTTAACATAAATACTTGTTAAAGGCAATGTCTTTTATTGCGCCATATCGTTGCCGTATAGGCGTTTGCTGGCTTGCTCCGTTGTCTGCTTTCTTAGTAATTGTGAATAATAGTTGACAATTGTTCCGGCTTTCAAAACATTTGAAGATGTTGGGTTGTTAGAATTATAAAAAATAAGAAAAAACAATTAACCCAACTATTTTTTTTATGAAAAAAACATTATTAATGATTACTCTCATGCTTGGATGCATGACTGTTTTCGCTCAGAAAGTCGACAAGAAAGAGATGAAGCAACTTCAGGCATTCTTGTCTCAGCCGGCAGAAAAGGACGGTACAAATGCTCAGGCATTGAAAATCGTAGACATGAACGCTCCCTCTACATGGGAAGGCGTGACTGTGGCGAATGGCCATGTGACTGCCATTGAGTGGAAAGATAAAAAGCTCGGAGGTAGTTTGGATCTCTCTAATTTTTCCGCACTTGCTACAGTCGATGTGTCGCGCAACAAACTGACATCGCTTAATGTCAGTGGTGATGTGGCTCTTACCGAACTTAACGCTTCGCGCAATGCGTTGTCTGCTATCGACCTCGAAGGATGCTCCTCGCTTACTAAGGTAAATATCTATCGTAACCGTTTGACTGACCTTACTCTGACTGGAGCTACCCAGATCAAGAACCTTAACTGTTCTAACAACCTTTTTGTCGAGCTCAATGTAAGCGGGTCAACATCCCTTCAGACTCTTAACTGTCAGGGATGTCACCTCGAGACTCTTACGATCGACGGTTGTACAGGACTGAAGAACCTCTATTGCGGTTACAACAAACTGACAGCGCTCAACCTTTTCGGTGTTGAGAATCTGACTAATCTTAATGTTGATGACAACCAGATAAATGCCATGCTGCTCTCAGGGCTTCCTTCGCTCAGCACTTTTATCTGTAGCGACAACAGCATGAAGTCTCTTGGCCTTCGCAACTGCAATGCGCTGCTTGACTTGGTATGCTCTTACAATGATCTGACCCAGCTTTCAGTTGACGGTTGTCCGAACCTTCAGTTTGTAGACTGCTCTTACAACGATCTGACTCAGCTCAGTCTTCCCAACCAGACTTTCCTGCAGCGTCTGATTTGTGACAACAACCAGCTTACAATGCTTGATGTTTCGTTTGACCAGGCTTTGGTATACATCAACTGCCGTTACAATATGATCACCGATATGCGTACTATAGCTTGTCCTAATCTGCGCATGGTGGCTTGTCAGTGGAACTATTGATTTCGGAATACAGCGCAGCAGAATCTGTCTGACAGCTGAATCATAACCGCGGTGGCGGGAAAGGAATCCGGTTAAGGCATACCTTTCCCGCCCTCGTTATATCAAATAATTTCCGTATTTTTGCACTTCTAATTGTAATATACGGATCACGGTTCCCATATATATAATAAGTCAGACGACAATGAAACGAATTCGCAACTTCTGCATCATAGCACATATCGACCACGGCAAGAGTACTCTGGCCGACCGCCTTCTGGAATATACCGACACTGTAGACCAGAAAGATCTTCAGGCGCAGGTGCTTGACGATATGGATCTTGAGCGAGAGCGTGGCATCACCATCAAAAGCCATGCTATTCAGATGGAATATGCTCTTGACGGAGAAAAATATACACTCAACCTGATCGATACTCCGGGGCATGTGGACTTTTCCTATGAAGTATCGCGTTCGATAGCGGCATGCGAAGGAGCCTTGCTGATTGTCGATGCCTCGCAGGGCATACAGGCTCAGACCATAAGCAATCTGTATATGGCTATCGACAACGATCTGGAGATTATTCCGGTTGTCAATAAAGTGGATCTTGACAGTGCTAATCCGGATGAAGTCGAGGATCAGATTATCGATCTGCTCGGATGCAAGCGCTCTGATATAATACGCGCCAGCGGAAAGACAGGTATTGGAATTCCGGAAATTCTGCGCGCTATCATTGAGAGAGTCCCGGCTCCGGATGGAGATCCTTCGGCTCCGCTTCAGGCATTGATCTTTGACTCGGTGTTTAATCCGTTCCGTGGCATTATAGCATATTTCAAGATCGTTAACGGAACGATACATCGTAACGATTTTGTTAAATTCGTATCCACTGGTAAAGAATATCATGCCGATGAGATAGGTGTGCTGAAACTTGATATGGCGCCACGGAATGAACTGTCGGCCGGCAATGTAGGATACATTATCTCCGGAATCAAGACATCGCGGGAGGTTCGTGTGGGCGATACCATAACCCATGTAGCGGCTCCATGCGAATCGGCCATCGACGGATTCGAGGAAGTGAAGCCTATGGTGTTTGCCGGAGTTTATCCCATAGAGACTGAGGATTTCGAGAATCTGCGCACTTCGTTGGAGAAATTGCAGCTTAATGATGCGTCGTTGACGTTCCAGCCGGAATCATCGGCGGCTCTTGGATTCGGTTTCCGTTGCGGCTTTCTCGGCCTGCTCCACATGGAGATAGTGCAGGAGCGTCTTGCCAGGGAGTTCGATATGGATGTGATCACGACTGTTCCGAACGTTTCTTATCATGTCTACGACAAGAAAGGAGAGGTGACAGAAGTTCATAATCCTTCGGGTTTGCCGGATCCTACGCTAATAGATCATATCGAGGAGCCATATATCCGGGCCTCTATCATCACTGCTGCTGATTTTATCGGTCCCATCATGACATTATGCCTTGGTAAGCGCGGTGAACTGGTGAAGCAGGAGTATATTTCAGGCAACCGTATAGAACTTATATTCGACATGCCGCTTGGCGAGATCGTGATCGATTTCTACGACAAACTGAAATCTATATCGAAAGGATATGCTTCGTTCGACTATCATCTGCACGATTTTCGCGAATCGAAGCTCGTCAGACTCGACATCCTGCTCAATGGAGAGAGCGTTGACGCACTGAGCACTTTGACTCATTTCGACAACTCTGTGTCGTTCGGACGCCGTATGTGCGAAAAACTAAAGGAACTGATACCGCGTCAGCAGTTCGACATAGCGATACAGGCCGCTATAGGAGCGAAGATAATAGCGCGCGAGACCATAAAAGCTGTGCGCAAGGACGTGACTGCCAAATGCTACGGTGGTGATATATCGCGTAAACGCAAACTGCTTGAAAAGCAGAAAAAAGGCAAAAAACGTATGAAGCAGATCGGATCGGTTGAAGTCCCGCAGAAAGCATTCCTCGCCGTACTGAAACTTGATTGATCCATCAATACGATAAAAGCATAGTGCGCCGCCATTGCAACTGCAAGACGGCGCACTATTTTGACTGTGATTTGTTATAGCAATAAATATTAATCAACTCATAACCGGACAAATATGAAATTTAATCATTCGGAAATCTCAGTTCCGGAATTTCCGCATCACGTGTTTTATGCCGCCCGACAGGCGTTGCGCCGTCACGCAACAGGCGGCAATGTGCTTATTGCGGCTACTTTATTGGCCATGCTGGTTGCAAATATCCCTGGTATTCGTGATATCTATTTTGACTTTTGGGATGAGCCAGTGCGTTTGCAGGTCGGGACCTTCAATATATTCAGCCATTCCGGAGAACCGATGACTGTGCTCTCATTCATTAACGACGCATTGATGGCGATATTCTTCTTTACCATAGGGTTGGAGATAAAGCGTGAGGTACTCGTAGGGGAGCTGTCATCGTTCAAACAGGCATTGTTGCCGATTGTGGCGGCTATAGGAGGCATGCTGGTGCCGGTACTCGTATTTCTCGCATTTGGTTATGACACGCCGTTTGCCACAGGTGCCGCTATTCCTATGGCAACGGATATTGCATTTTCGCTTGGCGTACTTGCCATGCTTGGCAGCCGTGTGCCTATTTCTCTTAAAATCTTCTTGACTACTCTTGCTGTGGTCGACGATATTGGAGGCATTATCGTCATAGCGGCATTCTATTCCACCCATATAGAAGTAATGCTGCTGGTATATGCCGCAGCCCTGTTGGGCATATTGTTTCTTGGTACAGTGCTTAGCATTCAGAGTAAGATATTCTATATA
Source organism: uncultured Porphyromonadaceae bacterium (assembly GCA_948467675.1). Taxonomy (GTDB): domain Bacteria; phylum Bacteroidota; class Bacteroidia; order Bacteroidales; family Muribaculaceae; genus CAOKFI01. The sequence continues at coordinate 12,270 of CAOKFI010000016.1, forward strand.
TTGATTGGCGGGATCGTATGGTTCCTGTTCCTTAACTCAGGCATTCATCCTACTATTGCAGGAGTGTTGGTCGCTTTTTGTGTGCCTGCCACTCCTGTGTTTGCTCCTAAAAAGTATATCAAGATCATACGTTCGTCTATTGCGCATTTCAGGGCTGAGGACGATGATGTCTTGTCTCGCCGCACTATACTCGACAAGAATCAGATGAACTGGCTTAAAGAGATAGAATCTGCGTCTGATAAAGTGATTTCTCCATTGCAGGAACTTGAAGACTCATTGCATCCTATTGTCAATTACATTATCATACCTCTGTTTGCTTTTGCCAATGCCGGAATATATCTGCTTGACATCGAGCCATCCACTATATTCACCGGAGTCAGCCTTGCTGTCATATTCGGTCTTGTTATCGGTAAATTTGCCGGAATATTGCTGTTTTCCTGGATTACTGTCAAATTGAGATTGGCGCCAATGCCGGAATATTCAAATTGGAAAATGATGGCTTCTATAGCCATGTTGGGTGGTATTGGCTTTACAGTTTCCCTGTTTATCGCCGATCTTTCATTTGGGAAAATGGGTGTCGAAGGAGCCTGGTTGCTCGACCATGCCAAACTCGGTATCGTCATCGGCTCGCTGGCTTCCGGCATTTTAGGATTCCTGGCATTGCACAAGACATTGCCGCCGTCGTCGCATCTGCCGGACGGAGCTCACTGATATTGACAGACAGACAACAGCCCGGTGTATGGTATCACATACACCGGGCTGTTGTCTGTTGTTATATAACTTTATTACGTTAAAGCACGTTTACCTGGAGTTTCGAGTATGCACGGTCGGCTTTCGCGCGAGCCTCTTCTACTGTATCGGCAGTCGCGAGTATCACACCCATGCGACGATGTCCGTGTATTTCCGGTTTGCCGAATATGCGCATCTGTGTTCCCGGTTCTGTCAGAACCTCATCGAGATTGCACATTTCGATCTGAGTGGTATCACCCTCTACGACAACAGCTCGTGATGCCGACGGTCCGTAGAATCGTATTTCAGGAACCGGAAGACCGAGCAACGCGCGGGCGTGGAGCGCGAACTCGCTCAGATCCTGCGAGATCATAGTGACCATGCCGGTGTCATGAGGACGTGGCGATACTTCGCTGAAAATGACCTCATCGCCCTTGATAAACAGCTCTACGCCGAATATTCCGTAGCCTCCGAGAGCGTCGGTGACTTTCTTGGCGATTTCACGGGCTTTCTCGAGAGCCGACAGGCTCATTGGCTGAGGTTGCCATGAATAGCGGTAATCGCCGTCTTCCTGAATGTGTCCTACAGGCTCGCAGAAACTTGTTCCGGAACAGCTGCGCACAGTCAGTAACGTTATTTCATAATCGAATTTGACAAAACCTTCCACGATTACTCGACCTGCACCGGCGCGTCCTCCTTCCTGTGCGTTTTTCCAGGATGCGTCGATATCGTCGGCGCTCTTTATGGTGCTTTGGCCATGTCCCGACGAACTCATCACCGGTTTTACCACACATGGTATGCCGATCTCTTCTACTGCCTTACGGAACTCCTCGTAGTCCGAAGCGAAACGATAAGGAGAAGTCGGAAGTCCGAGCTCCTCGGCTGCCAACCGGCGTATGCCCTCGCGATTCATGGTCAGCCATGCCGCGCGTGCCGTCGGAGTCACATGATATCCCTCCTTTTCGAGTTCTACGAGGGTAGGGGTAGCGATCGCTTCCACCTCGGGTATTATATGGTCGGGTTTCTCCAGTTCTACGATACGGCGGAGTTCATCGCCGTCGAGCATGTTGAACACATAGCAGCGATGAGCTACCTGCATGGCAGGGGCATTGGCATATTTGTCGCATGCTATCACTTCTACGCCGTAACGCTGCAGTTCTATGGCCACTTCTTTGCCTAATTCACCGCTTCCGAGCAATAGTGCTTTACGCCCCACAGGGGTCATAACCGATCCGATCTTTGTCATTTGTCTTGATTTAGTAAGGATTTGTTTTGTATTTGCAAAGTTAAGCCTTTTCCGTGTATAATACAATCGCTATTCTGTGGCGATACGATAGATGTCACATGCTCCGTTGCAGTTCTCCATACACATATCCGGTTATGTCTCTGAGTCGGATCATCGATAGATCAGTATTTATATAATGTATTTACGTTTATTAACTTATCTGCGAAACGATACGGCACCTGTCAGGTGATACCTTTGTCGCAGATAACAATTAAATCGATACTGCTATGGAAATACTTCTTATTATAGTGATGGGACTTTGTTGGTTGGGTGATGCATTGCGTGATGGCGCCGATTTCTGACTGAGAACTCGTAATGCGGGCCATGATAATTAGTCTGTCTGACCGCAGTAAGCATGGTTTACGACTGGCGTCGTATGCAGACGGAGTGTGCTTCAGGGATACGTCGTGCAATGCCGGCGGCTGCGGGCTTGCAGTTTGCCCGGTTTGCTGCGCATCTCCGATGCGCTTGGGCTTGAGGTGGGACGGCTGACCCCATGCAGCCATGCATGGGGCTCCACATCCTTCGGGTCTCCGACCCGAGGCTACGCTGTGCACCTTATGAAGGTCGGCGGGAGCCGCGCTCTTGACTCGGTTTTACTCATGTAAGCGTCGTGTCTGATGACTTTGTGGAGTAGTGAGGCCTGCCGCGTTATGTGACTTATGTGTAGAGGTGTATTGTAAGGAGGGTAATAATTTATTATTTTTGTAGCGCAGACCGCACAGCAGAAGCCCGGTCACGGGATAATGAGGGCGGGAAAGCAGACATTTTAGAAAAAGCGTTTATCATACGCTTGATTCTTGACAACTGGAAACTTCGCAACTTTCTATGGAATAGTCAGGAATGAAGCAACGGTAGATGCCCGTGGATATGTGATATCAGTATCCAGTAGCTGTTTCGCGAGAAATAGTTACGGGTCAGTTGCATATACAAGCGTGGGCTTCTGCGTTGCTCGTTCTACTATTCCGGGCAATGCGAAGGCCTCCAGTTGTGGAACGAGTAACAGATACAGACTCTCACGCTTTTTTTGTATAATATTTATCGCCAAAGAGGTGGGTCCCGCGGCAAGGAGTTCTACACATGAACACAAAATTTTCAATTGAGGACATCTTTAATTTAGTCAAGATGCAGAACAATAGTGTCGGTATTGAATTTATTCACACCTCCGATGTTTACCGACGTCATCCTAACGGAGTAACACTAAATCACATTACTAACTGCGATCAAAAGGGAATGATAGCCAATATTGCCGCTAAAACATTTACGTACGGATCTATTGAAGGGATCGGGTTTGACAACATGCCACAACATGATGATGAAATCGAACTAAAGTTTTCTACATATGATATTTATGCAATAGAATATTATTGTCCAGAACGAAACTAACCTAAGAGATCTAAGAAGATTATGAATGCAAAAATAGTAAATATAGCATTATCGATAGTGCTGTGTGCAGCAGTTATGCAGAGCTGTTCATCGGATGAACCGGAAGAACCTGTTGGAAATAATTCGTCGGTCACGATCAATCCTGATGGATCCACATCGAACGGATCGCAATTTTCCAGAGTGGATGATACTACATTTTATATCGATTTTATAAAATACAAGATAGTCGACGCTCATCTGGAGATAGTCGGATATGATAAAACAGGTCTTTCGTATGATGTAAGGCCATATGCAAGCGTAACATACAATGGTTCGACATATCAGACTCGTGAAATCGCTGATCGAGCTTTCAATAGATCAAAAATAAAGTCAATTATACTTCCAAATGGCCTTCAGGCTATTGGTTCAGAGGCGTTTTCAGATTGCACAAGTCTGACTGCTGTACATTTTCCAGAAGGGCTACAAGAGATTGGTCAGTATGCGTTTTCAGATTGCACAAGTTTGACTGCTGTACATTTTCCAGAAGGGCTACAAGTGATTGGTCAGAATGCGTTTTTAGATTGCACAAGACTGACTACTATAATTTGTAATGCATCAATTCCCCCATATACATATGGGACTTTCTCTTTCTCTTACGAAACTTATCAAGATGCAATATTGTATGTACCGGTAAAAAGTATTGATGAATACAGACGTAATAATGGTTGGAGTTATTTTAAATCGATTCAGGCAATTTCTGAATAAATGCATTATGGACAATAACATGAAAGAACAGTTTAAAAGCACGGAAAAGCTATACCACTACACCAGTTTTGACAGTGCATGCAAGATATTGTCATCCATGACTTTGAGATTTGGCGCTATTCATGAGTTAAATGATCCTCAGGAAGCAAAACGCGCTATCTTTACCGAATTGCATGCAGATCAATTGCAATGGAATAATCTGCGTAACCGGTTCAGACAGTTAAGCCTGAGTCAGGATGATTCGATTCCGGGCTTTCGGATTCAATCCATGTGGTCGCACTATGCAGATAGAAGCAATGGGGTATGTTTAGTATTCGACAAGAAAAAGTTGTTGGGTAAGTTTGATGATAAACAATATGTTTGGCATGGTAAGATCAATTATATCGATAGTCACACAGGAGACTTGATTTTGGGATCGGATACTAATTTATTCAACCGCCTTAAAGATGTGTTTTTCAAAAAGGATAAGAGCTGGGCGTCGGAACAGGAGTACCGTATAGTCAGTTATTCTTCAGATATAACACAAGTAGATATCTCTGATAGTCTAATGGGTGTGATCCTATATGCATCGCCAGAAGATGTACGCCAGAATATGGCGGATGCCAAGGCTCTGGCCTCGATATTGGGCGATGAAAACAAACTATGGGAACTTGGCAATTTTTCAGATGAGTGGAATCTCAGAGACAAAGATGGTAGTACGGTGTGGTCATCGGATCCTATCGAGTATACGGATATTGATATAGAATTGCCCAAGGTGATGTAGGCTCGTATTTTTGTGGCGCATCTCCGACGCGCCAGAACCTTGACTGCATGGGGCTTAGCATCCTTCGGGTCTCCGACCCCCGTAGCCACGCGGGTGGACGATGTCTGTCCTTTTATGATCTGCATGGGAGGATCATATCAGAGGTTGGTGATGTGGATGTAGACGGGGGAAGAGGGGGCGGATTCGTTGTTGACGCGGCTTAGGGCGGTGACTACGTAGTAGCCGGAGGTAGTAGGGGTGTATTCCGGCGTGGAGACGATGGCTGCTATGGATGCGGCCTGTTCAATGTCGATTCCGTCGGGAGTGTCGAAGCGGTATATGACCCATTTCACAACATCGTCGGCTGATGATTCCGTTTCCGGAGCTGTCCATGCGATGGTGACACCGGAGGTCTGTATGCCAGTTACGGCATCGGGAATCCGGGATGAGATCCAGGGATAGGCTGGTACAAGTGCCAGTGTGGATTGAAGGTTAGTAGCGAGTGAGTCTGCTACGCCGCCTACGTTGGCTGTGACGGAGTAGCCTGGCCACCAGCAGTTGCCGTGTACGTTGGGCAGTTCGCGCGACAGCCGCACTTTGTGATTGAGCTGACTGCTGTCGGATGAGCCGTCGACAGCTGCGGATTTCATGGTGCGATCAACGTCCTGACCTATGTACATGTGGCGTTCATAGGCGTGGTCGTTCCACCAGTTGACGAGTGTAAGAGTCGAGGCTGCTTTGTGTTCCAGCTCCCAGTATAACTGAGGAAGCTGATAGTCTATCCATCCGTTACGCGCCCATAGAAGTATGTCGGCATACAGATCGTCATAGTTTTGCAATCCGGAGGTCTCGCTCCCTTCGGGATCCGTGCGTTTGTTACGCCATATACCGAAAGGGCTTACTCCGAAACGCACCCATGGTTTCTCTTGGGTTATGACCTTGTGCAGCCCTTCTATAAGCATATCCACATTCTTACGGCGCCAGTCGGCGAGTTTCATCCCTTTGCCGTAGCGTGCGTACGATTTGTTGTCGGGAAACTTGACTCCGGCTACCGGATACGGGTAGAAATAATCATCGAGATGGATGCCGTCCACATCGTAGCGCCGGACTATGTCGCGGACTACATCTTCGATGAACTGACGGTTCTCAGGCAGTCCGGGATCGAAATAGAGTTTCTTCGCGTACCATACGAACCGTTGTGGCTCCCGTTTGTACAGGTGGCCGGCTGGCAGCGACTCCTTGGCAGAGGTGGTCACTCGATATGGGTTGAGCCATGCATGCAGTTCCATGCCGCGTTTGTGGCTTTCCTCGATCATGAATGCGAGCGGATCCCAGGCCGGAGACGGTGCCACACCGGCTTTGCCTGACAGGAACCTGCTCCAGGGTTCCAGATCAGATCGGTAGAAAGCGTCGGCCTGCGGACGTATCTGAAAAATAACGACATTGATTCCCGCTTTCTGCAGACGGTCGAGCTGCTCTGTGAGATAGGCTTTGTTCTGAGCCGTTGTCTGGCGGGCATACTGACTCTGGAATACGGTATGGAGCCAAGCGCCCCGGAACTCTCGTTTAAGAGCAGGTTCATCACATAACATTACTGTCGGCAACAATAAAGCAGCCGACAGTAATATATATCTGGCAAAGTATGTCATCATGTCAGCCTATCTTGATTCCGGAGAATCCCATGAATGCCATGGCGAGCAGGCCGGCGCATATCAGAGCTATCGGAACACCACGCATAGGCTTGGGAATATCGACAAGAGATAGTTGTTCGCGGATTCCTGCGAACATGGCAAGAGCCATAGTGAAGCCTACAGCAGTGGCAACGGCGTATGTGAGGGATTCTCCGAGATTGTAGTTTTTCTGGACTACAAGTATAGCCACACCGAGCACGGCACAGTTGGTGGTGATCAGTGGCAGGAACACGCCGAGAGCCTGATATAGAGCCGGGGCGATCTTCTTGAGGATGATCTCGAGCATCTGCACAAGTGCAGCTATGACAAGTATGAACACTATCGTCTGCATGAAGCCAAGACCCAACGGATTAAGGACTTCATGTTGCAGCAGCCAGGTCACGCATGTCGCAAGCACCATGACAAATGTCACGGCAGCACCCATACCATAGGCCGAACTGAGTTTCTTCGATACGCCTATAAACGGACATATACCCAGAAACTGGGCGAAGACTATATTGTTGACGAATATGGCGGTTATTATGATTGACAGGTATGTGAGCATGGCATCAACGGTTTTTGAAGTAGTTGAATATGGCTATCATGAATCCTAAGGCGATAAATGCGCCGGGCGCAAGTACGAATACGAGAGATCCGAATGTTTCGGGAAAGATTATTGTATCGAATATTCGTCCAGTCCCGATAAGTTCGCGTATGGCGCCGAGCAGAGTCAGCGCTATGGTGAAGCCGAGTCCGATGCCTATACCGTCGAGCCCCGAATCAAGCACTGAATGTTTCGATGCGAATGCTTCGGCTCGGCCGAGCAGGATGCAGTTGACTACTATGAGAGGAATGAAAATGCCGAGAGTCTCGTAGAGAGATGGCAGATATGCCTGCATCAGCATCTGCAGCATAGTCACGAATGTGGCGATTACTACGATATATGCGGGAATACGGACTTTGGCAGGCACGAAATTCTTGATGGCCGATATGGCCATGTTGGAGCATATAAGCACCCCCATTGTGGCCAGACCCATGCTCATGCCGTTGATGGCGCTGCTTGTCGTTCCGAGAGTAGGGCACATGCCGAGCAGCAACACGAAAGTAGGATTGTCGGTGACGATCCCGTTGTATATGATACGCAGCTTACTGTTCATTGTTGTTGTGTGATTTGGTTTCGCAATATTGGTTGAATGCGGAGTGGGCACGCCGTATTGCCTGTAGGAATGCGCGTGATGTTATTGTGGCGGCGGTTATGCCGTCAACTTCGCCTCCTGGATCTTTTGCCACGTTCATATTACGTACAGCCGGATTGGAACCGATTACAGAACGTTTCCCTTCGTTGTCGCGGAACCATTCGTTCATCTTTGCTCCAAGGCCTGGAGTCTCGGCGTGCGACAAAACAGTGTAGCCAGTTATGCTTCCGGCTGCGTCAAACCCTACCATAAGGGCAATTTCGCCTGAAAAGCCATCCATGCTGTATGTTTCTACGGCCGCACCGGTGAGTATGCCGTCTTCGAAAGCGGGGAAGACTACAACGGTACGATCCTCGCCTTCAGGAATGATACTGTCTGCATCGGCTATAGGATCATTGGTGAAAGCAGGGGTCACATCCTGTATGGCTGTGACTTTTTTTGCATTCCGGGCTTCCTCGATCGGAGTCTTGGTCACATCGTTGACCCATGCCAGCAGTGCTGCGGCTATAGCCGTTATCGCGCCGAGTGACAATACCATGGTTGCTATCGATGATTTGTTCTTGCTCATTTCGCAACACTCCTTTCTCCGAACCGGCGCGGTTTGATATATTTGTTTATAAGCGGAGTAAATCCGTTCATGATCAGAATGGCGAAAGACATGCCTTCAGGATATGCGCCCCATTGGCGGATCACAACAGTGATTATGCCTATCATGACACCATACAGAATCATTCCGCGGTGGCACATTGGAGATGTGACATAGTCTGTAGCCATGAATATGGCACCGAGCAGCAGTCCTCCTGACAGTATCTCGATCACAGGACTTGCTCCGATACTCCATGAAAACAGCCCGACAGTAGCGATTATCGATACAGGGATATGCCATGATATGACTTTTGTCACGAGAAGATATACAAACCCTATTATAAGAGCTATGCTGCCTACCTCGCCGAGCGAACCTCCGGCCATGCCTGTAAGTTTGTCGAGGATATCGATGTCGGACACGTTTATCTCGCCCAATTTTAGCGATCCGAGAATTGTGGCGCCTGTGGTTGCATCAGCGTAATTCCATGTGTTGACTGATGGAAGCGGCCATGTCGTCATCTGTGCCGGAAACGAGATGAGCAGAAACACGCGTCCTACAAGTGCCGGATTGAATATATTGCAACCGAGGCCGCCGAACGACATTTTGCCTATGCCTATAGCCACGACGGCACCTATGAGCACTATCCATACAGGAAGATTCGACGGTAAGTTGCATGCCAGTAAAAGGCCTGTAAGTATTGCCGATCCGTTGGCGATGGACGATTCTCGGCCGAGCATATACCGTGTAATAAGAAACTCTGTCACCACGCATCCTGTTACGGACGCTGCGGTAACTATGACCGCTCCTATGCCGAAGTAATAGAAAGCGCATAACAGCGCCGGTATCAGTGCTATTACCACATTCCACATACATTTCGATGTAGTACGGGAGGTGTGGATATGAGGCGATGCTGATACTACGAGTAATTGGTTCATATCTTGTATGTTGCCTTATGGTGTTATTTATTAGGTTGTTGTGCGCGTGCACGGATGGCCGCGCCTACGGTGGATTTGCCTAATCTGATGAAATCCAGAATCGGGCGCGACGAAGGGCAGGCGAAACTGCATGATCCGCATTCGATACAGTTCATTATTTTTTCAGCTTCCGCATCTTCCCATCGGGAGAAACGCGACAGAGTAGCTATCAGATACGGCTCAAGTCCCATGGGGCATGCTGTCACACATTCGCCGCAACGTATACAAGGCTCTGTCTTGGGGCGTCGAGCTTGCTCCATCGGTAAGATTAGCAAGCCGGACACGCCTTTCATCGTTGGCGCATCAAGTTTGACTATGGCTTTTCCCATCATCGGACCGCCGAGTATGACTTTTCCGGTGTTCTCAGGTATGCCTCCTGCCATCTCTATGAGCATGCGGAGCGGTGTGCCGAGTGCTACTCTGTAGTTGCCGGGCTTGCGCAATTCAGGTCCGGTTACTGTAATTACGCGGTCGATCAGAGGCTCGCCGAGAGCGGCTGCGCGCCATACGGCATAGGCTGTCGCTACATTCTGGACGATAGCTCCGGCTGCTATTGGCAACGCTCCCGATGGGACTTCACGTCCTGTTACGGCTTCGATCAGCTGTTTCTCTCCGCCCTGGGGATATTTGACCTTCAGAGGCATCACCTCGATACGGCCATCGATTTTCGCCGCCACATCGGTGAGCAGGGCAATGGCATCGGGCTTGTTGGCCTCTATTGCAATAACAGCCTTGTCCACTTTTGCAGCTTTCATGAGCATGCGCACACCGGAAATGATCTCAGTCGGAGCCTCGAGCATGAGCGCATGGTCGTTTGTCAGGAATGGCTCACACTCCACTGCATTGATGATCAGTATATCAGCTGTCATTCCCGGAGGGGGAGACAGTTTTACCTTGGTCGGGAACGTGGCGCCGCCGAGGCCTACGATACCAGCCTCGTGGACTATTGCCACGATCTCTTCCGGGGTAAGGGCCTCAAGTTGGGCTTCATTGCGGAGTATCTGTGCCGGGATGCTGACTGAAGCAGAATCCGCTTCATGGTCGGCATCGGATGCCACTATGGTGATTGTATCTGTACGATATCCTGCAGCAGTAGTACCTTTGTCGATCTTGGCTACAGTACCTGATATAGGCGAATGTACATTGGCGGATACGAATCCTGACGCTGAAGCTATCAGGTCGCCGCGACGCACGGTATCGCCTTTTTTCAGCAGACATGCAGCAGGGGCTCCTATGTGTTGGGCAAACGGTATGACAGCCTCGCGAGGAAGTTCCATCCCGATAATGGGCGAGGAGGCTGTAAGCTTGTTTTCAGCCGGATGTATGCCTCCGATTGTAAATGTACGTAGTTTCATGCTCCGGTAGATTCTTTATTTTCTTCAACCGTCTTGGCTGGTCGTTTCACAGGAAAATTCGCTGAGTGGATTGCCTTGGTAGGGCATGTGTCCACACATTTCTTGCACAGACGGCATTTGTTGTAGTCTATATAAGCCAGATTATCTTCGACTGTAATTGCCTCGAACTGGCATTCTTTTTTGCACTTGCCGCAACCTATGCAGGCTGCTTTACATTCTTTCATGGCCATGGCTCCGCGGTCACGGTTGGCGCATGCCACCCATACTCTCAGTCCTCGAGGTCCTTTGGCTCTCAGTTCGATCAGATGGCGGGGACATGCTTTGACACAAATGCCGCATGCAGTACATTTGTCTTCGTCTATAACCGGCAATTTTGTCTCGGGATCGATTTGTAGCGCTCCGAACCGGCATGCCGACACGCAGTCTCCGAAAGCGATACATCCGTATGAGCAGTCTGTAGTCCCTGCGTATACCGAATTCATAATAGCACATGTTCCGGCTCCGTCATAGACTGATGTCACAGGCCTGTTTTCGCATGATCCGTTGCAGCGCAATACGGCTACCATCGGTTTGGAGGCAACTGAGGCCAGACCTACTATCTCTCCGATTTTGCGCATTGCTTCTTCGCCGGCTCCAGGGCAATTGAGTCCATCGAGAGTTGTGGCTGAGACACAAGCACAGGCAAAGTCATGACAACCGCTGCAGCCGCAACCGCCGCAATTCGCTCCCGGCAGTAATTCCTCTACGAGCGCTATCCGGGGATCTTCCTCGACGTAGAAACGTCGGGCTACAAAGTAGAGGATCGCAGCACACAGTATGCCGGTTCCTCCGAGTACGATGATTGATATAAGGATACTGTTCATAATTCTATTTCAGTTTATGTACCGTCCAACGGAACATATCGTTGAGCTTGCGTGATACGATATATAACAGACCGTAATATAATGCCACGCTTCCGATGGCGCCGAGTACCGTAACCGTCTGTGAAATACCTGACAACATTAGAAGGGCTGCCGAAGCCAACAGCAACAGGCACGGATATAGTATACCGATTCTGACAGCTCGGTCCTGTGACGCTTCTGCAGTGGTGATCCTGACATTATCGCCTACATTATACTCTGCTGAGTCTTCTACCTTAATCGTCAGCAGCCCTTTTGATGTATCGCGGTTGCATAGCAGACGGGCACCGCAACCGTTGCATTCCGACATATTGTCGATAGAAACAGCAATCGAACCAGAAGTTATTGCGACTATTTTTCCTATGTGTTGGATCTGCACTTGTGTTATATAAATTAATTGTGATGATTGTCCGATTGGTTGATGGGGAATTGGGGTAGAGACGGTCAGAAACGGTTGACAGTTTCTCTGATCGCAGTCAGGCGTCCGAGCAGACCGTCGAGTTTGTCAAGCCTAAGCATATTGGCACCATCGCTTTTGGCTTTGTCTGGTTCTGGATGTGTCTCTATAAACAGGCCGTCGGCTCCGACTGCAATACCTGCTCTTGCTATCGTTTCAATCAGATCCGGCCTTCCGCCGGTCACTCCTGCTGACTGGTTAGGCTGCTGTAGAGAGTGGGTGGCATCGAGTATTACCGGTACATCCGATTTCTGCATCTCCGGAATCCCGCGGAAGTCGACTATGAGATCCTGATAGCCGAAAGTCGTTCCCCGTTCCGTCACGGCTACCTGACAGTTGCCGGCATCTCGCACTTTCTGTACGGCAAATGCCATCGCTTCAGGCGAAAGGAATTGCCCTTTCTTGATATTTACCATTCGTCCTGTTTTGGCTGCGGCCACTAACAGGTCGGTCTGACGGCACAGAAAGGCCGGGATCTGCAATACATCCACAAACGGAGCTGCCATCTCGGCTTCCTCTGCAGTGTGGATGTCTGTGACTACGGGTATTTTGTATGTATCCCGTACTTTTTTCAGAATCTCCAGAGCTTCCATATCGCCGATACCTGTAAACGAATCGATTCTCGAACGGTTCGCTTTTCTGTAGCTTCCTTTGAATATATATGGAATACCATAAACGGAAGCCGATTCGGCGATTCGGCCGGCTATGTCCATGGCCATCTGCTCCCCCTCGATGACACATGGTCCTGCGAGTAGGAAAAAGTTGCCTGTCGGCGATGATTTCAAGTAGTCGGTAATCATTTGTTTCAGAGCGATAAGTATTGGTTTAGCTGTTGAGCTGATTTATAATGTGTATTGTATCGCATGCCACAAGTGCGGCAGTTTCCGTCCGCAACCGGTTGTCGCCGAGGCTTACAGGAATGAATCCTGCATCAAGTGCACTGTGTATCTCCGGTGGGGCGAAATCACCCTCTGGACCGATCAAGACAGTTATGTCTGATCCCGGTGTTATTTCTTTTGATAGAAGTCGTCGGGGGATTGTCCGGTCGCAGTATGCGATGAATTTCTGTCCCGTCGACGATGCCGATATCACACTCTGCACAGGTGTCATGTCTTCTATTACAGGCAGAGATGCTTTTAGCGACTGCTTCATGGCCGATACGGCAATACGTTCAAGTCGTTCGGTCTTTATCTCCTTGCGTTCGGAATGACGGCAGAGCAGGGGAACGATACGGTTTACTCCGATCTCGGTCAGTTTTTCGACGAGCCATTCCATACGATCCATATTCTTTGTAGGCGCTACTGCCACGGTAACAGAATAATCCCACGCCGGTTTTACCTGTGCGGTGGAGATGATCTCGACCCTGGTCTTATGAGGATTGGCTTCTGTTATCTGGCATGAATATTTGTTGCCACGTCCGTCGATGACCTCTATGAAGTCGCCCTGACGCATGCGCAGAACCCGGATGCAATGCTGCGAGTCGCTTGCAGGAAGAATACGATCCAGTAATATGTCAGGTGCGAAAAACTGTATCATTCTGTATGAGATGTTATTTTGTTATGCATCGTTACCGGAAACCAGCCCATCGGGAGCTTCGTCGAATAGGTCGTGACGAATGCTTGACTCAGATACGGTATCTTTGTGGTCGTCGCGGAATATAATCCAGAACAATATCGCCACAGCCAAGGCATAGGCGGCGAATATGAACCATGAGGTCTCCCATCCTGCTATCTGTTCCGCACCCTCGGGACGGGTAAATACGAAATGGTTGACAACTGCTTGTGCCGATAGCGTGCCTACCGTCGCACCGATACCGTTAGTCATTATCATGAACAGTCCCTGCGCGCTGCTCCTAAGTGAAGAATCGGTCTGTTTGTCGACATATAACGATCCTGACACATTGAAAAAATCGAATGCTATTCCGTAGACGATCATTGAGGCGATAAAGAGACCGACACCGGCACCGGGATTCCCCAACCCGAAAAATGCAAAACGGAATACCCATGCGAACATGGACATCAGCATCACTCCTTTGATACCGAACCGTTTCAGACAGAAAGGTATCAGAAGGATACAGAGTGTTTCGCTTATCTGCGACAGCGATATCAGGGCATTGGCATTTTTCGCACCCCAGGTTTCGGAATATTCCGTTAAGGTGCCGAAACTCGATATAAAAGTATTGCCATAGCTGTTTGTAATCTGGAGCGATACGCCAAGTAGCATGCTGAACAGGAAGAAAACTGCCATTTTCTTTTGTTTGAACAGTGTAAAGGCCTTGAGGCCCAGTGCTTCTGCCATTGACTTCTTTTCACCTGGTGCTGCTGTAGGGCATTTCGGCATCGACAATGCATACATGGCAAGCAACAGACTCAGGATACCGGACGTGAACAACTGATAATAACTCTGCTGGAACTGCATGTCGCCCATCTTGGCAAAGTTTACAAAAAGCATCGACACGATGAAGCCTATGGTTCCGAATACACGGATCGGCGGGAAATGTTTTACTGTATCCAGACCGGCATTGTTCAGGGCTGAATATGCTACAGAATTGGCAAGGCCTATCGTCGGCATAAAGAATGCAACCGAACATGTATATAAAGCGAACAGCGGGCCGAATTCAACCGCTCCGTCGGCCAATGCGCAATAAGCACCGGCGGCGCCCATGAACATACCGGCCAGCAGATGGCATAAGCTTAGCATCTTCTGAGCCTGAATCCATCGGTCAGCGATGATACCTACGACTCCGGGCATTACTATCGATACTATCCCTTGTACGGCATAGAACCATCCGATTTCTTTGGCAAGACCTATTCTCGACAGATAATTGCCCAATGATATGAGATATGCTCCCCAGACTGCAAATTCAAGGAAACTCAATAGCGCTAATCGTGTTTTTATACCTTTCATGTTGATCGTATTAAGGCCCGTTCTATATGCAATATAATAAATGTGTCGTATATCAGGCAAAGTTACAAATAAAATCGCATCGTAGAGCACCGGATGCGATTTATTCTTTACTTTTTGTAAATTTGTACAAATTATATTAACGAGGCATGTCTAAACCTGTCGTATATCTTGTAGGAGTGCTTTCCGGTGTCATTATCGCGGCTATAGCTATGATTGCCGCACGGGCTATATCCGTGATTCCGGATCTTTCGGCCGGTAAACGGAATCCCGTAACGGTAGTCGTAATGGCCGATGACAGTGTCGCCGTATTGCATTCCGGTATGTCGGCCGATTCCGTGAGGATGCTTCTCGGAAAGCCTAAAAACCAGATCCACTTCTGGTTTTTAGGCCTTGATTACGATACGTGGCTTTATGATGACCCGTTTACAAGTGTATGTTTTTTCAATAACAGGCTACATGCTGTACGCCAGATATCATCTATGCCATGTGTCGGCGACGATTGGGCGTCGTCTGATTTTAAGGAAATCGGTTGCGACACGATAGCTGCGACGGACAATTCCGCATGGTAAATATTTGTTATGTTATCGTTCCAGCAATAGGATAAGATTCTGCTGGCTGTCATAGAATCCGGCACCGCCTCCGGCCAATATGCCGAACGATGATATTCTCGGGAGCACGGCGCATACAGAATCTTCTACAGTCATGTCGGGACATGCCATTTCGGTTCGGGCTATTGAATGGAATGAAATGTCGGTAATTTCGCTGTCGTATGAACCGCTGACATTGTTGCATCCGGTCTGGCAGCTGAAACTTTTGTCAGTTGGATCGAAAGTGATCTTGTAGTCGTTGTCTGTATCTTTTTTTAGATTCAGTCCGTTTATTTCGGAAATATTCCATGCCCCTTTCAGTTCAGCAGCAGAGACCGACGGTTCGCGTTTCTGCAATAGCAGCAGAACCGTATCTTTATGGCATAATTCGATATTTCCGTCTGCCGCCATGCGGTATGAATCGACTTTCGACAATGCTCCAAGAATCATGTCTTCGAGTTTCATGTCGGGACACATCATTCTGGTGGTGCCTGTTTTGCTAAGATCTATAGTTCCGGGTGCGGATTCTGGATCAAAAGACCCCATGATCATGTTGCATGAGGCATTGCCTGAGATCTGTCCGTTTTTAGTATCGAAAGCGATATATGGACTTTCCTGATCGGCAGGGACATTGATGGTGGTACCGTCTATCTTGACGATATCCCATTCGCCTGTTAGATCAGATATTGTGGCTGGAATGTTCTTGGTTGACGTGCATGCGGCCGCTCCGGTCAGCAATAAGATGCCTGCGGCCATTACTGTAGACGATAATTTTCTGTTCATTCGATTATGATTTAAATGATTTTATTTGAGATTCGTTTACATCAGTCTAACAAACGGAATGCCTTTTAGACCGGTGCTTTAGCTTATGTTTATGATATTTACTGATATTTATACAATAGTATCATGTGTCGCGGTCTGAGGATTCTTTCTTTTTTCGTTTCAGGATCTCGCTGACTTTGGCCGCTTCTTCATATCTCTCCTGGTCGATGAGCTTCGACAGCATTTTCTCCAGTTCTTCGATGGAGCGGTTCTCCGGTTCCGGATCTGGAGGTGTAAGGGTTTCCTGAGTCTGCATCCGGTTGGTGGGATCCGGCTGTATCTCCATAACGAATCCGGTCTCTTCAAGAATCTCCCTCGTAGTGTAGATCGGTGATCCGGTGCGCATGGCTATGGCTATGGCGTCGCTTGTGCGGGCGTCGATCACTATTTGGCGTTCTCCGTCGGAAAATGTCAGTTCGGATGAGAATATTCCATTCTCAAACCGGTAGATATATACCTCAAGGAGTTTGACTCCGAAAGCGTGGGCGAAAGTCGTGAACAGATCGTGGGTCAATGGTCTCGGGGGCTTGATCCCCTCCATCCTGATGGCTATTGATTGAGCTTCTGCCGCTCCGATCACTATAGGTATCCGTATAGACCCATCGGTCTGGGCGAGTATCAAGGCGTATGCTCCTGACTGGATCTGGCTGTATGAGATACCTAAAACCTCTAATCGTATGCGTTCTTCCATGTTGCAAATTTCAAAGCATCACATTCTGTCCGGTGATTACACCGCTGCCATAACACAGGTGGCGGTTCCGGTCATAGATTACTGCAAACTGTCCGGGCGCTATTCCCTGTACTTTCTGATCAGAAGAAATTACATATTCCGAACCTCCCAGATGGGTAAGACGGGCAGTAATAAAATCCGGAGTATGACGGTTTTTGAATGTTATTTCGATCGCATCGCATCTTTCAGGCCACGGATTGCCGCTTATGAAGTGCATCTCATCGAGATGCAGGGTCTTGCCATATTGCTTTTCTGTGTTGTATCCTTGCGATACGTACACGACGTTGTCGTGGACACACTTCTTGACCACGTACCAGGGGCCGCCGCTGAGGCCGAGGCCTTTGCGCTGTCCTATGGTGTGGAACCAGAAGCCACGGTGTTCACCCAGTTTACGTCCGGTCTCGAGTTCTATGATCGGACCTTTCTTTTCTCCTAAATGACGCTTTATGAAATCATTGTAGTTGATTTTGCCAAGAAAACAGATGCCCTGGCTGTCACGGCGGTAGGCATTCGGCATCTGTGTGGCTATGGCTATCTCCCTGACCTCTGCCTTGGGCAGGTCTCCGATAGGAAACATCAGGTGCGACAACTGGTCGTATGATATCTGAGCCAGGAAGTCGGTCTGGTCTTTTACAGGATCGACTGCTGTGGCGAGATAGATTTTACCATCGATAGTATCGGTAGTAGCATAATGGCCTGTCGCTGTTTTGTCGAACTCATGTCCCCAGCGTTGCTCAAAATATCCGAATTTGATCATTTTGTTGCACATGATGTCGGGGTTCGGCGTCAAGCCGGCCTTGACGGTCCGCAGGGCATATTCCATCACAGAGTCCCAATATTCTTCGTGGAGTGAAACCACATCGAACGGAAGTTTATAGCGTTCGGCTATATACGAACACATTTCTATATCTTCCTCGGCGGAACAGTCGCCTTCGCCGGTATCGAGTCCTATGCGTATGTAGAACAAGTGCAGATCGTGACCTTGCTCAAGCATGCGGTGGACGGCCACTGCACTGTCTACGCCACCCGAAATCAGGGCTGCTATCTTCATATCATATCATTTAATCAGGCAAAACATTAGTTTCTTACGGTATGGACTCCAGCATGGGAATTATATTGTCCATAGTGGCATGTTTGACCAATATTTTATGGTTTGATCCGAGTATGTATATCTCCGGTTTGATACGTATGTCGAGTATCGTATCGATGTCGGGATTAGTCCCTGCCACCCATGTCTGTGGCACCGCACTCATGGATTCTGCCCATTCTGTGGAATAGGGAACTGTGCCTATCACGACGATCTGGAGCTTGCCGTCATCTATATGGCGTATGGCGCTGACATTGGCTGCCAGTTTTACCCTGTCCATCATACAGTCGGTACAATCCGGCGAGTTGACAAATAGTATTGTGAGCGGAGCTTTCAGTGAATCGGTGTTGAATTTGGTACCGTCACGCAGTGTCAGGTCTATTCCGGGTGCAGGAATTCCGGTCTGGCAGTTTTCAAGTACTTTGAGCTGCTTCCGGAAAGGTGCTTTGTCGGCTTTCGGTATCTTTTTGTTGGCTACGACTGCCCGCACGAACGGCAGGTACAGATCGTCGCTCCAGAATTCGGCGTCCGGACCATACATCGTTTCCTGTGCTATCTGTGCGAGTGTGAGCAGATCTTTAGGCTGTTTACGTACTTTACCGATCAGGTTGTCTATTGATATCTCTACGGTGTCGGTTGTGGCATAGGGGATTATATTGATATAATCGGTAAACGCCTGCTTCATCTTGTCGCGTGATAGAAATGCGTTTGAGAAATTGCAGCGTTCCCAGAACCGGTCTACTATATAGTTGCTTCTTTGGGTGAGATTTTGCATTTCATCCGGGGCTTGCGGATATGGAAAATACGTATCTTCGCCCAAAGCAGGCATTACGGCGGATATCAGGACTACAAATGTCGTTATCAAGTGTTTCATGAATCGGAATGAATATGGCATACAATTTGCTTTTACAAAGGTATCAATTTTAATTAAATTTCAAGTCAACCATTGACGGAGATCGATTGTTAAAGTAATTAAAGAAAATATCAAATCAATTGTACCACGTCTTATGAATTTTAATAATTTCACTATCAAATCGCAAGAAGCGATACAAAAGGCGGTTGAGATCACCAGAGGAGCGGGAGGTCAGGTCATAGAACCGGTGCATCTGCTCAAGGGCGTAATGTCGGAAGGTGAGTCGCTGGTGAAGTTTATCTTCCAGAAAGTGGGTGCCAATCTGACACTGCTGCTACAGCAGGTCGACAAGGAAATTGACAGTCAGCCCAAGGTTTCGGGTGGTGAGCCATACTTGAGCCGAACCTCTAACGATGTGCTCCAGAAGGCACTTGATATTGCAAAAAAGAACGGTGATGAGTATGTGACTCTCGAGGCGTTGCTCCTTGCCATATTTGTGATCAATAGTCCTGCATCGTCGATACTGAAGGATGCCGGACTAAGTGAAAAGGAACTGCAGTCTGCAATAGAAGAGTTGCGAAAGGGGAAGAAAGCGACCGATCAGAGTGCTGAAGACACTTACAATGCTTTGAGCAAGTATGCCATAAACCTCAACGAACGCGCACGTTCCGGCAAACTCGATCCGGTTATCGGCCGTGATGATGAGATACGCCGTGTGTTGCAGATCCTTAGCCGACGTACTAAAAACAATCCCATGCTTATCGGTGAGCCGGGTACAGGTAAGACCGCCATAGCTGAAGGTTTGGCTCAGAGAATAGTCCGTGGCGATGTCCCCGAGAATCTGCGTTCAAAACAGATATTTTCTCTTGACATGGGTGCCCTTGTCGCAGGAGCCAAATATAAAGGTGAGTTCGAGGAGCGTCTTAAAGCGATTGTCAATGAAGTCACACAGAGCGATGGCGAGATAATTCTGTTTATAGATGAGATCCATACTTTGGTCGGAGCCGGCAAGGGAGAAGGTGCTATGGATGCCGCCAATATACTTAAACCGGCTTTGGCTCGAGGCGAGTTGCGCAGTATCGGGGCTACTACTCTCGACGAATATCAGAAATATTTCGAAAAGGATAAAGCCCTCGAGCGTCGTTTTCAGAAAGTAATGGTGAACGAACCCGACGAGATGAGCGCTATCGCGATTCTTCGAGGACTGAAGGAGCGTTATGAGAATCATCATAAGGTCCGTATCCGTGACGAAGCGATTATCGCAGCTGTGCAGTTGTCGGTAAGATACATCACCGACAGATTTCTTCCTGACAAAGCGATAGATCTTGTCGATGAGGCCGCTTCGAAACTCCGTCTTGAGATCGATTCCGTGCCTCAGGCTCTCGATGAGATAACAAGAATGATAGCTCAGAAAGAAATCGAGCGTGAGGCTATAAAGCGAGAGGGCGACAAGGCTAAGGTCAAGGATATCGAGAAGGAGCTCGCACAGTTGCGTGAGGAGGAGAAGGATTATACGGCCAAATGGAAAGCCGAGAAAGAACTGATCAACCGTATTCAGCAGAACAAGATCGATATCGAGCAGCTGAATTTCGATGCCGACCGGGCCGAACGTGAAGGCGATTATGCCAAAGTGGCGGAGATCCGCTATTCGAAGGTTCAGCAGAAGGAACAGGAGAATATCCGGATTCAGGAACAGCTGAAGATGATGCAGGGCGAGAAGGCTCTGATCAAGGAAGAGGTCGATGCCGAGGATATAGCCGATGTGGTATCGCGTTGGACCGGAATACCTGTACGTAAAATGGTTCAGAGCGAGAAGGAGAAACTCCTGCATCTCGAAGAAGAACTGCATGGCAGGGTCATAGGACAGGATGATGCCATCCGTGCCATAGCGGATGCTGTGCGTCGCAGCCGTGCAGGTCTCAACGATCCCAGGCGCCCGATCGGATCGTTTATATTCCTCGGAACCACCGGCGTCGGCAAGACAGAACTGGCCAAGGCATTGGCCGAATATCTTTTCGACGATGAGAATATGATGACCCGTATCGATATGAGTGAGTATCAGGAGAAACATGCTGTCAGTCGTCTGGTAGGAGCGCCTCCGGGATATGTCGGATATGATGAAGGCGGACAATTGACAGAAGCTGTGCGGCGTAAACCCTATTCGGTCGTATTGTTCGACGAGATCGAAAAGGCCCATCCCGATGTGTTCAATATATTGCTCCAGGTGCTCGACGACGGTCGTCTGACCGATAATAAAGGCCGTCTTGTCAATTTCAAGAATACGATCATAATCATGACCTCCAACATGGGCTCCAATGTGATTCGCGAGAATTTCTCGAAGATGACGCCGGAAAACCGTGGCGAGACAATAGAGCAGACCAAAGAACAGGTGCTCGATATGCTGAAGCAGACCATACGCCCTGAATTCCTTAACCGTATAGACGAGATAATAATGTTCACTCCGCTTAATGAACGGGAGATTGAGGAAATCGTGGGATTGCAGGTCAATGCCATACGGAAGATGTTGGCCGTAAATGGTATAGCTCTTGAAGTGACTCCGAAAGCTCTTCATTTTCTGGCAGAGGAAGGCTACGATCCTGAATTCGGTGCACGTCCGGTGAAACGTGCTATCCATCGTCTGGTTCTGAATCAGTTGTCGAAAGATATCCTGGCGCAGAAAGTGGACAAGGAACGTCCTATAATCATAGATGTTAAGGACGATCAGCTTGTATTCAATAATTGAATTGACCAATACCGCATATACTCTAATCTAAGCCTATGATTTTGTATCGGTCAATGACCGAGTGACCCTGGCAAATCCAAGTTGGGTGGTTGCCGGGGTCACTTTTTTGTCGGTCTGCAAGTCATTTCTGATGCCAGCCGTACAGAATGTAGTCGCCCGGCGCCAGCCATGTCGATGGAGTCACCGCTGATGCCGGCAACCTTTCGCCGTCGTTGGCGATGAACAAGACATTGTCTTTTGTCTCGACCGATACTTGCTGACTGTTGTGGAGATCGCGGTTTACAATCATAAGGTAGTCGTTATCGCCATTGCGGAGATGCGACACGAGCAATCCTTCACCACCGGTTGAATTCAGCGATATTATAGGATCCGGTAGCGATTCCAGTTTTCTTGTACCCATCGGGATTGAATCGCCGGTGTGAGTCACGCATAACGCTTCGGCTCCAAGGAATACGGATGACAGTGCTTGTATTTCCCGGTTCAGGTCGCGTACATGCCACCAGGAGCTGCCGCGTTCGCCGGCATTGGTGATCGGAACATCTTTGGAGTCTCCTAATCCCGGAAATTGCCAATAAGTGAAATATTCCACACCTTGGGCTCCGTATGCCAGGTTGCTGAATATCTGTAGCCGGAGATGTTCCCGTGTGGCGGCCGGAAAACTGTAGTGGGCGGTAGACAATGCGAATGCCCAGAACGGGATGCCAGCCGAAGCGGCTTCCTCTGCGATAATTTCAAGATTCTGATAATAGTCTGGATTCAGTTTGGTGTTACCCAGTGAGTCGGCTGTAATCGAATAGTGGTCGTATGATACGAATCCGGTACCTAACTCATCGATAAAACGCCTTACATATTCGTGGTAGTCGTCTGTTCCAAGCAACGTCGGTCCGGCATACGTCGGAAACAGATTGAGATATAACAGTTTTGAATCGTCTGTTTTCCGTATCCTGTTGACGAATTCGGCCAGTTGCGGATAAGCGTTGCAGTTCGGCTCATCCTTGAAAAAATAGCCGGCCAGTTGCGGATGTCCGCCTATGACCCCGATAGTGCTGTCTGTCGCTGATTCCAGTTCGGCGCACGTGGCGATGATTTTTATGCCGGTTCCGATACTTGCGTCAAGAGCGGCTCGTACCTCAGATAAAGAGTCGACCAGCGGGAATGAAAGATTGAAGCCGCATTCCCGCATTTCTTTATAACGTTCAGGTGTCTGATTCTCCATGCCTCTGATCGAATACCAGCCGAGGATCGGGAATTCGTCACCTGCCGGATTGGTATATTTGTGAGGGGATTCCGTATCTGTAGCAGGAATTATGGATGAATTGCCGGAGTCGGTCACACATCCGGTAAACAAGGCGCCGGCAATCAGTGCAGGCCGCCATAAGGCGAAGATGTTCATATAAATAATGGTTAGTATTGATCAGCAATCTGCAAATATACGGAAATTTGTGTTAACTTAGCGCAATCGGATTGCTCACTACCGTCTTGTGTCGACTCTCTGTATGAATTCTATTAATCAAACTATAAATATAGTGATATGTTAGGATCTGTTCGGTCTGGTATCATGGCTTTATGCCTGTGGTGTGTGCCGTTCGTGTCGGCCGCAGACACTTTGCCGGTGCTTGTGGAGACTGATATGGGCAATGACATAGATGACGCTTTGGCGCTCGACCTGCTGTATAAAGCTATGGACGATGGCAAAATCCGGATTCTGGGCATAGGCAACCATAAACTGACGGATACGGCATCGGATTATATCGATATCCTTAATACATGGTATGGTTATCCGGACATTCCGGTCGGAAAATCTACTACGCCAATAGCCAGTGCCGATGGGGTCGATTATACAGCTTTTGTCACACAGATGAAAGATGATGACGGCACTCATTTGTTTCCAAGATCAAAAGGGCCTGACCGCTATGAAGATTCGGTGACCATGTATCGTAGGCTGTTGGCAGTGCAGCCTGACAGTTCTGTGGTTTTCGTATCATTGGGCTTTGCGACTGAACTTGCGAAATTGCTTGATTCTGAGCCCGATTCATATTCGGCCTTTGCCGGTCGTGATCTCGTCGCCAGGAAGGTAAAATTCCTGTCTGTAATGGCTGGCAGTTACGGTGAGCATAAGATCGCGGAATTCAATGTGGTAAAGGATATCGCAGCCATGAGAAAAGTCTTTGAGGAATGGCCGACAGCGATTGTGCAGAATCCGTTTGAGATAGGAGTCTCGGTATTGTATCCGTCGTCGGTGATAGACGGATGGTGCAGTGCGGAACTGAATCCGGTCGCTGAGGGGTATAAGGTATACTCTGAAATGCCATACGACCGTCCTGCATGGGATCTGTTGTCGGTTGTGTATCTGACGCATCCTGAATTGTTTAGTGAAAGCCGTCCCGGAACGGTTAGCGTCGACGACAGCGGGTTTACCTGTTTCGACGACGGCGGCACTGGAAGTCATACAGTACTTTCGGCTGACGGGGAACAATGCCGGCTTCTGAGAGAGCATATTGTCAGACAGGCATTGCGGGTTGCGGCTTATCGTCAGAACCGGCGGTAAACTGGATGCAGGATTATGTTTTGTCTGAAAATGATTTTAGTAAATTTGCAGTACAAATCAAATTGACCAACATGGAAAGACAATCTGTGCCCGTGCTTTTGCTGACGGGCTATCTCGGAAGCGGAAAGACAACACTTGTCAACCGTATATTGAATAATAAGCGTGGAATCAGATTCGCAGTGATTGTCAACGATATAGGTGAAGTCAATATCGATGCTGATCTGATCGCAAAAGGAGGGGTTGTCAGTCAGCAGGACGATAGCCTTGTCGCACTTCAGAACGGATGTATATGCTGCACTCTCAAGATGGATCTTGTCAGACAGCTGACCGACTTAGTAAGCCAGCATCAGTTCGATTATATTGTGATAGAGGCGAGTGGAATATGCGAACCGGAGCCTATAGCGCGCACTATATGTTCCATACCGTCTATGGCTGATGATAAGTCGATGGAAATTCCCCGGTTGGACAGTATCGTGACTGTTGTGGATGCATTGCGGCTGAAAAGTGAGTTTGCATGCGGTGACAGGCTCGGACGGAAAGACATTGAAGAAGACGATATCGAGAACCTGATCATACAGCAGATCGAGTTCTGTAATATAGTGGTGCTTAATAAAGTCTCGGAAGTCGAACGCCGTGAAGTCGATCGTATACGTGAAATAATACGTGCGCTTCAGCCTGATGCCGAAATCATAGAAGCGGATTACGGAGATATAGATCTTGACAAGATTTTGAATACGGAAATGTTCGAATATGGCCGTGTGGCCACATCGGCTACATGGGTGCGTGTGCTTGAGCATCATGATGAGGACGGTAGTCATGAAGAGCATCACCATCATCACTGTCATGATGATCATTGCCATCATCATCACCATCATGGCCATGATGAGGGAGAGGCCGGAGAATACGGTATCGGAACATTCGTATATTTCAACAGGCGCCCGTTCGATCTGAACAAATTCGATTACATGTGTGCCTCCAGATGGCCGTCGTCAGTGATACGTACAAAAGGTATATGTTATTTCAAAGAGAACCGTGATATGAGCTACCTGTTCGAGCAGGCTGGTGTTCAGAAGCAGATAATGGAAGCGGGAGCCTGGTTCGCTACTGCGCCTGCTGAAGATCTGGAGCGTATGATGTCGGAAGATCCGAATATAGCCAAAGACTGGGATCCGGAATATGGCGACCGTATGATAAAACTTGTTGTGATAGGGCAGAAGATGGATATCGGGGCGATTACCGCCTTGTTCGATTCTTGTCTTGCTTGATGGGGCGTACGGAAATTGTGTTACTATGAATTTGCGGTTTGATAAGGCTTTTTCCGATTGTGTCAGTGACTATCGGGCGTTGATAATAGAGGCTGATGTTGTAAATACTCCGACATCGGCTGTTCAGACTGAAGATATGAACCGGCTTGTAGCCGATCTTGCCGGCCGGTACAGTATCGGGGATATAAACAGGATTCCGGCTATAGCGGCTACCCGTGCCGCTTATAAGGCTTGTGGTAAGGATCCGAACCGTTACCGTCCTTCGCAGGAGCAGATGATGCGCCGGATAGTACGCGGTCTCGGTCTGTACAATGTCAATGCGCTGGTCGATGCCGGCAATCAGTTATCGCTGATAACAGGTTGTTCTGTCGGATGTTTTGACGCCGATAAGATTGTAGGTGATACGATATCGCTTGGTGTGGGATATGAAGGCGAACCATACGAAGGGATCGGCCGTGGAGAACTGAATATCACCGGATTGCCTGTGTTTCGTGATGGGGCAGGGGGTATCGGTACTCCGACAAGCGATAATGAACGGACTAAAATAGGACTTGATACCTGTCGGATATTGGTTACTGTCCACCTGTTTGATCCTGCGCTTGACAGCGACTGGATCATGGACACATTCAGGAACCTGTTTGAGCGCTACGCCGGTGCGTCGAATATCGTATACGGTCTCCATAGGCCTTGACCGGAGCCGTGTCCGGCTACTTGTTTCCGGCGATGTCGGCAGGATGGAATTCAATTGAAGCCTCCGATATCTCTCCGGCAATGAAATAGCCCAGGCAGAAATCGCCGGTAAACATAGACGGACCGTTGCTGTCCGATGATGTAGCGGCAAGATAGTCATGCATATCCGGTGAGATCTGTGTGACGGTCACGGTTATCACATCGCCGTCGGTCAGAACCGTCCGGTCATCCTCTTCTTCGGTATCACGGCGCGATGTCATAATAACTTCATAAATGATTCCGTCGATCGAGAGATTGTCCTTTATCTCTTTCCACATATATGCTGCACCGTTGCGGTATAAACGGATCCAGTAGCAATCGCCTTCTATATCGGGATTGTTATCGGCAAATGCTATCTGGAGAATGGCAACCTGGTCGTATGGCATATCTATCCAGCTGAATTCCAGACTTTGTATATCTACTGCCGGAGTCATGGTCGAGATTGATGAGTAAGTGTGTCCGTCATGTGTTACCGTAAGCCGATACCTGTCTCCTGGAATACCTGGATTGACAGAAACGAAATTCCCGCGGTCATCAGGGAGCAGAATCGACGTATCTTCAGTGTCGAGATTCGTGAGTGTTACCGATGCGTCGGTAATATGAGTCCGGTTCATCGGCTCATCCATCGGGGTCGTCTGGGTGATCGTCACATCTGATCCTGCGGCTGTAATGGCGCCTTCGATTACTGTTATGGCAGGTATGTCGTGATACCTGAAATCAAGTTCCTTTTCACAGGCACTGCATATTGTCAGTGCTGATGCGATGATCGGGATATGGATATGGCGTATCTTCATATTCAGAATTTGATAGTATACGATACCGTGGGGATAAGGCCGAACAATGATTGCTGGACAGCTCTTGTTCCGGAAGGCTTGGTATTGTCGTCCTCGAAATATATCACATATGGATTGTAGCGGCAATACAGGTTATATACCCCTACAGACCATTGGTACGTGAATCTCTTTCCTCTGTTCGTATAGTTGGCCGATATGTCCAGACGATGGGTCGGAGGTGTCTTGTATCCGTTACGTTGGGAATAGTAATAGCAGGTGGTGCCGTTAAGTTCATATTTGACATCTGGTGCCGTAAGCGGTTGACCTGATGAATATGTCCAGATGCCGGAGATGTTCCATCTGTTTGTCAGCATGAATATTGAGGTAACCGAAAGATCGTGCCGGCGGTCGTTGTTGGCATTATACCAGCATCCGTTGTTTATTCCGTCGATTTTAGTCTGGGTGCGGGATACTGTATAGGATATCCAGCCGGTAAGCCGTCCTGTATTTTTACGCAACATCAGTTCTACGCCATAACTCCTGCCTTTACCGCCAAGAATCAGATTCTCTATATTTGTACCGGAGAACATACCGTATCCGTCGCGATAGTCATAGACGTTTCGCATGTCCTTGTAATAGATTTCGGCACTCCAGTCGTAATCCTCATTATCGGTGGCTCCCGTATATCCGAGGCCGTATTGGGTGGATTGTTCTGGTCTGACTATGTCTGAACTTATTGCATAGCGGTCAAATGGAAAGCTGGTTGTATTGGCTCTTACTGCATGAAGGTTCTGGGTTGTTGTACTGATTCCGGCCTTTATATTGTTGGTGTTGTCGATGGTGTATTTCAGGCTTATACGCGGTTCCGGATCACAATATGTATGCTTGTTGTATGCCGGAGTCTGTTCGTCGGGAGCGTCAAACTCATGAAACCTGTTTCCGGTCATGGCCGAAAACAGGCTGACCCGTATGCCTGCCTCTGCCGAAATACGGTCGCTGAATGATCCGTTGTAATTGATCCATAAGGCATTTTGCCATCCTGATCTTATATCCGTTTGCCTGTGTCCGTTGATCTCGAATTCTGCCGATTTTACACGCAATAGCTGGGATCGTATCCCTAACTCTACGGAATGGTGGTCGTCGACTGTAAACATGGCGCGTTCATTGATCGAGTAGTCATGGATATATTCCCGGAGCATTTGGTCGGTACGCATCATTGACATAACCATCTTGGGTGAATAGTGCGTGAAGGCTGCAGTGGTTGAAAAACGCCAATGATCACCTCTGCGGGTATGCCAGTTGACAGATGCGCCTGTATTACCCCAGTACATGCCCATGACATTCTGAATTGCCATGTTGTCTTGGCTGATCATGAAAGAGACGTCGATCATGTCGCCTGCGCGAGGTATGTATCTCAGTTTGGCCGTGACATCATAGAAGTTCATCACAGTGTTACGGTATTGGGGTATCATCTGCAGGAACATGTCCAGATATGATCGGCGAGCTGTCACCGCAAAAGATAGTTTATCCTTGACTATCGGCCCTTCTGCTTTGATTTTGGCGGCCAGTATGCCGATTGTTGCCGAGCCGTGATAGCTTTCCATATCACCGGCTGACAGTGATGTATCCAGAGTTGAGGATGATGCGCCGCCATAGAATGCAGGAATAGGACCTTTGTACAGAACAGCACGTGATAAGGCATTGTCATTGAATGTGGAGAAAATTCCCATTACATGCGACGGGTTATATAACGTGATTCCGTCGAGCATGATAAGGTTCTGCGATGCAGTGCCTCCGCGGACCTCGAAGCCTCCTGCGCCGTCTCCCTCGCTATGTACGCCGGCCATCAGTGTGATTGACTTTATAAGATCATTTTCCCCGAAAAGCATCGGAACTTGCGCCAATCTGGATAATTCTATGTTTTCGGCTCCGAGTCTGACATTGCTTATGCGTTGTCTGGCCGACTGGCCCGTGACGGTGACCTCATGCAGAGTGTCGGCGATAATGGAGTGTTCCGGTTCCTGAGCCGACAGTTTCACACTGGTGAAGATATGACATACAAGAGCCAGACACGGAACCAGGCGTGCCCCATTTATGATTTGTGACATTCAGTTCTTAAAAACTTATTTAGGCGATATGGAAACCGGTAAAAGCCTTGTCGGCAACAGGTCTTTAATTCTGCTGCAAAGATACGATAATAAAACTGAACTTTCTCATGGAATTGTTCGGAGTGTGATAGCTTTGTCATGTTGCAGGATTGCATACGGCCTCTTGCAGGGGTGCGCCACAGTGCATCCTTATTCAAGTGTTAATTCCATCTGTATGTTGCCGCGCTCGTAGGCTGGGTGGTACTCTTTCAGTTCGGTAAATCCGAGTTTGCTATAGAGACTGATGGCTGGTGTCAGGATCGTGTTGCTTTCGAGAAATATTTTCTTCGCTCCCAGTTGCCTGGCTCGATCAAGAGCCGTACGGCATAATTTCTCGCCTATGCCTGTACCTCGCGATGCCGGATCTACAGCGAGTTTGGCAAGTTCGAAATCATATTCGGGTCCATCCATTCGGCAGAGTGCGACGACTCCCATAGGCTCACCGTTGACAAGCGCCACGAAGATGTGTCCGCCTTTTGATAATATGGAGGTCTCTGGATCATTCAGTACCTCTAAGTCATGCGGCTCAAGCGACCAGTGGCTGTTTATCCACATTATGTTAAGACGTTTGAACGTCATTAGATACTCCGGGCTATAGTCCTTTATCTCGACAGCATTTCTTTCGTGTTGCGCTTTTTCTTCCGCCACACGTTTTAACAGGGATTTTTCCGACAATGCATATTCCCAGTTGTCGATGGCACGCCATAATTTGTCTGACGACAGGGATTCGATTGATTGCACTACGCGTTCTACATCTCTGCACGCACAGTGAAGCATGGACTTCAAAGCTTTCCCTTTGTCTGTCAGAGCTACTATTGTTGCTCTGCGGTCCTCATCGGATTTGCCGTCGGTTACAAATCCGGCAGTTTTTAGCTCTTTTACAATGTTGCTTACCGACGGGTGTGTCTGCCCGATAGCCTTGGCGATGCCGGTAACGGAACGATCCGAACCATAAAACAGCATATATAATACCGGAAACCATTTGGGTTTGATGTCTACACCATACATTCTATATATTTCAGTAGCATCACGAGTGACAATATCTGCAAGCCATCGAAGACGGCTGCCCATTGCCATCATTCCTGATTTCTCAAAAAATATCATATCGGTAAATATTTGCGTAATCAATTACGCAAAAGTACTAAAAAATTCCCTTATATCCAAATTGCATCACCAAAGGCGAGGGAGCAATCCGTAGTGCTGTAAATGTATTTATATATTTTAACATCTGCGTTTCGGAAAAATCGCAGTCCATCCTCTTTTCTGCACCGTAACTTTGCATCGGATCCCCGATCATGGGACGACGCCCGTCAGACCATACCGCAATCTGCGGCTGATGCCGGTATCGTGAGGAAAAGAGGCCACCGCGCGCAAACGGAAAGTGGTACCGTCCGCAAACGCGCACCGGCGATAGCTCCACCGAGGGTGTAGATACCGGCACCATCCAGCGAAAGCGGCGACCGACACGGATGTCGCGCCCACGGGAAATCCGGAAGGCAGATCCGCAAGCGGCGGCAGAAGTGCCTGCAGGGTTGTGCCCCGAGCGTCAGCGCACGGTATGGACGCGTACATACCGGCAGCGGTGACCGGACACATCCCCTATGCAGCGCGCAAAGGGCCCGTGCCGCCGCACGGATCAGGCTTTCTTGGACTTGTCGCGATTATGTTAGCGGGATATTCCCGGGAGAATGATCGGTTGCTGATACATCCATCCCTGTGATCCGTTTCGCAACTTGAGAGTTACGAGACCGGCAGCTTCAGTCACATGATTGCGTATGCGTACAAGTATCTGTGATATGGATGTAAGGCCGCTCAGGCGTAGTGAAAGAAGCGTTGCGCCATGACGTACGACCGTTGCGTAAATGATGTCGGAAGGATTGATTGTTGCCATGATACCTGAGTGTTACATTTGTTATGGTGCAAATGTAGTGTCAGGTGTGGGCGGCAATTTTGCACAGGTTCTATAATATATCTAAAATACGCTTTCCTCGTGTATGATTTTCAACGCTGTATCCAGTCTGCTGTCTTCTGGCAGATAATGGATCGCCGTGTCCCGTTGCATCCACGTAAGCTGTTTTTTTGCGTATACGCGGGTGTTTTTCCCGATACGGGCTACAGCTGTATGCAGATCCATAATACCGTCGAAATAAGCGAATAGTTCTTTATATCCGACTGTATTGAGCGCATTCAGATGCCGTAAGTGATATACGTTTCTGGCTTCATCGAGCAATCCTGATTCCATCATTTTGTCTACACGCCGGTTGATACGGTCGAAAAGGGTAGTCCGCGGTGGATTGATGGCTAATTTTATTGTCCTGAACTGACGTGGTTTGCGTTCTCCTGTACGGAGTGACGAATACGGTACGCCGGCCTGGAGTGTGATCTCTATGGCATGTATCAGGCGGCGGTGGTTCGATGGATCGGCTTTGGCCAGATATTTAGGATCCAGATCCTTCAGTGTACTGTGCAGAAGTTCGAGCCCACCGTTCTCATATAGTCTCAATGCGTGTGCGCGTATGTCAGGCCTTATGGTCGGAAGTTCGTCTATTCCGTTGCATACGGCATCGATATACATCATCGATCCTCCGCACATTATGGCATAACGGTTGCTGGACCATAAATCGGGCAACAGCGCCATGACATCCGATTCGTATTGTGCTGCGCTGTAATATTGGTCGAGGTTAAGTGTCCCGACGAAATGATGCGGTACGGACGCGAGTTGTGCCGGTGTAGGCGCGGCTGTGCCGATAGGTAGACCGCGGTATATCTGACGTGAATCCGCCGACAGGATCTCACAGCCTAAGATCTGTGCGAGTTGTATGGACAGATCTGTCTTGCCGGAGCCTGTAGGCCCAGTTACTACTATCAGTGTTGGCTTGTCTGGATATGACAATGACAAAATATATATTTGTACGGATCACTTCTCTCCGACCATGCGGGCTATCTCGACGATAACCTCCACCGCCTTTTCCATTGATGGTATAGGTACGAATTCATATCGTCCGTGGAAGTTAAGGCCTCCGGCGAATATATTGGGGCAGGGGAGTCCTTTGAATGAAAGCTGTGCACCGTCAGTCCCTCCGCGAATAGGCACTACCTTGGGTGTCACGCCGGCATTGCGCATGGCCTGTTCGGCTATTTCGACGATATGGCTCACCGGTTCTATCTTTTCGCGCATGTTGTAATACTGATCCTTTATCTCGATCGATGCGCAGTCCGGGAATTCGTTGTTTATTTTGCGGGTAAGGTGCTCAAGCTCTTTTTTGCGGCGTTCGAAGCGGTCGCGGTCATGATCACGGATTATATAGGTGAGAACCGATTGCTCTACACTTCCCTCGAACGATATCAGATGGTAGAAGCCTTCGTAGCCCTCGGTGTGTTCCGGTGTCTCCCAGCGGGGAAGCATGATCACGAACTGATTGGCTATGCGCATTGAATTGATCATTTTGTGTTTGGCATAGCCGGGATGTACGTTACGGCCTTTGACTGTGACTTTCGCTACCGCAGCGTTGAAATTCTCGTATTCGAGTTCTCCGATTTCGCCGCCGTCCATCGTGTAGGCCCAGTCGGCTCCGAAACGCTCTACATCGAATTTATGGGCGCCTGCGCCTATTTCTTCGTCCGGGTTGAAGCAGATCCGTATGTCGCCGTGTTTGATCTCTGGATGTTTGATCAGGTAGGCCATGGCTGTTACGATCTCTGCTATACCGGCTTTGTCGTCAGCTCCGAGCAGTGTGGTTCCGTCGGTTACTATCAGAGACTGGCCTACATAGTGCAGCAACTCTGGAAACTCTTCAGGCGACAATATCACATTCTGTTCAGGATTGAGTGTGATTGCGGATCCGTCGTAGTTCTCCACGATACGTGGATTTACATGATGGCCTGACAGATCAGGAGAGGTATCGAGATGGGCTATGAAACCGATAGTAGGTACCTTGTGACCGGTATTGCCCGGAAGGGTAGCCATAAGGTAACCGTTGTCGTCGAGCGTGATGTCGGTTAGTCCGAGATTGTGCAGTTCTTTTTCAAGAGCCTGTGCGAAAATCATCTGGCCTGGTGTGGATGGTGTCATGTTGGTAAGTTCGTCACTCTGGGTGTCGAACTTTACATATTGCAGGAAGCGGTCGACTACATTCATGGTCGGTTTCGTAAAAGTTGTGTCTGTAGGTAAAAATATTATCGGCTGCAAAGTTACTAAAACTTCACATATAAGCCAAAAGCCTATGTAGGCGTGCCGTAAAAGGAGGATTTGGATGTGTGGGATTTATGAACTAATTTTGTGTAGAAACATTCAAATTATTCAGACATATATATGGTGAGATTAAGATCTGCGATGCTTGGTGCTGTCTGTGCTTTAAGTGTAGGTATTATAGCCGGTTGTAGTTGTGGCGACTGTGGCGGGGGAAGCACTGTGCAACAAGTGAATCCGGTTTTGGACAATATAATGACCCGCACAAGCATACGTCAGTATCAGCCGGGACGGACAGTTCCGGCCGATACGGTCGAGATTTTGCTTAAAGCGGCAATGGCAGCTCCGACAGCAGTCAATCGTCAGCCTTGGACTTTCGTCGTGATCGATGACCGCTCTGTACTTGACAGTCTTATGGCGGTGTGTCCCAATGCGCGGATGTTGGGTCAGGCTTCTATGGCCATAGTGACTTGTGGCGATATGGAGCGTGCGCTTGAAGGTGAGGCGCGTGAGTTCTGGGTGGAGGATGTTTATGCGGCTACTGAAAATCTTTTGTTGGCGGCTCATGCGCTTGATCTCGGTGCGGTATGGACTGGTGTTTATCCGTCATCAGAACGCGTGCTTGGTGTGCGCCGTGTGCTTCGTTTGCCGGAAAATATTGTTCCGCTTGCATTGGTTCCCGTTGGATATCCGGCTGTTGATCCGGAGCCTAAAGACAAATGGGATCCGGATAAAGTCGTTTATAATCGATGGACTGATTCTGTTGAAACCGAATAGACTTATGGCACGGAGACGTAGACGCAATCGCCGTTCAAGGCGTCCGGTATGGGTGATACCGGCCTTCGTTGTTATCTGTGTGGCTGTCGCCTATATCATGGAACATCATGCTGTAGCTGCTGAATTGAGGCAATTGTCCCGAATCGACAGTCTGGAGCGTGTGGTGACGAATTCGGATCTTACAGAGCAATTGATTGAGTATAAAGGCATGATCGTGTCGTTCAATGCCGATATGCATATTCCTAATTGGGTTTCGTGGGAATTGACCCGCGACGAGGCTACGGGCGTTGAGCCACGCTCAAATGCATTTGCTCCGGATCCATGCGTGGACGGATGCGCTTCTCTGTCAGACTATCGCGGATCGGGTTATGACCGGGGACACATGGCTCCGGCAGGAGATATGAAATGGGATCCGGAAACTATGCGGGAATCGTTCTTGCTGACGAATATATGTCCGCAGGCAAAGAGCCTGAATTCCGGATCATGGAAAAGACTTGAAGAAAAGTGCCGTATATGGGCGCAGGCCGACAGTGCTGTCGTGATAGTGTGCGGCCCGGTATTGACTGCCGTTCCGGTAGAATATATTGGGGCGGGTAGGGTAGCTGTCCCGCAACGATTCTTCAAAGTCATACTCTCTCCATATGCGGATCCGCCACGAGGTATTGGTTTTGTAATGCCAAACGGGGCGGTTCCTGGCGGTATGCAGGCTTGTGCCGTGTCGATTGACGAGGTAGAGGCTTTGACCGGACATGATTTCTTTTCATCGCTCCCTGACGATATTGAAGATGTTGTCGAGAGCCAGTGTAAATTCAACTATTGGAGTACAATCAGATGATATCGGAAGATACTATATGCGCGGTGTCGACTCCGTCAGGAGTAGGGGGGATCGCCGTTATACGCGTGAGTGGGCCGAGAGCGGTCTATATAACTGATTCCGTCTGGCGTGGCAAGAGCCTTGCCGATGTGAAGTCTCATACCGCACACTTTGGTGTCCTGTATGATCCTGCCGACGGTTCGGATCTGGATCAGGCTGTGGCCGTTGTGTTTAGAGCGCCTCGTTCGTTTACCGGTGAAGATGTGGTAGAATTGTCAGTCCATGGATCGCGGTGGATACAACGTGAACTGCTTAATCTTTTGGTACGTAGCGGATGCCGGATTGCAGAACCCGGAGAGTTTACTCGACGTGCATTTGCCTCTGGCAAGATGGATCTGGCCGAGGCGGAAGCTGTCGCCGATGTTATCGCATCATCATCGAAAGCCTCACACCGTGTGGCTATGGCGCAGATCCGGGGAGACCTTTCGAAGCGGCTTGGAAATCTTCACGACAGATTGCTGGATCTGGCCTCGTTGCTGGAATTGGAACTCGATTTTTCGGAAGAAGAAGTCGAATTCGCATCGCGTGAGCGCCTTGTGGACCTGGCTGGAGAGGTACATGATGTCGTGGCCGGACTGGCTGCTTCATTTGCTACAGGACAAGCAATTAAGGACGGTGTCCCTGTAACCATAGCAGGAGAGACCAATGCCGGAAAATCCACACTGCTTAATACCTTGTTGCAGGAACAGCGGGCTATAGTAAGCGACATTCACGGGACAACACGTGATGCTATTGAAGATACTGTCGAGATAGGCGGAGTCCTGTTTCGTATCACCGATACAGCCGGATTGCGTGAAACGGACGATCCGATTGAAACTCTTGGCATCGAACTTGCCCGTAATAAAATAAACAGTGCCAGGATTGTATTATGGGTGATTGATGCTTCTGCAGATGAAGCATCATTATCACAGCGGTGGACAGAAATCTGCGGCTATTGCGGTAATAGCGATACCCGCATTATTGTATTGATCAATAAATCAGACATAGTGCCAGCTGTACGTATTGATGTATTGCGAGACCGGTTGGCTTCAATTCTGCCGGAGAGCGCTATAGTGAAGAACATTTCCGCTCATACCGGCAGCGGACTTCCGGAATTGAAACAGATTCTGGTCGACGCATCGGGAGTTAATGCCCTTGATGAAGATGCCGTTATGGTCACAAACGTGCGACATTATGCCGCACTGGCATCTGCCGAAGCGTCAAGTGCCAGAGCACTCGCAGCCCTTAAAGACATGATCTCCGCCGATCTGATAGCGCAAGACATTCGGGAAACCCTTCACCACCTCGCCACAATAACCGGCACCATAACCTCCGACGATATCCTCGCCACCATCTTCTCCCGCTTCTGCATCGGCAAGTAATTAATTGATTATCAATGCGTTATATTGATAGCA
>CAOKFI010000017.1 GCA_948467675.1 uncultured Porphyromonadaceae bacterium
CTGTAACCTTCTGATCCGTAGTCAGATGCTCTATTCAGTTGAGCTAGCGAGCCATTGGCGCCGTGCGCTTCTTGGCGTTTGCGACTGCAAAGGTATGCCATTTTTTTTAATCACGCAACAATTTTGCAATTTATTTTCACCTATTTTTCATACGCGAATAATTGCGGACAAAAGTCATCCAATATGACAATACTGTCACAACATTTGCATTGCCACCGAAGAAAACAATTAATTTGCACCTGCATAATTACAAACAGAAATGAGATCGCGCTTTATACTATCAGTTCTTTACTGTATCATTGTCACAATAGCTGCTTCAGGCACAGAGAATACCGATCCGGCATATACAGCGGCAGCCGATGAAACGATAAAGCTGCCGCAATACCGCAACATATATGTAGAGTTTATGGGGCCTTCAAACATGGCAGGCATCAGCTATGATTCCCGACTGAAGCCGGGATCGAAATGGGGCTACCGCATAGGCCTGGGATACGCATACGGAACAAGCATAGGCATACTGGATGCCGAAGAACATGTACACATGGCCGGTATCCCTATCGAATTCAATGGCATATTCGGCAAAAAGAAAAGCAAATTTGAAGCCGGCTTTGGTGTGAACCTGGGCATGTACCACCACAGCTGGTACAAATACAACATCATAATGTCCAATGGCGGAATTTATCTTTCAAAAGACAACGAAAAGCAGATAGAAAACAGATTCTACCACTATTGCTACTTCAACATCGGATATAGATACCAACGCCCGAGCGGATTCCAGTTCAGGATAGGAATCAGCCCTATGTTCAGTTTCACCAGATACGACGGCGTAATATCTATGCCGTTGCTATGCTGTCCTTACCTCAGTTTCGGATATACCCTCAAATAGTCTACGGCACAGAATGTTCAGATCATTCCGCCGGAAGGGTCACATTGAAATACGGACTTTGGGTATGCTCGCGGAGCAAAATATCTACCATTCTGCGAACGAGATCCGGATGTTGCGACGCTATATCATGATCCTCATGAATGTCGGAGGACAAATCATAAAGATACGGAACCCCACCCTTCACAATCAGTTTCATATCGCCCATTCGCAAAGCCATCTGATCCGTCTCGTCAAATTCCCAGTACAGGAAGTCATGGCGCGGCTGAGCATTTCCGGACAGCTCCGGAACAAACGACAACCCGTCGAAATACTCAGGTTTTCCATCCCTACGGCCATAACGCGATTTATAGTCCTTCACGCCTATGATCTCGCATAATGTAGGCATTACATCATAGAACGCGCACTGATGATCCGATTCACTGCCGGGAGCCACGACTCCGGGCCAGCGCACTATGAACGGAACACGTATCCCCCCTTCATGACACTGGCGTTTAAGCCCTCGCAGTTTACCGTCACGCCCGAAAAATTCAGGATCAGCACCGCCCTCCTCATGAGGGCCATTGTCGCTTGTAAAGATCACGATCGTATTGTCGGCCAAGCCCATTTCATCAAGTTTTCCCATAACGTCGCCTACATAAGAGTCGAGACGGTTTATCATTGCGGCAAACTGCGCATGGGTGTGTTCGGTGGCATTGTAGCGCGCCCCCTCCTGACCGCCCCATGTCTTGTCGACAAAAAAGCGTTTTTCATATTTTGACAGCAACGAATCCTCAGGCTGCACAAGCTCCGCATGAGGAAGCGTATATGTCAGTACTCCGAAAAACGGCTTATCGGAAGACTGACTGCCGATCCACTCCATGGCATGACGATGTATGATATCGGCCGAATACTGGGTGCGTTTACGATAATCCGGACCGAACATCGGATACCGTATATTATCTTCCATCAACACACGTACCACAGAGGTGTCGCCGGCACTGCGGCTGAAGCGGTTCAAAAAGTTAGGATAATACAGATGTGCCTGATACTGGCATATATAACCGAAAAACTCATCCACACCACGTTTGTCGGGAGTCGATACCGAGCCCTCATAGCCTCCGGCCCACTTTCCGAACATACCAATATTATAGCCATTATCCTTCATTATCTCCGGCAGTATCACATGCCCCGGATCATACGGATGCTGTCCCACTATTGAGTATTCTCTGTTCACTCCATATTGCACCTCCGGCACATCACGCCAATATTCCTTATTTCCGCGAACCTCACAATGGCCGGAATGCTGGCCGGTCATAAACGACGCTCTGGACGGCGCGCTTACCGGACTTCCGGCATACGCCTGAGTAAATCTCATGCCTTGGCGCGCCAGCGAGTCTATACACGGCGTGTCGATATATGGCTGGCCGTAGCATCCAAGATCTCCATAGCCCATGTCATCGCACATGATCACAAGTATATTCGGACGCTCCGATGCTGCGTCCACGGGCATCGCGGCACAAACCGCGCCCAGAAAAGTAAAAAAACATTTATCCATGGTCAGTGTCAGGTTTAATACAAAGATACATATTCCTGTCAAAATAAAAAGGCGCTTCTCACAAAGCGCCTTTTTATTGGTTTCCAATAGGTACAATTTCTAAGGTAAAAAAGATTGTTTTAGGTTTGTGTGACAAAGGTGGCCGTTTTTGCCCTCTCAGCCAAATAATTTTATATGTTTTCCAACATAGTTTATCATCATTTCGCAAAACCCTTAGTCATCACCGCTTAACTATCTGCAAAACAACATATTAGTTTTAATAAAATTTTAACATTTAATATTAAACAAATGTTAATGTTGTTTTTCTCTTGACTTACGGTCTGTAAGTGCTGATGGAATTCCGAAATCCGACAACGAATGCAATTGCAAATTCCGGCCATCATACACTCCATAGCTGAAATGAGTTATCCAGTCACCAAGTATCACAACCTCAGCCCCATGCCCTACGCTCTGTTGCAGCAGTACGTGACGATGACCGAATACGAAATAATCGACCTCTCCCGGATGACTGGCGGCATATTCACAAGCAAAGGCCACAAGCGGTTCCGTTTTTTCCTGATTCAAGGAGCCGGCGCCATTAAGTTTCCGGCTATGCGACGACCAGCGGTGGGCAAACCCTACTGTCCAACGCGGATGTATCGATGCGAACAGGCGCTGACATATCTTGTTGCGGAACAGACTGCGAAGCATCCGGAACCCCAGAGGCAGACGTCCTACCCCATCACCATGAGACATAAAAAAACTATGACCGTCAATTTCCTCGACAAGACTCCCGTCTATAACCCTCATACCGATCTCAGCCGGAAGATAGTCGAAAATCCATATATCATGATTTCCGATAAACCATGTTATCTCCACCCCCGAATCAGACAATTCCGCCAGGGTTCCTAAAAAACGGGTAAATCCCCGCGGAACCACATAACGGTACTCGTACCAATAGTCAAGTATATCGCCGAGAAGATACAGCCTACGGGCGGTCGGAGCTATAGAGCGCAGCCACGAGACCACTGTACGCTCATGCTGGCGGGGATCGTCGAAATATCGCGCGCCGAGATGCAGATCAGACAGAAAATATGTCAGGGTCCGTCGTTCCATCCGGTCTGATTTTACATAAAACCGAGGTCGAGTTTGGCCTCATCGCTCATCATGTCCTTGTCCCATACCGGATCAAAGACTATATTTATATCGACCGACTTCACGCCTTCGATACTCTCGAGCTTTATACGAGCATCATCCACTATGAAATCCGAAGCAGGACAATTGGGCGCAGTCAGCGTCATATCGACATGGAGATCACCGTCATCGCCTACATCTATTTTATAGATAAGTCCGAGATTGTATATGTCAACAGGGATCTCAGGATCATAAACTGTCTTGAGCAGCTCTACTACCCGCTCCTCTATTTTAAGTCTTTCGTCTGAAGTCATCACTAACGATTTCAATTAAATCCGCAGCGAACGATCGCCTTAATGCAAAGTAACAGATTTTTCCCGATATAGCCCACACTCCATAATAAAATTTGCAAACGGGACACAAACAATGTTGACATCACAGAAAATACCATATAGCGTACCGACGAAACCATATATTATTTTGTAATTTTGCAATATCAACCGAGACCATTCTCCGATATGAAAATATTTACCACCGACCAGATCAGGGATATAGATCTGAAAACGATAGAAAACGAAGGCATTACATCTCTCCAGCTTATAGAGCGGGTGGCAGAAAGCGTGACATGCGAAATCATATCGCGCTGGCGCAGCAGCAAGAAAATAGCCATATTCGCCGGGCCTGGCAATAATGGCGCTGACGCGCTGACTGTCGGGCGGATGCTTGTCGAACAAGGATATTCTCCGGAAATATTTCTGTTCAACATAGGCGGCAACAGGCTAAGTCCAGACTGCGCCACATGCAAGGAACGACTGCTTCAGGCCGGTGAAATTGACTTCACCGAGGTGACCGGTCTTTTCTCACTGCCGCATCTGTCGAGCGAATATTTAGTAGTCGACGGATTGTTCGGTTCAGGTCTTCGCGAACCGCTTAGCGGATGTTTCATGACATTGGTGCGATATATCAATGAGTCGGGAGCTACCATCGTTGCTATCGACGTACCGTCAGGACTGTTCGGCGACTGGAATCCGCGTTCGATCAACCGCAATATCATACATGCCGATCTGACACTGGCCATACAGTTTCCGAGACTGTCATTTTTCATAGCCGACAATGCGGAACTCATTGGAGAGTGGAAAATACTCGACATCGAGTTAAGCCCGTCCGAGATCCGCCGCACACCGGCACCGTTCTATTATGTTGA
This sequence comes from uncultured Porphyromonadaceae bacterium, assembly GCA_948467675.1. Classification (GTDB taxonomy): domain Bacteria; phylum Bacteroidota; class Bacteroidia; order Bacteroidales; family Muribaculaceae; genus CAOKFI01. Next base: position 4,738 of record CAOKFI010000017.1, read on the forward strand.
GAAAAACGATGTTCGTCGTGTACTTCAGCCTCGTGGCGAATTCACATCCAAAGCCGATTATGGATCAGCCCTGCTGATTGCAGGAAGTTCCGGAATGCTCGGAGCGGCCGTTCTGGCCGCACGCGGCGCTCTCAGATCCGGAGCCGGAAAAGTTACGGTTCATTCCGCCCGCTGCGGACACAGTGTATTGCAGTCATCAGTCCCGGAAGCTCTTTTTCAGACCGACAACAACGATCTGTGCATTACCGACATGCTTCCTCGCCATGAATACTCGGCGATAGCAATCGGCCCAGGCATAGGGACTAATGAAGCTACTATCAACGCTCTGGAGGCATTTCTGAAATCATACGACAAACCGGTGATACTCGATGCCGACGCCCTCAACTGCATAGCCCGTCGCAACAACCTGCTGCATTATGTGCCCGTGCTCTCGATCATCACACCCCATGCAGGAGAATTCGACCGCCTGTTCGGAGCACAGCCGAACCATGAAGCAAGACTCGCCAAAGCCATTGAGATGGCCCACAACTACAATATACTTATCATTCTCAAAGGGCACTATACAGCAATCGTGAGACCTGACGGAAAGATCTATTTCAACTCGTCAGGCAATCCGGCAATGGCAACACCCGGCAGCGGCGATGTACTTACCGGAGTCCTGGCCGCCATGCTCGCTCAAGGCTACAAGCCTGAGATAGCAGCCCTGCTCGCTGTATATATACATGGCTACGCCGGTGATCTCGCCGCTGAGACCGAAGGGCAATACGGAGTGACGGCAGGCGACATTGCAGCCAGAATCGGACAGGCCATCAAGGCTATCGCATTCTGAGGCGATTATTCTGCGAAAAAAATCAGGCCCGTGGGTTAGGTTTTCTGGCGGTCGCGTGTCTTTATAGCGTATGACGACAAAACATGACATAGAGCCGCTTTTCCGAACCAACTATGCAGCGATGCTCGCCCTCGCCGGCCGGCTTTTGCACAACGAGGATGCAGCGCGCGACATTGTGCACGATGTCTTTGCACGGTTGCTGACCGGAAATATCGCTCTCGTATCGTCGGCCTATCTGCTCAAAGCCGTGCGCAACAGTTGTCTGAACCACATCCGCGATCTGTCGACACGCGACCGGATCAACAGCCTGTATGCACTCGACACCGATAGCGACGATGACAAATGGCCCGACGAGGAAACGATCGAACGGCTCCACGCCATTATAGACCGATCGCTAACCGCCCAATGCGGCAATGTGGTCCGATTGCGGTTTACAGAGGGCATGAGCTATCGTGAAATCTCCACGACACTTGGCATCAGCGAAGTAGCGGTCTACAAGCACTTGCGTCATGCGTTAGATGTTTTACGCCAAAAATTCAGAAACAATGGATAATATCGACCGCCTTCTTGATGCCGCCGAGCATCCGGAACGATACACGGACGCAGAGCTTGATTCGATACTACAGGATCCTGACGCACGCGAAGCATACGACCTGATGAGCAAAACACGGGGCGCATTGTTCAATCCGGCAGAACCGGATATCGACGCCGAGTGGCAGCGCTTTGCAGCTACCCGCATAGTCTCGCCACGCTGCTCCAGATTCCTCACATTTGTCAGCCGCCATGCCGCAGCACTGATCATAGGTGCAGCATCGCTGACCATGGTAGCCGCGGGTATCGGCATCGGTGTGTCGCCCGACCGTGACGACACTGTCGCAGTCACTGAGGCCACGGCAAACGACAGCGGCAGCCGGGAATCAGCCACTGCAACCGACGACACGATACCGGCAAACGAACCTCAGACCGTAATATTCAAGGAGAATTCACTCTCCACGATTCTGGAAAGCATAGCATCATACTATGGCGCCACACTTGTATCCAACAAGCCTGAGGCCAAAGATCTAAGGCTATACTTCATCTGGGATCAGTCCAAACCTCTTGACGAGACCATAGATATGCTCAACAATTTCGAGCAGATCGACATCACATTAAAGGACAATACAATAATCGTTGACTGACAATGAGACAAATACTTTCAATCGTGTTGGCAACGGTGACTGCAGCCATTGCCAATGCCGCGACATTCACATACCGCTTCGACGCGACTCCGGTTTCTGTCGCATTGTCGCAGATAGCCGAAGAACATCCGGAGCTGAATATCTCCTTTATATACAACGAACTTGAGAACTACAAGACTTCGGCATCGGTCAACGCCGACAACGCCTACGAAGCCATACTCCAGGCCATAGGCCTGAACCCTATCGCCGTAGCCACGAAGGATAACGCCATCTACATAGAGGCTCTTCAGCATGGCAAATATGAATACTACGGCACTCTGGCTGGCTCCGACAGAGAGCCGGTAGCCGCAGCCACCGTTCTGCTGCTCGCGCCACGCGACTCTACCGTGATCACCTACGGCATATCCGACAGCGAGGGTGGATTCAGAATCCCATGCGATCAGACCGGAGTCATTGCCAAGATCAGCTGCCTCGGATACAAGACCACCTATCGCCGAATCTACAATTTTGCCGTCGGCACCATAGAGATGGAGGAATCGGCCGTTCAGCTCCGCTCCGTCACTGTCGAGGCCGACAATGCCACAGCACAGTCCGACCGCACCATATACCGTCCGACACCGCGGCAGAAAAATGCCGCCCAGAACGCCACCGACCTGCTGCGGTTCATGGCTATACCACAGATCCGCATCAATGTGGTCAGCAACAAAGTGACAGACAATTTCGGCACCGAAGTAGCACTCTATATCAATGGCATGGAGGCCTCATCGGAGGACCTCGAAGGCTTGCGCACCGCCGATGTGCGCAATGTAGAGTACCTGGAATTCCCGACCGACCCGCGATATCGCGGCGCACAGAGGGTGATCAACTTCATCGTCCAGGAATATGCCTACGGCGGCTACACTAAGGTCACCGCCAACGAAAACTTTATGATCGGACTGTCAAACAAAGTCAACGTGTTCAGCAAATTCTCATACGGCAAAATGAGCTATGACCTGTATGTCGGTTCCAACAATTGGGACAACCACCACACAGGCAGCGCCATAACCGGCGATTACCGCCTGCTCGACAACAATGGACAGGAATACAGGCTGCGCCGCGAGGAAATCCTGACCGACTCCAGATTCAAGCAGGATCAGTATCCCGTGACATTCCGAGCCACCTACAATACCGGTAAAGTGCAGATTCGCAACACGGCAGCCTTCACCCATGAAGGAGTATCGGCCAATGAGGCCAACGGTGCACTACACTACTCCAATGCCCCTGCCAAAGATTTCGAGTTTTCCCGATCCAATCCGACCAAACGAAACTCCGCAATATACGCAGGCTCATTCTATTTCGCACTTCCCAACGACTTTGCGATCGACGTCACACCGACATTCAACTACTCGCATATCAACGACCACCTGCTGTACACGGCTGGAGGCAACAGCTCCATCGTCAGAAACGCACGCGAAAACGCCTACAACTACCGCGTCAACGCTTACATCCGCAAACAGGCAGGCCAAAAGCACTCGTTTATGGCCGGTATCAATGGAGGCGACATCATAAATCATCTGCGATATACCGGAACGCAGGATTATTCCGACAAATTCAGTCTGGCTTTCGCAGCCGGCATAATCGGCTACAACTACCGGAGCCGCAACCTGTCGCTGAGCATGGACGCCGGCGTATGCTGGGAAGGGAGCGACATCAACCGCGAAAAACAGAACGACGTATATCCCTGGACCCACATAAACCTGCAATATACGCTGTCGCCACGCCACCTGTTTTCGACGTACTTCCAGTTCGCATCCAACTCACCTACAATATCACAGAAAGCCTCCGACATACTTCGTGACAACGAATACATGTTAATCACCGGCAATCCGCAACTGGAGAACTCCCGCCACGTGACACTGAACCTCGCCTACACCTGGCTGCAGTCAAACAAATTCTCAATGAGCGCCTACGGCGAATACTACGGGCTGTTCGACCGGCTGATCTCCGAGTACTCACCATTCGACAACGGCCAAGCGATATTGCGCGGCTACACCAACAACGGCAGCTACAACCGGTTCAAAATCGGACTCGGTGCCAGGCTTCAACTGTTGGACGGCAAACTGGAACTGTATGCCAGCCCCGAACAATACTTCTATAAAAGCACCGGCATATATAACCGATCGTACAATCCGTTTTCAGTGTTCGCACAGGCCACATTCTATGCCGGCAACTTCTATTTTCAGGCTTATTACATGTCGCCCGAAAAGAGCATGTGGTATGATTCCGGCTCCATACACTGCGTGCGCAACCACCACAGCCTCATGGCCGGATGGGCCGACAGCAACTGGAACGTACGCCTGGGCGCCAACGATGTATGCAACCGCGGCTGGGTCGGTGCCACCACCGCCTTAGAGAGCGAATATTACTCGGAACTCCGCACCAACCTCGGCACCTCGGCACGTCCCCGTATCAACCTGACAGCCACCTACACCATCAACTACGGACGCAAAGTGCAGCGGGCCAACGAAATCGGCGAACAATCCGGTGCGGCCTCCGCCATCCTCAAATACTGACCGCAGCAGTCGAAGCGTGCCGCCAATTAAACCCTGCCGACAACCCTGTCGACAGGGTTATTGTTTATTGGAAAAGATTCTGTAACTTCGCACTTACAATAAGATATTAGACGCAATCCGCATGAAAGCATATATATTCCCACTCGTTGCCGCAGGCGCTATTATGATGCCGTCAGCATCCGTGGCTCAGACAACCCAGAAACTCACTGCCACAAAAGCCAATGAATACGGACTGATATACTCGCTCCCGCGTACTGTCCTCGACATTACAGTCGAAGCCAAGCGCACAGTACGCCAGCCCGGCGAATTCTACAAATACGCAAAAAAATATCTTAAAGACGAGAATGCCATAACCGAACCGTCTGAAGAATGGACACTCAAATCCATAACAGTGGTACCCAGAGGCGTAGCTGACACTGACGAGAAATACCTCATGCAGTTCAAAAGCGGCAGCACACCCTATCTGATACTCAACGATGCCGATGTTCCAGTGGCTCTGAATACCGAACAGATCCTGCAAAGCGAAGATATAAAACTTCCTGAACCTGTCGAAGCGGCTCCAACACCCCTTGAGACTCCGGCTGCCAAACAGGCTGTCAGCGAAGAAATGCTACAAAGCCAGTCATCGGCCAAACGCGCCGAACTCGCAGCCGCACAGATCTACGCACTGCGCCAGAGCCGCACCGACCTTATAACAGGCCAGGCCGACCAGATGCCACCGGACGGAAAGGCCATGCAGATAGTAATGGACAATATCGCAGCCCAGGAAGCAGCTCTGACAGCAATGTTTCTCGGCACAGAACAACAGTCGACCGATGTCGTAACATATACATATACTCCCGACGAAGCCCGGACAAACGACATCATAGCACGCTTATCTCAGCTCAAAGGCATTGTGGATCCAGATGATCTATCCGGAGAACCGATCTACATAACTGTCGACGTAACCGACCGTGGAAAACTTCCCGTAAACGAAAAAGGCGAGGCTAAAAAATTCCCCAAAGGAGGCGTTGCCTATAAAATACCGGGCACTGCCGCTGTCAAAATCGATTTCAACGGCGACCGGATATATGACAAATCGATCGACATGGCTCAGTTCGGCATCGTATTCGGATTGGATCCAGGACTGTTCACCGACAAAAAATCGCCGGCTTATCTGCTGCTCGACCCAGTCACCGGAGCTATACGCGAATTAGGTTCATCGGCAGGCAACTGAATGCCGCCGACCTCGGTCGAAGTCTCGCCGAGAACTCCGTTCGACTGCAAGACTCCGGTATAGATCCTGATAAAATCGATCTCTGTCAGATCTGCAGGATCGCCATTGTCATCGACAGCCCAGCTGAGATCGATTACAGATGCCTCGACATTATTCGGCTGGGCATCGGCATATCCGTAATCGAAACAGTCATAGACATATTGTTTCAGCGATGCATCATAGCGGCCATTATCCGGCAGACGCCGTCCAGTGGCCTCGAGTATTCCGCCATTGATCCACTGAGGGAAATATGGCTGGGTGTGATATGGATTACGTGTCAGATAACCTTCCGAGCCATCCGAAGCTTCCCATCTGATATAAAATTCATCCGAGGCATTCTCGTCAGGCGCATAATAGCGCACCGTCAGCCTGTCAACCGATTCATCCCAGCGGCTGCCGCGTATCTGATACCAACGGTCGTCGGCTATACCGTTTGCATTATCATCACGGCTTACAAGTATTATACCCGGCTCTGAATTGCCGAAATGAGGATACGACAACGACGCGGCATTATAAAACGCATTGCCTGTAACCCTGAAGTCCCGTCCTGAAGGCCGATGACGCACAGGTTTCGACAACCGCAGTGTTATAGAACCGCCCCAGCTGCCAAGCGAAACGACATATCCCCTGTCGATATACGACTGTGCGGCATAACGCATAGCCACAGCGTCAGCACCCTCCTCATAGGGAGGCGCGATATTGACGAACTGCCCCGGCATAGGTGAATAATCCAGCACAGTGACTGCGATAGTACGTTCTGCCGCATCGTCGGCAATATCGCCATCAACCGTCAGATCATGATTGTAATTGCATCCGGCCAGCGCCACAATCGCCGGCAACACCGGCAGTCCACGTCGAATAAATCCCATCACCGGTTGTATATTCCGGATTTATACCTGGCCAGATTATCCGGTTCGGTAAACCACTCTATCGTACGCCGCAATCCTTCTTCAAGGGAGACCTCCGGCTGCCAGCCTGTAAGCCGACGTATTCTGGTACTGTCTCCACACAAGCGCATCACCTCGCTGTTGGTCGGACGCAATCGCTCCTGATCGACCACATATTCGACATCAGCACCCATCAGTTCAGCTATAAGTCCGAGCGTATCGGCCATTGAGATCTCAGTTCCGGTAGCTATATTTATATCCTGTCCCTCGATGCCAGACGCGGCTCCCAGAGCCATAAATCCGCGACATGTGTCAGTAACATAATTGAAATCCCGGGTAGGCCGCAGATCTCCGACCTTTATACGGCGTTCGCCGGAGGCTATCTGCGAGATTATCGTCGGAATAATGGCTCTCGCACTCTGACGCGGACCATAGGTATTGAACGGACGCGCTATCACCACCGGCAATCCGAAAGCATTATAAAAGCTCATGGCTATCGCATCGGCTCCGATCTTTGTGGCGGAATAAGGTGATTGCGGCTGACGCGGATGCGTCTCCGGTATGGGAACGTACTGCGCGGTACCGTAGACCTCCGAGGTCGAAGTGACTACTATACGTTCCACTCCTGCATCGCGCGCGGCCTGACACATATTGAGAGTACCACGTATGTTCGTATCCACATAGCTGTCGGGAGCCACATAACTGTATGGAATAGCTATAAGAGCAGCCAGATGAAACACAGTACCGCATCCGCTGGTTATATGACGGCAGAAATCCGGATCACGCACATCTCCGCTCACAACCTCCAGCGCCGGATGATCCACGCCCTCCAGCCATCCCCAGTTATTGAACGAGTTATAATAACTCAATGCTCTCACTTTATAACCTTCGGCAAGCAGCATTTCGGTCAGATGCGAACCGATGAATCCATCGGCACCGGTCACCAATATCGTCTTTGATTTATCTTTCATTGTCGTCATTCTTGATTTCTTACCACTTTGTCAGGAAATAACCGTAGACCGTCCCTTCCGGCGACTGATACTCCAGATGCAGTTTCCCGCCTTTCATCTCCAGTATATCCATGTCGGAAATACCCGGCGGCAAATGCGTCTCAGGCAACGGAGAATATCTCATTGTCCCTGCCGGAGTATTGTTGTCGGAATATATGAACTCTATACGCAACACATCTGTCTGAGGTTCACACCATGTACCGTATACTTCATATCGCCCGTGATTTTCCGATACCCGCACCATCGACATTATATTCGCCTGGAATTTCCATATCACATTATCGGCATATTCCGTATCCTGAACACCATCGACAGTCATCGAATCAAGTTTCCATGTGCCGAACCACGGACCGATATCCCCGTCATTATGGGTACATCCGCCGATACAGACAGCCGAAATCATCACTGCCGCCATTACGGCCCAGTATCTTATTTTTTGCATCATGGCTTACGCGCTGACTTGAATGGAACTACATTACAATCATACTTGAGACATAGCGAGGCTCCGAAATTATCGCCAAGCATATCGCCCCGGTCCATAGCGACCTGAACCCCGAGTGAGAGACCGTTGACTTTCGGCATACGCCATCGGCCTTCGACCATAAACGAAGTATCATGTACCGGATACAGCCGGGGCATACGGCTATCGCCATAACCCTTGCGGTAGCTTGCGAGTACACGCCAGTCCACAACAGGCCCCGCAGCGCCGGAAACTCCGATATGGAATCCACGCACACGGTTGTCGACGTATGCCATATAACCGTCGAGATTATATACCGGTCCTGGAAGAAAAGGAGATCCGATACTCATTCCGTAATTGCAGTATCCGTTATAATGCTGATTATTGTAATACTGGTCGCCTCCGGTAGCATGATCCCGCAAGGTTGTGCCTGGACTATCATCCGGCGCCCAGTGTATCGGACCGCTCTGATTCATGAAATCGAGATATTCCACAACAACGGCGGTTATCCACCAGCGATCCTGACGGCGCCATTCGAGTCCCCACAATCCGTCGAACCCGTTAAGTTTGCCTATCCCCGATCCGTCTTCCCACGGCCATTGGAAATATGCACGCAGCTGATCGCCGTTATCGAGTGCGTAACGGCCGAGAAAATCCCATGACCCCAGATGATTGCCATCATAATATACACCATCGCTCTGAGGTATCAGCATTTTCCAGAACGACTTTAGCCCTACGGGCTGCTTCATGAACCGATACACATTGCCCTCATTGTACCACCGCACATCGCCGCCGTACTGACCGGCTGCCTGCATGCCCAGAGTGACCGAGAACCGTTCAGTCGGTTTGGTACGCAGATATAGACGTTTATAATTGTACCATGTACCCTGCGTGATATGGTAGTTATAGTAATTATAGTGGTCGCGCAGCCATCGGTTATCCGTCATTTTGCCATATCCGATCTCTCCCTGGATCTGAATCCAGCCGCCAGTCAGAGGAATATCCTTAAAATCAATAAATCCGATTCTTGCTTCCGGAATAGGACGGGCATTCCCGCTCTCTGTGAGATCTCCGCTCGACAGACTGAAATTCAATATCGCGCTTTCGTGCTGTTTCATGCCAAACGTCAAAAAAAGCGAACGCCACTTCATTTCTCCGTAAAGCTGCTGAATGAATACCGGAGCAACTCCTTCCGCATGCTTAAACCACTTTCGGTCAGCAGCATCATAACGCCAATAATCCGTACTGCCCGCGACTCCAGTGATAAAATCGACACCGGCACTCCATGAAAACCGGCTATTCGCATCAAGCGGTTTTACAGCAACCAGACGCAACATCGCACCCTTCGGCTGTGTAAGCACACCATGACGGTTCGACATCATATAATATGGTGCGAAATTGCCGGATCCGATATTGGCTGTAATCTCCGCGGAACAATCCACGGAAATATCGTCGGCCGCTGACGACGAATGAGTGCCTGCACAAAGCAATAGCGGCAGCAAAAGGCTACGAATGGTTCCGATTGTCATTTATCGATTTTTCCTTTTCAAAAGTCAAAGATACACAATATCGCCGAACGGACAAAACCATGCACAGCCTTTAAACATGACAGCAATGACAAATGTTATCAATATATGGAACCGACCGTAGACATAGACATCCGTTTGACAAAAATACGAGAGTTGCCTGAACTCTGCGAATTCAACCGCTGGGAAATGCTAAAATATTCAGGCCAGCCAGTAGATGTCGACATCCACTCGCAGTTTATACCGTATCCCGGCATCAATGTGATGAATCTTGTGCTTGGAGTGACGTATACCACGACCCGCAATTACCTGCGTCGCAATCTGCTACGTTATGACATCGAACTGAGTTTCGAGATCTCCGACATGGATTCTGTCATAAATATGACGGATCAGTCTGTATATGTGCCGCCGACTCTGACTTCCATCATGCTGTCGGTCGGCATCGGATCCCTGAGAGGGATGCTCGCCATGCATACACGCCACACATTCCTGTCTCGATATCCGTTACCAATATTCAATCTGGGTGAAATGGTAAGCCGTCTGGCCAACGATGACAGATCGGTCAGCCCCGAGAATCCACTGTTCAGTTTTGCATACGAATAAAACTCACACCTCCCGCATAACCATCATAACAATCAGGAGTGAACTATGAGACAGATCATTCTATTACGACACGGACAAAGTCTATGGAATCTTGAAAACCGCTTTACCGGCTGGACCGATGTAGACCTCACAGACCGAGGTCGCGAGGAGGCCAGAGCGGCCGGAGAAAAAATCGCAGCCGCTGGTATAAGACCGGAATTCTTCTTCACTTCATATCAGAAACGGGCAATACATACACTGCAGATCGCAGCCGACGCCATGGATCTGGCATGGGTGCCGGTAATCAAGGACTGGCACCTTAACGAACGGCACTACGGTGGCCTGCAAGGTCTCAACAAGGCCGAAACTGCAAAAAAATATGGCGACAGGCAGGTACACCTGTGGCGACGCAGCTACGATATAGCTCCGCCGGCAATAACGCCGGACGATGAGCGCCATCCGTCGCACGATCCGCGCTATGCAGGGATTCCCGCAGACCGGATGCCCACAGGAGAATCGCTTAAAGACACAATCGAACGGGTACGCCCCTGCTGGGAAGAGATTATAGTACCTAAAATCGGGCTATACGATACCGTACTCATAGCCGCTCACGGCAACAGTCTGAGAGCACTCGTCATGATGCTGAAAAAGATGACGCCCGACGAAATCATCTCGCTTGAGATTCCGACGGGCGCACCCTGGCTGTTTCAGCTCGACGATCGCATGAATGTCATCGCCGAACGGTATCTATAGTCTTTATTATTGTACAAGAGCGGAAGCCATTCCGGCAGCGGCACGGCGGCCATCGCCCATGGCGAGTATCACGGTAGCTCCGCCACGTACGATATCGCCTCCGGCATAGAGATCCGGCATTGATGAACGCATACTCTCCTCGCTTACTACGATCGTGCCGCGTCGCGACACCTCAAGGCCTTCGATAGAACTTGGTATCAGTGGATTAGGCGACACACCCACACTGACAATTACCATATCGACCTCTATCTCGTCTATGGCTCCTTCTATCGGAACCGGTGAACGGCGGCCGCTTTCGTCCGGTTCGCCAAGTTCCATGCGCTGAAGACGCATAGCCCTTACACGACCTTGGTCATCTGCCAGATATTCCACAGGATTGTTGAGTGTCAGAAACTCCACACCCTCTTCCTTGGCATGTTTCACCTCTTCGACACGCGCGGGCATCTCCTCCTCGCTTCGACGATACACGATCATCGCGCGATCCGCCCCCATGCGTCGGGCTGTGCGCACTGAGTCCATAGCGGTATTGCCGCCGCCGATCACAGCCACACGCTTGCCGCGGAGCACCGGAGTATCCCAACCTTCGCGGCCGGCACCCATCAGATTGACACGTGTCAGATATTCATTGCTCGACAGCACACCTATAAAGTTTTCTCCGGGAATACCCATGAAGCGGGGCAGGCCGGCACCTGACGCCACGAAAACACCCTTGTAGCCAAGAGTATGGAGATCTTCGTAGCTCAGAGTCTTGCCTACGATACAATTGCGCACAAACTCTACTCCCAGAGCCTTCAGTCCGTCGATCTCCACGTCGACAACAGCATTGGGCAGGCGGAATTCAGGTATGCCGTATTTAAGCACACCGCCGATCTCGTGCAACGCCTCATATACCGTGACCGCGAAACCGCGTTTTGCCATATCGCCGGCAAACGAAAGACCGGCGGGTCCCGAACCGACCACAGCCACCTTTATGCCATTGGCCGGAGCCTTGACCGGAACCGCATGATTGCCCGAAAGACGCTCCCTGTCGGCAGCAAACCGTTCGAGGTATCCGATAGCCACCGGCTGTTTCTTCATCTTGTGGTAGATACAGCGCGATTCACACTGCTTTTCCTGCGGACATACACGTCCGCATACCGCCGGAAGAGCACTCGTCTCTTTGAGCACGGATGCTGCCTGGGAAAAATCGCCACGCTCTATATTCTTTATGAATCCGGGGATATTTATACCCACAGGACATCCGGTGGTACATTGAGGATCAGGACAGTCGAGACAACGTCTCGCTTCAATTACAGCCTGCTCCTCACTGAGACCCTGGTTCACCTCTTCGGAACATGTAGTCACACGGTATGCGGCATCGAGTTCCGGCATTTTGACACGCGGGATCGCAGTGCGTTCCTTAGCCGAATGGCTCTGGCGCAGCTCTTCACGCCATGCCGCATCACGCGGCGCTATGGTATTGTCTGATATACTCATTGCAATCGATCTTTTAATTATTGTATGAACGCAAACGCATCATCATTTCGTCGAAATCGACCTGATGCGCGTCGAACTCCGGACCATCCACACATACAAAGCGGGTCTTTCCGCCAACCGTGATGCGGCATGCGCCGCACATACCGGTGCCGTCGACCATGATAGTATTGAGTGAAGCCATAGTCGGAACTTTGTATTTGGCAGTCAGGAGCGACACGAATTTCATCATTATGGCCGGTCCGATAGTGACTACCATATCGACCTGTTCACGCTGTATCACATCTTCCACTCCATTGGTCACCAGTCCTTGACGGCCATACGATCCGTCGTCGGTCATTATTATGACCTCATCGCTCCACGGACGCACCTGATCCTCAAGTATAATCAGATCTTTTGTGCGGGCGGCAAGCACGGTTATCACACGGTTGCCTGCCGCTTTCATAGCCTTTATGATCGGCAGCAGAGGAGCCACTCCAACACCGCCTCCGCAACATACCACGGTTCCGAATTTGGATATATGGGTCGGTTGGCCGAGCGGTCCTACTACATCGGCAAGATACTCGCCGGGTTCTTTGGCACATATCTTCTGCGTCGATAGGCCTATGGCCTGAATTACCAGTGTAATAGTGCCGCGCTCGGTATCAGCGTCAGCAATAGTCAGCGGTATACGCTCGCCATGTTCGTCGCAGATCACTATCACGAAATGGCCGGGCTTGCGGGCTTTGGCTATCATCGGCGCCTCCACCACAAGTTTTACCACCTTTTCGGAGAAATGCTCCTTCTCAAGAATCTTGTTCATTTATAGATGTTATGTTTGTGTTCTATGCCGGGCAATGCGTTCAGCCATTGGCAAAAACGGCACATGCGGTTGACAAAGGTAGTCAAATCCATCGGTTTAAGCTACATTTTTCACACCAACTTCAAAAAAACATGACAAAGATGCAGATCAGCCCTCGACCTTAAATGTTAAAATATGGTTATTTTAATGATTGTTGGATGACAGAGCCGCAACAATTGGCTATTTTCGTGTATTATTACCCAAACATCTACCACTGTTAGTATGAAACTGCAACATATAGCCCTGTCAGCTTTGGCTCTTATGGCTTCGGCATGGCCGATGGCCGACATTAAAGCCGAAAAACTGGTATTGCTCCACACCAACGATACCCATTCTCATATCGATCCTGTCGACGGATCGGATATGGGTGGCATTCTGCGACGGAAGGTTCTTATAGACAGCGTGCGTGCCGCCGAACCCAACGTATTGCTGATCGACGCCGGCGATATCGTACAGGGAACGCTGTATTTCCACCTCTATAAAGGCGAAGTGGAGCAGCGCCTGATGAACGAACTCGGCTACGACATGCAGATTATGGGCAACCACGAATTCGACAACGGTATCGACGCTCTGGCAGATATATACGCCACAGCCACACCGGAACTCCTGTCGACCAACTATGACCTGACAGAAACACCGCTCGACACTCTGTTCCACACCTATACCATACGCTGTTTCGGTGACAGAAAAATCGGATTCTTCGCGCTGAACCTCAATCCTCAAGGCATGATAGCCGACGGCAATGCACGCGGTATCAAAGTACTTGACTGGCGCACCGCTGCCAATGCAACTGCCTGGCACCTCAAACACAATGAAAAAGTCGACGCGGTAGTGGCAATAACCCATGTAGGTTACGACCGGGCTCCTGCCGACACCCTGTTTGTCGACCGCGACATAGCAGCCGGAACATCCGATATCGACATCATAATCGGCGGCCACAGTCATACGCTGATAAATCCTGATGACCCAAAGTCGCCGGTATGGCGCGTAGCCAATGCCAACGGCGATTCTGTACTGATAGCACAGGCCGGACGATATGGCACATATCTCGGCGAAGTGACCATCGATCTCGACGATATGACAGCAACCTCGCGGGTCATTCCGGTCGACAGTCGGCTCGACAGCCGCACTGATCCGGCATTGGCCGAAATAATACGCCCATACCGCGAGGGGGTCGAATCGCTATATTCCACCTGGATCACAAAGGCTTCCCGCAATCTGTCAAACAAAGAGCCTGGGCTGCTGAATTTCGCTGCCGATTTTGTCCTTGACCGCGGGCGTCAGCTGGCCGATGGTGTACAGCTCGCCATAGTCAACAAAGGCGGTATACGGCGCTCCCTGTCGAAAGGAAAAATTTCGGAAGGAGAACTCATCGATATGATGCCGTTCGCCAACCGGACCACGGTAATCGATATACTCGGATCAGACCTGACCGAAGCCCTCGACATCATGGCCATGCGTGGCGGCGACGGTGTCAGCGACGGTGTCGAGGCCACATTCGATCCGTCAACCGGACGCTGCACATCGATAACCATCGACGGCAAACCGGTTGATCCCGACGCCACATACCGGATCGCCACAATCGACTATCTGGCAAACGGCGGCGATTATATGTCTCCGTTGACCCGTGGCACTAAAATAGCTGAAAGTTCATCTATGCTCTACGACGATCTGATACGATACCTCCGCGACGGCAAGATGAAAAACAAAAGCATAAACCCGAGTCCTGTAGCGCGTATGAAGCCTATAGCTGAATAATCCTGAAAATCAATCGATATACACAAGATCCTGATGCGACGTCCTTTGCTCATTCTCGCCGGAGCCGCACTGGCGCTATACGCCTGCGGCAGCCGGTCTCACTCCCAGTCTGATTCCGTTGACTCCACATCGCGGCAGCTGCCGCCACCGCCTACTCTCACGGAACTCACACGGCAACAGGCATGTTCATTATGGGTCGATTCGGTCTACGCCACTCTTTCCGACCGGGAGCGGGTGGCTCAGCTGTTCATTCCGGTTGTCGATCCGAAGGATGGCGATGCCTCTCGTGCTGTAATACGCAACCTTGTGCAACGCAACGGTGTGGGCGGATTGCTGTTCAGCGCCGGAACGCTCGCGCAGCATTCCGACATGATTGCCTATGCGCAGTCTGTGGCCAAAGTGCCGCTGCTTATCACTCTCGACGGCGAATGGGGACTCAGTATGCGTATAGAAGGAACTCCGCGTTTTCCATACAACATAGGTCTCGGTGCCATACGCAATGACTCCCTGTTGCGCGACTATGGACGCGAAGTGGCACGCGAATGCCGTGCTGCCGGCATTCAGGTCGATTTCGCTCCGGTGCTCGACGTAAACACCAACCCGTCCAATCCCGTGATCGGATATCGTTCATTCGGCGAAGATCCCGCACGGGTCGCCGCTGCCGGATGCGCATACTCACTCGGCATGGAAGAATCCGGAGTCATGTCCGTAGCCAAACATTTCCCCGGACACGGCGACACGTCTGTCGACAGCCATAAAGCGCTGCCTACGGTCGACCACGACCGCGCCCGTCTCGACAGCATCGACATAGCGCCGTTCGCATCCTACATCCGCTTCGGGATGAGCGGAGTCATGGTCGGGCACCTTGCCGTTCCGGCACTCGACTCCACCATGACACCGGCATCGTTGTCCCGGCCAGTGGTCACCGGACTCCTCCGCGACAGCCTCGGATTCCAGGGGCTTATATTTACCGACGCGCTGGCCATGAAAGGCGCTCACTCCAGAGAAAACAACTGCATCCGCGCGCTCAGAGCCGGAGCCGACGTCCTGCTGTCATCATCCTCGCCGGCCACCGATATCGACGCAGTGCTCCGCGCCGTCGCCGACAGATCCATTTCCATGTCCGACATCGAAAGCCGATGCCGCAGGATATTGGCTTACAAATGGGTACTTGACATCGACACAGCATTTGCCGCTCCCGATACCGCTGCTCTCGCCTCTATCATCAATTCGCCCGAGGCCGACGCTCTCGACCGGCGCCTCTCTGCAGCTATGATCACCGTAGTGCGCAACGATGCCCGACTTCTCCCCGTCCGTGATCTTGACACAACATCCATTGCCATAGTCAATATCGGCGACAGAAGCCACAACACATTCAGCGACTACTGCCTCAAATATGCCTATGCCGATCTGTACAGCTCCACTGGCGGAACCTTCTCTAATCACGAGCTGAATGAGATATTGTCACACGATATAGTCATAATAGGCCTGTATTCCGACCACACATGGGCGCGCGAAGTCATGGCACAGTTTGCCGCAGCAAAAAATGCCGTTCCCCTGTTCTTCATGAATCCGTACAAGATGGCTAAATTCCGGTCATCTATAAGCGGCATACCCACTCTGGCCATAGCATACGACAACACCCGCTATCTGCAGGAGTACGCAGCCCAGGGACTGTTCGGCGGCATCCCCGTCGACGGCCGTCTGCCGGTCAATCTTCCGGGAGTAGCCCCGCTCGGCGCCGGTGTCGAATTGCCAAAAACGCGACTCGGCTTCGCCACTCCGGTCATGTGTGGCATGAGCGACAGTCTCGGCATACGCATCGACTCTATAATAGCCGTAGGACTCAAGGAAAAAGCATTTCCCGGATGTCAGGTGCTCGTAGCCAAGGATGGCGATGTGGTATGGGACCGGAGCTACGGCCATCTCAGTGCCGCATCCGGCATTCCGGTAAGCTCCGCATCTGTCTATGATCTCGCATCCGTATCGAAAGCCACCGGCACGCTGCCCGGCATCATGAAAGCGTTCGATATGGGACTGTTCACACTCGACGATCCCGCCTCTGAGTTCATTCCCGGACTGAGAGGCACTGACAAGGTCGACATCACTGTCCGCGATCTGCTTTATCACGAAAGCGGCGTTGCAGCGGCACTATCCATGAACGACATCATGATGGATCCCGACAGCTATACCGGACAGCTGATGACCCGCCGCCCAGACAGCCAGCACAGTATCAGAATCCAGAAAAAGCTCTACGGACACAGCCGTGCCCGCATTCGCCGCGACATCACGGCACCGCACCGTTCCGACAGGTTTCCCATCGAAGCCGCCCAGGGCATTTTCGTCGGACAGGAGACCTTCGACACCATCATGAACCGCATCTACCAGTCGAAACTGCGTCCTAATAAACACTACAATTACAGTTGCCTCAACTTCGCACTCCTGATGGACATGGAACAGCGTCTCACCGGCATAGCCCACGACCGTTTTGTCCGCGACAGCATCTTCGCTCCATTAGGCGCATACCGCACAGGCTATCGTCCGCGATCCTTCAGCAAAGTATCCGATATAGCTCCTACCGAAAAAGATCCGTTCGTACGCAAACAGACCATCCACGGTTACGTCCACGACGAGATGGCCGCCATGAGCGGAGGAGTCCAGGGCAATGCCGGACTGTTTTCAAACGCTGAGGATCTGGCCAAACTATGCCAGATGTGGCTCAACGGAGGATCCTATGGCGGACGGCAGATATTATCAGGCGAGACCGTCAAACTATTCACCACATCCAAAAGCCCGACATGCCGCCGAGGCCTCGGATTCGACAAGCCCGACACCGACAAACCCGACTCGTCGCCAACAGCAGCCGAAGCCTCTCCGGCCACATACGGACATCTCGGATTCACAGGCACCTGTTTCTGGGTCGACCCCGACAACCGGCTCATCTATATTTTCCTGTGCAACCGCGTCAACCCCACACGCGACAACCCAGCATTCTCCAGCCTCAATATCAGGCCGGCACTACTCTCCGCCATATACCGCAGCCTCTGATCCGGGATCTACCTCATTCCGGCCGGCATAAGTGTGGCGCACACCGTGCCCCTACTCATACCACCGGATGCTAATAGCCGCGGGTCGGAGACCCAGCAGGTTGTGAAACCCCATGCAGCCATGCATGGGGGGAGCCAGTGCCCTTACTCATACCACCGGAATGCTAATAGCCGCGGGTCGGAGACCCCGCAGGTTGTGAAACCCCATGCAGCCATGCATGGGGAGAGCTAGTGTCCCTACTCACAAGCGCGTCGGAGATGCGCAGTAAACCATTCACACCCCGCCAAAAGAAGTCGTCGGAGATGACATGCTGCGCCTCACCCCATAATTGCCTGAAGGTGTCCGTCCGAAACTGTCCGCCACACGTGTTTAGGTGTCCGATATCGGACATTGCACTGCGGGCAATATCGCTGATTTACTGATAATTGCACTTTTGGCACAGTATATGCAAGTCCATTGGCAAACGTAATTCATCCAATGGACAGAGAAATACCAAAAGAAGTGCGCCAGAAAGAACGTCGGCGCCGTTTCATCAAGATCGGACTCATCGGAGGCACTGTCATAGTGCTGCTTGCCGGACTGTTTTCAGTCATGCGCACATCGGTAAAACTTTCCGACCTCCGCATTGCCACAATCGACACCGGCACCATCGAGACATCGGTGACCTCATCCGGAAAAGTCGTACCGGCTTTCGAGGAAATTATCAACTCGCCTATCAACACCCGCATAGTCGAGGTATACCGCAAAGCCGGTGATCTCGTCGAGGAAGGTACGCCACTGTTGCGTCTCGATCTGCTAACAGCCCAAAACGACTACGACAAACTCCTCGACGAAGCGCAGATGAAACGTCACCAGCTCGAGCAGCTACGGCTCAACAACATCACATATCTCAAAAACCTCGAGATGCAGGTCAAGGTCAAAGAGATGGCGGTTAACCGGCTCGCCGTGGAACTGCGCAACGAACAGTACCTCGACAGTCTCGGATCCGGCACCGGCGACAATGTGCGTCAGGCTCGGTTCGCCTACGATACCGGATGCCTCGAACTAGAGCAGCTGCGGCAGCAGTATGCCAACGAGACCGAAGTAAAGCGTGCCGACATGCAGGTCAAGGAACTCGAACTCAGCATATTCTCCAAAAACATGGAGGAGATGCGGCGCACCCTCGACGACGCACAGATCCGCTCTCCGCGCAAAGCCGTGCTTACCTTTATCGACAACCAGATAGGCGCACAGGTCGCACAAGGCTCCCAGGTAGCCATCATTTCCGACCTCAGCCACTTCAAGGTCGACTGCGAGATAGCCGACTCCTATGGCGACCGCGTACGCGTCGGAGCCCGTGCAGTAGTGAAAGTCGGCACCGACACCCTCTCAGGCATGATCAGTAACGTCACTCCCATGTCGCGCAACGGAGTGATTGCATTCTCCGTCCAGCTCAACGACGACGCGAATCCCCGCTTGCGTTCCGGACTGAAGACCGACGTCTACGTGATGTCAAACGTAATGGACGACGTGATGCGCATTCCTAACGCATCATACTACACCGGTCCCGGATCTTACGAACTCTGGGTACAGACCTCCGACAACGAACTCACACGCCGCAACGTCCGCCTCGGCCAGAGCAACTATCAGTACGTGGAAGTCATCGACGGACTTAAACCCGGCGACCGCGTGGTCACTTCCGATATGAGCCAGTTCAAAACCAACAAAACCCTTAAACTGAAATGAAACTGCTACGTCAAGTCTGGGAACAGGTTCGTCAGGATCGCCTTTTCTCGGCCATCTACATAGCCGGTGTGGCTCTGGCCATCGCCACGACCATGGCCTTTGCCATAGTCTACTACGTGAAGCTCGCCCCGGTCTATCCCGAATACAACCGCGCCAACACATACACAGCACAGTATAGTACTTACAAACAGGAAGCCAATGGCATTAACAATACTGCCCCATACTCATTCAAGGCCGTCAAGGAGTTGTTTATGCCATTGCAAAATGCAGAAGCAGTATCGGCTGAATATTATTATCCGGGCGACGGGTTCATCCAGCCGGCAGATGGCAGTAGTGAATTCGAGGTGTCTGTGCGTACAGTAGACCCCAACTTTTTCAAAATCTACGAATACGATTTCACCGAAGGAGGTCCGCTATCCGACGCCGATCTCGCATCCGGAATGCATAATGCCGTAATCACGGCCGGATTGGCATCAAGAATATTCGAGACGGAATCAGGTATCATTGGCCGTACCTTCTCGCTTGACGACACCGACTGGCGTATATGTGGCGTAATTAAAGATCCAAGTGCGCTCACTCACGATGCCTATGGACAAATATTCATCCCATACACCTCCATATCTGACTATGAAAGCTACTGGGCATTGGAATATATGGGCAGCTACCGGGTGCGCATACTGACCTCCGGATCCAGACAAGCCGATGCTATGAAAGCGGAGATTGCCGATGCTGTCAGGCGCTACAATGCCTCGTTGGCCGGAACAGATCTCGACGGGTGGGAATTTTCAATCGGCACCCAACCATATTCTTTCTATGAACAGGTCTTTAACAGCGTCCAAGATTCGGATTTTAATTGGAAAAGTATAATCCGGAACTACGGCATAATGCTGCTTGTGCTGCTGCTTGTACCAGCACTAAACCTCAGCGGCATAATTGCCGGACGCATGGAAAACCGATTGCCTGAAATCGGAGTACGACAATCGTTTGGTGCTACACGCGGCAAGCTCATACGGCATATCCTCGCCGAAAATCTTATACTGACCATTGCCGGTGGCATTTTCGGTCTGATACTTGCTGAAATTTCCGTACTGACATGTCGTGACTGGATATTCACTCTGTTTGACGACTTTCCTGAAGTGACGACCGACACATCGGCCAACATATTGACTCCTGACATGCTCTTCGCTCCGGGCATATTCATTGTCGCACTCACGGTATGTTTGATACTCAACATATTGTCAGCTTTGATCCCGGCATGGTGGTCACTGCGTCACCCGATAACCGAATCGTTGAACCAAAAGAAATAAACCAATGTTCAGCTCTATAATAAAGAATCTGTGGCACCGCCGCCTGCACAACGGCTGGCTGCTTGCCGAACTGATACTCGTCACCATTGTAGCCTGGGTAATTCTCGACCCGGTAGTAGTCGATACATACGACATGAACCGTCCTCTCGGCTATGATGCCGACCGCATGTTTATTGTCAGCATATCGGAATTGGAAGAGGGCGCACGCGGATATGACCCGTCCCGGGAATGGGGCAACAGCGATGATCTGCATACCCTGCTCACACGCATACGCCAGCATCCGCAGGTCGAGAATGCGACACTGCTCATGGACGAGGTCTATCCTAATGCATCAAGTTCGCTGAACCGGTGCTTTACTACCCCCGACAGCATCGATTTGCAAATTGCACAGGCATGGTTCGAACCATCGTGCGAATTCTTCAAGACGTTCGGCATCAAAAGCGCCACCGACTGCGGAAGTCCATCCACAGATGAACTCGACAACATGTCGCTCGGAGAATCCGATGCCATACTTACCCGCACCGCCGCCTCGGCTCTATTTCCCGATGGCAACGCCATTGGCCGGGAAATCAATACCAAAGATTATGGCAGCGGATCCAGTTCATACCGCATAGTCGGCATAGTGGAAGATGTGCGCAATCACTCCGAGAGCCGCAATCCGTTCACTATGTTCATGCGCACAGTCAGAAACGCACATATTGGCAGTCCTAAACTATTTGTCCGCATACGTCCCGGTGTCAATCCCGAACAGTTCCTCGCCAATTTCAGACCTTATATGGCCAAGGAACTCAAAGTAGGAAATATGTCCTGCCGTAAAGCCATCCACTACACAAAACATAACGCCAACGTCGAGTACACTACCGGAGGAAATGCTATCACCTTGAAAAAGCTGCTTGCGCTATTCTTTCTGATAAATCTCGCGCTCGGAGTGATCGGCACATTCTGGCTCCAGACACGTACACGCAGTCGCGATGTGGGAGTAATGCGGTCATTTGGCGCGACAACCGGACGCATACGCACCATGCTGATCGGCGAAGGTCTTATACTCACAGTAATAGCATGGGTGGTGGGATGTGTCATCTATCTGCAATGGGCGCTGGTCGAGGGACTCTCCAACGGACGTATATGGCAAAACTCCTCACCGCTCGACACCGGATGGGTTTGCTCATTCTGGCCGCACTTCTTTGGAGTCTCGCTGATAGTACTGGCTCTCATGCTTGCTGTCGTACTGCTCGGCATCTGGCTCCCGGCACGCAAACTGAGTCGCACCGACCCCGTCACCGTGCTCCACGAGGAATAATACGGACCCTCACTATAATTCAGAAATTCAACAAAAAAACATCAATATATTATGGCAATAATCAAACTCACGGATATCAACAAGATATACCGCACCAAAGAGATCGAGACACAGGCTCTCGAAAACGTCAACCTCGAAGTGACTAAAGGCGAATTTATCAGCATCATGGGACCATCCGGTTGCGGAAAATCGACCCTGCTCAACATCATAGGACTCCTCGACACTCCGACATCAGGCACAGTCGAGATCGAAGGCACCACTACCGACGGCATGAGCGACAAGGCTCTGTCCGCCTTCCGCAACAAGCGTCTCGGATTCGTATTCCAGAGTTTCCATCTTATCAACTCGCTCAACGTCATTGACAACGTCGAGATCCCCCTGCTCTACCGCTCCATGTCGGCATCGGAACGCAGCAAGCGTGCACGCGAGGTACTGGAGCGTGTAGGTCTGAGCCACCGTCTGCGCCACATGCCGTCGCAGCTTTCCGGCGGTCAGTGCCAGCGCGTGGCCATTGCCCGCGCTATCGCAGGCAATCCCGACATAATACTGGCCGATGAGCCTACCGGCAACCTCGACTCGAAGATGGGTGCCGAAGTCATGGAACTGCTCCACACCCTCAACAAGGAGGACGGACGCACCATTGTCATGGTTACTCACAACGACGAACAGGCTCGGCAGACATCACGCATAGTCCGCTTCTTCGACGGCCGACAGGTACAATAATCATACTCAAATCCTATAAGACAATCATGGATATTATAAAGCAAGCGTTTGTGCAGATGCGCACTCAGCCGCTTATCAGCGCTATCACGGTCATAGGTACGGCTCTGGCCATATTTCTGATCATGATTGTGGTGATGCTTCAGGAGGTATTGGTGGAACCGTATGCCCCTGAAAGCAACCGCGACCGCTTTCTGCACGTACAGTATATGAGCATTTTCCACAAGGACTGGGGCGACAACTCCTCCAACGGCCCCATGAGCTGGGACACTGCCAAGGACTGCTTCAAAAGCATGACCACACCCGAGGCTGTCACAGTCTATGTGGTCAATGAGGAGGCTCAGCCGCTGCAGCTCCCCGGACAGCCATCGATAAGCGCCGACGTGCGTAAGACCGATGCCGACTACTTCCGGGTGTTCGACTTCTCGTTCATCGACGGCAAGCCGTTCGACCAGGCCACTTTCGATGCCGGACTCCCTGTTGCCGTCATATCAGAAAGCATAGCCCGTACTCTGTTCGGAACCACTGAAGTCACCGGACGCGAATTCTTGCTGAGCCATGCGCCATACCGTGTGGCCGGAGTTGTAAAGGATGTCTCGACTCTCGCTACCCAGGCCTACGCACAGGTATGGATACCGTTCTCCTCGACCGCCGCATGCGATTATACCTGGTGCGACAGCCATATGGGCAACTTCTCCGTAACCATTCTCGCGCATGACAGAAACGACTTTTCTCAGATACGTGAGGAGGCTGACCGGCTACTGAATGCCTGGAACGCGGCTCATGAGGAGGCCGGATGGTACTTCGTATCACGCAACCGCCCATACGACCAGGAGAAATTCGTCATCTCTGAGGGCGCCAACAACGAACCGGATGTCGATGCCGCCAGACGCTCACGGCTGATCGTGTATATTATCCTGCTCATCGTACCGGCAATCAATCTTAGCAGCATGACCCAGAGCCGGCTGCGGCAGAGAATTTCCGAGATCGGTGTGCGACGTGCTTTCGGAGCCACTCGCTCCGGTATAATCGGACAATTGATCGTGGAGAATTTCGCAGTCACTCTGATTGCCGGCATTCTCGGATTCCTGTTGAGCATCTGCTTCGCATTCATATTCAGCAACTCCCTGTTCTCGCTCGAATATGCCCAGACCCTGAATCCTCCGCATATCAATCTGACTATCCTGCTGCATCCGTCCACATTCATGATGGCATTGCTGTTCTGCTTCATACTAAATCTGCTCAGCAGCGGCATTCCCGCCTGGCGCGCATCGCGGACAAATGTAGTCGACGCCATCAACAACCATAGCAAATAATAACGCTGCACGACAATGAAAAAACTTTTCACACAGATACGAAACGAATGGCGCAGCAACCTCTGGCTCATGGCCGAAATGCTGATAGTCAGTGTGGTCATGTGGTATATAGCTGACTCTTTGTACTACACCACTGAAACATACAATATACCGCGCGGTTTCAACATCGACCATACCTACAAGATCGGGTTCGACAAGCTGACGGACAAAAGTCCGGACTTCATCGCCGATCAGTCCGAGGAAGATCAGATCGCCGACATCCAGGAATTCATGGACCGCATTCGACGCAGACCGGAAGTAATGGCGGTAAGCCTTTCCATGAACTCTCACCCGTACAATGGAAGTAATTCCGGCTGCTCGTTGACATACGACACCCTTGAGACCCGCGGATATGTAGTACATCGGAGAGCTACCCCGGAATTTCCGATAGTGTTCCAGTATCATGGTACACAAGGAGAAACGCCGGAGAAACTGGCACAGCTCCTTAACGACAACAATGGCGGCATGCTGGTAAGCGACAACCTGTTTAAGCGATACGGCCGATCCATAACCTCGCTTGTCGGAGAGAGTCTGCTATGGGATGGCGATTCTGCCTCCGCCATACAGATTCTCGCCGCGCTCGAACCCGTGAAGTATGCCGATTTCCACCGATGGGCGACACAGTCAATTCTTAAAAAACTCAATCCAGCCCTCTACAATTGGGCCTCGGAATTGTGTGTCAGAGTCCATGCCGACAAGGACGTGGATTTCGCAGAAAATCTGCTGGCCGACAGCGAAAAACATTTCCGTGTTGGCAACCTGTATATCACCTCGGTGACTCCGTTTTCCAAAATTCGCGAATCATTCCAGCGAGGATTCACCAATGATCTGCGCAATTCTATCACCGGTATGATATTCCTTATGGTCAACATATTTCTCGGATTACTCGGCACATTCTGGTTCCGTACCCAGCAGCGTACTTCGGAAATCGCCATACGGCGCGTCAACGGTGCCACCCGGCGATCGATATTCCGCCGCCTGATCGGAGAGGGACTCCTTCTGCTGACGATCGTGACTCCAGTAGCGGCAATAATCGACATAAATCTGGCTCTGACCGAAATCGTTTCATGGCTCGAATGGCCACGTATGATCGTATCCGTGATCGCGGTCTACATAATCATGGCCCTCATGATCGTGGGAGGCATATACTTCCCTGCGCGCAAAGCCATGAATACAGATCCGGCCGAAGCTCTTCACGACGAATAAATCCCTTTGGTTTATGAATCTCAGACTGACAGCTTTTTCATTTTTTATATCCGCGACGGCAGCCTGCACATTTTCGCAGGCTGCCACACGCGAAATGACACTCGACGAGGCTATTGCCATGGCTCGTATGCAGAGTGTCGACGCCGCAGTAGCTCTCGACGAACTCAAATCGACCTACTGGGAATACCGCACGTTCCGGGCCGACCTCTTGCCTGAGATCAACTTCTCGGCTTCGGCTCCGGGATATTCAAAGCAGTACACCCCATATCAGCTCGACGACGGAAGCTACACATTCGTACGCAACAACTTCATGGAGATGACAGGTGAAATCTCCGTATCGCAGAGCATCTGGCTCACAGGTGGCACTCTGTCGCTCAACACCTCTATCGACTTCCTGCGGCAGCTCGACGGCGAACGATCGTCACGATTCATGTCCATCCCGGTTGCCCTCACGCTCAATCAGCCCATATTCGGCACCAACCACGTGAAGTGGAACCGGCGCATCGAGCCTGTTCGGTACGAGGAGGCAAAAGCGGCTTTTCTCAGCGCCACCGAAAATGTTGCCATGACTGCCATAAACTACTTCTTCAATCTCCTCATGGCAAAAGAGAACGTAGCAGTAGCCCGGCAGAATATGGCCAATGCCGAAAAACTCTATGAAGTAGCCGTTGCCAAACGCGAGATGGGCAAAATCAGCGAAAACGACCTGCTTCAGCTGGAGCTCAATAAGCTGAATGCACGTTCCACGCTAACCGACGCCGAAAGCAATCTCAAAAGCAACATGTTCAAGCTCAGGTCGTTTTTGGCTTTGGACGAGAACATCGATATCGAACCGGTAGTACCTGAAAGAGTTCCGGAAATAGACGTGGTTTTCTCCGACGTCATCGACAAGGCGCTTGCCAACAACGCGTTCTCCCGCAACATCCGCCGCCGTCAGCTTGAAGCCGACTATGAGGTAGCCAAAGCCAAAGGCAATCTGCGTGAGATCTCGCTCTTTGCCCAGATTGGCTACACCGGCACCGACAGTGAATTCTCCAGAGCCTACAACAACCTGAAGGACAACCAGGTTGTGCAGGTAGGCATCAAGATCCCGTTGCTTGACTGGGGCAAGCGCCGTGGCAAAGTAAAAGTGGCCGAAAGCAACCGGCAGGTTGTTGAGAGCCGACTGCGGCAGGAGACCATGAACTTCAATCAGGATCTGTTCATACTCGTGGAGCGGTTCAACAACCAGCAGCAACAGGTCGAGATAGCGGCTTTGGCCGACACCATCGCCCAGAAACGCTATCATACAAATGTCGAGACATTCATCATCGGAAAGATATCGACCCTCGACCTCAACGACTCGCAGGCCAAGAAGGATTCGCAGCGACAGGAATACGTCAACGAACTCTATCTATACTGGTATTACTACTATCAGCTACGGTCGCTGACTCTCTGGGACTACGCCCGGAAGTGCGGCATCGATGCCGATATTGACCGCATTGTCCGCCGATGAATCGTCAAAAAATTCATATCTTTGTATATCTCTATCTAATTACGGGACTGCTATGATACTTGTTGTCGACGACGATAGCGCTATAAGGATGTCGCTCAAACTTCTGCTCGGACGCTCCGGGTATGAAGTGGAGCTGGCCGACGGTCCGGCTCGGGCCATCGAGATAGTGCGTTCGGTAACGCCTCAACTGGTGCTGCTCGACATGAATTTCTCACGCGACACATCTGGAATCGAAGGGCTCACTCTGCTCCGCCAGATAAAAGTGTTCCAGCCCGACACCCCGGTGATACTCATGACTGCATGGGGAAGCATTCCGCTTGCCGTAGAAGGAATAAAGGCCGGCGCTCTCGACTTCATATCCAAACCTTGGGACAACCGCAACCTTCTCTGCACTGTGTCCACAGCCATCGATCTGCATGCCCCTTCCGACAGGCAGACTGACGTCTCCGGCTTCGATCGGTCGCTGATAGTCGGCTCAAGCAAGCCGCTAAACGCTGTGCTCGACACCATCCGGCGTGTGGCGCCGACCGATGCTTCCGTACTGATCATGGGCGAAAACGGAACCGGCAAGGAACTGATCGCGGAGACTCTGCACCGCAATTCTGCCCGAAGCAAAGGTCCCTTCGTCAAAGTAAACCTCGGTGGCATATCGCAGTCGCTGTTCGAGAGCGAGATGTTCGGATATCGCCGGGGAGCCTTTACCGGTGCCACATCAGACCGCAAAGGCCGGTTCGAAATTGCCGATGGAGGCACGATATTTCTCGATGAGATCGGCGATCTTGACATAGGATGTCAGGTCAAGTTGCTGCGGGTACTGCAGGAACAGACCTTCGAGCCTCTTGGCGACAGCCGCAGCCGGCGGGTAGACATGAGAGTGATATGCGCGACCAATGCCGACCTTCCGGCCATGGTAGCCGACCGTACTTTCCGTGAAGATCTGTTCTATCGCATAAACCTGATCACAGTGACTCTCCCACCGCTTCGTGAACGCCGCGACGACATACCTCTGCTGGCAAAGCACTTTGCCGCCAAAGCATCTGTATCGTCTCCTGTTGAATTCAGTGCCGAAGCTCTCGGGTTCCTGACCAGACTACCCTATCCGGGCAATATACGTGAACTGAAAAATCTCGTTGAACGGACAATCATAGTCAGCGGCCGGCAACGGCTCGAAGCATCCGACTTCGAGAGTCAGTACACTCCTGCCATGTCAGCCGCTACAGCGACAGACTCGACACTCGACAGTTCAGAGCGCCAGATGATCATCCGCGCGCTCGAGTCAAACGGCGGAAACCTGTCGCGGACTGCCATGCAGCTCGGCATATCGCGTCAGGCGCTATACCGGCGTATGGAAAAATTCGATATCCGTCCCTGACCAGAATTCCGCCGCCATGAGAATGAAATTCTACTTTCTGCTTCTTATACTTCTGATCTGCTTGCTCGGAGGCATGGTCATATTCCTTACTTTCGATAAACGGGGCACGATGTTCTATATAGCGGAAGCCGTTATCGCCGCAGGAATAATTCTGACAGCCATGTTCTACCGGCATATCATACACCCGTTCAACACCATTGCCAGCGGCATGGATCTGCTGAGGGAACAGGATTTCAGCAGCCGGCTCGCTCATGTGCGCCAGCCGGATGTCGACAAGATAGTAGACATATTCAACCGCATGATGGAGCAGCTCAAGTCACAACGCCTCAACGCACACGAACGCAACGCACTCCTCGAACGGCTCATTGCGGTATCGCCGATGGGTATCGTGATGCTCGACTTCGACGGACGCATCGTATCCGCCAACCCCGTTGCCATAAAGATGCTTCTGCCGGAAGAATCTGAGATCTGTCAGGTGTCAGGACTGACATTGGCCGGCATAGGCACGCCACTTGCCACAGCCATAGACCGCCTGAAACAGGAATCGATAGAGACAATACGCCTTAGTTCAAGCCGCATATACCGCTGCTCACGTCTTTCATTCATGGATCGTGGAAGCGCACGTCCGTTCGTGATGATCGAGAGCCTGACCGATGAAGTCATGGCGGCCGAAAAACAGGCTTATGGCAAAATAATACGCATGATCGCACATGAAGTAAACAATACCATGACTGGACTCGGTGCCACTCTCTGCATGATCGATGATGCGTTGGCCACTTCGCCCGACAACGATGACCTGCGCTCGGTATTAGGAGTATGCAACGATCGCTGCTCGGACATGACATCGTTCATCTCCGCCTATGCCAATGTCATAAAACTGCCGGATCCGGATCCTCACCCGACTCTTCTCAACGACATCGTCAGTTCTTCGTCACGTTTCATGGAAAGCCTGTGCGGAGGACGCGATATTACCCTCCGGCTTCAGTTGGCCGACACGTCGGCCACTGTGCTCGCCGACATTCCGCTCATAAGACAGGCTCTTATCAACATAATCAAAAACTCGGTGGAGAGCATTGGCTCTGGAGGAGTCATAACTGTAAGCACCGGCACATGTCCGCCACGGATCACCATCACCGACAACGGAGCCGGCATATCTGACGAAGCGGCAGCCCAGCTGTTCTCTCCGTTTTTCTCTACAAAACCTGACGGACAGGGACTTGGGCTTTTGCTTGTCAGCGAGGTACTGCACCGCCACGGATGCCGTTTCTCGCTCCATACCTCGGCCGACGACCGGCTGACTCGGTTCGTCATAATCTTCCCGCAAGTCTGAACCTTGTAAGCCGCCATGACGTTAGTGATATGAACTCACGTTTCATATCCGTCGCATGACAAAATCCGCATCACACAATATTCCTGCCGACACAAGGCGTCTGTGCGCCATGGGGCTGCTTGTGACCATGGGCATAGTATTCGGCGACATCGGAACTTCACCGCTCTATGTGATGAAAGCCATCACGCATGTCAATCCGGACTACGATGCCGACTATATCACAGGCGCCGTGTCATGTATAATCTGGACCCTTACTCTTCAGACTACCGTCAAATACGTACTGATAGCACTACGCGCCGACAACAAAGGCGAAGGTGGCATTCTCGCTCTGTACTCTCTGTTGCGACGCTCGCCTAAAAAGTGGCTGTATCTCATAGCTGCCATCGGTGCAAGCACACTCATAGCCGACGGTGTGATCACGCCGGCGGTCACCGTCACATCCGCTATCGAAGGACTCCGCGGAATCGATCCCGACACACCGGTCGTTCCGCTCACGCTTGTGATCATAGCCGGAATATTTCTCGTCCAGCGCACCGGCACCCACGCCATAGGCCGGTGGTTCGGACCATTCATGCTGCTGTGGTTTCTGATGCTCGGCACTCTGGGATGCCTGAACATAGGCGGATACCCCGCGATCCTGAAAGCATTCAATCCGTGGTATGCAATACATCTGCTCATACATTATCCGGGATGGTTCCTGATACTCGGAGCCGTATTTCTGTGTACCACAGGAGCCGAAGCCCTGTATTCCGACCTCGGACACTGCGGCAGGATGAACATCACCGTAAGCTGGTTTTTCGTCAAGACCATGCTTATCCTCAACTATCTCGGACAGGGAGCATGGCTCATCGCATGTCAAGGCTCAGCAAGCAGCGATGTCAATCCGTTTTTCGCTATAATGCCGCGGAGTATGCTACTTATAGGCATACTCATGTCGACCGGTGCTGCCATTATTGCAAGCCAGGCGCTTATAAGCGGATCGTTTACTATATTCAGCGAGGCTATCACTCTGAATTTCTGGCCGCGGCTCAGGATCAAATACCCGACCACAGTCAAAGGGCAGCTCTACATCCCGGTTATCAACTGGCTGCTGTGCGCAGGCTGCATGATCACCGTGCTGATGTTCCGTACGTCGGCCAACATGGAAGCGGCCTACGGTCTGGCGATTACAGTGACAATGCTCATGACCACAGTGCTGCTTTCGTTCTTCCTGCAGACGAAAGGAGTTCCGGCATGGCTTATAGCGGCATTCGCTGCTGCATTCATAGCGATCGAGGGAATATTTTTCACCGCCAACATGTTCAAATTCATGCACGGCGGCTGGTTCACCATACTTATAGCCGGCGCGGTATTCACTGTAATGTTCGTATGGTACAGGGCATCGCTCATACGCGCACGGTTCATGGACTATCGCGATATCAGCGGGGCTCTCGACATCATATCCGACATACGAAACGACCGCGAGATACCGAAATATGCATCAAACGTCGTATACTTCAGTCATTCGCCGTATCCTGACAAAGTGGAGAGCAAACTGCTGTACTCGATTATCAACAAGCAGCCGAAACGGGCCGACCATTACTGGATCATACGTCTTGACTACGTAGATGAACCTGACACGCTGTCATACGACTGCCGTCAGATGATTCCGGGCGCTCTGATATGCGTACATCTGCGTATCGGATTCCGCGTAAAGCCACAAGTGAGCGTCTATCTGCGACAGATTGTGGAGGATCTTGTAGCCGAAGGCGGGATAGATCTCACAAGCCGGTATCCGTCGCTGCGCAGACATAATATTCCGGGCGACTTCCGGTTCGTGATCATACACCGCATATTCTCGCAATCGAGTACATGCCGGGGCGGGGCCGCTATGATCATGAAGATACGGGAATGGCTCCGTCGCATAGGCATAAGCGACGAAAAAGCACTTGGAATCGACACAAGCAACGTCAGTGTCGAAAACGTCCCGCTGATACTGAACACAGCTCAGCCGCGACGCATCACTCGAACCGCAGAAGGCCGAAATGATCCGGACAATGGAACATCGGAGCAGGCAGCGATATAGGATTCCACGACAGGAAATGAGGCTGCGGCAGCGCATCGCCGCACTTATAGAAATTGCCGGTCATCACCCTTCCGTCGAGACTGTCTATCTCGTCGGCAAACAGCGATGACACCGGGATGTACAGACCGACATGCCATTCGGCCGGAGCCTCTCGGGTATCGAACAGCTTGCCGTCTACCGTAGTGAACCGGCACACCCCTTCCATAATAGACTGAGCGGCATGCACACGATCCTGATTACCGGTTCCGCGGCCTATCAGCAGAGTTCCGGCACAATTGCACTCTACATTATAATAGTACGGTGAGCATTGATCCGGACGGATAAAGAATTCCACACAGCTGTCCTCCCATACAGGACCATTGTCGGCATCGGCCATTGCTCTCACATACCGTTCGGAAACAGTCCAGTGCAACAGTAGCGCATCGCCAGTATGAGCCATACGCACCTTCACTCCAGGGCTATATGGAAAATCCTTCCAGTTCACACAATCTACCGCAACAGACTCCACACCGGCAGTGTCAAGCAGCGCTGTCAGCTCGCCAAGCGATTCCGGCCGCTTCACGACTTCTATTTTTCTGATGTAGATCTCTTTCATGACCGCGCGGCTACGAGTTCGTCGATATACGCTTTCATCTCCGGCTCCTTGGCCTCCATATCGTAGAGCAATGCCATCTGAGCCTTGGTACGCACCAGGTTATGCTCCGGATATGCAATCTTATAGTATGTATCGCCATTGATATAGTCGGCAAGGAAACGAACGGCCTGCATGTAGGCGAACCGTTCGGCGGCATACGGCAGGTTCTCGATCTCTACCGGGAGCAGAAACTCGCCCGCACTTTCGATATATCCGCGCGTAAACGCCTTGAATATATCCATATTGAAATGGATTTTGCCGGTATCAGGTTCATCCTCGGCGGCAGTGCATGCCGCAGTACGCATGAAATCGCCGAAGTCCGAGAATATGAACGACGACATCACCGTATCGAGATCGATGATACAGATAACCCGATCCGACGACTCGTCAAACATCATGTTGTTGATCTTGGTATCGCAGTGACACACACGCTTGGGCAGTTTGCCCTCGCGGTGCATACGCTCGGCACGACACATGCTCTCGGCCCGGCATCCTATAGCATCCAGCAGAGATTTTACCTCTGCCACACGGCCTGCCGGATCAGCAGCGACAGCCTCGTCAAGCTGGTGCAGGCGGAATTCCATGTTATGGAAATCCGGTATCGACTCTTCCAGCACCTCCGGCACATCGGTAAGCATTGCCTGGAATCGGCCGAATGCCTTGCCCGCATCATACGACAACTCGGAAGTAACCTCCTCGCGGGTTACAGCACGCGGGATAAACACCATCATACGCCAGTATTCTCCATCGGACACAGTATATGTCTTGCCCTCTGGAGTCGGGATGAATCTGAGCACGCGGCGGTCTATATCGTCGGCGCCACTGGCCTCGTACTTGCTGCGGATATGGTCTGTGACCACCTCTATATTATGCTGCAACAGATCCGGGTCGGTAAATATCTTGTGGTTTATTCGCTGGAGCACATAGTCCGGAGCCGCGGTCTCGGCTGTACGTACTATATATGTATCATTGATCAGACCGCTGCCAAGAGGCTTGATCTCTGAAGGGGTTCCTTCTATCTGGAAACAGGATACTATGGAGTGGAGTCGTTCCATGGCTGATTGAATTTTCTTATATGGGTTAGTTGATTTCTACGCGAATATACACCTTTTTAGGCGCATCGGAAAAATAAGGACAAAAAAAAATTACCCGTCATCACGACGAATAATCCTTTTACCTTAAATCTAATACCATGAAAAACTGATGCAAAGATAGGCTAATTTTCTTATACAACACCCAAGATGCTGTATTTTTTCACCCGATTAATTATTTTTAACCAAATATCGATATCATGAGGCGCGGAAGCCTCGACAGCCTCCGCGCCTCATAAGCATTAAAGATATTTTATACCTCAGATAGACTCGTAGTAATACGAGCGGTATGAGATTCCGGTACGTGTTATGACTTTAAGTATGTTTCCGGAAAGATCAGTGAACACATTGTTGCGTCCCAGGGTATTGCCGAACATCAGCATCGTGCCGTCGCACACGAGCTGCACATTGCTGCGGTCGGTCGAACTGTATTCCGATGGGATGGGTACCGACAGTGTCACTTTGGCCGACATTGCCGCCTTGTCGATCTCATAGATGACAGCACGCGAATAGCCGCGGTCAGATCCGTTGTCATAGCACAGTACCTTGTCCGGAGCCAGAGGTTCGGCAGCATGGAGACCGCTGGCATAGCCCGACTCATCGAGAGCCACGTTTCCGTTCGGGCCTACGCGATACAGGACTTTGCCGGTCGAAGCCTCGATCTTCCACAACTGGTTGATGCGGTTGAACGTCATATAATAATTGCCCTCGCTGTCCCAGTTAACGGAGTTGGCATGCAGGAAATCTTTCACAGCGCCTTTCTCAAGTATCACATTGTTGGAGTTGTACGGTGTCAGTTCATCGAAATTATTCCATGTACGCAACATATCCTCACCCGGAGTTATGATAGAGAAACCATCGCCCCACACATCGGCATCGGCACCCAGATCGAACTGCGTCAGATCGAATTTTTTGATAAAATTGCTTACCATTATCAGATTGCCGTCGGGAGTGAACTTGATGTCATGATGAGGGTAAGGCACATTCTCAGGCCCGGCCACCCACTGGACATCGCGGTGTCCTTCAAGATCGAGCGTGATGATCTTGTCGCACAGCCGCTGGAAATTTTTGCTGTTGACACCGTCGCGGAATCCGGTGAGCACACACAGCTTCTGCTGCTCGGGATTGTAATGCGCCATACGTATAGCCTGGTCGAACACCTCGTACCACACGACATTGGCATCCATGTCGCAGAATGTGATATAGCCGGGATTCGTTGCCTGCCACTGGAGTATATATCCTTCGGCAGGAGCTCCGGCCTCGTTCACACTGACATGATATACAGGCACTCCTGACGGAAGTGTCGACGTGCGGAACGAATATTCTCCATCCTGACGCTGCCCGTTTATATTCACAGCAAAGTTATAGTCGGTCGATGCTTTCACAAACGTTATGGTGACATCGGCCTCATTGCCTGATGTCGCCACCGGACGTGTGGTACGCACTTTGGCTGGCTCGGAAACCGGCCAGTACGAGATCGACACCTCGCAGTCATGCGAAGCCGATACCTTGACCGGATAGCGCAGCGCGTTGTCCGGATCGGAATTTATCGTAACGCCCAACACGGAAGCGGCATCGCCATTGTTGTCATCGTTACATGAATACAGAGCCATACATGCAGTCACAGCGACCGCCATCACGCCCGAGCGGCAAAATATTTTCGATAATTGCATTATAATCTATTTTTTTAGTGTGTATGTTTTTTTTAAATATTGGTATTCTTATGTCCCTTGAACGATACCCGGTCATAAAGAGCAGTATAGTCGGAGGCTGATATATTGTCGCCGATAAACTTCAGATTCTCCACACTGCACTGTATGGTGAACCCTGTCTCCGGACCGAATTTCAGATTCAGCCGCTGTTTTTCAACACCGTCTATACTCCATATCGCAAGATACATTCCGTCAGCCGTCACATCGAGACGTATCTCGAAATCATGCCAGCCCGGTTTTATCGGAGTATACCCGGATTTGAACGGCAGATCCTGATTCGTCATGCAGGCCAACAGCTCATCGGGGGCAGCGCCTGCCTCCTTGCGGATCTCCGCCTTGCCAGGGCCTACCTCGAAATCAAGTTCATGATGATCGTCATGATATATCCAAGATCCAACACTTACCTGCTCTCCTATCGTAATAGCAGGCACATAC
Source organism: uncultured Porphyromonadaceae bacterium (assembly GCA_948467675.1). Taxonomy (GTDB): domain Bacteria; phylum Bacteroidota; class Bacteroidia; order Bacteroidales; family Muribaculaceae; genus CAOKFI01. The sequence goes on from CAOKFI010000017.1 coordinate 40,637, forward strand.
GTACGCCACCGGTACACCCCATCGGCAAAAGTACTGTCGGCGGTATGCATCTTCGTACGGTCGTATGTGTTGGCACGTGTGGTCAGAGCCAGCATTCCGTCGGATATAGCCCACTGGTCGACCGTAGCTGTATCCTGATGGAAATACTCCCATCCGTCGGCATTGTCAAAATCCCAGACCTCCTCCACTACACCGTTGCCGGGCAAGGCCGCGCTGTCATTGTCCGATGATGTGTTTCCGCATCCCGACAGAAGCAACAGGCCTAATGCTGCGGAAGTCATAGCTGCCATTTTCATTGTCATAGTCGTCAATAGTATCGCTTGTTTACGATTGACGGATCCGTGCGTACCGCTTTGCGCTGAAGCACGGATCCGTCAGTCTGTTCAGTTATTGTCTGTCCTTGCGCTTAGAATGTACGTGCATTCAGCAGCTCGGGATTGTAGTCTGTCTCACGCTTGGGTATCGGCATGTAACGGCGGATATCGTTATCAGTCAGGTTGGTCGGATACACACGCCAGTCGTTGTCGTAATATCCGGCCGGCTTGTTCTCATTCTGAGCCTTCATGTCGGCGATAGCTTTGATACCGGCGAAGTAGGTTTCCAGACGGTCCTTCCAGAGACCCATACGGATAAGGTCGACACGGCGCACACATTCCAGACCGAGCTCTTTGGCACGTTCGTCACAGATAGCGCTGCGCAGAGCCTCTTTCGAAGTATAGTCGACAAGGCGCAGGCCGTGGTTGTCGTCCTGGAAAGCACGGCTGCGTATGCGGTTGATCAGATCGATCGCATCCTGAGTCGGGCCATTGATCTCGTTAAGTATCTCCGCCTTGCAGAGGATCATGTCGGCAAGACGCATCACCGGCATATTGTTCTTGGTACGGTAAGTGTACTTGAACGAGTTGTGATATTCATACTTGCGTGTGAACACATTTGTCAGCTCGCCGATAGTGCCATAGCTTTCTCCCGGCTTGAGATTTCCGCTGGCATCGAGATTGCTCTTAGAGACTGTGCTGACGTCGGCGAGCGAAGCGGGAGCATAGTAGTAAGAGGCTGCGGCAGGATTGTCGGCTGTATTGTATACATTGGGGAATTCGGTAACGAGCATTACGGAGCGACGCTGGTCGGCGGCATCGAAGCTCCAGTACTGGTGCAGCGGCACGAGGAACAGGTTCCAACCCATATCGTAATCCCAGTTGGTGAACATAAGACCGAGATCCCATGCGGCAGAAGTAATGTTGTCGTTGGCACGTATAGCGAACATCAGCTCATTGTTGTAGAGCGTAGCATCGGTGTCGGGATTGAACACGTCCCAGATCTGAGGCTGAAGAGTGTAGACACTGCCCTCCATTTGGAGCACTTCATTTACAGCAGTGAGCGCCTGCTGCCATTTGGCATCGGCATTGCCACCGCTAAGACGCATGCGGCCAGCCTGACGCATATACAGACGAACCAGAAAACCGCGTGCGGCTCCGAGAGTGGGACGGCCGGCATCATCGTGGCTCGCATAGGTTTCGGGAAGCGACATGGCTGCCTTGAGATCGGTCTCTATAGCGGTCTCGATGTCATTGATGTTGGCATAGGGCAGTTTGGATTTCACATCGACATCGCTCGACAGCACCAGAGGCACCTGATAGAACAGGTCGGTAAGCTGCATGTAGGCATAACCTCTCATGAAGTGAGCCTCGGCTATCATCTGGGCTTTGTCGTATTCTTCGCCGAACAAGGCTTCGTCCATAGCACCTACGCGGTCGATCACGATGTTTGCTCGCGATGTGATCTGGAAGAAGTTGTCCCAGCATGTGGTAAGGTGGGTCGATGTACGGATAGCGTCATCGTTGAGTACCTCGAACGCAGTCACGCCGGCATCGAAGCATACGTCCGTACAACCGTCGTTGGCCTGAAATATGGGGTCGCGGTATATCTGCTGCAACGGCGCATACATGGCATCCACTGCGGCCTGCGCGTTTTCGGCCGATGTAAATGCAGTATCATCGGTAAGATCGGAATAAACGGTCTCTTCCAACTCGTCATGGCATGCGGTCAGACCGGCAGCCACAAACGGTAACAGAAGCAATATCTTAAATTTCATAATATCGTGTTTTATCGGTTGGAGTTGGTTTAGAATGTGATTTTAGCACCGCAGTTGAACGCACGGTAACCGGGGTAAGTACAGTAGTCGAGACCCTGGCCTATGGAGCTTGCGCCGTTCACACTGACTTCAGGATCGAAGCCTGAGTAGTTGGTGATGGTAAACAGACGCTGGCCGCCCACGAATACGCGGAAGTGCTTGATGGCTTTCGATAGTCCGAGTTTCTCTACCGGCAGAGTATAGCCGATCTCGATGTTGGACAGACGCAGGAAGCTGGCGTTTTCCACGAACTTGGTGTTGACGAACGAACCATACTGGTTGCCGCCGTCCTTACGCCATGTGGTAGCGGGGATATCGTTGCTCGGGTTGGTTTTGGTCCAGCGGTTCATCGAAGATTTCAGACGGCCGAGATCCTCAAACACGATATTGTTGATGTTCAGCATGTCCTGACCGAGGCTGGCGTCGAAGAAGAACGAGAAATCGAAATCGCGGTAGTGGAATGTGTTACCCCAGCCGAGTACAACGTCGGGGTTACCGTTGCCGATAACCTGACGGTCATTGACGTCGATAATGCCATTTCCGTCAAGATCCTTGAATTTCGGATGACCGGGAACCGATCCGGGCTGCGGAGCGTATGTCTCGCCTTCCTGAATCACGCCGTCGAACACATAGCCGTAGATTGAACTCAGAGGCATGCCTTTCTCGACCTTCATGTACTCAGTGGAGTTGTACCAGCCCTGAGGCATGATCGACAGATAAGTGGGATCTGCGATATCGAGCACCTTGCCTTTGTTGCCGGCGATATTGAGGGTGGTTGTCCAGGAGAAGTCTTTCTTGGTGATGGGATTGTATTTGATGAATATTTCCCAACCGCGGTTATCGACAGTACCGTTGTTGCCGAGAGTTGTCTGAAGACCCATTGTCGAGGTAGAGATATTGATCGGGTTCAGGAGGTCGGTGGTCTTTTTGTAGTACCAGTCGAAGTTAACCTCTACGAGACCATTCCACAGGATAGCGTCGAAACCGAGGTCCCACTGAGATGTTGTCTCCCACTTGAGGTTGGCGTTACCGGCATTGTCCGGATACATGCCCTTAACCACGTCGTTGCCGCCGAGGAACACATTGGTGAAAGCGTATGTGCGGAGCGACTTATACGATTCGATACCGTCGTTACCGGTACGACCGTAGCTTGCGCGGAGCTTGAAGTTGGACACAGTGCTGCGCCAGAAGTCCATGAAACTCTCGTCGCCGAGCTGCCATGCCACCGAACCAGAGGGGAAGTAACCCCACTTGTTGCCGGCACCGAAGTTGGACGCGCCGTCGGCACGGATACTTGCATTGAAGATGTACTTGTTCATCAACACATACTCAGCACGACCGAAATACGAGATATTGGTCTTGTCTGTGCGGCCGGTGCCGATCCAGTCGATAACTGCGGCAGCACCCATATTATAGTACGAGAATGCATCGGTGGTAAATTCATGAGCCTGCATGCCCTGATATTCATATATATTGTCGAGATACGACATACCGGCTATCACTTTCAGGTCATGATTATCGCCGAAGTTCTGATGATATGTCAGCACAGCATCCAGCTGCTGGTAATTGGTAGTCTCGATCTCAGAGGTGGCGTCGCCCTTGTTTGCGTTGCCTAACGTAGTATCGCGGCTATAGTATTTCTGATACTTAGAAGTCATGTGCTGGAACGAATACTGCACGCGGGCTGTAAGCTGAGGAAGAATCTTTGCCTCTCCCCACAGTGTGAAGTTGGCATTGTCGGTGGTATTCTTGAAATCACGGCTCATGATATCATCGTAGAGACCATTGCGACGGCCTTTCTCACCGAACACATTGATACCTTCCGGGCTGTTGGTGCTCAGAGGATCGGCCTGGAATATTGCATAGATAGTGTTGTCGGTAGATACTGTCTGACCCATGTTCAGATAATTCTTGGAAGCATGTGTAACGTATGATGTGGCACCTGCATTCACATAATCGGAGATCTTGAACTCAGCGTTCAGACGGGCTGTCATACGGTCGTAGTTGGTATTAGGAAGAATACCTTCATCGCCGACATACGAGATCGAAGCGGCAACATTGACACGGTCAGAACCGCCGGCTACCTGTACGTTGTGTGTCTGAGTTGTAGCTGTGCGGGTCAGTTCCTTGAACCAGTCTGTACCCGGGCCTTTATAAGCGAGCTGATTGACGGTATACGGAGGATTGCCGCTCGAACCGTTCTCTTCCCACTGTTTCATTGCAGTCGACATGATATCCTGCGCATCCATCAGTTCATAAGGGTTATAGATGAATTTGGCAGCCATGTCGTAGGAATAGCTAACAGAGAACTTACCGGCCTTACCCTTCTTGGTTGTCACGATCACAACACCGTTGGCACCGCGCGAACCGTATATGGCAGTACCTGCGGCATCCTTGAGGATCTCGATCGACTCGATATCGTTGGGGTTCAGATCGAGACCGCCTTCGGTCTGGAGACCGTCAACAACATATAGAGGATCGTTGCTGGAGCTGATCGATGAAGCACCACGCACGCGGACTGTGATGAGACCGCCCGGCTCCATAGAAGTCTGGCGCACATGCACACCGGCCGCACGTCCTTTGATGAGTTCCGCGGTGTTCACAACGACACCGGCTTTCACATCGTCGGTCTTAATGGATGTAACCGCACCGGCGAGATCGCGCTTCTTGGTCACACCGTAACCTACCGCCACAACCTCATCGAGCATTTTTGCATCGGATTCCATACGGATAACCATATCGTTGGAGTCGATCGTTGTTTTTACAGGACGCATACCTATATAAGATATGTTCAGCGTCTGGCCTAATTTGGCATCTATCGAAAATTTACCGTCAATATCGGTTGCCGTCCCGACCGATGAGCCGGAAACGATCACGGATGCACCGGCTATCGGCGAATCATCCGTTGCGTCAAGCACGGTGCCGCGTATGGTCTCTTGCGCCATGGCGGACACTGAAATCAGCAATAGAGTCAGAATGATTGTACTAATGCGTTTCATAAGTTATTTTTAAAGATTATTTGAATAATTCCGTCAAATATACGTCCTCTTTTACAATTTGAAACCATCCCGAGCCATCAATTAATGTATTTTAACATAAATTCGTTTAATGTACATAATTTTACTAAAATATTTTGCACAATCACGACAAACCACTATCTTTGCACCGCAATTTTTCCGCACCGGGCTCAGCAAGAGGTATACCAACGTTTGGCAACCCGCCCGACGGCCATAACAACCATTATATATAATAATGTACGTAATTGTAGAAATCCAGGGACAGCAGTTCAAAGCAGAGAAAGACAAATTTCTGTATGTCCACTATCTCGGCGACGAAGCCAAAGACGGCTCGACCGTAGAGTTCGACCGCGTTCTCCTCGTTGACACCGACGGTACTGTAAAAGTAGGCGCTCCTACCGTAGAAGGAGCCAAAGTAGTATGCGAAGTAAAGCAGCAGCTCGTCAAAGGCGACAAGGTAATCGTCTTCAAGAAGAAACGCCGCAAAGGCTATCGCCGCAAAAACGGCCATCGCCAGTACTTCTCGCAGATCGTGATAAAGGACATCGTTGCTTAATCTCCCTTAAAAAATCAAAACCACATGGCACATAAAAAAGGTGTAGGTAGCTCCAAGAACGGACGCGAATCAGAAAGCAAACGACTTGGCGTGAAAGTATTCGGCGGCCAGTTCGCTAAAGCCGGCAATATCATCAAACGCCAGCGCGGCACAGTGCACCATCCGGGTCTCAACGTAGGCATCGGCAAGGATCACACTCTGTATGCCCTCATCGACGGCACAGTAGTCTTCACTTCAGGACGCAACGGCCGTAAGTTCATCAACGTGACACCCGCTGAGGCCTAATAGCCGCAGTTCACACAACAACTTATCCCACGGGGCTTTTCTCAATCGAGAAAAGCCCCGTGTTCTATAACGGCAGCCAGACACACGACAAGACCGGCCGCACCGATGATACAGCCAGTCTTGCGACATTACCCAAAGGATATCACCCGTCAATATCGCCAAGCATTCAGTGCGGCGCACCGGGCCCGAAGTGCACTACAGCGGATGCTTGTCGCAGCAGCAGCCACCGGCATGTACGCGTCCATGCCAATAACCGATACCTCGGGCACAACACTACAGACTCTATTGCCGCCGGGACGGTGCCGGTATCTACACCCTTGGTGGAGCTATCGCCGGTGCGCGTTTGCGGACGGTACCACTTTCCGTTTGCGCGCGATGGCCTCTTTTCCTCACGATACCAGCATCAGCCAAAGACAGCGGTAGTGACTGATGAGTGTCGCCCCCGATTGGGGATCCGACGCAAAGTTACGGCGCGGAAAGCGGGCTGGACTGCGATTTTTCCGAAACGCAAATGTTAAATTTTGTTTAGCCCGATAATCGAGCGCGGGGATCCTGCGCATCTCCGACGCGCATCCGAGGGAAAGCGACGGAGATACCTCATGCCTTGAGCATGAGGTTCCAGTTCCTGCGGGTCTCCGACCCGGCCTGGATGGCGCAGGCCCATCTGGCGGGATAACAATAGAGAAAAGGCAATGCGTCGGAGACGCATAGGATATAAAACCCCATGCAGCTATGCATGGGGAAAAGACAAAAGACCACCTCGTAGCGCGTCGGAGATGCGCCACTTGTGGGATGACGTATCACACCCACCTCCCAAGTCGAGGCGCCCGATGATCTGGGGCTCCAGATTCTGCGGGTCTCCGACCCGACCTGAGTGACGCAGGCCCATCTGGCGGGATGACAATAGAGAAAAGGCAATGCGTCGGAGACGCATAGGGTGTAAAACCCCATGCAACTATGCATGGGGGAAAAGACAACAGACCACCTCGTAGCGCGTCGGAGATGCGCCACTTGTGGGATGACGTATCACACC
>CAOKFI010000018.1 GCA_948467675.1 uncultured Porphyromonadaceae bacterium
GAAGAAAGTAAGCAAAAGAACAGTCACGTCACTCATCGCGGTCATGTCGATGAGCGTACTCTTTCTTTTAATTTTTACTTTTCCCATATTACTTGGTTGATTTTAATAGTTATAAATCTCGTTAGTAACAGGGGATCAGTGAGTTGCCTGGAATGTCTGTACGATCGAGAAGCCGATCTCGTCGATAGCGTAGGTCAGGTTGTCGATCTTGTTGGTATAGAAGTTGTAGGAGATAACAGCGAATGCACCGGTTGCGATACCGAAAGCGGTGTTCACAAGTGCCTCGGAAATACCAGTAGAAAGAGCGGTCGAGTCAGGAGCGCCTGAAGCAGACAGAGCCTGGAACGACTTGATCATACCGATTACAGTACCGAGAAGACCAACGAGAGTACCGAGGGTAGTCATGGTTGCAACGATGGGGAGGTTCTGCTGGAGAGCCGGCATTTCAAGGGCGGTAGCTTCTTCAACTTCTTTCTGAAGAGTAGCGACCTTCTGCTCTTTGCTGAGAACGGTGTTCTGATCCATTTCCTCGTAGCGTACGAGAGCGGCAGCTACAACGGCAGCAACACTACCTTTCTGTTTCTTGCAAAGTTCCTGTGCGCCTTTGATGTTGTTGGCAGCGAGGCATTTCTTAACTTCAGCAACGAACTTGGTGATGTTGCCTTTGCCTTTAGCGCTTTTCAGGGCGATGAAACGCTCTACTGAAAGAACGATAACGGTAAGGAAGAGAGTCTGAAGGATAGGCACGATGATACCGCCTTTGAAGATAGTACCGATAATGTCGGTCGGATGAGCGTCAACGTCGCTGAACCACATAGATGCGGGAGCGGATGCGGGATCTTCAAGTTCAAAGTGTGAGGGTGCGCCGAAGAAGAAAAGGAACAGGCACACGGCTACGATAAAGCAGGCAATGATTACCAAAAATGCGTTCTTGATACCACGCACGTTGGTTTTGTTGGGCGCTTTAGCTTGCGGTTTGGTGGAATTGGGCTTTGTAGCTTCCATAATTCTGATAAAACTTTGTTAAATTGTTAAATATAAGTATAGTTCTTGTTGATTTGAGGTTGTTTCAATTCATTCTGTCATGGCCGGTGTCGGTATCGATTCAGGCGTCGCAGGGCATTGCTTTCTATCGGTTAGGTCCGGCGGTCGTATAGTTTGTGGCGGTTTGAATTCATGTCTGTATTTCAAAACGCTTTGGCAAAAGTATTATTATATTTCCAACTGTCAAAATTTTTGTCCTCCAATTTTTAATTTATTCGTCGCAGATTGTGGTTGCGTGAAATATTGTTGTGGAACATAAGGGAAAACTATATTGTGCAATATGAGAAATCGATTCCGATATGTGATTGACGCTACAAATTTTTGTCAGGCATATATAAGAGGTATGGAATTTATTAAATAACTTTGCGCGAAATTAATATTAATGAAATTAAGTGCATCAGCATGAAAATAACTGTTAAAAAAGGTTTGGACCTTAATATAGCCGGCGCGGCAACGGTTCCGTCTGATTCGGGAGCGGTGTCGCTGGTGGCTCCACGCAGGATAGCTATCGTGCCGGATGATTTTGTCGGTCTGACTCCGAAACTGGATGTCAAGGAGGGCGATTCCGTGATGATAGGCTCGCCACTGTTGCATGATAAGGTGAATACGTCCTTGAAGGTGGTCAGTCCTGTGTGCGGTACGGTGACTGCTGTCGTAAGAGGTCTGCGGCGCAAGATCGAACGTGTGGAGCTGGTTCCCGACTCCGGTTCGGCTGCAGTGAAGTTCGATACCGCCGGAGATGTCCGTACTCTGCTCATGGAGTCTGGTCTGTGGGCTATGATGCGTCAGCGTCCTTACGATGTGGTGCCGGATCCGTCGTCTGATCCCCGTGATATATTCGTAACGGCGTTTGATTCCGCTCCGTTGGCGCCAGTATTGACATTCGGCATGCAGAATGCTTCGGCCGAACTTGATGCAGGAATAAAGGCGCTGGCAGGTCTTACCCGAGGGAAAGTGTATATCGGTGTGCGTTCGCAGTCGGATATTCCTCCGGTAGCCGGTGCTGAGATCGTAGAGGTGGCCGGCCCTCATCCGGCAGGAAACGCGGGTGTGCAGATTGCTGCCATAGCTCCGGTCAACAAGGGTGAGACTGTCTGGACTCTCGATATAGTGACCCTGCGCAAGATCGGTCATCTGATGATCAATGGCTCGGTCGATCCTGGGGTTATTGTGGCATTGACAGGAGGTGAGGTCGAGACGCCTCACTATGTGGCTACGGTGCCTGGTTGCGACATGGAGTCGATAATAGGAGCCGGATTGAAGAGCTTGAAAGATGCCCATCACCGTCGTGTGATATCCGGGAATGTGCTGACCGGTCAGAATGTAGGCATGGAAGGTTTCCTGCGTTGGCCTTACCGTCAGGTCACGGTTATACCTGAAGGTGACGATGTCGACGAATTTCTGGGCTGGGCTAATCCGGGTGCCGGCAAGATGAGTGTAAAACGTTCGTTTATCGGCCATTTCCTGTCAGGCAAGAAGTTTAATCCCGATGCCAGGATCAAGGGCGGCCGTCGTGCCATGATTCTGTCGGGTGAGTATGACCGTGTGTTGCCGATGGATATCCTCGGTGAATATCTGGTCAAGGCTATAATCGCAAAAGATATAGATAAAATGGAGCAACTCGGAATATACGAAGTGGCTCCGGAGGATTTTGCTCTCCCTGAATATGTCGATACGTCCAAGCTGGAGTTGCAGAAGATAGTACGGGAGGGACTTGATTATGTGCGAAAGGAACTTGCATAAATGGTCAACACCTATATCGATTATTAAATTATAAACCAATTCAATTGTGAAAGGACTAAAAAGATATCTGGATAGGATCAAGCCTTCGTTTGAGGAAGGAGGCAGGCTACATGCTTTCCGGTCTGTATTCGATGGATTCGAGACGTTCCTGTTCACTCCGTCGACGACTTCGGCTTCAGGGGTGCATATACACGACAGCAACGATTCGAAGCGCACTATGATAATTGTGGTGCTGGCGCTGATCCCATGTTTCCTGTTTGGAATGTACAATACCGGCTACCAGCACTGGCTTGCTGCCGGTGCATCCGAATTTCCATTCTGGAGTATGTTGTTATATGGATTCCTTGCCGTATTGCCGCGTGTGGTTGTGGCTTATGTGGTGGGTCTCGGTATTGAATTCGTGGTAGCGCAATGGCGTAAAGAGGAGATCCAGGAGGGTTTTCTTGTAACCGGTATCCTGATCCCGATGATATGCCCGATCGAAACTCCTCTGTGGATGATTGCCGTTGCAACTGCTTTCAGTGTGATTTTCGTGAAAGAGGTATTCGGCGGCACCGGATTCAATATATTCAATGTCGCGCTTGTGACCCGCGCGGTTCTGTTTTTCGGGTATCCGGCTCAGATGAGCGGCGATAAAGTATTTGTAGCGACAAAACCGATTTTCGGTTTGGGCGGTCAGGTGGCAGACGGTTTTACCGGAGCCACACCACTCGGACAAATCGCGACGGCAACCGGTTCTGAACTTCATCTGGAAAATATAGCAGGCGATCCGATTTCGACCTGGGATGCTTTTCTCGGGCTGATTCCAGGGTCGTTCGGTGAGACTTCCACGCTCTGCATATTGATCGGTGCGGCAATTCTGCTGCTGAGCGGTATGGCCAGCTGGAAGATAATGGCTTCGGTATTCGCAGGCGGTCTGATTACCGGCTGGCTGGTCAATGTATGTGCCACGCCTGTGTATCCGGCCTCATTCCTTGACCCGGTGGATCAGCTGCTGCTTGGCGGTTTCGCTTTTGCCGCAGTCTTTATGGCTACAGATCCGGTTACGGCGGCACGCACTGAGACCGGAAAATATATTTACGGTTTTCTGATCGGTGCAGTCGCGATCGTGATACGCGTATATAATACCGGTTATCCCGAAGGCGCCATGCTTGCAGTGTTGCTGATGAACGCTTTCGCTCCGTTGATCGATTATTGTGTTGTGCAGGCCAACATTTCAAGACGCATGCGTAGAGTAAAAGCAAAAGCAGAATAGTTATGAATAAGCAAAGCAACGTATATACCATAATATATATAATAGTGCTTGTGGTAGTGGTCGGGGCAGCACTTGCGCTAACCTCTATGTCCTTGCATGACCGCCAGCAGGCGAATGCCGATGCCGACAAGATGCGCCAGATACTGGCATCGGTACATCTGTCGGCTCCGACATCGGAGATCGGAACAGAGTTTGACCGCTACATAACATCCCAGTACATAGTCGATGAATCGGGAGCGATAGTTTCCGATAACGGCGCGTTTAGTGTCGATGTGGCTGCTCAGTCAAAAGTAGAGCCTGCCAAACGTAAGCTTCCTGTATACGAGTGCACGCTGGCGGCCGGAGATGTGAAGTACATCGTACCGCTTTACGGTGCAGGACTATGGGGGCCGATATGGGGCTATGTGGCGTTCAATTCCGACGGATCCACTCTCTATGGAGCGTATTTCGCTCATCAGGGAGAGACTCCAGGACTTGGTGCGGAGATCGAAAAACCGCAGTTCAGCGACCAGTTTGAAGGCAAGACTGTGTTTCATGGCGATAAGTTTCTGCCTATCGCGGTTGTCAAGGCCGGTCAGAAACCTCTTAACGGCGAAGATTACGTCGATGGCATATCGGGAGGTACCATTACGAGCAAAGGTGTGGGCGCAATGCTTGACAGTTCTCTTACACCCTATGCCGCATTTCTTTCAAACCTTAGAAGCAAATAATCGCTATGGCAGAGAAGATAAGTAATAAAAGCGTGTTCTTCAATCCGTTTTCGAAGAACAATCCTGTGGTCGTGCAGGTACTGGGTATCTGCTCGGTACTGGCAGTGACAGCCAAGCTTGAGCCGGCATTCGTGATGGGAATCTCGGTTATCGCAGTGCTTGCATTCAGCAATGTCATAATCTCTTTGCTGCGCAATACGATTCCGACCAATATACGTATCATAGTACAGCTTGTGGTCGTGGCCGGTCTTGTGGTGATCGTAGATCAGCTGCTTAAAGCGTATGCCTACGATGTGAGCAAACAATTGTCGGTGTTTATCGGCCTGATAATAACCAACTGTATATTGATGGGACGTCTTGAGGCATTTGCCATGGGCAACAAGCCTTGGCCATCCTTTCTTGATGGCATCGGCAACGGTATCGGCTATGCGGTAATACTTGTAATCGTAGGATTTTTCCGTGAATTGCTCGGCAGCGGTACACTGTTCGGGATTCAGGTTATTCCGCAGGCTTTCTATGATGCCGGTTATGTCAACAACGGTCTTATGATTCTTCCGCCTATGGCGCTGATCGTTGTGGCATGTATAATCTGGGTACACCGTAGCCGTAACAAAGAACTTCAGGAAGACTGATATTAAAGCATGTCCCAATCTGACTATCTATAGAAATGGAAAATCTGAATCTATTCATACGTTCGATATTTGTCGACAACATGATATTCGCCTACTTTCTGGGTATGTGCTCGTTTCTGGCGGTATCGAAAAATGTCAAAACAGCGTTCGGTCTCGGTGTGGCTGTGACATTCATGTTAGTGATAACGCTTCCGATCAACTATCTGCTCAATACCTATGTGTTGCAGGCCGGTGCTCTTGAATGGCTTGGCGCGGAATTCAAGGATGTGGATCTTAGTTTTCTGTCGCTGATCATGTTTATCGCGGTGATCGCATCCATGACGCAGCTCGTTGAGATGGCGGTGGAGAAATACAGCCCATCGCTCTATTCCTCGCTCGGCATATTCCTGCCTCTTATCGCCGTGAACTGCGCAATTCTTGGCGGCTCTTTGTTTATGCAGCAACGCGATTTTCCCGGAGTCTGGACGGCGGTATGTGCCGGAGGCGGCTGGGGTATAGGCTGGCTTCTCGCTATAACGGCGGTAGCCGCCATACGCGAGCGTCTCGCTACCTACAGCAATATACCCAAGCCATTGCGTGGAATCGGAATCACATTTATTCTAACGGCGCTTATGGGTATAGCGTTTATGAGTTTTCTCGGAATCAAAATCTAAAAGATCATGATTATCTCGACCATATTGCTGGAGTCCGCCTCCACACTTACTCTGATAAGCGGCGTCGGCATCTTTCTGCTGATTACGCTACTTCTTGTTGCGGTGCTGCTTATAGCCAAGCGCTATCTCGTGCATGCCGGCAAAGTCAACATAAATATCAACGGCGATACGGATATCGAAGCTCAGTCGGGCAAATCTTTGCTGTCGACCCTTGCCGATGACAACATCTTTCTTCCGTCGGCATGCGGCGGCAAAGGCAGCTGCGCCCAGTGCAAGGTGCAGGTTCTGGAGGGGGGAGGCGATATCCTTCCTACCGAGGCCGTGCATTTTTCACGCAAGCAGGTCAAAGACCATTGGCGTCTGGGCTGTCAGGTGAAAGTCAAAGACAATCTGAAAATCGAAGTCCCCAAATCCGTATTGGACATCAAGGAGTGGGAGTGTACGGTTATATCCAATAAGAATGTAGCGACGTTCATAAAGGAGTTTATTGTCGCACTGCCACCGGGGGAACACATGGACTTTCTGCCGGGTTCGTATGCGCAGATTAAAATACCGCCATACGAAATGGATTACGACAAGGATATCGACAAAGATCTTATCGGTCCGGAGTATTTGCCGGCATGGGAGAAGTTCGGCCTGTTCTCGCTCAAATGCAAGAATACCGAAACGACAGTGCGTGCATACTCCATGGCTAATTATCCGGCTGAAGGAGACCGCATAATGCTGACTGTGCGTATCGCCACCCCTCCGTTCAAGCCGAAACCCGCTGTAGGATTCATGGATGTGATGCCTGGTATAGCATCAAGCTATATATTCACTCTCAAACCTGGCGACAAGGTTATCATGAGTGGCCCTTATGGTGACTTCCATCCGATATTCGACTCTAAGAACGAGATGATGTGGGTAGGCGGTGGCGCCGGTATGGCTCCGCTTCGCGCCCAGATCATGCACATGACCAAGACTCTGCATACAACAGACCGCGAGATGCACTATTTCTACGGCGCACGTGCTCTGAACGAGGTATTTTATCTCAATGATTTCCTTGAATTGGAGAAGGAATATCCCAACTTCCATTTCCATCTGGCACTCGACCGTCCGGATCCGGAAGCTGATCGCCTCGGTATCAGGTACACTCCGGGATATGTAGGCCAGGTGATTTATGACACCTATCTCAAAGAGCATGACAACCCTGAGGATATCGAGTACTATATGTGCGGCCCGGGCCCGATGAGTCAGGCTGTGATCAAGATGCTGGACAGTCTCGGTGTTCCTCCCGAAAATATTCATTATGATGATTTCGGAGGATGATGTCTGTCTTCTTTCGAACAAGAAAAAGCACTGCAACCGGCACTGGTTACAGTGCTTTTTCTATAAGATGCTGATAGCAGGATTTTATGATGATCTTTTTGGGGTGTTTCCGCGTTTTTTGTTATATTTGGTTCACATAATTGGCTCCGCCACCGCGAACCGCCCTTTGGGCGACATCCGCTATTATGTTTCATCGAATATTTTTGTTATATTTGTATATCCTAATAAGTCGATTGCCATGACAGACATACGGAATCCTGAAAAATCAAGTCGAAAAAATCCTATCGCAGGTATCTGGCGGTTTTATAGCGACGGATTCAGGTCTATGACCGTGGGGCGTTGGTTGTGGGCTATGATTCTTGTTAAGGTCGCCATTTTGCTGTTTGTGTTCCGTCTGTTTTTCTTTCCTGACATATTAAGCGAGAACTACGATAACGACGAAGAGCGTGCCGCTGCAGTGCGTTCATCATTGCTCGACCGTTGATTCAATCGATACTTATAATTGAAATGATCTCACAATAAACTATTTTGTAATTATGGATGACTTAATGAGTGTGGTAGACTGGTCGAGGTGGCAATTCGCTCTGACCGCCATGTACCACTGGCTGTTTGTTCCGCTTACTCTCGGACTTTCGCTTATTGTAGCCATAATGGAGAGTATCTATCTGCGTACGCGTGATAGCCATTGGCTTTCGATTACCAAGTTCTGGATGCTACTGTTCGGCATCAATTTCGCATGCGGTGTTGCTACCGGTATCATTCTTGAATTCGAGTTCGGTACCAACTGGTCCAACTACAGCTGGTTTGTAGGCGATATTTTCGGCGCTCCTCTGGCAATAGAGGGACTGCTTGCTTTTTTTATGGAGTCTACATTTATCGCTGTTATGTTTTTCGGATGGAAGAAGGTCAGTCCCGGATTCCATCTTGCTGCTACATGGCTGACGGCTATCGGTGCGAGCATTTCAGCATTGTGGATTCTTGTGGCCAACGGCTGGATGCAGTATCCTGCCGGAATGGAATTCGATCCGGATCAGATGCGTAATGTGATGGTCAATTTCTGGGATGTCGCTTTGTCGCCGGTTGCGATCAATAAGTTTTTCCATGCAGTGCTCAGCGGATGGACTCTTGCCGGAGTATTCGTAATCGGAGTGAGCAGCTGGTTCCTGTTGCTTAAACGTCGTACAGCACTTGCTCTCGATTCGATCAAGGTCGGAGGATGGGTCGGTCTGATCGGTATAATACTGACAATATGGACTGGTGACGGTTCGGCGGTCCAGGTCTCGAAGGTGCAGCCGATGAAACTTGCTGCCATGGAAGGACTGTGGCGAGGCCAGTCAGGGCAGGCGATAGTCGGATTCGGCATTCTTAATCCGTCCAAAAGTGTGGGCAATGACGAGGATCCGTTTCTATTCGAGATTTCGATACCTAAGGGGCTGTCTGTTCTTGCCCGTCATGATGTGAATGCTTTTGTGCCGGGTATTGAGGATATAATTGATGGCGTTGATTATGACAATGAAGGCAATCGTATCAATACGGTCAGTTATGCCGACCGTATTGAGATGGGGCGTCTCGCGCATGATGCTCTCCGTGCTTATGACAAGGCGGTTTCGTCAGGAGATCAGGAAGCGCGCGTTGCCGCATTGCAGTCGCTTCGTGACAACTACAGATATTTCGGTTACGGTTATCTCGAATCTCCTGAGCAGGCCATACCGCCTATCGCTATGACGTTCTATACATTTCATATCATGGTTATGGCAGGCGGTTATCTATTGCTGTTTTTCGTGGCTGTAATGATCTTCGTATACCGTTTTCCGAAGATTCTGCGCCAGCGATGGATGCAGTGGGTGGCAATGCTTACGATTCCTGTGGTATGGGTATGCAGTCAAAGCGGATGGATAACCGCCGAGGTGGGACGCCAGCCATGGATCATTCAGGACCTTATGCCGGTACGTGCGGCGATCAGCGATATTTCGGCAGCATCGGTACAGTTGACATTCTGGATGTTTGCAGCCGTATTTACATTGTTGCTTGCTGCTGAGATAAGCATAATGCTGCGTCAGATAGCAAAGGCCTCGCAAGAGTCTGATGTTGCCGATGCCAATATTAATAATCCTAAAAACTGACTGTCATGATGGAAATGGATCATACGTTATATATACTCCAGAGTTATTGGTGGCTTCTGATATCGGTACTCGGAGCTCTTCTTGTGTTCATGTTGTTTGTACAGGGCGGTCAGTCGATGCTGCTGTGCACACGCGACCATACGTCGCAGACTCTTATGGTCAATCTGCTCGGACGGAAATGGGAACTTACATTTACCACACTTGTAGTATTTGGAGGAGCCTTTTTCGCATCATTCCCATTGTTCTATTCAACCAGTTTTGGCGGAGCTTATTGGCTGTGGATGCTTATATTGTTCAGCTTTATAATCCAGGCTGTAAGTTATGAATTCCGGCGAAAAGCGGGTAATCTATACGGTACCCGTACCTACGACTGGTTTCTGTTTATCAACGGAACATTAGGCTGTCTGCTTCTGGGAGTGGCTGTCGGGACTATGATTTTCGGTGCAGAATTCACTGTGACGAAGTCGAATATTCTCGATGCCGGAGCCCCGGTTATCTCGCAGTGGGTTCCTACTCATGGTCTGGAGGCAATAGCCTCTTGGCGTAACCTGTTGCTGGGTGTTATGGTTCTGTTTCTTGCTCGTACGACCGCTGATATTTATTTTCTTGCAAATGTGGAGCATGACCGCAATTTTGTGGTATCGACGCGTCGTCGTCTGCTCATAGACTCAATGGTGTTCGTCGTATTGTTCCTGCTGTTTGTTTTTGTATTTCTTACAGCTACCGGTTATCGTGCTTCTGGCAGCAAGATTATACCAGAACCGTATTTGTATTGGACCAATTTCCTTGAGATGTGGTGGGCTGCGACATTGTTTCTGTTGGGAGTTGCCGGAGTGCTTGTCGCAATCGGCGGAACACTGTTTGTGCCGAAGTTCCGCCATGGCATGTGGTATATCGGAGTAGGGACGGTGCTCGTGGTCATGACTCTGTTTTGGGTCATCGGGTATAATGATACGGCATACTATCCGTCGCTTATAGATCCATCAAGTTCACTTACCATATCCAATAGTTCGTCAAGCCGGTTTACTCTTGAGGTAATGAGTTGGGTATCGGTCATCACTCCTTTTGTATTGGCTTACATAGCCTATGTATGGTATAAGATGGACAGGAAGCCTATCACACCGGCAGAGGTGTCGGCAGATGATCATGCTTATTGACAATCCATAGCATTATTAAAACAGACAGAGGACGGATTCGTATCCGTCCTCTGTCTGTTTTAATAATGTCAGTTCTCCAGTATATACAGCGCTCGTGGCGGAAATGTCATCGTTTCGTTTACTGTAAAATCAGTATCGGATATAATGTCATGGAGTACCGATCCGTATGGCAGTATCTCGAGTGTGCGTTCCATGGTTGTGGTCACCGGGGTGTCGTTTCCGTTCATGATCACAGTTACGTTTTTGCCGTCAAGTGAGCGCTGATAGACATATATGCCGTTTTCCGGCATAAAATGTTTCAGAGATCCCTCGGAGATCCCTTTGTTGCCTTTGCGCCAGTTGAGCAATTTCTGCAGGAAGTCATGGGCTTCATTCTGTATGTTTGTACGGCCTGTGGATGAAAATGCGTCAATCGTGTCGCCCGGGAATCCTCCTGGAAAGTCTTTGCGCACATTCCCGTCGCTTTTTTCTCTTGAACCGTTCATGAGAATTTCTGTGCCGTAATATATCTGCGGTATTCCACGCGATGTTAAAAGAAAAGCCATGGCCTGTTTCCACCAACCGAGCGAATCCGGAATTTCGAGCAGGAACCGGTCGGTGTCGTGGTTGTCGAGGAATGTCAGTATTTTCTGGGGATCCGGAAACAGAAAGTCGAGCGACAGATGGTCATATATCTCGTTTAATCCGGATAGCCGGCCGGTCTGTGATGAAAATGCGTCACGTGCTTTTATCGAGATGATAAAATCCATGACAGTCGGCAGCTCGGGATTCGCATGCCTGTTAACGTATGAATTGCGTTGCCAGAAGGCCTCGCTCCCTTCAGTATTGTACCAGCATTCGCCGACGATGTTGAAACCGGGGTATTCTCGTTCCACCGCTTTAATCCATGACGCCATGGCATCCATATCGGCGTATGGATATGTGTCCATTCTTATGCCGTTGATTTTCGATTCCTCGATCCACCAGATTGAATTTTGTATAAGATATTTCATCAGATGCGGGTTGCGTTGGTTAAGGTCTGGCATCGCTTCCACAAACCAACCGTCGACTGTGCGCCGACGATCATAATCGCTGACATAGGGATCATGTATCGTTGTCAAACGGAAATTCGTCTGGACAAATTTGTCCGGGAAATTATACCAGTCTTTTGTAGGCATATCCTTGAACCAGGGATGATTTGATCCTGAGTGGTTGAAAATCATATCCATCACGACTTTTATTCCGCGGGATTGCGTGTCGGCAATAAAGTCGTTCCACTCGCGGTTGGACCCGAAGCGTGGATCTATGTTGTAATAGTCGGTGGTGGCATAACCGTGGTAGGATCCGTCAGGCATATCGTTGGTAAGAACAGGATTGACCCATACCGCGGTAACGCCTAAGCTATCGATATAAGGCAATCTGTCGCGCAAGCCGCTTATATTGCCGCCATGGCGTGCATTGGGGTCTTTGCGGTTCTCGGCCGGATTATATTGCAATGTATAATTTCCGCAGGTCTCCGCCGTCCCCTTTGCAAACCGGTCCGGCATGATGAGATAAAGGACATCGGATGCATCGAATCCTTTGTAATCCTCGGGCTTCATGGTCCGGGGCTTCAGGCTGTAAGGTATTGTCGTGCTTTTGTTGTTCTGAGTGAACTTGATTTGCATTTGCCCTGGTTTTGTATCGCCGGTTATATTTAGATACAGAAACAAATAATTGGGGCTGTCCGGGCGTATGGTCTCGAGCAGAGATACTCCGGGATAATCTATGGTGACTTTTGATTCCCGGATCCCGTTGCCATATACCATAAGTTGCAATGTGTCACATGCCATTCCAGTCCACCAGAAAGGTGGCTCGATTTTGTCTATTACCGGTTTTGATGCCATCGTGGTAAGGCTTAACAATGAAGTAATAACTGCTATCATTAACTTTTTCATAATTTCTCAACAGCTAATTATTGTTTGTAAATAGGATAGAATCACATTGCAAATGTAATCAATCGGCTAAGAATTATGAATAAATTTGCTACTTTTGTAGCATCTCATATAAGGAGGAACGTACCACTCGACCATCCGAAATATAATTATGTCCGATACATTCCATACACTTGACGCTCCGAGTGAAGGCATCTACAAGGAAAAAATGAGTAAGTTTCTTGCGTTTGCTATTCCTGTTGTTTCTGCAAAGGAGGCCAAGGAACATATAGCGGCATACCAGAAGAAGTATTTCGATGCCCGTCATGTGTGCTGGGCATATATGATAGGTGCAGCACGTACAGAGTTTCAGAGCAACGATAACGGCGAGCCTTCAGGTACGGCCGGCAAACCGATATTAGGTCAGATCAATTCGTTCGGACTCACAAACCTGCTTATAGTGGTCGTGCGGTATTTTGGTGGCATAAAGCTTGGCACATCCGGATTGATAGTCGCCTACCGTGAAGCCGCGAGGGAAGCTATTGCAGCAGGACATATCATAGAATGCCATGAAATGGCACAGATCCCGTTTACTTTTCCATATATGTCGATGAATCAGGTGATGCGTCTGGCTAAAGACCCGGAAGTAAGAATCGTGTCGCAGCAATTCGACAACACTTGTTCTATCACGCTTGAAGTGCGGGCTGATTCAGCCGGATTATTGCGTTCGCGGCTTGCTGATATAGAAGGAGTCTCGGTGCTGGACTGACCGATGCTTAATGCCTGTCTGACGATCTGTGTCGGGGAGTCTATAGTCTGTGATCGGTTATATTCAGAGTATCGCAATCGTTTGCAATGGCGATATTTTTGGCATCGATGTTTTCTCAATCCAATTTAAAATGCTAAATTTGCAGAATCTCTAAGCATCGAGCCGCTGAGGCTCCGTGGCGGACAATAGAGTTTGTCCATTGCTGATTAGAACTGAAAATTCAGATATATATTAACTTAAAACACTAACCAATCTATGAAAAGAGTCTATACGTTCGGTGACGGAAAAGCCGAAGGTAACGCCTCAATGAGGAACCTCCTTGGAGGTAAAGGTGCCAATCTCGCTGAGATGAACCTGCTTGGTATGCCCGTTCCCCCGGGATTCACCATCACTACCGAAGTCTGCACCGAATATACCCAGTGGGGCCGCGACGAGGTTGTGAAAAAGATAAAGAATGATGTCGAAGCCGCTATAGCGCATGTAGAGCAGCTTACCGGTAAGAAATTCAATGATCCCGCCAATCCGTTGTTGGTATCGGTACGTTCCGGTGCCCGTGCTTCCATGCCCGGTATGATGGATACCGTGCTTAACCTCGGTATGAATGACGCTACTGTAGCTTCTCTCGCCGAAAAGAGCGGTAATCCTCGTTTTGCATGGGACAGCTATCGTCGTTTCGTGCAGATGTATGGCGATGTGGTTCTCGGCATGAAGCCGAAGAGCAAGGCCGACATCGATCCGTTCGAGGAGATCATGGAGAAGGTTAAAGAGGAAAAAGGCGTTAAGCTCGATACAGAGCTTGATGTAGAGGATCTGAAGAACCTCGTTAAGCTTTTCAAGGCAGCTGTTAAGGAGTTTACCGGTAAAGACTTCCCCGATAATGCCTGGGAACAGCTCTGGGGCGGTATCTGCGCTGTGTTCGACAGCTGGATGAACGAGCGCGCCATTATTTACCGTCGAATGAACCAGATCCCGGAAGAATGGGGTACAGCTGTCAATGTACAGGCCATGGTTTACGGTAATATGGGCAACAACTCCGCTACAGGCGTGGCATTCAGCCGCGATGCTGCTACAGGTGAGAATATGTTCAACGGTGAATACCTGATCAACGCTCAGGGCGAGGATGTGGTAGCCGGTATACGTACACCTCAGCAGATCACAGTAGAGGGTTCTCGCCGTTGGGCTGCCCTGCAGGGTATCTCTGAAGAAGAGCGTGCGTCGAAATATCCTTCTCTGGAAGAGTCTATGCCCACATGTGCGGCTGAGTTGATAGCAATCGCTCACCGTCTTGAGGACTACTACAAAGACATGCAGGATATGGAGTTCACTATCCAGGACGGTAAGCTCTGGATGCTCCAGACCCGTAACGGTAAGCGTACAGGCGCTGCCATGGTCAAAATCGCCATGGATCTGCTGCGTGCCGGTGAAATCGACGAGAAGACCGTCCTTATGCGTATGGAACCGCAGAAACTTGATGAGCTTCTGCACCCGGTATTCGACAAGGCAGGTCTCAAACGTGCCAAGGTCGTAGCCAAGGGTCTTCCGGCCTCTCCCGGTGCCGCTGCCGGTCAGGTAGTGTTTGCCGCTGACGATGCCGAAGCTTGGGCTGAAAAGAAAAAGAAAGTAATACTCGTACGTATCGAGACATCTCCCGAGGACCTTCGCGGTATGGCCGTGGCTCAGGGTATCCTTACGATGCGCGGTGGTATGACCAGCCATGCAGCTGTTGTGGCTCGCGGTATGGGCAAGTGCTGTGTATCCGGTGCCGGTGAAATCAAAGTCGATTACAAGGCTAAGACCGTAGAAATGGGCGGAAAAGTCTACAAGGAAGGTGACTGGATTTCTCTCAACGGTTCTACCGGTGAGGTTTATGACGGTCAGGTTCCCACTACCGAGCCTGAACTTGATGGCGACTTCGGTGCAATCATGAACCTTGCTGCAAAATACACCAAAACTCTCGTACGTACCAACGCCGACACCCCCCGCGATGCCAAACAGGCCCGCAACTTCGGCGCACAGGGTATTGGTCTCTGCCGTACAGAACACATGTTCTTCGAAGGCGACCGTATCAAGGCTGTTCGTGAGATGATTCTTGCTTCTGACGTAGAGGGTCGTCGTCTCGCTCTCGCCAAGTTGCTCCCCATCCAGCGTGGTGACTTCGAGGGTATCTTCGAGGCTATGAACGGATTTGGCGTTACCATCCGTCTTCTCGATCCCCCGTTGCACGAGTTCGTACCTCATCAGACTGCCACTCAGAAAGAGCTTGCTCAGGAAATGGGCATCACTCTTGAAGAGGTTAAGGCAAAAGTGGATTCTCTCGAAGAATTCAACCCGATGCTCGGCCACCGTGGCTGCCGTCTCGGAATCACTTATCCCGAGATTACCGAAATGCAGACCCGTGCTATCATCGAAGCTGCTCTTGCATGCAAAAACCGCGGTATAGATGTGCACCCCGAGATCATGATACCTTTGGTAGGATCGCTCAAAGAGATCCAGAACCAGGCCGACGTGATCAATACAACTGCGGCTAAGGTATTCGAAGAAAAAGGTGAAAGCATTCCTTATCTCGTAGGTACTATGATCGAGGTTCCGCGTGCCGCTCTTACTGCCAATGAGATCGCTACTGTAGCTGACTTCTTCTCATTCGGTACGAACGACTTGACCCAGATGACCTTCGGCTTCTCACGTGACGACGCTCCCAAGTTCCTGAAGTTCTACAAAGAACATGGTGTGATCAAGACCGATCCGTTCGAAGTACTCGATCAGGAAGGCGTAGGCCAGCTTGTAGAGATGGGTGTAAAGAAAGGTCGTGCTACAAAACCCGAGCTCAAAGTAGGTATCTGCGGCGAGCACGGCGGCGAACCCTCTTCGGTTAAGTTCTGTGCTAAACTCGGCATGAACTACGTAAGCTGCTCACCGTTCCGCGTGCCCATCGCACGTGTAGCTGCGGCCCAGGCTGCCATCGAGGAATAATCCAGATACGAATTAGCCTCAAGGCTAATATCTTCAATAAAACAACAGGCGTTTCCACAATCGGAGACGCCTGTTGCTTTTTTATGTAGATTTCTGATGATATCCGGCGTTATTGAAATAAAATGAGGAGCCGTGGCGACTCCTCAGAGAATGTTCAGTATATACGGTTATTTACTGACACTGTTTTTGACTTTCTGAAATATATTTTTGGTTCCGTCTACGGTTTTGTTGTAGACTTTGACTGTTCCGTTCTTGCTTTTATTGAATACATTGACAGTTCCGTCTTTTGTCTTGTCGTATACCTTTACGGTTCCGTCTTTGGTTTTGTCGTATGCTTTGACAGTTCCGTCCTTGGTTTTTTTGTAGTCTTTTTTTACCTCTTTCTTGACTTTTTCATAGGTGCGTTCAACTCCATCTTTCTTATCCGGTTCATTTTCTGCGTATGAACTGAATGTTCCGAGGCTTAATATGGCAAATGCCACGAGCAGTGTTATCTTTTTCATAGTCGTATCGTTTTTATTAACGTGAGTAAATATCAGATCTCAATATGTAATAATAATTCGATACTGCGGTTAAAGGTTGGTTGCAGAATGTTTAAATAAATTAATCGGACTCGTCGAGCCAGTATGCGTAGAGTTGAGGATTGCCGGTGAGGTGGAACCGTAGCCTGACCGGACCTTTAATCTCAGGAATTGTGCCGATGCGCAAGGATGTAGAGTCGGTGCCGTATGGTATTCGTCCTTGTCCGATTGGTATGCCGGAGCTGTCGATGACTTCTACGGAAATATCGCCGTTGCTGCAGTCTGCGTTGACATACAATACGGTTCCTTCTGCCGGTATCGGCGCCGACAAAGCGTAGCCTGATCCTTGGAGCGCGGCAAAACCATCACGTCGAAGTGTCGCCAGACCTGTTGCGAAATTGGATGCATGTTCCGGTTTTGATTCATAGCGTCCGCTGAAATAGAAATATAGGCTGTCGCCTGCTATGACAGGATTGCCGGCTACGGACTGGATGTTGCCGGAATTCCATGCTCCAGGGAGACTGTCGTTTACGGCAATGAACGCATGCCGGTCGGGGCGTTTCCATGTCAGGCCGTCGTCGCTCCATCCGAGCATCACTTCGTTGCGTTTTTGAATATTCAGCCTGTTGCAGTCGGGATTTTCAGGGCCTTGCCATATTACGAACTGTCCGATGAGTCCACGTTCATAAGGTGTGGCGTCATGGTTGTATATCTGAGGATGTATGTCGGGAAACTGCGGATGCCGCATGTCGAGTGAATCAGCGTTGAACCAGTATCGGATGTGTTTGTCTTTACGGCCGTGATATACCCTGTGGGCCAGGCTTACCGCCATTTCCGGGTCTTCGTGCATAATGTATGCACGTGATCGTCGTCGTGTAGGATGCATGGTCTTGAGCGATAATACGTATTTTCTGTTTAACGGATCGAAATAGGCCGAACAACGGTCGTAGAGCTCGCCGGAGAGTGCTTTCGGTTCTGACCAGTGTATTCCGTCCGGACTATATTTAAGCACCATGCTTACACTGGATGGATTGTTGAAAACGACTGCGAACATTTTGAACCGTTTTGCCGGATCCTGTTCGTGCCGGTCCATTAGTACTGTCACGCAGTCATGTTCGTCGGTATCGACAATATTTGTTCCGTCGACTATATCCAGCATCGGTTTGATCCAATCTATGCCGTTGTCGGAGATGGCATAGCATGTTACCAGACCGTCTGTTTTTCCCCCACCGGCGGAGTACCACATTTTGAATTTACGGTCTTGTTCGTCGAAATATACGCCTCCGCTGAATGGAGCTGCATACGGATCGCCTTTTGCATTCAGTTCCCATGGCTTGTCTGCTTTAATGATAGGATTCATCGGATAGTGGACAGGCCTTTTGTAATCGATATAACATGTGCTGTCGACCGATTCCCAGTCAGTATACGCGGCAAGATGCCGTCCGTGTGCGACCGTACCGGCAGAGGCTGCCGATGCGGTCGAGATTGTGATTGCCAATAACAGATTTCGCATGTCAATGTTCGTTTATGTCAACCTCCTGTCCCATCGAGAATACATGGGTAAGATTGAGATTCTTGTCCATGACTATGATGTCTGCATCCTTGCGCTTGCAGATGCTTCCTTTTCGGTCGTATACACCCATGATCAGCCCCGGTATTTCTGATACCATACGTGCGGCATCCTCCAGGGGGATTCCGGCGTCATTGACAGTGGTACGGATAAGACGGTCCATGGTTGCGATGCTTCCGGCGATCGCTGATCCGTCACTCAGTTTGCATACACCGTCTTCTATTATCACACGAGGATCGAATGCCGTTGTGCTGTTTGATGCCGAACATGCAAGCGCATCTGTGACAAGGCACATCCGCCCGCGTCCTTTGAATTTGTATATCAGTTTCATCAGGATAGGAGGGACATGTATGCCGTCGGCTATGACTTCGACATTGATGCCGTCCATAAGGTAGATTGATTCGACAGTGCCCTCATGTTTGTAAATGCCGTTTTTGTGAGATGTTGTCATGGCGTTGTAGAAGTGTGTCGCCAGAGTATATCCTGATTCGTATGCCTGCCGCACGTCATTGAAATTTGCCTGAGTGTGTCCCAGTCCGGCTATGATGCCTTTGCTGGTGATATAACGGGCGAAGTCGTCTGCTCCCGGCAGTTCTGGCGCCGCATCCCACCTTCGTATGCAAGGGAACTCCTCTACGAGCGGTATATACTCCATAGGCGACGGTATGCGTATGATATCCGGCATCTGTCCTCCGGCCATTTTTAAGGAGAAGTACGGACCTTCGAGATGCAGTCCGAGAACTCCGCTGTAGGGGTCGTCGACCATGCGGCTGCATACAGCAGCGGCCTGGCGTATTGTGTCGAGTGGCGATGACGCGAGGGTAGGGAACATGCTTGTGGTGCCGTGACGGCGATGAGCCATGACAGCAGTCTTGAATGCTTCGTCGGTCGCTTCCATGAAGTCCCGTCCGCCTCCGCCATGTACGTGGAGGTCGATGCCACCGGGTAGTATGTATCCTCCGCCGGCATTCACACTTTTGCCGATACCTTCCATAATGCGGCTGTGGCTATATATTTCGGCTATGGCCGAACCATCCATTACCACTGATCCTCCATTGACCCAACGGCCTCCGGGGATAAGTATTTTTCCGTTGTATATCTGTGTTAGCATTACCTGATTGTTATTAGTTATAAATAAATAGCGCCCGCTGCTGTCTGAAGGCAACGGGCGCTATGGACTCATTCCTGTTTGCCTATGTAATTGTTATTTCTGTAAACCGGTGCGGCAGGGATTCTGTCCGCGCATAGGCCAAGGTGAGGTCGTGCTGTATCCGGCTGCTTTGGATGTAGCGCAGACTACAGTCTGTGCTCCGTCACGGTTGACCACCGTGTATATATTACCCTTTGCATCCATTACCGGAGCTGAAGTACAGCCCATACCGAGTTTGGTTTCGCCAAACAGAGTTCCGTCGGTCTTCACCACATAGTAGTTGCCAAGAGCATCGACCACATGAATGAATCCGCGGTTGTCGATTACCGGAACGGTCTGTACGGATCCTGCGGTTGCGTATTTCCACAGCAGGTTGCCGTCGGAATCAAGAGCTATCAGGCCTGATGCGGCATCTGTTCCTCCGTTAACGTAGAGTGTCCCGTCATCGGCTATCGCTACGCCTCCGTCAGGTATAGCGCCGTCAGTGTCATATACCCATTTCGCGTTGCCGTTGGCATCGAGTGCAACCACGGCTCCACCGGCTCCCTTGTCGATGACCATATAGGCAGTGCCGTCAGAACCGATCGAAGGAACTGCCGAGCGGAGTGCGCCGGTAAACGCATCGGCAGCACCGCCGAAGTCGGTATTGTAAAGCCACTTTTGTGAGCCGGAGTTGCTATCGGCGGCATAAAGGCCGACATTGCCTTTGCCAACAGCAAATACAGTTCCGTTTTTAGCGATGGTGATACCGCCGGTTATGTCGCCGAAGTTGGCATAAGCGGTGGCGGCTCCGGCAGGGCTTATCTTATACAGTTCCTTGCTGCGGTTAGCCACATATATGTTGCCTGCCGCGTCTATGCCTGGAGTGATCGCATACAGGTTGGCGCCACTCGCACCTACCTTGGTGCACCATTTTAGAGTTCCGGCAGATGATACAGCGATGCTATACAGGCCTCGCTGGGCGGTAGTGCTCTGCAGGTCGCGCACTACCACATATATGGTTCCGTCGGCACCTACTGACGGACTTGAGAATACATCCTTGGCCTGGGCGGTAGCTGATGCTCCGCTCATGCCTTCGCTGAGGTCGAACGACCATGCGAGTTGTCCGTCGGCAGTGTTGAAGGCCGATAGAGTCGCTTTGTCGTCGCCGGAAAGAGAGCGTAACATATAGAGCATAGATCCGTCAGGCGACAATGCCGGCGAAGAACCTCCCTTGACAGCTCCGCCGAGTCTGGCGGTCCACTGCAGGTTGACAAGCATGGTAGGATCCAGTATATTGACACTGCGGGTTATGGATGCTGTCAGACCGTAAGAGTCAGTTACGGTAAGAGTGACGGGATACGATCCCGGTGCGGCGAATGTGTATACCGGATTCCGTTCGGTCGAGATATTCCCTGTACCATCGGCGAAATCCCATTCCCAGGCAGTTATTGTTGTCGGGGATTTTGCTGTGGATATGTCGGTGAACTGTACGGCGTCACCAAGATAGTACTCGTCTTTATCTACCGAAAAGTCCGCTTTTGTCGGGTTTGTCACCACCACATTCTTCGTCGAGGATGCTTTAAGTCCGTTAGAGTCGGTCACTGTAAGTTTTACGATATAAGTACCGTCTTTATAGTAAGTGAATGTCGGTGTCGCTTCTGCCGATGTGCTTTTGTCGGCATCGCCGAATTCCCACAGATATGATACGATCGTAGTCCCTTTGGTCGGAGTGGTATTGTCGGAAAACTGTATAGGCTGGCCGACTTCATACCGGTCTCCACTGATTTCTATTCCGGCACGGGCTGCCGTATCGTAGTATACTTGTTCTTCGGAGCATGAACTGATAGTCATAGCAGCCGTCAACAATGCTATAAATATAGATTTTTTCATGTTGTGATTTCTGATTAAAGTTTATTATCTGTCAATTCCGGAAGGATCGAGACCAGGGCCGCCTCCTGCTGTGTATCCACGGCTTTTGCCATCGGTTCCGGCAACCCAGAATGAATAAAGGTCGCAATCGTCAGTGGTGAACCGCAGGCTTATGGCGGTATCTTTCACTGTGTCCTGAAGACCCTCGCACACCTTAATGGCACATCCGTCGGTCGCATTCACACTGGCGGTCAGGCCTTCGATTACATTGCCGCTGCTGTTGAGGAATTCTACTTTCAGCGAACCTCCTATGCGGGCATTGACCCATAGTGTAGAGCCGTCGAGCAGCATTGGCTTTGTCACGAGTATGCCGCTTCCATCCATCGATGCGAATCCGTCGCGACGGAGTTTTGCCAGTCCGGTGGTCGTGATCTCCACCCGGTTCTCCATACGGCGTGCGCTGAAATAGAAATAGAGTTTGTCGCCGACTATTATGGGGGAACCTATGGCACTCTGCAGATTTCCGTTGCGGTAGCTTCCTGCGCTTTCGTCGAGGGCTATGAAAGGAGCCATATCGTCGCGTTGCCATCCGTAACCGCCATCACGGGAGTATCCTACCATTATCTGGTTGCGTTTGATCATCCCTAACTGGTTGCACACATCGTTTTCCGGACCTTGCCATACCGAAAAGAAACCGAGCATAATGCTTTCGTAAGGCATGGCATCGTGGTTATATATGCCAGGTGCGCCATCGTTGGCTGTATTCTGATCCCATTTGCGTTCGGATGGCCATGTGCCGAACCAGAAGGCGCTGAGATCGGCTACGGCGTTTCGGTTGCCTTGTGCCGGATCCCGGTGCTCCATGTAGTCGCGGGCCCGTATAGTGTACTGATCCGATGGCTTGACTCGTACGTTATGGCGCATGCTCCATGCCCATACGTCGCGGAACGGACTGTAGAAGACCGTCGAGCGGTCGGCCACACGGCCCGATGGCGCCTGTTGGTCTCTCCAGTGTATGCCATCGGCCGATGTCAGGTACTGGTATGCCCATTTTCCTGCTCCGCCGCAAACCTCGAACATCTTGTAACGTGCACTATTGCCGCTTTTGTCGATCCATATCGACGATGCGTCGCGTGTGGTGCCGCGGCGTACGATATTGGTTCCGGCCTCGACATCGAGAGAGGGTTTGACCCAGTTTATACCATCGGACGACTCGGCATAGCAGGTGACGTCTTCGCCGCCCATATACCACATCTTGAACTTGCTTTCAGTCTCGTCGTACCATACACCATCGGAAAAAGGAGCGGCGAATTTGGATTTGCCGCTTGCGGCTGTTTCCCACGATTTGTCGGGAACGAGTACCGGATCCGGCTCCACTTCAGGATAATGGTATGTGCGACGGAGTGTCGACGATTTGATTATGAAATCATCGACGAAAAGCTGCCTTCCGACGGTGGCGTATACTATGGCCGGCTGCTCCCACATGTCGGTCGGAGTCATACCTTTGCGTATGGCGGTTGCATAGTTGCGTTTGACAGGCCATTGAGCTGGAAGTACGATGCCGTTGTAAAGGGCATTCGGATCGATGGTCACAGATCCTCCGGGGGTAGTGTTTCCTCCGGGGTTTGTACCGGATCCAGGAAGCGGCTGAGGTTCCGGATCGTCTCCTCCGCACGCAGTTATGGCCAGAGCTATTGCCGAAATTATGATACAGGATGGTTTCATGGTTATCATTATTACAGCGGTTGGTCAATACCGGTAGATGACAGGCCGGGGCCGCCGCCGGCGGTATATCCGCGGCTTTCTCCCGTCGTCCACGGTGAGATCCAGAATGAATAGAGTTCGGCTCCCTTTGTCAGATTGAAGCGTATACGCACCGGTTTGCCTATGATAGATGCCAGCGATGCGGTCTCTTTCCATTCCACCATCTTTTTTGTCGAATCGAGCTTCTTGAGCGGTATGGCGTTTTTGCCTGAATATTCAGGAATCGGGTTGCCATCTATATCGAGAATCTCGACAGTCATTTCAGCTCCCTTTGCTGCAAGATCGGCGTTGACAAACAGATACTGGCCATCGAATGTCAGGGGCTCTGTCGTGAGTGAGCCTTTTTTCGCTCCGTCAGTACCCATCGAAACGAATCCGTCACGACGCAGTTTGGCCAGACCTGTGGACGTGTAGCTGTCCCACATAATGTCGTTGAGCCGACGGCCGCTGCAATAGAAATATAACGAATCTCCTACGATCAATGGCACGCCACCGATGCTCTGCATGTTGCCCCAGTTCCATGCTCCGTCGGTGGTGTCGTTGGCCATGAACGGATCATGGGTGGGACGGGAGAAGTGGAATCCGTCTCGCGAATAACCGAGCATAATCTCATTGCGTTTCTGGACTCCGAGTTTGCCGCAGATATTATTTTCCGGCCCCTGCCATACGGCATACTGCCCGAGCATGATGCTTTCGTATGGAATCGCATCGAAATTATAGATGCCAGGCTCAACTTCAGGAAATTGCGGGTGGCGCGGTTCCAGATTGTCAGGAGTGAACCAGTAGACCATATTCTTGTCGGGTATGCCTTTGCGTACACGGTGTGCCATAGATACGGCAACCTCAGGATCCTCGTTCTCAAGATATGCACGCGAACGAGACGACACATTGGTGCTGTAACGCATGGATATGCACCATACATTGCGGAACGGGTTGTAGAACACCGACGAACGGTCGTATAGATCTCCAGACTGGGCTACGCCTTCGCTCCAGTGGATGCCGTCGGGCGAGTATTTCAGGATGAACTGCCATCGGCGGTCGGTAGGACGGCGTTCAACGTTGAACAGTTTGTATCGTTTGGCCGGATCCTTTTCGTTTCGGTCGAGCCATACGGTGGCTGCATCGCGGTTGGCCGAGTCGACAAGACATGTTCCCGGCACGAGATCGAGTTCGGGTTTTATCCAGTTGATTCCGTCGGTAGACTCGGCATAGCACGTATAGAATGTCTGTTTGTCCTGCTTGTGGATACTTCCGGCACCGGCCAGATACCACATTTTGAATTTACCGTCTTTTTCATCGTACCAGATTCCGTCGCTGAACGGAGCGGCGTATGGTGCTCCCTCTATCGTATTTTCCCATTCCTCGGTTGGTTCCAGCACGGGATTCCCGGCAAAGAAGTCAGGAGTATGGTATGTCGGTGTCAGATCTGTTTCAGATATCAGGAAGTTGTCGACGAACAGCTGACGGCCTACATTTACAGGAATGACCGACGGCTTGTTTTCGAGATATGGCACTGGCATCAGCGCGGCAGTATCGGGTTCGGCATAGCGAGGAGGCCACTGTGCCGGTAACTGTATGCCATTGTACAGGAGTTCTCCGGACGGTGCGGCTGCAAAAGCGCAGCCGGCACCAGAAAGGAGTATTATGGTCAATATGTTTTTACGCATTGTTTGTTAAGTTGTGATATCGATTAGTAACCTGGATTCTGTACTGCATGCGGGTTCGATTCGATTTCATCGATAGGAATCGGTAGCCACTCATGTTTGTTCGGAGTGAATCCTTCATAGTCGGTATCTGAAATGAACATTTTGAAGTTCGGATCCTGACGCTCGAGAGAGTGGAAGCGTTCTGCAAGTTCTCCCCATCGTAGCAGATCGAAGAAACGGTGGCCTTCGAGTGCGAACTCAAGCATGCGTTCATGCTTGATGACATCGAGATTCACACCGCTTATAGCCGGCATATTGGCACGGTCGCGTACAGCCTGTACGGCATTGACAGCCGACATTGATCCGGCCTGACCTCCGTTGACCACAGCTTCGGCATACATGAGCAATACGTCGGCATAACGCAGATAACGCCAGTTTACGCCATGGGCGCGCGGCTGGTTGTAGATATACTCCTGCACACCGGCACCTACGCCTGTTATTGCTGTGGGATTGTTGTTACGCATCGGCATCGACAGATCCATGCCTTTCAGGAATGCGGCATTGTATGCGTGTGAGCGCACATTGGCGGCTGTTGTGAAATCTCCGTTCGGATACATTTCTTCGAAATGATATCCGCCAGGTCCTTCGAGACGTTGTCCCGGACGGAGTTTTACCGAAGGATCGAGATCGTTGAGGAATATAGTTGAGAACATGCGTATATCTGTGTAGCCGTCTTTGTCGATAGACTGCTTGAACTCGTCGACAAGCCAGTCATGGACTACGCCTTCGTATCCCACACCGGTTCCGGGAAGCATGATACCGCGGGTATCGAATGCCAGTCCTGATGTCGCTGTAGCCGGATTGAATGCGTTGTTGATTACATCGCCGAGGAATTGTATCTCGAATACCGATTCATCGTTGTATTCATGAGCCACATCGAAGTTGTGGCTGTAATCCACAAGGCGGAACTGGCCATAGTCGCCGCGTATGATACGGTCGAAAGCGGCAGCTGCTTCGGTGTAGTATGTCTGTGATGAGTGACCGTAGCGAGGCTCGATGCCGCTGCGGTACAGATAACTTTTGCCGAGCATTGCGGCTGCTGATGCTGCTGTTACACGACCGGCATGATCCCCTTTCCAGTATCCTTTTTCCGGAAGAAGGGTCTCGGCCATCGCGAAGTCGGAGCATATAGAGTTCCATACATCCTCAGGGTCGGATACCGGACGGACGTAGTCCGATGCATCGACCGGTGCATGGGTTATCAGCGATACGTTGCGGTAGTTTGTCAACAGGTAAAAATGGCAGAATGCGCGCCAGAAGTATGCTTCACCCAGATATGCATCGTGCTGTTTCGTGTCGATGAACTCTACATTTGGAATCTGTTCGATGATGAATGTGGCCTGTGATGCACAGGAATAGATCAGCCCGAACGGCTGCATGATCGTGTAATAGCTCGAATTAAGCGAGCTGCCGTACATGCCGGGCTTGCCGTAATCGGAGTTCGAGGAAGCCTCGTCGGAACGGATGATCATGGTTTTCGAGGCCGACGCACCGAAGCAACGCTGGGTCTGTATGTAACCGTAGCATGTCATGACGGCTTCGTTGATGGCTGCTGGAGTTGAAAAATATTCTTGCATACTCGGCTGAGCCGGATTGATAGCCAGGTCGTCGAATATGTCGTTGCAGGCGGTCAGCGCCATGGATGCAACAACGCCGAGGGCGATATGTTTTATTGATATGTTCATGGTGCCTGATTATTAGAAGTTGATATTGAAACCGACGGTGAATGTGCGCGTATTGGGATACGAGTTCTGGTCTACACCGCGGGAGAAAAGAGTGTTGGAGCTTACTTCGGGATCGAATCCTGAATAGCGTGTCAGGGTAAATACATTCGATATCGAGGCGTAGAACCGCAGACGTTCCATACATATCCGGCGGGATACTTTCTCCGGCAGTGTATAGCCTATCTGCAGGTTTTTGAGGCGGAAGTAATCGCCTTTCTCTACATAGAATGTGCTCGGGAGCGAGTTGCCGCCGTCGGCATTGGTCACTTTCGCAACGGGAACGTATGTGTTCGTGTTGTCTTTCGTCCAGGAATTCAGCACATCTTCCACCATATTGTTGGCATAGTTGAAGTAGTATTCGTATTTGCGAGCATTGAATATGTCGTTGCCACCTACGCCCTGGAAGAACATCGACAGATCGAAGTCGCGATAGAATACGTCGAGGTTTATGCCATAGGAGATTTTGGGTATCGGATTGCCGATGATCACTTTATCGTCGGCAGTGACACGTCCGTCTCCGTTGGTGTCATGAAATATGAAATTGCCATCGGCATCGAATCCGTCGATTGTGTAGCCGTAGAACGAACCGATTGGATCGCCGGGACGGGTGATAGTGGCAGCATCGTTGAATTTGGATGAAAAACTGCCGGCAGTGATAGGCTGTACGTTTTCTCCGAGAGCGAGCACCTTGTTGCTGAGTGTCGATAGGTTGGCGGTGAGATTGAACCGCAGGTCACGGGTTATCGCATGGTGCCATCCTGCCATAAACTCGAAGCCGCAGTTGCGTACCGATGCGGTGTTGACGTATGGTGTCTCGTTAGATGAATTGATTTCGAATATCTGGCCTGACGACAGGTTAAGGTTGATATTGGCGAGAAGATCTACATTCTTTTTGTAGAAATAGTTGGCATGGAATGTCACTTCGTTGTTGAACAGGCCGAGTTCGATACCGACATCGGTTGTCTTTGAAGTCTCCCATTTCAGGTTCTTGGTCTTCAGGTAAGCAGCGTGACCGTTGGTAAAACGGACACCGCCTGTGGTGTAGACGATCGGGCCGAAAGCGATGTCGTCGAAGTTGTATGGCGACAGGAAGTTGGCGCCGAGTTCGCCGTAAGAGGCTGTGAGTTTAAGGTTCGATACGGCAGTACCTTCCAGGAACCGCTCTTTGTGGATATTCCAGCCTACAGATACAGCCGGGAAGTATCCGGTGCGGTAGTCTTTGTGGAATTTGGATGATTCGTCTCTGCGGATCGAAGCCGAAAGCAGATATCGTCCGTCGAAGTCATAGTTGACGCGTGCGAAGAACGAGAGCAGTGCAGCGTTGGATTCTCCGGCCGAGATCTTGCCGTCGATATTTGAAAAGCCTATCACATTGGTAGCACCGAGATCATTGATAGTATTGTACGACTGATGGCGGTAGAACTCACGCATCCATGAGTGTCCCAGAGTTGCCGAGATCCCATGTCGGCCGAATGTCCGGTCGAAGTTGAATACGTTGTCCCAGGTGTAGTTCGACGATACGTTACGGCTTTCGGACAAAGAGTTGCGCGGGTTGCCGTAGTCATCGTCGGGATTCCCGTTCTCGTCCCACATCGCATAGTAGATGGGAGTGTGGGTAAATCCATGGGTACTGGTATAGTTACCGCTGAATGATGTTGTGAATTTCAGGCCCTTGATGATTTCCACACCGGCGCTGAATCCACCCATCACATCGAAGTTGGAAGTGAACTGGTCGCGGGCATACAGGCCTGCGAAGGGATTGTTGCGCCGTGAGTTTTCCGATTCGATGTAATATTCCGGTCCCCATGAGGCGTAACGACCCTGAGCGTCGGTCAGCGGCAGTGTCGGCATCCCGATGTTGAATGTAGATGTCGGAGTGCGCTTGCGCCATGTGATCTGTGCGTTTTCACTTACGAAAAAGCGTCCGAAGTTCCAGTTGGAGTTGGTGCGGGCTGTATATTTCTCGAATTCCGACTCCTTGATCATGCCTTTCTGGTTGACATATCCCAGAGAGAATGCATACGACCCGTGATCGTTGCCGCCCGTTATCGAGGCGTCGGCGTTGTACATAGGTGCGTTCTGAGTCCATGCGTCAACCCAGTCGGTATCGACAGCCGGATCGGTGGGATTTACATTTTCATCGGCACGTGCCAGGCCGGAATTGTCGCTTACCATATTAGCGAACTGACGCCACTGCGATGCGTTGAGGAAATTCGGAGTATGAGCGAGTTTCTGTACGCTGAACGAGAAGTTGGCATCGACCTTTACTTTTCCTTTCTGGCCGTTCTTTGTGGTGATGAGCACTACACCGTTGGCGGCACGCGAACCGTAGATAGCGGCTGCGGCACCGTCTTTAAGCACTTGCATGGTCTCGATGTCGGCAGGATTGAGAGTCTGGAGACCGCCGTTTGTAAACACACCGTCGACGATGTAGAGCGGTTCGGTCGATGTCAGCGAAGCAGCACCGCGTACCACTATATTGACATCGGCGCCGGCTATACCGCCCTGTTGCAGGACGTCGACACCGGCGGCGCGTCCCTGCATGGCGGAGGCGACGTTGCCGACTGGCGCTTTTGTAAGTTCCTTGCTGGAGATGGATGCTACCGACGATGACATTTTGGAACGGTTCATCGTACCGTAGCCGATCACTACGACTTCGTCGAGGACCTGAGTGTTCTCTTCAAGAACAATGTCCAGACGAGTCTGTCCGGATGTAACAGGAATTTCTTGAGTCTTATAGCCTACATAGCTGACTATAAGTGTAGTAGGGGCAAAAAACAATGGAGAATTCGCCGTCGATATTGGTTGTGCAACCTTTTGACGGATTTCCTTTCTCAAATACAGATGCACCGATCAGCGGTTCGCCTGTATTGTCAGTGACCACACCTGTGACGGTGACGGTCTGCGCTGTGGTGGCAAGAGCTACCACAGCGCAAAGGCATGTCAGAATACGTTTTAACATGGTCAGGTTTTAAAGAAATGGATAAATGGTTTAATTAACACTATGCGTCTACAGCCTCGGCGACTGCTGCATCTTTAAGTATGGATTCGCACAGCAGCGAGGATTGTATCATCATACGTGGTATGTGGAACGGGCCTTTGAACAGGTTGCCTTTGGCCGACTGTGCCACTGAACCGTCGCGGTGGAGATATCCGTACCATTCGGGATACTCTTTGTCGGCCAGATGGTCATACATCCACTCGTTGGCCATACGGTGCATGTCGAGATATTTCTCGTTGCCTGTAGCCTGATATGCGTAGAGTGCAGCTATGACCACCTCGCATTGCGGCCACCAGAACTTCATGTCCTGGGCATAGTCCTGGCAAGGATAGTTCCGGCAGTCGCGGAAATTGATTATTCCGCCGAACTCATTGTCCCAGCCCCAGTCCCAGCCCCAGTCAAGTATGGTTGTGGCCATCTTTATTATGTCGGCATCCCATCCGCGGTGCTGGGCTTCGGCAAGCAGGAACCATGCGGTCTCGATGCAATGTCCGGGGTTGATTATACGTCCGTTGCATGTATCTATCAGGCCTCCTTCTGGTGTCACAGTCTCGAGCAGGCACTTGAATTCCGGATGCATGAAGAGTTTCAGCTGTTCGATAGACTCGTCGATATGCCTGTCTAATACCGGATCGCTTATGGCACGGCGTATACATGATGCCGTGTTGATAGGGATCATGGTTATCGAGTGGCCTATTGCCGGCTGTGCCGGAAGATATTTGGCTGGAGTCAGTTCGGGTGTCGCCAGAAAACGGCGTATGTCCTTGAATAGCTTCAGCGCTTTTTCTGCATAGCTTCTGTCGCCAGATGCGATGGAATATTCGCTCATGGCGATTGCCGCGAAACATTCGGAGAACACATAGCGACGTTTGCGCAGGGGGGTGCCGTCGGCCATGACTTCGAAATACATGCGTCCGTCTTCGGGATCGAAGCAGTGGGCTTCGATGAAGTCTATGCAGCTTTTTGATGCGGCGAGCCATTCCGGATTACGTTCGATACTGTTGTATGCGTAGGCGGCTACGAAACCGAATCGCCCCTGGAACCACACTGATTTCGTAGTGTCGATCAGGTTGCCTTGACGGTCGAGACAGGTATAGACCCCGCCGTTGACGGGATCTATACCATTCTTCAACCAAAAAGGCATGATGTTGTTGACTAAATCGTTGCGGTATATGTCCGCACATGATTTGAGATATCCAAAATCTGCCATATTTACCAACCTGATTAAAGTTTATTGCAACGCTCGAAGAAACCGATTTCTTCAAGCTCTTTTTTCATTGATGCCTCTTCCTCGTCAGTCATATTGCGGAACGGTACGCGGTTGGGGCCGAGATCCAGACCGATGAGTTTCATTATGCGCTTGCCTCCGACTATGTTGCCGCGGTAGTTGCAGATCACGTTGATCACAGCCTGCGAGAAATTCTGCTTTTCGCGGGCGGTTTCGATATCGCCTTTTTCCCAGGCTTCGATTATACCTACGAGTTCCCGGCCATTGTAGTTTGTGGTACCGCCAATGCTGCCTTGAGCGCCTCCCTGGGCGAGCGATGGAAGTATGGTTTCGTCCTGGCCGTGGAGCATATCGAATTTGCCGTCTTTGTACAGGCGGCACTGGTTGTACTCGTACAGGCTCTCGAATGTATATTTGATACCGGCGAAGTTGGGTATGCGTCCATCGACAGCTTTCAGCAGTTCGGTCATGGGGAGGAATGCTCCGTTGAATGCGGGTATATGATAATAGTAGAAGGGCAGTGACGGTGCTGCGGCTGCTATTTCCTCGCAATATTTCACCAGTTCTTCTATGCGTCCGATCTTAGGGAATGGAGGAGCCATTGCCCCGATGCCCCATGCTCCGATTTTTTCCGCATGGGCAGCGAGAGTCTTGCTTTCGCGCAGACAGCAGGATCCGACATGTACTATCACTTTGAATCCTTCTGGTACTGCTTTCATCCATGCTTCGGCCACTGCCATGCGCTCCTGTGGAGTGAGCATGTAGCCTTCGCCTGACGATCCGTTTATGAACACGCCTTTAAGGCCGTTTTTTGCAAGCATTGCGGCATAAGCCGGTATTACATCGAGATTGATATCGCCGTTCGGGTGCATAGGGGTGAACGGTGCATCGATTAGTCCTTTGATCTTTTCCATTATGATATATGGTTTTTGGGTTGGTAATTATACTTTATTATTGGGTTATTGCAGTTCGAATTCAGCTTTGGAAGCGGCATCCTCTTTGTTGAGCGTTGTCGGACGCAGTATGCAGAGCTGGAGTATTACAGCGAGCAGCAATGCTCCTGCCATCATGGCGAAACCGAGTCCCATTCTGCCGTCGGCAGCGAGCGATCCGAGAAAATCGGTAGCGAATGCACCGATAAAGAGGCCGCACATATTCATGAGTCCGTATGCTGTGCCGCGGTTTCGCGCTGATACGAACTGACACAGAATCGGCATATTGTTGGCGTCGAACAATCCATATCCGAGGCCGAACAGCAGACCGGCACCTACGGCAGCTATTATAGAAGCGCCGAATCCCATAAGAATCAGAGCCGGAATCATCATGGCAAGTCCTATTGCTGATGTATAGATGCGCCCTTTGAGATTGCGCCGGCTCCAGTTGTCGGCCATAGGACCGCCTATCATCACTCCGATGAATGAGCTTACTGCGATTGTTATGGTAGCTATAGGACCTGCGGCTACCATCGATATATCGAGTGAGGAGGCAAACAGTTCCGGCAGCCAGTTTTTGGTCGACCATCCCGGTATGGAGCAGGATGAGAAGAAAAACAGGATTGTCCAGAATGCGATGTTGCCGAGCAGAATACCGAGTGATGACCGTATGCCTTTAAGTCCTTGTATGATTGTTCCTTTAAGCGGCAGTTGCTCTTTGGCAAGATCTGATGCCGGTTCGTTGGTACGCTTCTCGAACAGAAATGCCACGAGAATGAAAGCGTAGACTATTCCTATGATGCCGAACCAATGGAATGTCTGTTGCCATGAAAGCTGTTCGGCAACGAATGCTCCGAAGCCACCTACGGCCTGACCCATATATAGACCGGTCATGTGGATGCCAATGGCGAGCGACAGCTGCTTTCCGGTGAAGTAATCCGCTATCAGCGACAGTGCTGCCGGAATGTAAAGAGCTTCCGATACGCCCATTACCGCACGCAGCCAGTATACCTGTTCGAAAGTCGTGGCATATCCGAGCAGGAGTGTTACAGTCGACCATACGATAAGCGATACGACGATGAGCCACTTGCGGTTGACACGGTCTGCGACGATACCTGATATCGGACTGCAGAATCCGTAGATCCACATGAATGCGGCCATGACTTTACCGAACATTATTGTCGATTCTAAATCGGTGATGTCGGCAGCCATCGAAGCACGCATGGTCGACAGCATCTGGCGATCCATGTAATTAAGGAGCGCCACGACCCATAGCAATCCGACGACCATCCACGGGTACCATTTTTTTAGTCTGATGGAATTCATGATATTTAATTTGGTTTGTTTCGGTATTATGATGCTCAGATGAGGACTTTGCCTATGATTTTTCTGATCTTGCCCGATCCTATAGCCGGAGCATGCGGATCTTCCGGATATACGATCACGAAATGACCTTTCCGTACCGGAATATATATGTCGGCTTCGTCAGAAGAAAGCGCGCAATCTCCCTGCTCCATATAAGGCTGTGTGTAAGTTCTGATATCCTCGATGGATTTCCACCCGATAGTCTCGCCGTCTTCGAGGGCTATATGGACATCGATGTAGCGGCGGTGCATTTCGAGCGGTTGATTCTCGCGTGGAGTGCCTGACGTATCTACATTTACTGCGTAGACGCTGTCTCCGTCTATTTCCACACGGCCGAGCGGCAGTGTGTTGAAGTCGTGGCTGGCTACGAAATCAAACAAAGTCTTGAATCCGGGGTGCATGCTGTACACCCGATCTGCATTCTGTAAAGTTCCGATATACATAATTTAAGGGTTGGTCATTATATCCGGGGCAAAGAAACTGTTTGTTTTTGAATTGCACAAGTTATTTGTAAAATATTTTATAAATAAATCAGTGAATACACAAATTGGATACAATATATGCTATGTTTTCGTAAATAGGTTAACGTTTTTATGGTTAAATATCACTGCGTTTTTGATGATTTATGCAATCAAAACATGTCAGAGGATGTTTGTGTGTTTTATAAATGCACAGTGTAAATCTAAAATTATTTATTAATTGGTGCGGTATCGGATGAAAAAGTGTTAATCCATGTCTATTCGAAATATTGAAGATGTATCTGGTCGGTATTCGGTAAATTTTTTATTAACTTTGCGTACGAACCTCAAACAGGATAACATGGCCGCACCCTTTTTATTTGAACTTGAAAAAGGAAAGTCTGCGATATTGAAAAAGAAAATCATATCGTATTATATAAATAATGTGACATCTCCCATTCCGGATCTTGCAAAAGAATTGGATCTTAGTGTCCCTACAGTTACGAAACTGATAAATGAAATGGAGGCTGTAGGTATAATTACCGAGCAGGGAAAGATCAGCAACCGGGGAGGGCGCCGCCCGTGTATCTATGGGCTGAATCCCGCATCCGGTTATTTTTTCGGAATGGATGTGCGTCGCAACCATCTTAATATGGGGTTTATGAATTTTAGCGGCGAGATGGTGGCTGAATATATGGACGTCCCACTTTGTGATATTGGAACTAACAAACGGGAATCTATCGATGAGATCAGTCGTCTTGCCAATGAATTCATCGACGATTGTGCTGTGGACAGGGAACATATACTCAACGGATGTATAGACATGTCGGGGCGCGTCAATCCGAAAACAGGCTACAGCTATTCTACCTTCAGTTTCTCCGAAATACCTATATCGGAGATTTTCTCGCATAAGCTGGGGTTTCCGGCGGTCATCGATAATGATACCAGGGCTATGACTTACGGCGAGTATCTGAAAGGGTGTGCCAATGGCGAGAAAAATCTGCTGTTTGTAAATATCAGCTGGGGGCTCGGTCTGGGAATTGTAATAAACGGCTCGGTCTATGAGGGGGAGTACGGATATGCCGGCGAGATTGGTCATGTGGCTGCATTCGACAATGAGATCATGTGTCATTGTGGCAAAAAAGGATGTCTTGAGACGGAGGTTTCAGGCATGGCTCTTCAACGGCGCGTAGTCGAAAGTCTGAAAGAAGGGAAGAACTCTATTCTGTCCGACAGTTTCGAGCGAGAAGGGGATGAAGCTATAACTTTGCGTTCGATCATAGAGGCAGTGCGGCAGGAGGATCTACTGTGCATAGATCTGCTTGAGGATATCGGGGCCCAGCTCGGCAAATGGATTGCCGGAATGATGAACATATTCAATCCGCAGACGGTTGTGATAGGAGGAACTCTTTCCGGAACCAATGACTACCTGCTGCAGCCGGTTAAACTGGCTGTGAACAAATATACCCTGCGTCTGGTGAGCCAAGGTTCTAAAATCATGTGTTCCAGACTCGGTGACCGTGCCGGAGTGATAGGAGCTTGTCTGCTTGCCCGCAACCGGTTGCTTGTAGAAAACGATTGATGTGGCTATGATGACTATCCGCGATATAAATACAAGCGATTCGAATTATCCTTGGGTCGAGTCGTTGCTTATCGGGTCTTTTCCTGAGGATGAGCGGCGTGAGATGGCGGCACAACGGATCAATGTCGATGATGAGCCCCGGTTTCATTGTTGTTTGGCAGAGGATGACGGCAGGCCTGTAGGCCTGTTGTGCTACTGGGACTTCGGTGCGTTTTGTTATTGTGAGCACTTCGCGACGGATCCATCTGTCCGCAACTGTGGCTATGGCTCCAGAATATTGCTGTCCGTGCTGGAACGTATAGAGCGTCCGATGGTTCTTGAGGTCGAGATGCCGGATGATGAAATGTCGCGTAGGCGTATAGAATTCTATCGCCGTCAGGGCCTGCGCCTTTGGGAGGGTGTGGAATACGTTCAGCCTCCGTATCGCAATGGAGGCAATTCGTTGCCAATGCTGCTTATGGCTACATCTGGACTTGATGAGAGCCGTGATGCAGCAGAAGTGATACGGTGCATTCATCGTCATGTATATGGAATTAGAACCGGACTGCTCGACGATGTTGTGGATTGTGCGCGCTGTGCAGGAGCGGTGGCGATGAGCTATTTTCGCGGCCGACATGAAATGGATATGCACAATAAGCTAAACGACAGTGATATAGTTACGACTGCCGATACTGAATGCGAGTCTGTTATAAAGGCGTTTATATGCCGGAATTATCCGGATCATTCCATTCTTTCCGAAGAATCGGGCGAGACTGTAGGTACCGCCGATTATAGATGGGTGATCGATCCTATCGACGGGACTACCAATTTTTTTGCCGGATTGCCTCTGTGGGGTATAAGTATCGGTGTCGAACATCAGGGCAGAACGGAGTTCGGAGCGGTATATATGCCTGCGACAGATGAACTTTTCTATGCCAGCCGGGGAGCCGGGGCATATCTTAACGGTAAAAGACTGCGTGTTTCCAGTCAGACAAAGCTGTCGCGCTCTGTGCTGTCTACCGGATTTCCGGTAGACAAGGATGTGAATCCAGACAATAACCTTGACAATATGGCTAAGATCTTGCCATTGGTCCGCGATATCAGACGGCTTGGCGCTGCTACGGCAGATATGTGTTATGTGGCCGCCGGATTTCTGGATGGATATTGGGAGCTGAACCTGCATGAATGGGATGTAAATGCTGCATCTCTGATTGTAGAGGAGGCCGGTGGAAAATGTACCCGTTTCAGGAATGACCGAGGAATCTCGCTTTTGTGTGCTCCGGAATCAATACATGATCAGTTGCTGCCATTGCTTGCCAAAGATCCCCGCGTATGATCTTTCTGTAGCGGTAAATATGGAGAGTGTCATCGTTTTTGGCTGAGGCAGTTTCTCATCCCGTTTTTTTTGCCTACTTTTGTATCTGAATAACTACGAATATAATGGAAATTAAAGGAAAGATCATTGTTGCCCTTCCCGAAGTATCGGGTACTTCACGGGCCGGAAACGAGTGGAAGAAGCGTGAATATGTGCTTGAGACGCAGGAACAATACCCACGTAAGGTCTTCTTCAACTTTTTCGGAGACAAGGTGGATCAGTACCCCTTGGCTGTAGGAGATACGGTAACAGTAAGTTTCGATATAGAGAGCCGAGAATTCAATGGCAGGTGGTATACCGATATACGCGCATGGAAAGCTGAAAAAGATGTTCCCGGCGCAGCTGCACCTGCGGCACCGGCTGTTGATTTCCCTGCAGCGCCGGAACCATTCGTCGCAGACGGAGCCAATGACGATCTGCCGTTCTAAGTCACGGTATCATGTTGAGATATAACACACAGCTTAAAAAGCTCGTGCTTCCGGAATACGGACGCAATATCCAGCAGATGGTCGATCACTGTCTGACGATCGGTGATCGGGAGGAACGTACACGTTGTGCATATTCGAT
The DNA here is from genome assembly GCA_948467675.1 of uncultured Porphyromonadaceae bacterium. GTDB lineage: Bacteria > Bacteroidota > Bacteroidia > Bacteroidales > Muribaculaceae > CAOKFI01. Next base: position 37,030 of record CAOKFI010000018.1, read on the forward strand.
AATTGCGTCGATGGGCAACCTGTTTCCTCAGTTGCGCGATGAAGGCGATGCCAGCCATAAATTGTGGGATCACCTTGCCATTATGTCTGACTTCAGGCTTGACATCGACTATCCGTGTGAAGTGATACGTCCTGATGATCTGGTGAGCAAGCCGGAGCAACTGCCGTGCAAGACGCCTCCTATCCGTATGCGTCATTACGGTCGTTCCATCGAACTGATGGTAGCCAAGGCTTCAGTTATGGAAGGCGGTCCCGAACGGGATCAGTTGATATCGATGATAGCCAACCACATGAAAAAACTGTCGCTGGCGGTGAACCGTGACGGAGTGGACGATGCACGTATATTTAAAGATCTGGCAGAGCTCTCGCATGGAGCAATCCGCCTCGATCCGGCCACATATCATCTGCATCAGTTCAAGGAAGCACCTGCACCTGCAACTGGTAAAAAGAAAAAGAAGAAATAAAATTTTAAGTCCTGTCTATGATCCGCAGTCAAGATCTTATAGAGATCGGTGTCGTTCAGAAAACCCACGGGATTCAGGGTGAGATTGTCGTTACGCTCGGCCGTGATGTGGAGTTCAGCGAGATACCCTGCGTGATCATGGATATCGACGGGCTTTGGGTGCCGTTTTTTATAGATGGTTTCCGGCCTCGCAGTACTGAGAGTGTGCTGCTTCATCTCGAAGGCGTGGATTCAGAGACCGATGCATCTGAACTTACACGTAAAAGTGTGTATGTGATGCATGACCAGATCCATGATGACGCTGATGATGATGGCGAGATTACTGCAGACCGTCTTATTGGCTATACCTTGTACGATGACAATGCCGGATCGGCGGTTGTGGGAGTTGTGGAGGCAATACGGGAGATTACTCCCGCCAATTGGCTTTTTGAGGTTCGTGCTGCTGATGGACGTGAGTTTCTGATACCGATAGCTACTGACCTTATAACCGGTGTGGATACAGACAGCATGTCATTGTTCATGGAATTGCCTATCGGACTGACAGATCTTTGATTCAGATTTTTACTTTAAGACCATTGACGATATATACACCGGTCGGCAGCTTGTCGATATCTTTGGCTGTACCTGTCTGTATGCCTTGAATATTGTAGACCGGAGTTGTCGGGTCTGATAAATCGGTGCAGATCGCGTCGATGCCTGATTCTTCGGATGTCACATCTATGTGTGTATCGGATGTCACAGTGACTGTATATCTGCCGTCGTTTTCTTTTGCGATCTCTTTGTTGTTGGACTTTACCGCGATTTTATGATTCTCGGCAGGTATGATATTGCTTTCTGTTCCTGAAAGGACTGAATAAGCCGAAGGATGGTCAACTATAAGTACCCGATCGTGAAGTACTTTTACATTGGCGTCCTGAGATATGGTATATGTCAGTTCATAGCTGTCAGGTTCTGATGGATACATCTTTACCACATCGCCGGCTTGAATATTGTCTATCAGGTTGTCGTTCTTGCTTAATGTCTCGTTTTCACATTTCTCGCCATTAAGATATATTACCGGTTCCGGATTGCCGTTGATCAGGACTGGCAGATCGGCATGATTGAACATGATGGTAGAGTAGCCTACTGGGAGTTCGCCGTCGCCGTATTCTTTACGCTGTCTGTCATTGTCTGCCGCCAGAGTCAGTGATCGTGATTTCCAGTCTCCGTCACCGACATACAAGGTGAGCGGCTGATTGCGTTCGTATGTCGTTGTATCGTGATAGTTGAACTGGTTCTGTTCGAACCGGTATCTGTTGCGCGGAGTCGGCAAAGGATCCTGCAGGCGTAGTTCCCATGACATCATGTCTGCCATAAGTTCGAGTTTGTGTTTTTCATGGACAGGAGAATTGTAAAGGTTCTCGATTTCTGACGGATCGGACTTTACATTGTACAGTTCTCCGTTTCCATGGCTGTCGAGGATAAGTTTCCAGTCGCCCTTGCGGAGCATACGCGATGTTCCAGACTGGGTCCATGAATTCAGTTCGTCGAATTTAGCCACCCCTTTTCCGAGTGCGCCCTCTTCCTCGAATGTCAGGTCATAGTCGGCGGTTATTTGTTCGCCTCCGTAGCCGCGTTGAACCAGTATGCTTGCGAATTCATCTTCAGGATATGGTTTTCCTGTAAGCATCGGCCACAGGCTGCGACCTTGTACGCCTATGGGTATGTCAGCGCCGATGGCGGTACAAATGGTAGGAAAGATGTCGGCTATCGATACGTGTGCGTCTATAGGTGTGTTGTGTCGGTTGTCTATGCCGTATCCGGCCCATACCATAGGTATGCGTGTCAGACAGTCGGATAATCCTGCGCCTTTTCGGATCAGACCATATTCACCGCAGTAGTCTCCATGATCCGACAGGATTACGAATATTGTGTTGTCGTATGTGCCGTTGGCCTTCAGAGTCTCTATGAGACGTCTTATCTGGTCATCGATCAGCCGTATCATACCCATGTAGTTGCCTCTCAGGCGTGGTAAGTGTGCTTTGAGGTTGGGGCAGGATCTGTCCTCGAGTGAGGCCAGAATGCTGTATGACGGATCTTTGAACTGTAATGCGCTTCGGTCTGTTGCCGGTGCCGGTATCTTGTCTGGTGCGAACATCGAATAATATGGTTCGCAAACCTGATATGGATTGTGTGGCTCTGGAAAAGATAACCATAGAAAGAATGGACTGTCATTATGCTTTTGAGCATCTATCCAGTCAATAGCTTCTGACACAATGGTTACGGGCTGCTGATTTTCCAATGGCAATGACGATACAGGAATCCATTGTCCTACAGCCTGTTTGAAAAATGCAACGGCTGCTTTTTCTGCTTCTGTCTGCGGATTGTTCTTGCCCCAGTGTCCGTATTCCGACCAGTGATCCATATCAGCCTTTTTCAGGTAAGCGTGGTTTTTTCCGACCAGGGCGGTTTTATATCCTTGACTTTTCAGCAATTTGATCATATCGGTCTGATACCGTATGTCGGCGATATTGTGATTGGTCCTTACTGCTGTGGCCGACGGATATCGTCCGGTGAGCATTGAACATCGGGCAGGAGAACTGGCCGGCATCGATGTGTAAGCTTTGTCGAACCATGCGTTTTTTGCTGCGAGACTGTCGACAAACGGAGTGATGTCGAGCTGGAATCCTTCACGTCCGCAAAGGTCGGCTCTCTGTTGATCCGTCATGATCACGACTATGTTGGGAGTCTGTGTTTGGGCTGCTGCGTATGCAGGAAGTAATAATCCCGAAAGGGCATAGTAGAATGTCTGTTTCATGATATCGGTGTTTGGTTGCGAAATTAACTATTCCCGCGTCCATTCCTTAGGTAGGAATGTTCGGAATTAGGGTAAAAACAAGCATCGGCTTTGCCTCCAGGCAAAGCCGATGCTTGTTTTTTGATGAATCCGGGACTGAATTACATATTCATGCCGCCGTCGACCTGAATGACCTGGCCGGTTATGTACGATGACATATCGGATGCGAGGAATACGGCTACACTGGCGATATCGTCAACGTTTCCGCCACGGCGCAACGGAATTGTCTTCATCCATTCCTGACGAACTTCGTCGGGCAGGGCAGCGGTCATGGCTGTCTCTATGAAGCCGGGAGCGATAGCGTTGGCACGGATGCCGCGTGATCCGACTTCCTGTGCGATACTCTTGGCCAATGCGATGAGGCCTGCTTTTGATGCAGCATAATTGGCCTGTCCGGCATTGCCGTGTACGCCTACTACAGAAGCCATGTTGATGATGCTGCCGCTACGCTGGCGCATCATGATGGGGAGTACGGCCTTGATGAAGTTGAATGCACTCTTGAGGTTTACAGCGATGACTGCATCCCACTGACCTTCGGTCATGCGCATCATCAGACCATCTTTGGTAATACCGGCGTTGTTTACGAGTATATCTATTGTACCGAAATCTTCATGAACCTGTTTCACGACCTCTTGAGTCTGATCGTAGTCAGCGGCATTTGAGGCGTAACCTTTTACTTTTACACCGAGTGCGGCGATTTCCGCTTCAGTCGCTTTACCGTTTTCATCGATAACAAGGTCGGTAAACGCGATGTTGGCTCCTTCGGCGGCGAAACGCAGTGCGAGAGCCTTGCCTATGCCACGTGCCGCACCAGTGATAAGGGCGGTCTTTCCTTCAAGTAATTTCATGAGTCTTATGATTAATTGATGAAATGGATTAATATATAGTTAGAGTTTAGTGGATCTCGACCAGGAATGCACCGCATGAATATCCGCCTCCGAAGACTGTGAGACCTATTCGCTCTCCGGATTTGAATTTGTCACGGTTCTGTGCGAATACTAACGCTGCCGAAGCCGAACCGGTGTTTCCGAGTTCTTCGATGTTGTTTATAAAGCGGTCATCGGCCAGTTCGAGCTGATGTGCTACATTGGCAACGATGCGCTTGTTGGCCTGATGAGTGATTATGTAGTCAAGATCGCGTACAGCCATATTTTCCGGCCGGGTAACGCCTTCGAGCGCCTGGATCATATATCGGCAGGCATGTATGAATACATCGCGTCCGTCAGGCATCTCGATACCGCCTTCTTTGGGGCGCAGACGGACTCCTTCCGGACCTTTGCTTACATTTCCGAGTCCGCAGGTATATATATGTTTTATTTCCGGATCACCGTCGCGTACCGGATCTTTCGATAACAGGAATGCTACTGCGGCATCACCCCAGAGATGTCCTGCCTTAGGATCGGTTTCGTTGGAATAATATGTATTGTGTTCGGAACACACCAGAAGAGCCTTTGTAGCCTTGCCTGAAGCGAAATATCCCTCGACGATCTCAAGGCCGTTGACAAACGACGAGCAGGCAGCCGAAGCATATACGGCTTTGGCACCGTCGATGTCGTAATGCTGCTGTGCTATATGAGCCAGGGTCGCTACTGTATCGTACGGAGAGTATGATGCCGATACTATCAGGTCTACATCTTTTATATCGTAAGGTAATTCTGGTAACGCATTCTCGATAGCCGCCAGTCCCATTGAGTTGTGGCCTTCGCCTTCGGCGGCTTTGGAGCGTGTCGAGATACCGGTACGTTTCAGTATCCAGTCGGCAGTCAGGCCGTTAAGATGTAGAAAATGATCATTGTCTACCCGTTCGCTTGGTATATAATATCCGGTTGCGTTAATGTACATGGTTGAACTATTGTTTAGAAGTTGTTGGTAATGTCAGACCGTGGATTATGAAATCGATTATATCGGCATGGGCTATCGATGGATACTGCATGTGTCCTGCTGTATGGTCGCTGATCAATATCATGTCGTTGCCCTGCATGATCAGCCGCAACAGTTCCGGTAACCGTTTGCCTTGTTCTGAATAAAATACCCCTTCGCGGACTCCACGGTCAAGAATCTCGTTAAGGATTTCCATCTCTTTTGCAGAAGCCAGACGCCGTACACGGTCTATGCGGCGGAGATCGCGGGAGAAAAGCGAACGTATCGGGTCCGGGCGTCCAAGAGTCTGGGATGTTACGTTCATGCGTATCTCAAGACCACGGCGAAGTTTTTCTACGGTCGATAGTCCCGGAGAGTCAAGAAGCGAGCGCAACTGGCTTACCAGCTGTTCGCTTTCCCGTTCTATTACGGCATTGTAGATTTCTCGTTTATTCCTGAAATATGTGTATATCGTGCGTCGGCCTTTGTCGGAAGCGGTTGCTATATCGTTCATGGTCGTGTTCTCTATGCCCTTGATGGCAAAGAGCTGACGAGCCACGTCGATAAGTTTTTCGCGGGTTTTTATGACCATTGTAATTGCACAATTTTACATTTCGTGTGCGAAAGTACAAAAAAATACTCTAATTACCTCGCGATTGAAACAAAAACCACGCACATGCATTATGCCTTAAATAAATGCGAATAATTTTTTACCTTTGATGATCCGAGATTGTTATTATAAACTAAACTAGATTATACGATGATGCGTATATTATATTTGTCGCTGGTAGCTGTTTTGCCGTTTATGTCTTTGTTTGCGTCGGTTCCGATAGATGTGAAGGGAGCTGCGGTCGGGATATACATCGCGCCAGTCAGTGATAATACGACAGCGACAGTCGAATATAACAGTGATGTCTGCCTTACCCCAGCCAGTGTGATGAAAGCCGTGACATCGGCAACTGCACTGTCTGTGCTTGGGGCTGATTTTCGGTGGGAAACTATTGTAACTGCTACAGGAAGTATCTCTTTCGATGGTAGTCTGATGGGAAATGTGGTGATCAACGGAAGTGGTGATCCTACACTTGAGTCCAGATTCTTTTCCGGGAACCGTGGATTTTGCGACCGTCTGGCAAAAGCACTTGCTGAAGAAGGATGCCGGTCGGTAACAGGCAGAATTGTGGTTGATGAAAGCCGCTTTATTGATGTTGGTATAAATCCGTCATGGGAGATTGAGGATGTCGCATGGGATTATGGAGCCGGATGGTCTGGTGTGAATTACCGTGACAATTCATTCCTGCTGATGTTGCCTGAGTGCAAGGTTCAGCCGTCTGTTCCGGGACTGCATGTAGTAGACCGTACGGCGCTTGGTTCCGGTGATATCACATTGCTGCGCGGAATCGATTCCGATCTGCTTATAGCCGATGGGGTCTGTCGTGAAAAAGGTGTGCGGATATGGTGTTCTATGCCTGATCCGGCCGCAGTGATATGCCATGAGGTAGACAGTACATTGCAAGCACGCGGTATTGAGGTCTCCGGGGCAGTTGTCAAATCTGTCATTGCTGAAGGGGATCCTGAGTCTCGTGTCGTTATGCGTCAATTTTCGCCACGGCTTGGCGAAGTGCTTCGCAGCCTGATGGTGCGCAGCGATAACCTTATGGCCGAGGGCGCTCTTAGAGCTGTCGCTCCGGGAGCATCGCGCGATGATGCAATGTCTCTGCTGAAGTCGTTGTGGAAATCGCGTGGCGTCGATCTCACGTACACGCGTCTTCTCGATGGCAGCGGTCTTGCCAGAGGCAATGCCATATCGCCGCGACAGCTTGGCAGCATACTCAGATGGATGGCTCGCAGTCCTATGTCCGATGAATATGTGGCTTTGTTTCCCAGAGCGGGTCTGGACGGCACACTCCGTAGTTTTTTGGCAAAATCACCGCAACGTAAACGTTATGTGCTGAAGACCGGCAGTATGGGCGGCGTGCAGTGTTATGCGGGGTATCGTCTTGATGCCACTGGCAAGAAACCTACGCATGTAGTGGTTGTTATGGTCAATAATTTTTCAGGATCACGCTCAGCGTTGCGTAAAGAGGTGGAGCGACTTCTTGTCGAAACTAAATTTTAATTGATATATTTTTAGTAAGTTTGTGCAATAAACGATATAGCGAATATGAACGACGAATTGGACCATATCATTAAGGAACTCGGCATTCTGCGGATAAACATAGCTTCGATGGCTGCGAGGGTGGAGTCTCTTCAACAGTCGTTGGAGCAGTTGAAAACATATCCAGTCGAAGATTCAGAACCGGAGCCTCAAGATAGACATACGGAGACCTCTGCCGATGAAGTTATGATGGAACTGGAAAATGAACGGGAAGCGGAATCGGTCCATACCGAAGTCTGTGAGCCTGAGTCCGACGCAGATGCCATTGCTGAATCAGCGGAAACGGAAGAAGCTGACGATGCCATTGATGTGCCGGAATCACATGAAGAAACTATCGGGGCCATAGAACCTCCGGCTCATACGGTGATACCGGAATCAGACCATGTATCTGAAAGTGATGAATCTGCGGACTATGATCAGGAACCGGTTTTGCCGGCTCGTGAATTGCGTCAGTTCTTTACGATCAATGACCGCTATCGTTTCCGTCGGGAACTGTTCGGCAACAGCGATACCGATATGGCCGATACTCTCAATATGATAGAGGCGATGGGCAATATGGCAGAAGCTCAGGACTACCTTTATTCCGATCTGGAGTGGGATGCCGAAACCGACGAGGTGAAAGAATTTGTGGAGATAATACAACGTTATTTCAACGAACGATAAATGTATGGGTGGTAAGCTGTATGTAGTGCCTACTCCTGTGGGCAATCTTGCTGATATGACTCCGCGTGCAGTCGAAGTGTTGCGTCAGGCAGATCTCATTCTTGCAGAAGATACACGCACAAGCGCCGTGTTAATGAAACATTTCGGTATAGACACACCGATGTCCAGCCATCATAAGTTCAATGAGCATTCGGCTGTAAGCGCTGTCGTTGATCGTCTTCGTGCCGGATCTGTTATCGCTCTTGTGAGCGATGCAGGCACTCCGGCTATTTCTGATCCCGGTTTTCTGCTTGTGCGTGAATGCCGTCGTGAAGGAATAGACGTAGAGACTTTACCTGGTGCTACAGCATTCGTGCCTGCACTTGTCAATTCCGGTCTGCCGTGTGAGCGTTTTACTTTCGAAGGCTTTTTGCCTCCGAAAAAGGGGAGAGCGACACGTCTGCAGGAGCTGTCGGTCGAGCCACGCACATTTATTATTTATGAATCGCCTTTGCGTCTGGCACGTACATTAAGGGAGTTGTCTGATGTATGTGGTGCTGACCGAGAGGCTTCAGTGTCGCGCGAGATATCCAAGATGCATAATACTACCGTTTGTGGCACGCTTGGAGAATTGGTCGTACATTTTGAAGAGAACCAACCGAAAGGTGAAATTGTTATTGTAGTGTCGGGTGCAAACCGTCAGGCTGTCAGACAACCGCATCGCAATAAATATAAAACCGACGATAACGACTGATTGATCTTGTCCCCTGACAGATATAGAGTTTTATTAAAATCGTTCAACTATTCTATTTATGAAAAAATTAGTATCATTCGTAGCTGTGTCGCTGTTGGTCGGCGCAACTGCCTGCAATTCCGGAAAACTTCAAGAAACTCAGGCCGAGAATACTCGTCTTGATGACTCGCTCCGTGTGGCACTCGCCAATCAGGACAGCCTTTTCAGTCTGCTCAACGACATAACATCCGGCATGGATCAGATCAAAGATCTGGAAAAGATACTTTCGTCATCGACAAATCTGGGTGGAGAGACACAGTCTCGTAAAGAGGCGATACGCAATGATATGATCTCCATTCAGAAGGCATTGCAGGAACGTCGCGAGCGTCTGGCCGAACTTGAAAGCAAACTATCCCAGAGCAATAGCTACAATTCGACGTTGCGCAAAACTATCGACAATCTTAAAGCCAATATCTCAGAGCAGTCTGCTACTATCGAGAGCCTGCGCAAAGATCTTAATTCAGCGAATATACAGATCGAGAAACTCGATTTTGCCGTTGATTCGCTTACCGCTAAAGTCGATACCATTTCTGCGGCACGCGCTGCTACCGAACAGCAGCTTACTGAGGCTACCAACGAAATGAATACCGTGTATTATGTGGTCGGTAATAAATCGGAATTGAAAGAACACAGTATAATCGAGGGTGGCGGATTCCTTCGCAAGACAAAGATTATGCCATCGGATTTCGATCAGAATTATTTCACGGCTGCCGATAAACGGACAGTAAAACAAATTCCGCTCTATAGCAAGAAAGCTAAACTTGTGACAAAGCAACCTGAGGCGTCATACGAGATCATAGATGATGCCAATGGACAGAAAGTGCTTTATATCACCGATCCTGCCGAGTTCTGGCGTCTGAGCAACTATCTTGTAATCCAGATCGACTGATCTCAGACAGGAAAGAATCAACAGATATAAATGAATAACCGGAAGGGGATCCAAGCCGATTGGATCCGCTTCCGGTTGCAATATATATATTAACGTGAGTTCGATGAAAATAATCAAAAGAGAGTCAGCTGATTATCGTACACG
>CAOKFI010000019.1 GCA_948467675.1 uncultured Porphyromonadaceae bacterium
GAATGAATACTTTTCCAGAGGAAGTCCTGTGAAGCCGTCTTGAGGTTCTATCTGAATTGTCTTATAAGCGTGCCGAAAGTCGGTATCATCCGAAACAATCGGAAAAGTCGCTGCTGACAGTTCTTCGGCAAGTTCTTTGGTGCAATACTGTCCATACAGTCTTTTCAAGTCTGCCGGTGACGCGCCTACGGCTCTTTCGTTCAGATACAGGGCCATGAAGTCAGCCACTACATAAAAGCCATCAACACCCATATAAACATCGATGACAATGATATTTGATCTGCCGTCGGGTAGAATCTGATACAGCATATTCCAGCCGTCGTCCGTGTCGGGCAGAACGCAACCAAACGACAAATAGATAGCGGAGTCAGAGGCCCAAAAGACTTCGCCACCCCACTGCATCATATATTCACCCTCGTTACCGACCAAATCTTTCGTGCGTATTTCTTTACCTGAGTAAACGACCTTATTGTCGTAAGACAGGGTCAGAAATACAGACGAATCCTTTACAGCCCAGTCGTGTCTTCCAACGGTGACATCATTGGAGTCTTTTAATGCTTTTATAGTCCAGTGTCCTATAACCGTATCTTCGACGACCCTGCCTCTGATAATCTGAGGAACGGTTGCAACGATGGAATCCTCTACCGTTTGCCGCTGTTGCACAGCATTGTCGGTCTTGCTCTGTCCTGTACATGCCTCCAGCAACACAGATACTGTGACCGCAAAAATAATTGTACTAATCAGATTTTTCATAACCCATGGTTTGTATTTAATGCCACATGAATATTTCCGGAATCACTTATCGGTCTGCTTCGTATACCAGCCGATCGTTCTCTTTATAGTTCCAGAACTTGCGATAGCAGTTGCCTTCGCCATCGTAATATTTCCACACGCCGAATTCTTTCAAATATTCAGGGAGTACATTAGGGTAAAAAGTGACCCAACCCTCCATCCGCAATGTATCGGCCGTATAATATCGCAGATATGCCGATGAATCGACTTTCAACTCAAAGTCACAATCCAGAATCGAGATAACGTCATCATTACTTTTAAGGCTGTCGATTTCAATACGCATATTCTCACGCGGCGCGTAATATGCGTTGTAGATTCCTCGGATTGTATCTATATTTATCGGTGGCTCAAACTCAAAGTACACCTCATCATACCATTTTCGCGCCTCTGATGAATACTGCCAACACTTGCCTGACAAATCCCAGTACTCCAACACATACTCGTTATCAGCCATTCTAATCATCCATAGGCTATTGCCGTAATGCTCGTATATTCCCGGTGTCTGTTCAAATCCCAACTCCGACAATGATTCCGGGAGTTTGCCTGTACGATCAATATAGCCGTCTATTTTTCTGACGATCTCCTTCCGGTTCCATTTGTCATGCAATCGTCTACCCTCATCAACTGTCACACCGGATGGGCCAAACATTTCAACCAAATAGCAGACAGCCAATAAGCCGCACGTAAACAACAGGCCTATGACCACAATCACATATTGCCGTTTCCGGTTCATCGCTTGCCTCCTTTCCGCCAAAGGTATATGAACAGAGCAAGTGCAATGAAATAGTTTAGCCAAAGGGCTATCGACAATGAATCAATCCTCAGATACATTCTGCCTATCACTTCAGAAATATTGCATGGTTCTATGATATATTTCAAGTCAATATACGCATTAAGGCATAGTAGCAATTCGTAAATACCAATTGCTACAAAACCAATAACGCCTGTTATCTTCTGCCACTTATTCATAGTCATAACGTGAAGTGTATGATTGGTATTGGATGTTGTTCATTTTCAGATATTCCTCAAAGTTTTTATAAAGACGGAAACTTTGGAGATAATCTTTGTATGCCGGATAATATCTACGGCAATCGTTAATTAGAGTTTCACAAAGCGGCATGTCTAATCTTTTTGATAGACACTCAAATTCATCTATATCTTTCAGCATTGCCGGAATATCCGTTATACCTGCTCCATTCATGCCATTTAATATGCCCGTCGGCATTTCATGGATGGAAAACTCAAGAATAGACTTGAGTGCATGATATTTGTATCTAAGCGCATCAACATTATCCTCATCATGTTCAAGCAGCATATCTGCAAGTTGAAACGGCTCGTATTTATATTTACAAAACTTACAGAATAGTTCAAGCGGACTATTGGTGTTCAGATAAGAATCCTCATGACCGCAAAAACAATGGAACAAGAATTTTAGCCCCTCAAAACCGCCATTCTCCAAATCTATGGCAATTTGAGGACATATAACCTTGTTGATAAACTGATGGTTCCAACAAATTTTACTATGCTTAGTCCAAAAAACTTGAATTTCTCCGATGGAAATATGCTCATTGTCATACTCTTTTTTCTCCCATTCAGAGAGCATTGCATGTCGTTGTTTCCTTTCCGGCTTGCTTAGCCCATCTTCTCGAAAGTTGCTGCAAATTGCAAGATAATCATATAATATCCGGTTCATCGCTTGCCTCCTTTCCGCCAAAGGCAAATGAATAGAGCAAGAGCAATGAAATACAGACTGACAGATGTGCATTCCAATATGATAAAGAAGGGATGTGCATTCCAAAATCCCCGATTTGCATCGCAGATGATGTCATACCACATATAGGCAAGCTCAATTTCCAATATTGAATATGCCAATAATGCGCCAATTAAACCGAAAGCGATTACGCCTATTATTTTCTGCCACCTATTCATAGCTCATCTGAGTAGATTAATGGATTCGACAACGCAATACGGATAAGGTATTGTCTTTCGGGAGTAGTGAAACACTTTCGGGTTAAATACCCGGATTGTTACCTCAATCAGTTCATTTTCTGCCGGAGTTTTCTCAATATCGTTATTACAGGATAACGGAATGTAATACTTGTTTCCACGATACAGGAATTCAAGTGATGTCGATGAGGTGCAGCCAATCAGTTCATTTATAACTATTTCGTCTTTGTCGCTCTGCTCTACAGCTTTGCCTAATGCTATATATATAACCGGTAGCGTTATGGTAGCTACTCCGTTTTCGTCATACTTCATTTCCTTGAAGGCTTCGGTACCATATTTATCAACTCCCGGTACGTCTTTTCTGATGTACTTCCTCCATTCACTGCCATAATTTGCAGTGAGATAATCCATAATGACGGTGTTGTATTCGGACATTTGTCTATCGGAACAATATGCCATGCACCCGAAGTCTTCGTAATCAACTCCAAATTTTCTGGTGAATTGCTCTTGCCCAACATACACAACCGGAGCAATACCTCCCTGCAATAATAGTTTCGCTTCACCGGATTGCCATTTATCCTTCGCAATCTTGGCAGAATAAGCGTCATAGTTCCATCCAAAATGACGCTCCGTTTCAGAAATTATAGAGTCAAGTTCAGATTGTTTTTTGCAATCAGTTAACTGACTTTGCGCCCATAGGTTACAGGAAAGAGCAAAGCCAACACACAAAACCAATATTTTAGAGAGAGTAGCCATACGCAAAACTACGAAATATTTTTCGTAATACGGTGATAATCGGGAAAGAAATAATATTTACACGCAAGTTACCGCAACACGTTGGCTACAGTCTTCCACCACTCGCGCGAGACTTTTCGGAACAGACTGCCTGCTACTTCAAGATGGCGGAATGTGCAGATGATCCTTGTTTCATCTCATTGTTATGCCCAACCTTTTTCCCATAGTCGAAAATATAGGTAGCTGTCACGGCGAATTTCATATGTTGTGACGGAGAGTACACCTTGCTTGACCTATTGTAATATTCGGATCGTAGAATCTCGCGATTTGCGCGCCAGTCCGACCGTAAGAAGTTGGAAGCCGAAATTCCGATATTCCACGACCCGTTGCCCCACCCGGCCTGCAACTGATATTGTGACGGTGTCTTGCTTTCCACACCACTGTTCTCATCCGGATAATGGCTTGGTGTGCCATACCAGCCCATAACATAGAAGCGGCCAAAATAATATGTCAACTGAGCGGTACAAGTCAGTTCATTACGGCGCATTGCAAAAACACCGGTTGTCTTTCGCAACCATAACTGAGGATTTACTCTCGCCGTAAGTTTTCCGCCAAAGAATTTCGCTGTGGCATTCAGTCCTATCATTGTGTTCGTATAGTCGCCATCGTTAGTATAGCAACGGAGCATCGTTCCGCCGGGACCTTCCGGAAGATAGCCCGCAACACGCCTGTCAGTCATATTGTAATGGAATCCGGTGAGAGCCACCTGCCATTTATTGGAAGGAAACCATACCCCCTGCAATGCCACTTCATGCGTAGGCGAGTTCCTTAGATCCGGATTGCCTGCATACCACATAAGCTCATCCTGTTGAAGCATTACCGGACTGGTTGACGAAGCCGTCGGGAATGTCTCATAATACTCGTATGAAGCAAGCAGTTGAGACTTATGTGTAGGCGAATAAACCACCTCTGCATTGACGCGGGGATAGGATGTTTTTATTCGGTAGTCACTTATTGTGTTTGTCTGCCATGTCCATCCCAGATTCAAATGAGCGTTCCATTGATCTGTATTAAAATCATACGAAGCGCCGGCCTGATATCCTCCAATTCCGTATGTCTGCCGCGATGACGAACTTCCGGCATAATTGATCCTGTTATTGCGCCACATTCCTACCGAATATACCCGGATTGAATGTAAATCATTTATCTGCCAATATAGATTCGGATTCACCGTGCCAAAACACGATCGTTCGTGCGCGTTGTTAGAAATAGAAAAGTCACCTGCCCCACAATATAAGGAGTTCACATCATTACTGCCGTATTCAAATCTTGTTCCGACGTTGAGAGTCAGACCTTTTGGCAGCATAACGATATATTGACCGCTATACCCCGCTGTAATATTGCTGCTTGACGATATTGAATGCGTCTTTACACTTTCTGACAGACCGCTGTCATATATGAGATTGTTTGTTGTCTTGCTTTCAGGAGCCGATATATAGTTCAGGCTTATCCGATTATTGATTTGAAATTTGTCACTATCGTATATGGCCCGGAATGACACATCGTTGGTATTGTTGTGTGTGGTCTCCGTTGTATTGTCATTCAATCTGCCTATATTTGCCGGACCATTACCGAAAAGATCGGTAAACCGCATATCTTCAACGATCTCACTTCCGGCATTTCCAATCACATCATACTGCCCGCCGACATAAATATCGTAACTCATAGCCTTGTACTTCATTCTGGAATAGACTGAAGCGTCAGTCTTTATCACCCCAAGACTCTGCGTCGCATCTATTTTGGTGTAACCGCCCCATTCATATTTCTGCATGATGAAATTAATCACATATCTTTTGCCTGAGAACCTCGGATCAGAAGGACTGTTGTAGTATTCGACCCTTTTCACATCGCGCGGTCTTAATCCCGAGATATCCTCTGACGAGGCTTCTGTATAGTCAATGAAAATGGATACCGGCTGGCCGGCAACCGTCTTTACCGATTCAGCAACCGGATCAATGGATAACTGCGGTATTGACATCAGATTCAGCAGCGATATAGCATCTTTTGCCACATCCTTTTGTCGTGCGGCCGGTATGTAGGCCGCTACCTGCGCCGTCGCATTCTGCATTTGGGCCTCAACTACCACCTCGTCAAGCGCCATCGAGGCCAGAGAGTCGGCAATTTCATCCTGTTGTTTGGCATAAGCCGGAGTGCTCATCATGAGACCTAATAATATCGATATACTTGCTTTCATTTTACTCGTTTTTATTTGAGTGCAAAATTACCGGCACCTCTACGGAATGAGTCTTTGCTATGCCTCATTTAGTCTTAGTTAGTCTTTGCTGGAGAAATATTTTAGAAAATTCTTCGCAAATTTGCGTATGAAAAAATTTAAAGCCATAACCATTACAGGACTAAGCGCCATAACCATATTGATAGCTGCCAATATCTGGTATCTTCGTGGATTATATGAGTCCTATAAAGAAAAATATATCGAACAGGTCGAAAGTTGTGTTCGTCAGGCTGACATCATTTCATGGATCAAGATAATGAATTCCACTTTTGGAGTGGATGATTCACACATGACTCTCAGCCTGACATTAAGCGGCGATTCCACAAAGACGGAATGGTATGATTATCCTGATGTCGACAGACGGATGGTAGAAGAACTGATCTCGGCATTTGCCTATCAGGGAGAGTATGACGAGAAGATGACAGGAAAGAACTACACTGTCATTGACGATGTTTTCAGAAAACAACTCGACAACGCCGGTCTTCATCCTGGATTCGCGGTTATTCTGCCTCCGGACTCCACTCTTTCCGACGACTCCGGTCTTTGGAAGATCAGATTCACAATCGACCAAGGCAACACCCATCTGTATAATGTGTACATATCATCTCTTGGCAATGAAGTACTTAAACAAATGTCCGGGATCATCGCAACGTCGGCGTCAATACTTATATTGATGAGCTTTCTTATCGGGTATCTGCTTCGCTGGGTGGGACGTTTACGCACGATTGAGCAAATGAAGGATGACTTCACACATAATATGACGCATGAGCTGAAAACTCCGGTGGCTGTAGCTTACTCGGCAGCTGATTCAATGCTCCGCTACTATGACCATAGCGACGAGGAACGGAACAAACAGTTTCTCAAAATCATAATGCAGCGATTGGGTTTCCTGTCGGGAATGATCGAGAACATTCTGTCAATGAGTATGGAGCGGTTCAAGACCATGAAACTCAACATTGAGACTGTCGATATAAAACCGATTGTCAATGAAGTGTCGGGTATGATGAAACTGAAAGCCGACAAGCCGGTAAAGATTAATATAGACATTCCTGAAAACATTTCCGTTCAGGCTGATTCATTGCATTTTGGCAACATCATGTCAAATCTTATAGACAACGCCGTCAAATATTCGGGAGATTCGGTAAACATTACCATTAAAGCGGATACCAGATCCATAGCCATAGCCGATGACGGCATGGGAATCGATAAAGCCGATCTCCCATATATATTCGATAAATTCTATCGTGTGGTTTCCGGCAACCGTTACGAGGTTGGAGGCTACGGACTCGGCCTTTACTATGTCAGGCAGATTGTTGCATTGCATGGCTGGAGCATCGACGTTTCAAGCAAACCGGGACACGGTACGGAATTCACCATAAAATTCAAAGGCAATGAAGAAGGATAAAATATTATTGGTTGAGGATGATTCGACTCTTGCGTTTATAATACAGGATGCCTTTACTCGTGAAGGATTCGATGTCGTGTGTGCGTCAAACGGAGAGGCCGGACTTAAATTGTTTAAAGAAACAGATCCTGATATTATAGTTGCCGACGTGATGATGCCCAAAATGGATGGATTCGAGATGGTGCGGCTGATACGTCTGACCGCGCCAGCGATACCGGTGCTTTTCCTCACTGCCAGGACTGCACTCGACGATGTCGTCAAAGGGTTCGAACTCGGAGCCAACGACTATATACGCAAGCCTTTTCAGATTCTTGAACTTATTGTGCGCATCAGAGCTTTGTTGAAACGCAACCGTCAGGGAGTAGCAGAAGACAGCAATCTCACTATCGGAGACTGTTATATGGATTTTGCATCTCAGAGCCTCATCGTCGGGACTGAAACCATTAAGCTGTCACATACAGAGGCCGTGATCATCGACGAATTGTTCCGCCATCCCAATGAAGTTGTCGAGGCCAAGACGCTCATGTATCGCATCTGGCAGAATGACGATTACAATAATCTGAACCGCCTTCACGGCTTCATCTATAAACTCCGCAGATACCTGTCGAAGTCAACCGGGCTCGAACTTCTGAATGTCAGAGGCATCGGCTACAAATTGGCAACGACAACATAAACATTATCAGCACAAAATGCATATAATGCGGCAGTCGTCATCTCCGCTTATGGAGGATTAACGGCCGATGACTGCGGGAACAGGTCGGGTGGAGAGGTTACGGAGGTCGGCTATCTGCCATACGGAGCCTTCGATAAGCGACACATACACCAGTCCGGTTTCTGGATCCACATCGATACCGTTTATTTCCGATACCCCGAGAGTAAACGATGCTACTACCACCTGCCGTTCAGGATCCACTACGGTGACAATTCCACGACGCGAACCGCAATACACCAGACCATTGCTTTCGGCCACAATACATGGGGCATGATCATAGCCTATACCCATATCCACAGTCCACAGTTCGGTGTATTCAGGCTTACCGGTAGCCACAGCCACAAGCTCGCCGTCCATAGTCTTAGCATAGACACGGCTTCCATCGGCACTACGCCCGAGGCTCTCGCGGAAACGGTGTGCATTGGAACGCCACCGCTGCTTGCCGTCGCGGTCAAGGGAGGTCATGAACCGATCCGGAGCCACAAGAATAACCTCATCGGCTGTCACTACCGGCACACAGTTGCCGGGGCCGAGCATATTGGCCTCCTTGCCGTTGTTCCAGTTCCATCGGCGGCTTCCGGTCCGTGTGTCAAGACAGTAGAGATTGGTATCCCAGACCCCGAACACGATGTCATCGCCGTCAAATGCCGGTGCTGCCTGACAGTAGTTGGCCAACGAGTCATAACGCCATATAAGCTGGCCGGTAGCGGCATCACGTTTTTCCATCAGTTTATATCCGCCGAGATACAGAGCACCGTCACGTATGGTTCCATCGGCCACATACGGTCCGGGGGCAGATTCGCGACGGATCACACTACCTGTGGCGGCATCGAGAGTAAGCAGTTCTTTATCGGACGACGGCACATATATCAGCCCCTTTTCAATGTATGGCACAGGTCTGGCAAAAAGCGACGCGCCCGTAGGAGTGCTCCATAGCAACTCTCCGGTACCCGGACACACGGCCTTCACATCGCCGAGCGATGTTCCATAATATATGGCACCGTCACCAATACCTATGCGGGTGAATATCGACGCGCTGTCAGCTACTATTTTTGAAATATGGAAACCGTCAGGTGTCACATATTCGGAATCCTGCTCCGCCCTATCGTCGGCAAGCGGTTCTATCGATGTATTCGCAGACCAGCTGTAACGCCGCACAGGGTCGTGCCCGATACGCTTTTCCAATACTATCACCGAGTCCCGGTCTATATCCATCAGTGAATATCCATAATCGCCGTTACGCATATCCAGAGCTCTAACCATCACGGCATCTATTCCGCCACCACGATACTTTTTCCAATGATGCAGATGACCGTTTACATGGGCTATCACGGGATACCGCTCAAGCACTTTTATATATTCCCGATAATTGTCCATATCTGCATTCAGCGGATAGTGATTGAACGAAACGACACGCTTCCCTGGAGTCACCCGCTCCGAAAGCGTACGGTCGAGCCAATGCAGATCCTCCTGCTTCACATGTCCGTCGCCCATCTTCATATATGGGCCGCAGTTTATGCCTACAAGCACAAGCGAATCAGTTTCCGCCACGAAACGGTCATTGCCCCACAGACTGACAAACGTACGCGTAGCGCTCTGCGACCAGTTGTTCTCATGGTTTCCCGGCAAAACGCAGACAGGCTTTACTATGCCGTCAAGGATAGACTTCACATTGATCAGCTGCTCGTCGCTTCCTTCATTCGACAGATCTCCGTCGACTACCACCACGTCGATATCAGGAGCCGAATTTATCTCGTCTACGGCGACTCTCAATACAGAATCGCAGGCATTTCCCGGAGTCACATGAATGTCAGACAACACGGCTATCCGTGCGGAGTTTGCAGCAAACGGAGTCGCCAGCAACAACGCTGACGACAATATGGTTCTTATACGCATCAGTCAATCTATCTAAGGTTAGTTTAAATTTCCGTAAAATTAATCATTTCGCCACATACTTTGAAAAAATACACCGGACATTTGTTATATCATCAAATATATTTCATTTCATCATGTCTGCTAAAAATTCACGTTTCAACTCATTGCTGGCTGCGGTCATAACCGCAGTAATGGCCATGCCTGTACATCTCATGGCACAGAATAAGGCGTATGAAATGGTCGATATATCCGAAATCATGATATCGCCAGATACGATACGACTGGCCGGCCAACCGCTCGAACCGACCCATAAGGCCAGCCTGACCATCTACGACATGCCATATTCAATGCGCGGAAGCTGCCACGACTGGAAACGTCTATGGCTCAATACTGGTGTGCTTGCCGGAGCCTATCTCGCCACACTCGGAGTCCTCGAACTGCTTCCTGAAGACGCCACGTCGTGGAACCGTGCCGCCATCACATCGGTTCCGCCGTTCCGCCGCTGGTGGACACACGTCAAAGCAGGGCCGGAATGGGATCATGACAATGTGGTATTCAACTATGTGCTGCATCCATACGCCGGTGCAGCCTACTATATGGGAGCCCGCAGTTGCGGATTCAACGTCTACCAGTCATTTCTGTATTGCGCTTGCATCTCCACAATCGGATGGGAATATGGTATAGAAGCGTTCATGGAATACCCGTCGTGGCAGGATCTGTTCGTAACACCGGTAATAGGCAGCGTGATCGGAGAATGTTTCTATAAAGTCAAACGCCATATCGTGTCCGACGGCTACAGGTTAGCCGGATCCAGAATACTCGGCAACATCGTGGTATTCCTCGTCGATCCGGTCAACGAAGTCATCGGCCTGTTCGCCGGCAACCCTTGCCGGAAAAGGCTTCCGTATTCAACCGCTTCTCCCGTAGAAGTATCCACTACACCATGGATAAGATCCGTTCATGGCGACATGGCCTATGGCTTCTCCGTGACATGCACATTCTGATGCCTAAAACCATGCCGTCAACGGCTGAGGTTTGCATTTTTCTTCGTATCTTCGCAAAATAATTGCAAACCAATCCCGATCACTTATGGCCGAAGCATCGCTACTGACACGTCTCGACGGCATCGAAGCACGTTTTGAGGAAGTAAGCACCCTTATCACCGACCCATCGGTGATCTCGGACATGCGCCGCTATGTACGACTGACCAAAGAGTATAAAGACCTCGAAAAATTAGTCGGTGCCACACGCCGTTACAGGATGCTTACCGCCAATATCGAAGAAGCCAGGCAGGTACTCGACAGCGAAAATGACGAAGACCTCCGTGCTCTCGCCCGCGAAGAACTGGATGAAGCCTCAAAAACGATACCGCAACTGGAAGAGGAGATAAAACTGCTGCTCATTCCGGCTGATCCTGAAGACGGGAAAAACGCTATTGTCGAAATACGCGGCGGAACCGGCGGCGACGAAGCGGCCATATTTGCCGGCGACCTGTTCAAGATGTACAGCCGCTACTGCGAGTCGCGCGGATGGAACGTAGCCGTGACATCATTCAGCGAAGGCACTGCCGGAGGATTCAAAGAGATCGTGTTCGCAGTGACCGGCGAAGGAGTATACGGCATACTGAAATACGAGAGCGGAGTGCACCGCGTACAGCGTGTGCCGGCCACCGAAACACAGGGACGCGTCCACACCTCGGCGGCAACAGTCGCTGTTCTTCCAGAAGCCGAGGAATTCGATGTCGAGATCAACGAAGGAGAGATCAAATGGGATACATTCCGTTCCGGAGGCGCAGGCGGCCAGAATGTCAACAAAGTGGAATCAGGTGTACGCCTGCGCTACATGTGGCGCAACCCCAATACCGGCGAGACCGAGGAGATACTGATCGAATGTACCGAGACCCGCGACCAGCCCAAAAACAAAGAGCGTGCGCTGAGCCGTCTGCGCACATTCATCTACGATAAAGAGCATCAGAAATATCTCGACGACATAGCATCGCGCCGAAAGACCATGGTGTCGACCGGCGACCGTTCGGCCAAGATACGCACCTACAACTATCCGCAGGGGCGCATCACCGACCACCGCATCAACTACACGATCTACAATCTGCAGGCATTTGTCGACGGCGACATCCAGGACTGCATAGACCATCTGATAATTGCGGAAAATGCCGAAAAACTCAAAGCATCCGAACTATAACCAATCAATAACCGATGACTACACCTCCTCCCACACCCACCGCAAAGAAAAACCTGCTCAGCCAGCTGTCATGGCATACAATCTCTGCTGATATCGCAGTATGCTGGCACCGGTTTCCTCTGACAGTAGTCTACGTAGTCCTACTGTCGGTATGGCTTATTACCGACGCGTTCAGCGCCATCCCTGAAGTCCTGAAACCATCCGGCGTGCTCGACTTCATATTCAGCGCCGGATCTCTGCTCTCGCTCGTAATCTATCTCTGGCTCGAAGAACGTCCTTCGCCACGTTACGGAAAATGGATACAGATAGCCGGATGTATGATAATGGCGGCTGATGCCATCTGGCTATATTCCGAAAACGGATCCTGGGGCTGGGCGATCAGCATCGGGCACGGTGCTGTAATCGGAGCACTGCTGATAGCTCTGTTTTTCATATCGTTCATTGGCGAAAAAGATGATATTCCGGCATGGAACTTTTCATGGTCGCTGATCAAGTCGCTTGTTATCGTAGGAGCGATATCGGCAGCCATGGCATTGGCATTGTTCATAATCATCATGACTGCCCACAGCCTTTTCCATTTCGACGATATATGGCGGATAGAGGCCTCTATGATGATCGTCGGCTGCTACACGATACCGGCGATGATATTTCTGGGGCGTATACCGTCAGGAGCGTCCAAGCACAACAGCATCCCGCTGCCGTCACGTTTCCTAACCGGGATCACCCGCTACCTGTTCGTACCGACAATGTCGCTGCTGCTGATCATTCTCTATGCATACGCAATAAAGATTCTGGTCAGTTTCGAACTCCCCAAAGGCACCGTTTCGTGGTCTGTGACCGGTGCTATGATTGGCTGTTGCCTTATCGAGTTCCTTCTCTATCCTTCGCATATAAGCGGGTCATCGGCACGCGATAGAGCCATAGCCCGCTGGCTGCCTATAGCAGTGATGCCTCTGCTGGTACTGATGACTGTCGCCGCGTTAAGACGCATATCCGATTACGGCATAACAGTGGAACGCCTGTATCTGCTCACATTCAATATCTGGGCCTACGGAGTATGCATTGGGCTGTTTATCACACGTGCGCGACGTCTCTACTGGGTACCATGCTCTTTCGCCGCATTGTTTCTCATCACCTCTATCCTGCCGGTAAACTACACTACAATAAGCCGCAGCGCAGTGCAACACGATCTGCGCAATACACTTACCTCTATCACCGACAGACCGCTTCCATTGTCGCAGACCGAATACAACAAACTTATCGACGCACAGACACTCCGATCGAAAGACAAGATCGAGGGCAAACTCCATTACCTGCAGGATAATTTCGGCATAGAGTCACTGGCCGACATAGTCACCATCGACAAAAAGACCCAGCGCTACTGGTACCCTCGACCCTCGCGATATCTCGATGACGAGGCAGAGGTCGTAACCGAAGAAGTCACTCTCCCCAACGAAATCAGTCTACGATACGAAAATCCAGTCACTATACCTGTTGGTTTCAGCAAAGTCGAACGAACAAATTACATCTCGAGATACACGACAGACAGCATAGACAAGAATGTGATACATGTCAGATATGAGAACAACGACGATTCATTTACATTCAAACTGGATATCGACTCTCTGAGATCGATAGACTATCAGGGCGTTATGGATCAGGCTATTCTCTGTCCTGTCGAGAACCGCGACAGCGCTATCTTCATAATGTCATACTACCGTATAACGTTCGATGATATAAAACGCGACAGCATAGACTATATCAATATAGACGGATATATATTCACCAAATAAGTATAATAGTTAATAACCCACAAACGATATGACACGTAAAGAACTGTTTGAAAATATACGTCGCAAAGGTTCGTTCCTTTGTGTAGGGCTCGATCCCGACATCAAAAAGATTCCCCGCCACCTGCTCGATGAGGAGAATCCCCTGCTGGCATTCAATAAAGCTATTATCGACGCAACAGCACAATATGCGGTAGCCTATAAGCCGAATCTCGCATTTTACGAGAGTCTCGGCGTGCAGGGATGGATCGCATTCGAGGAAACCGTGCGATATATCCAGGAAAAATATCCCAACCAGTTCATCATTGCCGATGCAAAACGCGGCGACATCGGCAACACATCGGCCATGTATGCCCGCAGTTTCTTCGAACACATGAGCGTAGATGCCATCACAGTGGCTCCCTACATGGGCGAGGACAGCGTGAAGCCGTTTCTCGGCTATTCCGGCAAATGGGTTATCCTGCTCGCTCTCACCTCCAACAAAGGGAGTCATGATTTCCAGCTCATACGCGACGAAAACGGCAAGCGCCTTTTCGAAAACGTGATTCTCAAATCCCAGACATGGGCATCGACCGATGAACTTATGTATGTGGTAGGCGCGACTCAAGGCAAGATGTTCGAGGATATCCGTGCTTTGGCTCCCGACAGCTTCCTGCTCGTTCCAGGAGTAGGCGCACAGGGCGGCAGCCTCGAGGAGGTGGCCAAATATGGTATGACCGACGACTGCGGTCTGCTCGTCAACTCCTCGCGCGGCATCATATTCGCATCCGACGGCGAAGACTTCGCAGAAGCAGCTGCCCGCGAGGCGTCAAAACTCGCTGCTGACATGAACACTCTGCTCAAAGCCCGCGGCATCATCTGATCGCTGACCGACAATGCAATACGATAAAGGCTATCTGCGACAAAAGCAGATGGCCTTTATCGTATATATTATATAAAGCGAAAGCGGTCGAACTGAACTTTACCGGAAACGCGTATATTAAAAAGTACGGATGAAATGCGGGATCTGTCTGTATAAGATGTATGAGTTTGGCTCAAACGGTTTAAAATACAGCTCAACATGCAATAAACGGTCAGTATCGCATTGAGAAGGATTATCTGTTTTTGCATATCTTTGCAAATGCTATAACCGGAATATAGCTGGGGTATCAAAAACATCCGTCACATTTCAATATATCTATGCAGACCTTGGATAATATCAGATATATCATCGCAGCTATATTTATCGGAGCAGCAACTGTAATCCTGCCATGCTGCGGCAAACAAGATGATACCTCTGCACGGACCGATGCTCAATCCGAAGCCCTCCGCACTCTCGACGATTCACTCGCAATACATTCACCCGCGGCCGAAAAAATGATACAAACCGGTCTGGATTCCGCGACCGACAGCCTGGAATACTATGACTACTATCTGCGGCTGATGCGCACTCAGATATCGCTTGCACTCCCTGACACCGCCGCAATAGAGTGGGATCGCGTAATAAAATTTCTGGAGTCTCAGCCACAGTCGGCACGTGTGAAAGGTATGCTCGGCGTATTGTACAACTCCAAAGGGTATCTCTGGTACAAGATGCAATGTGATCCACACGAAACGATAGGATTCTATACCAAAGCATACGAGGTGCTTCAGAACAGCGATCAGGAACGCAGCCTTCCGGATGTTTGCGCCAACATAGGCGACAGCTACATGGAGCTGAGCGAGATGCCGGAAGCAGCACAATGGTACCGCCGGGCTCTGTTTCTGTGCGATTCGCTGCAATTGCCGGAACAAAGCAACCTCAGCCTGTATATGGGACTCGGCCGCATCTACCAGAATCTGGAGGATTTCGATGCCGCCCTCCGATGCTATGAAACGGTAAACGCGAATATAGACCAGTTGCCGCTGCACATGAAGATATATTTTCTCAACAATTTCGGCAACTACCACTACTATACCAAAGATTACACGGCAGCACTCGCAACATTCGATTCGTTGGAAAATCTGCTCACAGAATCCGGACTGGAGCATGATTTCGATATCTATATCTGCCGTCTGAATCTCGCCGACGTCCATCTCAACCTCGGCAATACCGGCAACGCAGTAGCATATCTCGATATGGTAGAGCCGTTTTTCCGGAAATACGGTGTGGAACCGGCCATATATTATGCCAATACCATACGAATAGGCCTTGCCATGCAGGCTGATGATACCGGACAGGTGCGACAGATTCTCGATTCGGAACAGATCAACGGACCGATAGATTTTACTCTTGTCAACATACGTTCACGCTACATGCAGGAGTACTACGTGAAGCGAAACGATTTCCGCAAGGCATACGCCAGCCTGAAATCAGACATAGCCTACAACGATTCTCTACAACACAACATAGCCAGGATGCGCAGCGCCGAGATTATGATGCGTCACGCACAGGATACGATCCAGCTTCACCACCATATAATAATGCAGCAGAAAGACGCCGACATACAATCTATGCACAACCGCTGGTACGGCAGTATAGTAGGAATCGTAATACTTGCACTGCTATCGCTATATCTTCTGACACTCGCACGAAAACGCCATCTTCAGAACGAAATACGCCTCATACACATGAAACTCGCTGCGGCGCGAAACCGCATTTCACCTCATTTCATATTCAACGTTCTGAACAACCGCATCACAGCCACAGACAAAAAAGATGCCGATGAACTGATGGCGCTGACCAAACTTATACGAGAGAATCTCAACATCTCAGGCAAAGAATACGTATCGCTGCAGGAGGAAATCGATTTCGTGCGGTACTACATCGATGTATGCAGCCATTCGATAGGTCCGGACTTCGAATTCAGGATCGAAGCACCGGATACCAAAACAATGCGTTCAATATACGTGCCTTCGATGTTCATACAGATACTCGTAGAAAACGCTATAAAACATGCTCTTAAAAACAAAGAGGGACACAAGGAACTGCTTGTGCGAATAACAGTAGACAGTATGACATGTCATATCAGCGTGATCGACAATGGCCCGGGATTCGATATACGGCGCAGCGATGCATCGTCGACCAAAACAGGCCTGCGCGTGATACGAAGTTCCATAGCGCTGATCAACCGTACCCAGAAACGAAAAATCAAATTCAATATAACGAATATCCATACTCCAGAAGGCGAAATAGCCGGATGCAACGCAACACTGTCGATTCCGGCAACAGGAATCAACACAGACAATATAGACAACTCAACAGAATGAACGCGATTATAATCGACGACGAGCCCAAAGCCATAACAGCATTGGCGGAGAAGCTATCGAACTATCCCGACATAGACCTGGTAGCCACTGCTACCACCGGTGCAGACGGTATAGAATGTATACGCTCATGCAAACCGGAGTTGCTGTTTCTCGACATGCAGCTTGATGACATGACAGGTATGGAGATCCTCGAGGCAATAACCGAGATCTGCGATACCCCATGTCATGTAGTGATCTATACCGCTTATGACGATTATATACTCCCGGCATTCCGCAACCATGCATTCGACTGCCTGCTCAAGCCCATCGATGATGCCGAACTGGCTACAATCATGAACAGGTTCTATGCATACCGCATGGAACTCAGGGATCACACCCACCGCGAAGACCGCACTCTCAAAAGCGATGACAAACTTTTGTTCTACACTAATTCGGAAGATTTCAGACTTGTGCGGATACGGGAAATATGTGTGTTCCGCTACGATCATGACATGCGAGTATGGCTTGTGACAGCTGCAGGGTGCGACAAACCGATGCAACTAAAGCGAAATGTCAACAAAGATGTGATACTTGCCATCGACAACCGATTCATCCAGGTAAGTAAAAAGCATATCATCAATCTGAACTATCTGATCGAAGTCCGAGACAATCTCTGCCGGTTCTATCCTCCGTTCGACAAGATCGAAGATGTGAAAGTAGGACGACTGTACCGCCGCAAACTCATAAACCGCTACAACTCTCTCTGACGCTTACCTACCATAACGGCTTCGGACCTCATCAAGCTCCATCGATGCCAGTTCCCACAGGCTCATGGCATTGTCCTGCTGCTTCTTGAGTGCGGCATGGCGGTCGAATATATCGCCTTCCACATTGCCTGCGGCAATTTCGGATTCGATCTCAGTGATCTTGTCTTCTATACGTGATATCTCGGCTTCGGCCTCTGTCACTTTTTTCTCGGCTCTCTTTATATTCCTGTCGCGTTCTTTCATTTCGGCGTATGTCATACGCGGTTTTGATGCCGGCTGTTCCGAAGCCTGTGCCGGCTGCGGCACAGATGCCGGCGACTGAGCGTCAAGCTGCTTTTTGCCGGTAGGAGACTTCGTCAGTTCAAGTTCGGCCAATGACGACAACTTCTTCTTTTCCAGGAAATCATATATTCCGCCAAGGCATTCCCTTACTTCTCCACCTCCGAACTCATAGACCTTCTCGACAAGCCCGTCCAGGAACTCACGGTCGTGGCTGACCACAATAACCGTACCGTTGAACTCCTTGATAGCTTGCTTCAGAATATCTTTGGTACGCATGTCGAGATGATTGGTCGGCTCATCGAGAATAAGCAGATTGACCGGTTCGAGCAAGAGACGGATCATGGCCAGACGTGTTTTCTCACCGCCAGAAAGCACCTTGACTTTCTTGTCGGAAGCCTCGCCGCCAAACATAAACGCTCCCAGGATATCGCGTATCTTAGTGCGTATATCGCCCACCGCCACGCGGTCTATGGTATCGAATACTGTCACAGATTCATCAAGCAGCTGAGCTTGATTCTGGGCAAAATAACCTATTTTGACATTATGACCGATCTTCAATTCACCGGTAAACGGAATCTCGCCCATGATACACTTCACCAAAGTCGACTTGCCCTCGCCGTTCTTGCCGACGAACGCCACCTTCTCGCCGCGCTTGATCATAAATGTAGCGTGGTCGAATACCTGATGATCTCCATAACGCTTGCCTACGTTGTCGGCTATTACCGGATAATCGCCGGAACGCGGAGCAGGCGGAAATTTCAGATTCAGATGCGAAGTGTCGACCTCGTCTACCTCGATACGCTCAATCTTGGCCAGCTGCTTCATACGGCTCTGAACCTGAACCGCTTTGGTGGCCTTATACCGGAAACGCTCTATGAACTCCTCTGTATCAGCTATCTGTTTCTGCTGGTTCTGATAAGCACGCATCTGCTGTTCGATACGCTCCTGACGAAGCACCACATATTTCGAATAGTTGACCGAATAGTCGTAGATCTTTCCAAGCGATATTTCTATGGTCCTGTTTGTGACATTGTCGATAAACGCACGGTCATGGCTTACGAGAACCACGGCTGCAGCTTTAGTCGTCAAGAAGTTTTCCAGCCACTGTATCGATTCTATATCAAGGTGGTTTGTAGGCTCGTCAAGCAACAATACGTCAGGACGCTGCAACAACAGCTTGGCCAGCTCTATACGCATACGCCAGCCACCGCTGAACTCACTTGTCGGCCGGTTGAAATCATTCCGGCTGAAACCGAGTCCCATCAGCGTCTTCTCCATCTCGGCCTCGCAGTTATCGCTGCTTTCCATAGCCAGACGCTCTGTCAGTGTGGTAAGATGATCTATAAGCCGCTGATACTCGTCGCTTTCATAATCGGTACGTTCCAGAAGCTGCGCGTTGACCCGATCGATCTGCCGCTGCATATCGTCGAGATGACTGAATGCCTTGCGTACTTCTTCGACGACAGTCATGGTATCGCCAAGCACCATCTGCTGTGGAAGATAGCCGATAGTCACATCGGAAGGAACAGCCACTGATCCTGAGGTCGGTTTCTGCAACCCGGCTATGATCTTGAGCATGGTAGATTTGCCGGCGCCGTTTTTGCCGACAAGGGCAATGCGGTCACGACGGTTTATCACATAATTTATATTGTCGAAAAGCGATTTTGCACTGAACTCAACCGATAGATTCTGTATGGAAACCATTATAGCGAACTTTAGAATGCAAAGTTACGAAAAACTTCGCGTCCATGCCAAAAGAGGGTCAGCGCCGTGGTGCGGATGGATCGATAAGACCATTCATAAGAGCATAGAAACTGAATCCTGACGCACTGCGTATGCCAAGTTTGGCGGTGATGTTCTTGCGGTGCGACAACACCGTGTTGAGCGATATGGACAATTCGTCGGCGATCTCCTTGTTGATATAGCCGAGAGCCACCAGACGAAGCACATCGATCTCACGCTGCGACAGGCTTCCGCGCACAGGCTCAGATGATTCCTCCCGCCGGCGCAATATAGCTCCCACTGTGTCGATGATGACACTTTCCGGAGCCGACGGATCCACAGACTGCACATCTGCCCGTATTGCAACCGGAGAAAGCAATACCACCGACTGACGCCGGGGCATAAAGAAATCCAATGCGGCCACGAAATCATCGACTCCTACGAAATACAATGCCGATGAATCCGGATTAAGCCTATCAAGACAATCAATTCCGGAGACAATTATCGGACGCAGACCGAACATGCCGGTCAATATATGCTTCAATCCGATAGCGCGGAGTGTGTCGCGTTCTATAATAACAGCATCGGTCATAGACGGAGCAACTGGCGGTAGAGCGGAACAAGAATTCGGTCACGGATGCGGTCATTCTGACGCAGATCGCGCTCCAGATTTGAAATAGCAGTCAGCACAGCATAGCACAGGTTGGTATCCGTATCGCCACTCAGATGCTTCACGTACATAAGTTTAAGATCATTCATGCGGTCATCGATAGCTGCGCTGTCGTCGATATCGAACCTCACTACAGGATTATCGCATCCGTTGGCCTTGTCGACAAGTGCCGGAATCCATGTAGACATATCGTTACGATATCGTTCGATCAGATCCCGCTTGAAGTCATTGAAAAACGCAAGCATCAGGGACAGATTGGTATCAGGGGCGGAAGCACGCACAAGCAGCGAAAAATGTCGCTCGATATTAGGGAAGTGGAACTCCTCATAATATTTGTGGGCATCGGCAATATACCGTACGGTATCGGCGCAAAAAGATTTCAGGGTATCTTCCGGAAAATACTCTTCGTTTACGAAAGTGTTGAGAATAGCCAGAAGGAAACCCGCATCAAGCCCTTGCTCAGCGGCAGCCTCGGCCACAGTACGGTCGCCGGTTCCGAGACGTATACCGAACCGGTTCAGTACCGGCACCACCTCAACCGAACGTACTATCATATCGCTAAGCCTCGTCGAGGCATATATCAGAGCCATTGTATAATTTATATTGTGATGAATTGACCGGTTAACAACGAAGTCACCGATGCCTGGTAAAGATGACACCTTTTTCTGTTATGACCATATCGACTTTCACATCGTGAGGCTCAGAATCTATGTCACCGTCAACAAGCTGGAATCCGTATCCCACACCTACTTTTACGGCACGCGTCGACCCAAGCAGACGGTCATAATATCCCTTTCCACGCCCTACCCTGTTGCCGTTCCGGTCATAGGCCACAGCAGGCACTACGATGAGTTCCATCGAATCCGCATCGACCACATCGTCGCCCGACGGCTCCTCGATACGGAATGCGCCGAGTTGCAGTTTTGACCGGTCGTAAGGGAGCACTTCGAGATCCACGCCATTGACACGAGGGAGAAAGAAGCGCTTACGGTCATGCCAACGGTCGATGAACTCAAGGGTGGAAAGTTCATCGGCAAGCGAATGATACATCAGAATCCTGTCGGCCATCATAAATGCGGCAGAACGTTCCAGCATACCGAAGACTTTTACGGCTGCCGCTCTGCGTTCTTCGTCTGACAACAGACTCTTCTGGGCTTTGATACTTATGCGTATATCTTCTTTCCTCATACCATACAGATCGTTTAGTCTACCGGCGCGGCAAGTGCGACTCCGAACCAGTGATCGGATACCTGGCTTTGCCGCTGTCGAGAGCCTCGATAGCGGCGGCAACGGTATTGTCAAGACGGTTGGCTATATCGTAATAGCCTCCCATGCCGACAACATCGCGGGCTATAAGCGCCTTTAAGCGATTAACAAGCAATGGGCGTGAAAGGTTGATGTAGTACCATCGCGCCGGCACTCCATTCTGCGCGGCAAACGTCACAAACTGCTGCAGCAGCCGGTCATCCGACGGCAACGCCTCCAGCAACTCCGCAACCGTCTTACATCCATCCAGGCGCATACGGTTCTGATCCGTATACTGGAATGCGAATTTATTGAGCAGTCCGGCATTGACCACATTGATATAATAGCTTGTTATATTGGTGGTATCTGACGGGATGAATATATCCGGCATAATACCGCCGCCGCCATATACGGTACGTCCGGTAGAGGTGCTGAACCGCAGCTTCTCATCAAAGCTCACACTATCGGCATGGAAAGCCTCGCCATTATAGAACCGTTCCAGAATCTCGTTTGAATAACGGTCGTTGTCACCAAGCGAATATGTCTTCTGTATACATCTGCCCGACGGCGTGTAGTAACGGGACACGGTCAGACGGACGGCACTGCTGTCTGGAAGTTCGATCTGGCGCTGCACAAGACCTTTGCCGAAAGAACGGCGGCCAAGGATCAGCCCCCGGTCATTATCCTGAATGGCTCCAGCAAATATCTCGCTTGAACTCGCCGAGTACTCGTCGAGAAGCACGACCACTTCCTGAGCCCGAAAATCGCCCGTGCCATCGCTATAGACCTCCTGCTCGACCACACCATCGCGCCCTTTGGTCATGACAATGGGACGTCCGGCAGGAAGAAACTCGTTGGCCATGAGTATCGCCTTGTCGAGATATCCGCCTACATTGCCACGCAGATCGATGATATAACGACAGGCATTCTGCGCACGAAGCCGGGCAAGGGCGGTCAGGAATTCGCCGTCGGTATTACGACCGAATTTGTTGACCTTGACATATCCGATACTATCGCCTATCATATAGGCGGCATCGATCGATGTCACTGGGATATCGCCGCGTGTCACGCTGAATTTCAACAGATCCGGAGAGGTATTACGCTTTATTCCAAGTTCTACACGAGTATCCTTTGCACCCCGCAACATTTTCATGACTCCCTGATTGGTCACTCCGTTACCGGCCACCAACGAATCGTTGACCGAAACGATGCGGTCGCCGGCAAGCAGCCCCACCTTCTCGGCTGGACCTCCCGACAGAACCTCGATTACTGTAATCGTATCTTCCATAATGGAAAACGAGATACCGACACCGCTGAACGATCCTTCAAGTTCGGAATTGACATCCTGCAGCTCGTCGGCTGAAATATACACAGAATGGGGATCGAGTTTAGCCATAAGCTCCGGAAGGATCTCCTCTGTAAGGCTGTCGATATTCACTTCATCGACATACTGACTGCGAATCAGGCCAAGCAGAGTTCCGATCTTTCCGTCTGACGAGTTCCATCCGCCACTGCGCTGCATCATAGCCCTTCCGGCCCACCAGCCTCCGGCAAACATAACTGCTGCCGCTACGGGCAGCCATATCATCAGTTTCCTACTATTTTTCATTTATCGCAAATCGTAATCTTATATATATCAGTCCAGTTCAGGTACATGCACACACTCGACTCCTGCCCGGCGCAACAGATCTATGCCGTCGGCCAGACGATACAGTTCATGATAGACCATGCGCTTGATCCCGGACTGGATGATCAGCTTAGCACATTCCACACATGGCGATGCCGTCACATACATAGTGGCTCCGTCGCTGGAATTGTTGCTCCTGGCCACTTTCGTAATCGCATTGGCCTCCGCATGGAGCACGTATGGCTTGGTCTGACCGGCATCGTCCTCACACACATTTTCAAATCCGGACGGTGTACCGTTGAATCCATCCGATATGATCATTGAATCTCTGACTATTATCGCACCGACTTTACGTCTATGGCAATATGAGTTCTCAGCCCATATCCCAGCCATCCTCAGATAGCGCTTGTCGAGTTGCAATTGCTTGGAGTTATAATCGGAATCCATCTTATAGTTCCTGTATATTATTTAATGTGACAAATTTACGCATTTATATCTTAAGTATCAAATAAAGTGCACATCACATAATGACACATAATAATGCGCATTTTGTAACATTTTTGTAAATAAAATAACTCAATCATAATATATTGAGAATATGGATCATAGCATCAATTTACACAATTTAATATAACTTATTTTCAAAAATAACCACGAAATTATTTGGGTCGTAAAATAATTTATACTTTTGTATCGTCGTTCACTGAGAGATGACACAAAATGCTTCTTTAATTGTTACCAATTGCATCAATTATGAGTTCCAAGAAATTTCAGACTAAGCTATTAGGACTGCAGAACAATCTGCTGAACTTCGCCTACACACTGACGTCGAACCGCGACGATGCGTATGACCTGCTTCAGGACACAACACTCAAAGCCTTGGATAACGAAGATAAATATGTCGACAATGTAAACTTTAAAGGCTGGGTCTTCACAATCATGCGCAACATCTTCATCAACAATTACCGCAAAGGAGTACGCTCCGCTACGGTGATCGATCAGACAGAGGACCTGTATCATCTGAACCTTTCACAAGACTCCGGTCTTGATACTCCCGAAGGCACAGTCGCCGAAAAAGACATAACGGCTGCCATCAATTCGTTTACCGACGAATACCGCATACCGTTCTCAATGCACGTCGCAGGTTATAAATACAGCGAGATCGCCGAACAACTGCAACTGCCGTTAGGGACAATCAAAAGCCGCATATTCTTCGCCCGCAAGCGCCTTCAGATCATGCTTCAGGACTACAAATAGCAAAGCCCGGTTTTTTTGCCATTCACGAATAAAGCATCGCGCCCGTATCAAAATCGACTGATACGGGCGCGATGTTGATATATGCACAGAATTATCTAAGCAATACTTTCATGGCATGTACAGTCCCGTCAGAATCCGTCACCCGCACGATATAGATTCCGCCTGACACACCATCAAGCTCCTCCACATGAGTGCTTCCTACTGCCACGGAATCGCGTATAAGCAAGCCGGCAGCCGACCATAGCTGAATTACAGCGCCAGACTCAACACCTTGGATCTCAAGATGCCTGCCTGTCACAATGGCCGAGCATCCATCAGCAACGCCGACGCCATCCACACCTGCTGGATCCGTAACATCGAAATAAATCGACTCAATAAATTCACCTGGATTGACAAGCGTCGATGTGTATTCCTCACCGGCAATATACAGATCCAACATCACAGCCATACGACGGCCATAATATTCCGAGTCGTCCGGCATATACATGCGGAACATCACATCGGTTTCCTCGCCAGGCGCAAGTTCGGTTTTACCAAACGTCAGAGACTCACAGAAACACACGCTTGACCAGGATGAAAGATCAAGTACAACACGCGGATATGTAGCCTCCTCATCGATATTGATTCCGGTAGACGACTTTATACGGAATGAAACATCGAACGACTCCCCAGGAACCACAGCATTACCGTTGTTGATAACCATCGGCGACACCATCTCTGCAGAAGCCCCGACAACCTCTTCCTGCTTCAAAAGGAAGGAACCGCTGTTATTCGGATCATCGATCCGCACCATCTGCCCGCCAAACTCATACTTCATATATATATTGTAGACACCCGGCGTGCGCCACAACAGATCAGGAGCTCCGGAAAGGGTCATTACACGATCACCGAATGTACTAAACCAGAAATCATTGTGTTCAAACAACAGAAAATGGTCAGCATCGGTTCCTTCTTCAGGATAAGCCCAGACCTGCATCCTCATCGGACTGTTACCTATCCATGAGCCTCCAGGCAATATACTATAGTCGACGTTGACCGACATCCATTCATGACCGGAATTCTCATACGACGGCATCTCTGTGGAGATCAGCGAAGTAAAAACAAACGGGCGGTCATCGGGAAGCGATGCGATCTCTATATACTGCGGCGCGTCGTCTTTGATCCGATTGACGTTCTTATCAGCCAGATATACACGGTAACGTCCAGGCTCAGCAACATCATTGATATAACCTTTGACTGTAACCTGCGTGCCCGGATAGGCATAAACCGAAAAACCTCCATTGGACTCATATAGACTCAGATCGATATCATCCGTAGCCACAGATTCCGGTATGCAATATATTCTCAGCCCTACAAATTCAGACACGAAAGAGCCTGTATTACGTATTGTCACATCTACCTTAGGAGTGCCTATCCCACCGGGATAAATAGCATGATATTGCTCAACAGACACCAGCTCATAGTCGGCCGTCTGCAGCTTGGTATCCCCGACCACAATGCGTCCATCACGCACTTTTAGCGGAAAGTATTCGTCACATGCAAATTCGACATTGCAATCCAGTTCAGCGCTATATCCTTTCTTAAACCGGAGACTTACAAAATAGTCGCCATCCTCCAGTTGACGGCCTGCAAAGGCCTTGGTCATATCAAGTGTCCATACCACATCACTATATTTAAAATAGCTTGTAGCATACCGATATGAAAATTTCGTCACATCAGACGCTATAAGCTTTCTGTCTTTATCGTAAAGATCAGCATTCCAATGATAATATCCACCATGAGCATTCGACTTCGTAAACATCCTGAATATCATATCGACTTTCAGTGGCTCTCTCTTGGGATTAGTATTTGACTCACTTGGAGTAAAATTCCAATTATAGATCAACACGTCTGAATCATATGACGTATTGTCGGCATCGGGATCGCCAGGCCGTATGTTCACCACCATATTCTGTTCTCGGAAATACACATTCTCCTGACCTCCTACATATCCGCCGAGAGGGTCAAGCACATTCATATCGAAATATCCGTCGCAACTGCCATCCCAACCCCAATTGATATGCAGATAATCATTGGAATCAATGCCATCGCATACAAACTGATGAGCACTATTAATAGCCGCACCGCCGTAGATCACAGGTTCGCCACGTTCCAGATTCTCACGTATCATAGCCGTCCATTCCTCAGTAGAGAATGACGAGCGCTCGCAGTAGCGGATATCGCGCGAATAGTTGAAATTGCGGATCATGGCCGGAGCTATATCAAATGCGTACGCTCCAGAGCCATCCGAACTATACATCATGCGCACAGCATAGCCGACATCACGCATAAGCGTGGCAACAGCCTTGGCCTGCTGATCGGTATAGTCCGTATTGAAATAGGTGTCGAGCATGCTGTTCCAGTCGTATGCCGATTTGCTGAGATCCAGGGTCTCGCTATTCCACTCCACTACCCCATTGCCTTTAGGCGGATAGTTATGGTATTTCATGATCTGAGCCATAGCCGTAGCCACACAACCGGTCGGATAATGGCAGGTCTGTCCCGTACTCCATTGGGTATATGACGGACACAGCAGGTTATATGGCTCATCCTGTCCCCACTGTGTTGACAGCAACGGAGCGACCGCCACCCCACCTGCGGTCTCTTTTGCCGCGTTGGCGTTGCCATTGCGTACAGCGCCGACGGCATCGGAATAACAGTCAAGATATCCGACGAGCTGCGCCGGAATATTGGCAGGATCAAATGTGCCGTTTAACGAATAACCTACTACCGGTTTCAGCTCATCGTCGCCTGAGACGATAACAAACGCATTGTCGACACCGTTGGCAAACACATAGTAGTCAACTTCGGCTGGAGATGCCGCGCCGAAGCGTTTTGCAACCGGTTTATAGACCAGCTTCACATCTTTTACAACTGAAGGCGATACTGTGCGATACCGGTGATTGTCGGCAAAAAATGATCTGGCAACAATAGCAGCATCAGCCTCGCTCACTTGCCTGGACCAACCCGACAGCGACACGCACATAGCTGTGACAAGAGTCATAGCATGTATTATGCCACAACGAATCAAATGTTTTTTCATACTTCTTATTGTTAATGGTTCTTGCATTCTACTATCCTACAAAATAAGACAAATACCGCATCACGACAATCACGGAAAACCGTGAACACCGAGCGTATTGTTCCAAATAAATGCTTCTTTACAATGAAAATCTTCGATATAAATGCCGTATATTTGCATCATAAGAAAATTTAAGTTTTTTACCATATACAATGACCAAACGTATAATGAACCTGACACTCAAAAGCAATGTCAGGCTTAGCGACAATTACGGTCTGCTCGTGCTATCACCGGCTGAAGGCAAGACTCTTCCGGAGATGCAACCAGGGCAGTTCGTACAAGTAGCTATCGACGGCTCCAAAACCACGTTTCTACGCCGTCCTATATCGGTAAACTTCGTAGACACAACGGCCAACGAACTCTGGCTGCTGGTTCGTCGCGCAGGCAATGGAACCGAAACTCTGCTAAAATCGGAAAACGGCAGTGTGATAAACATAGTGTTGCCGCTCGGTCACGGCTTTCCGATGCCTGAGTCCGGACAGAACCGACTGCTGCTCGTTGGCGGTGGTGTGGGTGTAGCGCCCCTGCTCTACCTCGGAGCCAAATTAAAGGAGGCCGGATATGACCCTGAATTCCTGCTTGGAGCCCGCTCAGCCAAAGATCTGCTCGAACTTGACGAGTTTGCCAAAGTAGGCACAGTACATGTCTCGACCGAGGACGGATCCATGGGCGAAAAAGGGTTCGTAACCATGCACAGTAGATTCAACTCCCAGATCGACAAAATCTATTGCTGCGGTCCGGCACCCATGATGAAAGCGGTGGCCTCGATAGCCCGCCGCAACGGTACAGACTGCGAAGTATCGCTTGAGAACATGATGGCTTGTGGCCTCGGAGCATGTCTATGCTGCGTGGAGCAGACCGTCAAAGGCAATGTATGCGTATGCACTGAAGGTCCGGTATTCAATATCAATCAACTCACATGGCAAGACTAAACGTAAAAATAGGCACATTGGAGCTGAAAAATCCGGTGCTCACAGCTTCAGGCACATTCGGCTACGGCGAAGAATTTGCCGACTTCATAGATCTCAACCGTCTCGGTGGTTTTATAATCAAAGGCACAACCCTGAATCCACGGGAAGGCAATCCGTATCCCCGCATGGCAGAGACTCCATCGGGTATGCTCAATGCCGTAGGTCTGCAGAACAAGGGCGTGGACTATTTCATCGAGCACATATATCCACGTATCAAGGACGTTAACTCCCACGTGATAGTCAACGTATCAGGAGCTACTCCTGAGGACTATGCCGAGGTATGCCGGCGGCTTAACCCGCTCGAAAAAATCAATGCTGTAGAAATCAACATATCGTGCCCTAACGTCAAACAGGGAGGCATGGCATTCGGAACCACCTGTGCAGGAGCCGCCCAGGTAACAAAAGCAGCCAGGGAGGCATACGATAAGACACTGATCATAAAACTGTCGCCAAATGTGACTGACATTACCGAAATCGCACGTGCTGCAGAGGCCGAAGGCGCCGACTCCGTTTCACTCATCAACACCATGCTCGGCATGGCCATAGACGTGGAGCGTCAGCGTCCGTATCTGTCGACTATCACCGGCGGTCTTTCCGGGCCGGCCGTACGCCCGGTAGCCGTGCGCATGGTATGGCAGGTCGCCAAAGCCGTAAATATACCGGTCATCGGACTCGGAGGGATAATGAACGGACGCGATGCCCTCGAGTTCATCATGGCAGGAGCCACAGCCGTCGAGGTCGGTACAGCCAATTTCATAGATCCGGCCGCTACAGTCAGAATAATCGACGAAATTCAGGACTATTGTACCCGCCACGGCGTAGACGACATCAACTCGCTCCGCGGTATCATCTGAATCAGAAATAAGCCCGCAATAGATCTAACGCACGGACGCATGGCTTCCGTGCGTTACTTTTTCAATACTTTTAAAGCCCATAATCACCGTGACGGAGAAAGAATAAGCAGCCGGTCTCCGGCTGTCGCGGCAACCGTGATCATACACGAACGTACGGCAGCGATAAGAACCGGCACAGATGATACCGACTTTGCAGTCATTTCAAGTTCATGACATACCGAAAACGGCGCTATCACAGCAATCGAATTAGTAAATCTGATACCGGATGCCTCACCGGTATATGGCTCTATCCTGAATGAACCGTCAGCAAACCGCGTTACAACAGAAATTCCGCCTACATCTCCGTCAGAAGATACCACCGCATGTACAAGAATACGGTCCGGCAAACTATCGGTCATCGTCGTCGCCATAACGGAATATGGATTGTCGGCTACGTTCTCCTACACGTATCGAATTCTGCGCACGTGTGCGCAGCAATGCGATACTATCAAGGAACACACGCTCGTTAGGCGTCAGATCAACAGTAGCATATCCATATATACGGGTGGCTGTACGGGTACTGTCAAGATGAAGCGCGAGACTGTTCCAGCCTTCCTGAAGATCCGAAGAGGTAATATATTCGGTAGATCCGTCGGAATAGTCGGTAAGCAATGCCCATTCAAGCGGGGACCTGTTATTGAGCATCTTTATACGCCATTCGTATGAATCGCCCGGCATCCAGTTCTCATCGGGTTCAAATACGAAATCGACATACTGCGCTGGCTGTCCGAACGACAAAATACGGGTTCTGGCTCCGGGCCATGTATCGACAGAATCACCCACTACGGCAATAGCCACATTCTCTGCCGAGGCATCTATTTTGTCTACTTTCTCATTAAGAATCTCTATGGTCCGGTCATACACCTCTATATACTCCTTGATGTGATGTCCGTACCAGTCAAACGATGTATCGACCTGCTCCTGAGTGACTCCATACCGCATAAACACTGATTGCTTCAGAGCCTTTTTCATCGAGTCGGTGCGGTAATGGCTACGCTCTATTTCAACCACGCTTTCGGCTGTATGCATATCGGCAAGAAGATGTGCCATCTTATCTTTCGGTATGACATGATCGGGAGTGGAACTGCATGCCACCGCAACAACCGAGACTGTCAACCAGAAGACCAATCGTACAATACCTCTCATACTACCGATTTCTGCCCTTGCCTATTCTTCCACAGAACCGCCGGCTGCTCCTATTTTACGGGGATCGCCAAGATACCTGGAATAAAAAAGAATAACCACAATAATACCTACCGAGATGGCTGCATCGGCAAGATTAAACACCGGCTGAAAGAAAATGAAATGTCTGCCCCCTATCCATGGCATCCAGGAGGGCCAGTCAAAACTGAGCAGCGGAAAATAAAGCATATCCACGACCTGGCCGTGAAGGAAAGGCGCATATCCTCCTGATTCCGGAAAAAGCGTAGCGACTTCCGGCGGCATTGGATTATTGAATATCATGCCATAGAAAGCACAATCCACTATATTGCCCATTGCTCCGGCGGTAATCAGTGCCACACACACCACATAGCCACTCGGTATATGTTCATTTTTCCGGAGCATGACAATATAGTACACCAAAAATATTACCGCCAGTATACGGAATATCGAAAGAAACAGTTTACTACCCATCTCCATACCGAATGCCATCCCGGGATTCTGAATAAAATAAAGATGGAAGAAACTTGTGATCTGCAAATCCTCGCCAAGATAAAAACCGGTCTTGATCCAGATCTTCAGCAACTGGTCGAGCAGAATTACGGCAAAGATTACAAGTGTAGCTAATACGCCTTTAGACAGTTTCATTTATTTGTATCGGCCTGATAATATTTGAAGACCCGCGCTTATTTGCGCGGACCCATCTTCTGATCTATGCTTAAAGTGGCATGCGGCACAGCGCGCAGACGCTCTTTCGGTATGAGCTTTCCGGTTTCACGGCATATACCGTAAGTCTTGTTCTCGATACGGACCAAAGCGGCCTGCAGATGCTGTATGAACTTCATCTGACGCTGGGCAAGCTGTCCGGCCTCCTCCTTGGAAAGCGTACTGGCACCCTCTTCAAGAACCTTGAATGTAGGAGAGGTATCGTTTATGTCGTTACCGTCTGTGTTCATGATATTGCTCTTCAACAGTTCATAATCCCGCTGGGCCTTTTCCAGCTTGGCAAGAATAATCTCCTTGAACTCCTGAAGCTCCTCGTCTG
Source organism: uncultured Porphyromonadaceae bacterium (assembly GCA_948467675.1). Taxonomy (GTDB): domain Bacteria; phylum Bacteroidota; class Bacteroidia; order Bacteroidales; family Muribaculaceae; genus CAOKFI01. Next base: position 31,717 of record CAOKFI010000019.1, read on the forward strand.
TATAACGGGTCTTTTCGCTCATAGCGTATTTAGGTTTAATAGGTTTATTCAATCAGTGTGAATTAAGATACAGATCATATTCAATCAGCATGACGTACTATCGACAGAGTCACCATAGTACCGTCCATATCAAGATTCTCAGCTTCCGCAGCCACCGGCTCGCCTATAGTGAGCGATGTAGCAAGAACCTGATCGGATATGTATGACCTGAACTGTTCCACAGCCCCGTCAGTTTCGGAACTGGATGCTATAGTTATATCGATACGATCCGTGATGCTGTAATCGCGGCTCTTGCGTATATTCTGGATACGGTTTACAAGTTCACGTGCGATTCCTTCCTTACGTAACTCCGGAGTGACAGTTATGTCGAGAGCCACGGTCAGAGAGCCCTCGTTGGCCACGAGCCAGCCGGGAATATCCTCAGAGAATATCTCCACGTCGGTGGCCGGAACCACAGCGTCATCACCGTCGACCACAAGAGTTATCGAGCCGTCGCGTTCGAGTCGGGCGATATCCGGCTGCGGAAGCGCCTGGATCGCAGCAGCGACCGACTTCATACGTTTGCCGAAACGCGGGCCAAGTTTCTTGAAATCAGGTTTGACACGCTTCACAAGGAATGCGACATCAGATCCGAGCATTTCGAGTTCGTGCACATTGACTTCATTCAGAATCAAAGGCACGATCGGTTCAATAACCGAACGCACACTATCGTCCGACAACGGTAAAAGAATTTTGCCAAGCGGCTGACGCACTTTGATGGAAGCCTTGCGGCGCAGAGCGAGAACCATCGATGTAATCTGCTGAGCATAGCTCATACGCTCCTCAAGATCTTTGTCTATAGCGGATTCGTCGATCTCAGGGAACAATGTCAGGTGTACCGACGCCGGAGCATCATCTCCACGGGTCACTGATGTCAGATCAAGGTACAACTTATCGGCATAGAACGGAGCTATCGGGGCCATAAGGACCGCTATTGTCTCCAGACACTGATACAGGGTCTGATATGCCGACAGTTTGTCAGTTGTCATCTCACCGCCCCAGAAACGTTTGCGGTTAAGACGCACATACCAGTTCGACAGATTGTCGCCCACAAAATCATTGATGGCGCGTGCCGCACGTGTAGGCTCGTAATCGTCAAGAGCCGTTTCCACCTCCTTGACAAGCGAATTGAGCAACGACAGAATCCAGCGGTCTATCTCCGGACGTTCCGCCAACGGAATCTGCGCCTCGCTGTTGTCGAATCCGTCGACATTGGCATAGAGCGCGAAGAATGAATATGTGTTATAAAGCGTGGCAAACAGCTTGCGAGCCGCTTCCTGTACGCCTGCCGGATCGAATTTAAGATTATCCCATGGGGCCGAGTTGGAAATCATATACCAACGCAACGGATCCGAGCCTGACTGTTCGATAGCATTGAACGGATCCACAGCGTTGCCAAGACGCTTCGACATCTTGTTGCCTTCCTTATCAAGCACAAGTCCATTGGAGATAACCGCCTTGAATGCAGCTTTGTCGAACACCATTCCGCCTATGGCGTGAAGTGTGAAGAACCAGCCGCGTGTCTGATCGACACCCTCGGCTATAAAATCGGCCGGGAACAGTTCTCCCGAGTCGATACCATCCTTATTCTCAAACGGATAATGCTGCTGAGCATAAGGCATCGAACCGGAGTCGAACCATACATCAATAAGATCTGTCTCACGATACATCGGCTTGCCTGTAGGAGAAACCAATACGATATCATCAACGTATGGACGATGCAGGTCGATACGTTCGTAGTTCTCACGCGAATAATCGTCCGGAACAAAACCTTTGTCGGCAAACGGATTAGACTTCATCACTCCAGCAGCGACAGCCTTGCCGATCTCTGCATAAAGTGTCGATACACTGTCGATACACAGTTCCTCGGAGCCATCCTCGGTACGCCATATAGGTAACGGAGTACCCCAATAGCGGCTGCGCGACAGGTTCCAGTCCTGAAGGTTTTCAAGCCATTTGCCAAAACGGCCTGTACCGGTCGATGTCGGTTTCCACTTTATGCTGCGGTTCAGCTCCATCAGGCGCTCACGTGCGGCTGTGGTGCGGATAAACCAGCTGTCAAGAGGATAGTACAGCACCGGTTTGTCGGTACGCCAGCAATGCGGATAGCTATGCACATGCTTTTCGATACGGAACACCAGATCGCGTTGCTTCAGCCACATGCAGATAGCGACATCGAGTGTCTCGGTCTCGGCTGTAGCTTCCGGATCGTATGCATTTTTCACATAACGGCCTGCGAACTCCGAATATCCATCGACATCGACATTGGCCGCTACAAACTCAGGATCAAGATCCTCGATACGGTAGAAACGTCCGGTCATATCGACCATAGGACGTATATTGCCGTCGCGGTCAACCATGTGCAACGGCGGTACGCCGCTCTGACGCGACACACGCAAGTCATCGGCACCGAATGTACCGGCTATGTGTACTATACCTGTACCATCTTCAGTCGAGACGTAGTCGCCGGGGATTACACGGAAAGCGCCTTCTCCCGGGTTCACCCAGGGCATAAGCTGCTGATATGTCATACCTACGAGGTCTTTGCCCTCCATCGAATCCACAATCTGATACGGTATCAGTTTGTCGCCTTTGACGTATGCGTCAAGAGCGATATCGGCAGCCTTAGCATTGAATATGCTGCCCATCAGGGCATCGGCCACAACCACAGTGATCGGGTTGCCCGAATAGGGATTATAGGTACGGACTACGTTATATTTGATCGACGGACCTACGCAAAGAGCCGTATTGGAAGGCAATGTCCATGGCGTAGTAGTCCATGCGAGGAAATAGGGTGTACCCCACCCTGTCATAGACGGCTTTGGATCACACATACAGAACTGTGCTATGCATGTAGTATCCTTGACATCGCGATAACAGCCGGGCTGGTTCAACTCATGCGTGCTGAGACCGGTGCCGGCAGCCGGAGAATACGGCTGTATAGTGTAGCCTTTATAAAGATAATCCTTTTTGTATAACTGACTGAGAAGCCACCATACAGATTCTATATATCGGTTGTCGTAAGTTATATAAGGATCGTTCATATCGACCCAATAGCCCATGCGGTTGGTCAGAGTCTCCCACTCTTTGGTAAACTTCATAACCTCGCGCCGACATGCTGCATTATAATCGTCGACCGATATCTTATGGCCGATATCCTCCTTGGTTATACCAAGCGATTTTTCCACGCCAAGTTCTACCGGAAGACCATGTGTGTCCCATCCGGCCTTACGCTTCACATGGAAACCGCGCATAGTCTTGTAACGGCATATTATATCTTTTATCGTACGAGCCATCACATGGTGGATGCCAGGCATACCGTTGGCCGATGGCGGACCCTCGAAGAACACGAACGAAGGCGCGCCTTTACGCACTTTAAGACTCTCCTCAAAAAGGTTATCATGGTTCCAGCGCTCCAGAACCTCCTTATTTATATCTGACAGATTGAATTTATTGTACTCGTTGAACTTCTTCATCGGTATCGGCGGTCTGTGTTTTTGAAAAAATTTTTTGCAAAGATACGAAATTATAGCATTCTATGTTTACTTGGTGCCTTTAAGGCCGCCTTTTACGCCACCTTTCATGCTGAAAATATTCTGGTCGTAGCTTATGGTCTTGAGACCTTTCTCCCGTTTGCGCTTCACAGCGAGCGCAACCAGACGGTCCATAAGGTTCTCGAATGTTATGCCTGTGGCCTCCCAAAGGTAGAACGACAGCGATCCGGGAATGGTATTGATCTCGTTGACATAGATCTTGCCGTTGGACTTGTCTACTATCACATCGACACGGCTTACTCCGTGGCATCCAAGTACCCGGAATGTCTCGCCGGCAAGATACTGGATACGCTTCGTAACATCGTCGGGCAGATCTGCCGGAATGCGTTTCTGCGATGCCTGCATGCCCTTGGTGCCTTTGGTTCCTCCCATATATTTATCCTGATACGACAGGATCTCACCGCTCTTGATCGGCTCCTCGAGTACCGACATCCGATAATCGTCGGCATCGCCGAGTACAGAGCAATTTATCTCCTGAAGCTGCTCTACCATGTGCTCTACGATAATACGCGATGAATATCGCTCGGCATCCTCGATCTTCTCCATAAGCTGTTCGCGATCGAGAGCACGTCCGATGCCTACACTCGATCCGAGATTGGCAGGCTTCACGATGACCGGATAGCCTATCTCGGTTTCTATCCTGGTCAACAATTCATCGCGCTGAGCGAACCATTGCATGTCGGTAAACCATACATACGGCACCACAGGGACACCTGATGCCTGGAGAATCATCTTCATCGTGATCTTATCCATACCGTTGGCCGATGACAGTGTATCGCAACCTGCATACGGTATGCCTATGGTCTCAAGCACACCTTCAAATATACCGTCCTCTCCGTTCGATCCGTGAAGTACCGGAATTACCACATCGAGCGTTGTCAGGATCGGCGATCCGAACATAGATCTCTTTTTGCGATACAGACTGTAATCACCGTAAGCAGGCTGCATGTACACCTCCTGACACTTGCTCAGGAGCGCAGGTATATCACGGTAATTGGCCACATCGAAAAGAGCTTCGCCAGTATACCAATGTCCTTGTTTCGATATATATATCGGGGTCACATCATAGCGATCGCGATTTATAGCACTCATTGCCTGCGATGCTGATATTACCGAAATTTCATGTTCAGTGGAACGGCCACCGAAAAAGACGCCTATATTGGTTTTCATCTCTGAATATTATTTGAATGTATCGGGTAGATCGTTTTCATAAAGTATAGTATCGCCTGGCTGCAACATCGTGCCCAGCAACTGCTGCGCCTGTTCGAATGTATCGACACAATGCACATCACCGTCTGACAGGTTTCCACACTCTCTTATTCCGTCTGTTATAGCCTGACGGTTATATCGGCCTACAATGATGGCTATATCGGATGTCTCGGCTATTTTCTTGCCAAATGCATGATTGTGGAATTCCTGACGGTCTCCGAGCTCGATCATGCCGGGCGTAACGACAATACGGCGTCCGCCTTTCATAGCACCAAGCACATCAAGAGCCATTCCCGATCCGGTCGGATTGGAATTGAAAGCATCGTCGATAATGGTCACTCCGCCTGGCGTACGCTTAACGTTCAGCCGGTGCTCGACCTGCTCTATCTTCTCTACTGCATATCGGATCTTCTCGTCAGGAATCCCGAGATACATAGCCACGATAACGGCAGCCGTCAGGTTAGATATGTTGCACTCGCCTACCAGATGAGTCTTTAGCGTCAGACTGTGTTCCGGCCCGACAATTGTGAAACGGGTGCCAGTGGCATCATACCTGACATCCTCCACAGTATAATCCACACCTCCATGCACAGCGCTTATGGCATACCGGCGCACAGGCACATTGGATACCGGACGATTCGCGACATACGGGAAATCATTGTTCAGAACTGCAAGACCTCCGGCTGGCAGAGCATCGATAAGTTCGAATTTTGTACGCTGAACATTCTCTATGGTCTTAAACGATTCGAGATGCTGCTCGCCGACAGCAGTGACGATACCGATAGAAGGATGTACAAGATCGCAGATTTCCCGTATATCTCCGGGCTGCTTGGCTCCCATCTCCACTATAAACACCTCATTATACGGCCTAAGATGCTCGCGTATGGTGCGTATCACACCGAGAGTAGTGTTGAAACTGCCCGGAGTCATCAGCACATCGTACTGCTCCGAAAGTATCCGGTTGAGATAATGCTTTGTACTTGTCTTGCCATAACTTCCGGTTATGCCGATCACTTTCAAATCAGGCATAGCCGCCAGTATGGATGCCGCATCATTGTAAAAACGGCGGTTTATCGACCGTTCCACCGGCCCGAGAATCGAATTGGCGGCAAGAACAACAGCACTTGATATTACATACAGGGCAAGAAGTGTCAAAGCGACAGAAAGCAGCAGCATACCTATCCCGATAAATGGACGGCACAATACTATCAATGCGGTAAACGCAACCGAAAGCACCACCATGACAGCATAGATGCGGCGGGCGCGTTTGGTCCATACAAGCGGTTTCTTATATCTGGCACGGCCAAGCGACACCACCAGATACAGGCCGAATATCATCAAGAGTACTGATCCGACCACGAAACTGGAATACCGGAACATCGATGCGAAAAACACTATCATCGCTACCAGACGTACGATCGACGTAGTATCGCCAGAGTTATGCAGCCATCGCATATAGCGCTCGTTCCGGTATGAATTCTGCTGGAGCATCATCAGTACGCGGGCAAACTCCAAAAGCATACCTACCGCGACAAAAATCACGGCCAAAATACTGATTACGGTAAACGTTATATTCATGATTTCAAGAAGCTGCGCAATACGGCAGCAAACTGTATTGGATTATCTAAAAAACTGTAATGTCCGCAGTCTGCGAAAGACACCAGCCCGGATCCGGGAATAAGACGTTCCATTTTCTTTGCATCCGACAGCGGAGTGGCGTTATCGTCAGCTCCCCATATCAAAAGTGTCGGAGCTGTAATCGCAGGCATCACGTGACAAAGATCCTCGTTGACCACCCGACTAAGAATACTGCGCATCATAGGCGATGCGGCCGCATAATCGGCTGATCCGCGACGGGCTCGTACAGCTTCTATCCTGCGGTCTGCCGCATTATGTCCGATCAACAATGGCAACAGTTTCTTCATCAGTTTGAACGAATAGACCCGCCAATAATACCGTAACGGTCTGTGCGGTTTAACTCCGGCAGCATCGACAAGCACCAGTTTCTCCACATTATATCGCGATGAATAGAGAATGCCCACACGGCCTCCAAACGAATGGCCGAGAAGAACAGGACGCTCTATCCCCTCCTTCTCCAGAAGAGCCCGCAACATACATGTATAATCGTCAACACCCCAGACCTCAACAGGCTCTGAGGATGATCCGAACCCAGGGAAATCTATATTCAGAACCGGATTACCGCACTCTCGGACTACATTCTCGACCGATGCAAGAGTGGTATGGTTGCATCCCCAGCCGTGCATAAGCACAACCGGAGTACCGGAGCCGGGTTCATACGTATAGTGAACCGTCACGCCGTTTATGTCAACCGTCTTATCCATGAGCGCAAAATTACAAAAAAGAGGTCAAACGCCAGTCTTATTTTGCGAAAACTATCAGATCATGGATCCAGACTTCACCGTCCATCGGCTATCTGCTCCAAGAAATACGCCTGCGCCTTTAGCAGATTACGGCTTTGGAGCATCATTATCTTTGTCTCGTTCAGGATATTGAAGTACAATGCGCTGCCACGGGTCGAGATATTGTCACCTGCCTTTATTCGCCTGATCTGGCTCTTTATACGTTCCGCAATCGTGTCAAACAGGGCATCACGCATCACCAGTACATCCTCAAGTTCTGAAAAATCCTTTTCTTTGAGCATTCGGTTGACATGGCGGAATATATTCTCCACTTCGTCGTTTACCATCTTCAGATCGATGATCTGCTCCTCTGTAAGACCGCGGTGATTATTGTCGACATGCTCGAATGCCGGTCTGGTACAGTGCAATAGTGCTTTTGTCACTTCATCGAGATAATCGACCACCTGCACATAAAAATGGGAGGTTTCAACTTTCTGCGCCTCAAGTCTACGGATCGTAGGCATAATCGAATACTTACGCTCCTTCGCATCACGATAAAGACGTTCACTCTCCTGCATAGTCTCCTTCAAAGATTTTCTGTTCTCGGTAAACAAGGCTACCAGCATGTGATTATAGAGTAGCGAAATCCGCTCCATTGTAGCCACGACCACCTCCGTACAGGCATACAATGCATCCGCCTCACCGGCATGTTCATCAATTATATCCTGTTGCTGACGGATCTCCTTATTCCGGACGAACAGATTCCTGACAAGTACGAATCCGCATATCAGCACAACAACAGCCAGAGCCATCCACCCTCCCCACATCAGGAATATTCCTATAACCAACGAAATAAAGAATCCGGCAAAAGCCGTAACAAACCATCCTGCAATCACGACAAGCACGCCCGTTATACGGTAGACAGCGCTATCGCGCCCCCAGGCCCTGTCGGCAAGCGAAGATCCCATAGCCACCATAAATACTACGTATGTGGTCGAAAGCGGCAATTTGAATGATGTGCCGATACATATCAGAACCGACGCTGCTGTAAGATTGACCACAGCGCGGATCATATCATAGCTTGCCTGTGTCCGCTCACCTTCCGGCAACGGCTCGAAGCGGCTGTTGATCCATCGCTGAACCCGGCCGGGGATAGCATAATTATATATCCCGTTGAGAGTGATAGCGAAACGTACCAGATTGCGAGACAACACAGATGAAGAGAAGCGTTCACGATCATCGTCGCGGTGTGCTGACAGATTCAATTCCGTCTGAGCCACACGCATAGCGTCGCGCGAGAAGAAAAGCGTCACCACCATGATCATACCGGCTCCAAACATAATCCACGGATTTATTCTGGCCGGCAAGGCAAGAGCACCCATGGTCATAGACGTATCTCCAGACGCTTCAGCAAGCAGATAGGAATCAAATCCAGCCAACGGGACGCCGATAAAATTGACAAGATCGTTGCCGGCAAATGCCAAAGCGAGAGAGAAAGTTCCCGACAGGATAGTAAACCGGACAATATTCATATTCAGCATCTGCGCTATGCGGAGCAACACCGATGCCACAACCCATGTGGCCAGCAACGCAACCGCTATATTGTCGCTGATTCCGGTAATTACATAGTCCGGTATGATACCTGATCCTTTAAGCCCTTTGAATATGGCAAAATATAATATCCCGGTAATGGAAATACCGCACCACACAGCACCAAACCGGCTAAACATACGCTTGTAGCGGAACGAAAATATCATACGCGAAAAATACATCAGTATTCCGCCTACGGCAAATGCGATGACAACCGATACGAGAATACCCGATATGATCACCAAAGCCTTGCCTGAATTGATAAAATCGCCTATGTCCTCAGCAGTCAGCACCGGGTCGTTCCATATACGGAACATCGCAACAGCCACGGCCGATCCGAGCAGCTCGAACACCAGAGACACGGTGGTCGACGTAGGCAAGCCAAGAGCGTTGAACGTGTTAAGCAATATCACATCCGACAGCATCATGCCGACAAACAGGATCATAATCTCGGAAAATGTAAACGATGCCGGATAAAACACTCCGTTACGAGCCACTTCCATCATACCTCCGGAAGTTAGCACACCAACGACTATACCCACAGATGCCACCGTCAGTATCACATAATGAGGTGCCACTTTTGCTCCAAGAGCGGAATTCAGAAAATTAATCGCATCATTGGATACACCGACCACAAGGTCAAGCACTGCCAGAACCGCAAGAATTATAACAATGACGATAAAAATAGGTTCCATAAGAGTCTATGATATATCTAAAATCATCAATGCACAACAAATGCATTTATCATTCTAATTAAAAACACTGAAATGTGCCATGACGTTCTACTACGCACCGCAAATATACGGTCAGAAACGGACAACCAGCTCCACTGTCACTTTGTCACGGTCACCATCAGGAGCGTCCAGACCATGATGATAGAAATATTTTTCATAATTCAGCCGCAAATCGGCACGAAGCGGAGATTTGATATAGCTCAGAGTCGTGCCGACAGTAATACGGTTACGTCCGGGATCTGTGCAATGGAGCAATCCTGCTGTATTACGTTTCCCACTGCTGTGATCTGTCATCCCGTCAAAGCGCCCTTGAAACGAAAGTTGATTGAACATACTGTTCTTCAAAGGCATCCTGTAATCAGCCATAAAATTATAGGCATGACACGTACGGAATCGGTCATGCACGAAATGTTTGTTCACATATTCGCCCTCGACCATCCAGCGGCCGCAATTCCACGAAATGGAGCAATCCCACAGATTGGCACGCACCGAATCAGGCATAACACTCTCCATTCCGATTTCGGCTTTCACATTGTGCAACACATATCCAGCTTTGGCCGAATAGGTAAACTCCCGTTCCCAGGTGATATGATCGGTTATGCCGTGAGTATTGAATATTCCGGCTTCAAGATAGGCCGAAGTCTTAGGCAGCGTTGTACGGAACTTAAGACCGACAGCACGCACATTGCCTACCTGCTTGCCGATAAAAGAACGATTGGAAAAATAAAACATATGCGGTGCACGTGAAGCATCTACCGAAAACGGCATACGTTGCTGGCCTGCCTGAATTTTAAGCCACTCGGTCGGCTTCAATCCGATCCAGGCGTCGAGCATTTTAAAACTGCCGCGATCGCAGAAATCAGCCTGCATGAGATAGTCGATTGCCGATCCTACATTACCATTGATGCTGACCCGGGCATTACGTACCTGAAACCTGCTGTTCACCCGCTCGGTCTCCATCTCATAACGTGCACGCAACGTACCATGTATCTGCGGCCTATAAGACCGCCCAAAAGTACTACTTTCATTTCCATACACCGGAAACACAGCCAGAGACATCAGTATCACCGGCATAACGACTCTGCAAAATCTCATAAATCAACTAACTTTTGATGTTTCATGCTACAAAGTTATACAAACTTGACATAATATATATCAACAGATGCGGAAATCACTTTCTGAAGCTATTCCACATCTGTCATTCACCATATAATATATCATACATTCGGCTTGCGGATCAGAACTGAAAATAGATGAACGGAGCCACCTCCTCAGTCATCAGCTCTATGACAGCCTGTACCACAACCATAAACACTATCAGCTTTACAATCCATGGAGAACCCACAAACCACTGTGACACTGCATCATGCCATCGCCGCGGAAGAGCGTGAGATCCTATGATCACAGCCATCATGACACACCACAAACCGCGAACCTCAACAAACGGCATTACATAAGCGATACTGAAGTCCGTGAATATATTGCGTATTATAAGCCAGCTGTCACACCAACTGTCTGCACGGAAAAATATCCATAAGAGCGATACATATATCATGGTCACCGCCCACGATACCGCACTGACAATCCACCAGCGCGGCAAGCGGTCGAGCCACGGCCTGCATGCTTTATGCACTGCGAGTCCGACACCGTGCATGGCTCCCCAGAATACGAATTTCCATGCAGCGCCATGCCACAGGCCTCCGATAAGCATTGTCAGGAAATTGTTGACGTATGTCCTCACCACACCTTTGCGGTTGCCACCAAGCGGGATATACAGATAATCACGCAGCCAGGACGACAAAGAAATATGCCACTGCCGCCAGAACTGAGTAAGATTCCGGGACTTGTACGGAAAGTCGAAATTCTTGCCTAATCTAAAACCCATGATAAGAGCTATACCGATAGCCATATCGCTATACCCTGAAAAATCGCAATATATCTGCATGGTATACCCGACAGCCCCCATAAGGCTCTCAAATCCGGAATATCCTGTAGGAGACGCAAATATAAGATCGTTGTACTGCGATATATAGTCCGCGACAATCGCTTTTTTCACAACTCCGACTATGATAAGCCACAATCCCATATATATTTCGCCCACAGTAGCTTCCCGCTTATCGCGCAACTGCGGCAGGAAATAATCGGCACGGACTATCGGGCCTGCAACCAATGCCGGGAAAAATGAGAGAAAAAACAAATAGTCAAGCCACGATTCAGTCGGTCTGACATCGCCACGATACACATCTACGATATAACTGATAGACTGAAATGTATAGAATGAAATGCCTACAGGCAGAATTATATCGAGCGGCTGAAAGTTGCCTTCCACCATCTGATTCCAGTTCCACAAAAAGAAGTTGGCGTATTTAAAGTAACCAAGCACTGACAGAGACACCACAATAGATCCCCACATACACCACAGACGTCCGCGGCGAGATGTCAACCGTATCATGACACGCGACAGCGCCCAATCTATCAGCGAAGTACCGACCAATAGGAGGAAGAACCAGCCACTTGATTTATAATAAAAGTACAGGCTGAATACTACAACAAACAGCACCATCTGCCAACGCCTGTTACGCACAAGAGCATACATCGGAAGAAAGACAAGAAACAACGCCCAGAACAAGCCTGAAGAAAATATCATCGGCGCATTACTATCATAATTCAGCAACTCGAAAATATTGCGTCCTATATCATTCCAATCCATATTATTTTTTCGGCTGAAGAACAATAATACGCTTAGCTCTGGACGTAACGCCGTTATCCGGTCGCAACAGACGTATCGGATGATTACAGTTATCCGGCATCCACCGCGCTATGCTGTCGAGCCACTCCGCAGCTGACGATCTTGTGGGATGTGCGCCATCTCTTGCGCGGTCGAAATGCATCCCATCGCTGAGAAAGAACGCGCCTTTGGCCACATTTTTCTCTACAAGACGGTTTATACCAGTGTCCTCTTTCCAGTTCGGAGGTCCGATCCACAGATACGGTATCTCGCCAATCTGCTCGAGGATACTTTTGACATGCCGGTCACGCTTACGCTCTATATCACGTACGAAAAGTTCGTTGGCGCCAAGACTCACCATAATATATGTCGGACGGAATTTACGTATGAATGTCGACAGTGTATCGCATTCGCCCCAGATCTGTGATGTAGAACTATACCATATCACGGTATACAGCTCATGGCCGTTTTGCTTAGCATATGCAGCCAGCCTTGGCGACAAGCCTTCAAGCATAGAATCACCAATCAGCAATATACGTTGTGAGGCGGTATCAACCGGTACTGGAAAAGAAATCTTTTCTGTATCCGCAACCATGCTGTCGGCAACTGCGACTGACTCATCCTGGCATCCACTACCATGATATGGCTCCGTTATGCGGGAGATTATACCGGAGGTCTTTAATTCGAATCCCATCACATTGATGGAATCGAATGCAGAAACCGCAACTATGGTTATAAATGATATAGCAAGCAAGGTCCAAAGCCCTGTGTATCCGTTTCTCATCGAAAGAAGTTCTGTTTTAACACCAGAAAGTGCGTCCAAAATTACTATTTTTGCAATAAGAATCCTAATTACACAGATATTTTCCCAATGGTCATTACAATCACGCTCCTCCTGACTACAGTTATTGCTCTCGTCATTTCGGCATGGACGATCCATACAAATTCGAAGCTACGCATACACATTTCGGAGATAGCCATCGAAAAAGGCAAATTAGAAGAACGGCTCGCCGGAGCCGAGCGCGAATGCCAGCAAACAATAGCTGCCGCCGAGGCCGAACGGCAACGCATTATAGAGGCATCGGCCGAAGAACGCGACAGAATAACCGAAGCCGCAAAAGAGGAACACCGGCGGCAGCTGGAAGAATCGGAACTGCGTTTCAAGAATCTCGCCAACGAGATCCTCGGCTCTACACAGCGCACATTCAAAGAGGAACACGAGACTCGACTGAACGAAATACTGAAACCGCTTCGCGATAACATAGAGCAGTTCAAACGCACTGTCACCGATAGCTACTCGCAAGAAGCCAGAGAACGTTTCTCACTGCAAGAGCGCATAAAAGAGCTTATCGAGCTGAATCAAAGCATAGGCAGGGAAGCCAAAGAACTCAGCGTGGCCCTGCGCGGCGAAACAAAAACCCAGGGAGACTGGGGTGAGATGATCCTGGAAACCATCCTTGAAAAGAGCGGCATGCAACGCGACCGGGAATTTACAGTACAGGCCACACGCAATCCTGACGGCACACCCATACGCAACGAAGACGGCTCCCTGCTGCGGCCGGATGTAATCGTGAACTACCCTGACGGACGGTGCGTAGTCATCGACAGCAAGGTATCGCTTACCGCTTATGTAAACTACGTAAACGCCGATGATCAAGAGACCCAGAACCAATATGCCCAATCGCATATCAAATCTGTACGTGACCACATTGCAGAACTACGCAATAAAAGATATCAGGACTATGTGGGATCCGGAAAAACCGATTTTGTAATGATGTTTATTCCCAACGAAGGGGCATATATATCGGCAATGCAGATAGAGCCCAATCTATGGCAGGAAGCATACGATCACCGTGTACTTATCATATCTCCCACTCATCTGATATCGGTTCTGAAACTGATTTCACAATTATGGAGTCATGACCGACAGACCCGCAACGCCATAGATATCGCCACCGAAAGCGGCAAGATGTACGATAAGTTCGTCGGTTTCGCAGAAGACATGCTTGCGATCGAAAAAGCGCTCACACAGACACGAACCGCCTATGACAAAGCATTCTCAAAATTAAGCAGCGGAACAGGCAACCTTGTCAACAGAGCAAAAAAACTGAAGGAAATGGGCGCTAAAGCATCGAAAATGATGCCGTCGCGGATAAATGAACAATCTGCCGAAATCGATACCCCAGAACAGATACAGGAAATCTGAAATCACTACAAATTTTCATTAGGTATTGCGCAGACCGATTATATAGCTTAACTTTGCACTATCAAATCCAGCGCACGTGGCGTAATTGGTAGCCGCGCTAGACTTAGGATCTAGTGTCTAACGACGTGGGGGTTCGAGTCCCTTCGTGCGCACAACAAAAATTCCTTTACCCACAGATGGGATAAAGGAATTTTCGTTTTCGTACTGACCTGGCCAACCTATTTTGTGGGCGCATAGTAATAAACCTGTGTTAGAATAATAAAAAGTTTTACCTTAGCAGC
>CAOKFI010000020.1 GCA_948467675.1 uncultured Porphyromonadaceae bacterium
TGAGCCGCACCGGGCTGATCCCAGTGTCCGCGGTGGGCTATCACCTGAGTTTCGGCTATGGATGTTGCTGACGTGGCTAATGCGAGTATGGCGATGGCTGCTGTCTTTTTCGATATCATGATCTGCAGTATATGTGATGAATATAGGCTATATATGACGCAGGCCGGACGGTAGTAGTGTCGTGCCCGTCCGGCCTGTGTATGTAAAAAGTCTGAGAAATTATCTGAGTTTCAACTTTTTCCCGACCGATAGTTTCGACGAAGTTGTCAGTCCGTTCAGCTTGCAAAGCTGTTTGACTGTTGTCCCGTGACGTACGGCGATCTTGCTGAGTGAGTCGCCGCGACGTATAGTATATGTAGAGGCAGCGGTTGTCGGAGTCTTGCCTGACGAAGCAAGCGATGCCGATGACTTGGTGCTGCGGGGCGAATAGTCACGCGCGTTCTCGTAGGTGCGTTTGTCGAAAGTATATGTATCGGTATGTGTTGTCTGGTTTTCGAAGTCGAATATCGCCGACGGATTGATGGCATAGCCCATGAAGCGAGTCTCGAAATGGAGATGAGGGCCTGTGCTGCGGCCGGTATTGCCTCCGAGCGCTATCGGATCTCCGGCTTTCACGTACTGGTCTGGTTCGACAAGGAATTTCGACAGGTGGCCGTAGACAGTCTCCAGTTCGTTGGTGTGGCGGATCACTACGTAGTATCCGTAGCCGCGCCGTTCGAATTTGGTCAGGCGCACTTTGCCGTCGAATGCTGCGCGTATGGTGTCGCCGATCTGCACTTTCAGGTCTACGCCTTTATGCATTCTGCGGAACCGGCGGCGATATCCGTATGGCGATGTCATATAGCCGGGACATGGCATTGCGAATTTCGATACGTTTATCTCCTTTGTCTGAGGCACAACGGCATTGCGGTAGCAATTGACGTTCTGGCTGTCCCATCCTTCGGTATAGATGTCGAGTTCCGGTTCTTCCTCCTCTGTAAACAGGTTGTCGAGGAATAGTTCGGTGTCCTGTACTTTGATCTGGTCGCTGACATTGTGTTGTGCGGCTATTAGATCAGAGTGTTCTGCCTGATGCGCGGCAGGCAGGCGGTAGTCTTGTGCCGATGCGGAATATCCGCATGCGCTGAAAGCTATGGTTAATGCTGAGTAGAGTATATTTTTGGTAGTAAACATCTTAAAGTTAATGGTGTTGCAGTATTTGGCTCTGGTATTTTTCCGGTATGTGTATTATTGTTTTTCGTCGGGAGCGTAAGTGAAATCGATAGTCTGCAATGTGTAATTGAAGATTTCGTCAGACTTGAAGAACCGGGCGAGTTCTATTCGTGCACTTTCCAGAGAATCGGATGCATGTACGATGTTTTCCTGCGAACTCATGCTGAAATCGCCGCGTATCGTGCCGGGTGCCGCATTGCGTCCGTTGGTGGCGCCTGTCATCGTGCGCACTACATTTACGGCATCTTTACCTTCGATAGCCATAACTATTACCGGGCATGCCATCATTGCATTCAGTATCCAGGGAAAGAATGGACGATCCACCAGATGTGCATAGTGCTCGCGGAGGATGGGTTCGTCGAGCTGCATCATTTTCATGCCGGCTATTAGCAGGCCTTTCTGCTGAAAGCGGGTGATGACTTGTCCGATGAGACCGCGTTGAACTGCCGAAGGCTTTATTATGACTAATGTTTGTTCCATTGTTTTTTTAGATTTATTCACTCTTCCCTTGAGTTACTCTCAAAAGTACTTGAAATTTAGCAATTAAGGAAGTCGGAATGCGATAAAAAATGTAAAACATCGCGAACGATGTTAAATGTGTTGAGGTATAATGTTGTGTGTTAGTGTGTTATGAAATATATGTTTTACAGCATATTTGTTGTTTTGTTCGGATGAGTATTCAAATTAGGTTAAAAGACAGTTAATTAGTGTATATTGCATGAGCTTATTTTTAACAATACTCAACTTATCCGGCTCCAGTCCACGTGTTTGTTGAATATCGCTGCAAGGGTCGGGCGCAGCATAGCGTTGACCGGTGCACTCATCTCGGGATCCTCGTCGAGTAGCGAGCCGGCGGCTTCGCGCGCAAGCTGTACTATCTGGCCGTCGGTAGCCAGATTGGCAATATGGAGATCGAACGGTATGCCGCTTTGCATTGTGCCCTCTATGTCGCCAGGCCCGCGCATCTTCAGGTCTGCTTCGGCCACTACGAACCCATCGGATGTCGATGTCATGATCTCAAGGCGCCGGCGTGTCTCTTTGGCTATGGCATGTTTTGTCATGAGTATGCAGAAGCTCTGTTCACCGCCGCGTCCTACCCTTCCGCGCAACTGATGAAGCTGTGACAGTCCGAACCGTTCGGCATTCTCGATGACCATGGTCGTGGCGTTGGGTACATTTACTCCGACTTCGATCACTGTAGTGGCTACAAGGATATCGGCCTGATGCGAGGCGAACAGGGACATCTGATAGTCTTTCTCGGCCGGTTTCATGCGTCCGTGTACGTAGGCTACCCTATATTGAGGGAATGTCTCACGAATGAGCTCATAGCCTTCCTCAAGAGATTTGAGATCGCTTTTCTCGCTTTCTTCGATCAATGGATACACTATGTAGACCTGACGTCCTGCTTTTAGCTGCCGTCCGATACCCTGATATACCTGTAGCCGCTGTTGGTCGTAGCGCAGCATCGTTTCTACAGGTTTCCGTCCTGGGGGCAGTTCGTCGATCACCGACACGTCGAGATCGCCGTAGACCGTCATTGCCAGCGTGCGCGGAATAGGTGTTGCGGTCATTACGAGTACATGGGGAGGCGTCAGATTCTTTTTCCACAGTCTGGCGCGTTGGGCCACTCCGAACCGGTGCTGTTCGTCAATGACCACAAATCCGAGATTTCGGAACTGTACGTTGTCCTCGATTACAGCATGTGTACCTATGAGTATATGGAGCGATCCGTCGGTTAACTGGGAGTGGATTATGTCCCGCTGTTTCTTTCGTGTGGATCCGGTAAGCAGTTTTACGTTTATGCCTATCGGTGCCGCCAGCTGAGATATGGTCTCGAAATGCTGCGTGGCCAGTATCTCGGTCGGAGCCATGAGGCATGCCTGGGTGTTGTTGTCGATAGCGATGAGCATGCACAGCAGAGCAACGAGAGTTTTGCCGCTGCCTACATCGCCTTGCAGCAGCCGGTTCATCTGCCGTCCGGTGCCCATGTCGGCACGTATCTCTTTTATGACACGTTTCTGTGCTCCTGTAAGTTCGAACGGGAGGCAGTTCTGATAGAATGAGTTGAAAAATGTGCCTATGCGGGGGAAGCGGAAGCCGTTGAGTCTGGCATTGCGCGTACGGGTGGTCCGGAGTATGTTGAGCTGTAGGTAAAACAGTTCTTCGAATTTCAGGCGGAGCTTGGCTCTCTGGAGCTGTGCCACGTCTTTAGGGTTATGGATTGCGCACAACGCGTCGCGCAGCGGCATAAGACGGTAATGGTCTATGACCGGTTGTGGCAGTGATTCTGATAATTTTGGCGTGGAATTGAGTACCGACTGGATCCAGGTGAACAGAGTTCTGGAGCTGATGCCGCGGTTGCGCAACTGCTCTGTGAGCGGATACACTCCGCGTAATCCCTGGGCGGCGGTGGTGGCTGATGTCGTGTCGACTTCCGGGTGTATCATGCTCCACCGGCGGTTGAATTCCGTGGGTTTGCCGAAGATGATGTATTCCGCACCGGGATTTATGGCCTGCCGTATGGCTTTTATGCGCTGGAACCATACGACTTCGATTGTGCCGCTGCCGTCGGAAAATACTCCTACGAGGCGGCTTTTGGCTCCTTCGCCATGTGTCGCGAACGAGATGAACCTGCCTTTGAGCTGTATGGAAGGCATGTCGCCGCTGAGGTCTGCTATGCGATATATCTGGGATCTGTCCAGATAGCTGGATGGGAAATGATGCAGCAGGTCGTAGTATGACCTTATGCCGAGTTGTTTTTCCAATAGATCGGCACGGGTTGGGCCTACACCCTTTATGAATTTTATGTCGAGAGAACGCAGCCGGTTCATATACTGCGCATGTACAGTTCGGCAATCTCGATGTCGAGGGGATGGGTTATTTTGATATTGGCAGGATCTCCCCTGGTGAGCGCTATATCGGTATAGCCGGCCGCTGTCATTACCGATGCGTCGTCCGTAAACGATTCCTGATAAGGGCGATGGTATGCATCCATTAGTCTGGAGGCGACGAAAGCCTGAGGGGTCTGCACTGCGCGTAGCATGGACCGGTCCAGCGCTACAGATCCGTCTGATGTCAACATGCGTACGGAATCCGTGACTTCTATTGCCGGAATCGCTCCGGAGTGGTTGCGGCATGCCTCTACGGCGTCATGGATAATCTGACGGCTTACCAACGGACGTGCTCCGTCATGTACTGTTATGATATCTTCGGGCGACTGGGTGTCGACTGCGGCGAGGGCATTGCGTACGGAAGCCCATCTGGTGGCGCCTCCGAATACGATTGTCGGTGAGTCAAAGCTGAATTGACGGCACAGCTGGTTCCATATATCCATGGCATCGGCGCTCAATACGAGTATGCATGCCGATTCCGGATAAGCGTTGCGCAGAGCCTCGATGCAGCGTATCAGGACCGGTCTGCCTGCCAGTAGCCGGAACTGTTTGGGTATGTCGCCTCCGAACCGGCTTCCGCTACCGGCCGCTACTATTATGTTGGTTATCCTGCGGTCGTTTCCGGTTGTCATGAGCCGATTCAAATCACGTAGACAGTTACTATCCGGCAGTTGTCTGATCCTGGGATGATATCGACCGAAGGCATCGATGCCGGCACAAGTGCCGTATGCCCCTGCATAAGCGGGGTACTGTTTCCGTCCGGATCGATAAGCGAGGCGCTGCCCTCTACGACGATGAAAATCGTGAACGAGTCGCGTTCGCTCAGGTCTACATGCATCGGCGATACAGGATTGAGCAATGTCGCTGTGAATTGCGGGCATTCCTGCATTGTCACCTCGCTGTCTGCCACGGGACTCACATGCTCTATGCATGAGCCTGAAACGGTATAGTCGATTGCATCAAGGCTTTCCTCGATATGCAGCTTGCGGGGTTGGCCGGTGGTGTCGACACGGTCGTAATCGTATATGCGGTATGTGATGTCGGATGCTTCCTGTATCTCAAGTATCAGATTTCCGGCACCTAATGAGTGTACCCGTCCCGCAGGGATGAAGAATACGTCTCCTTTCACCGGATTGTATTTTCCAAGCAGATCTATGACACGTCCGGCGGCCACCGCGTCCTTGAAATCGGTCTGGGTTATTTCACGGTTGAAGCCGTTGTACAGATAAGCGCCGGGACGTGTGTCGACGCAGTACCACATTTCGGTTTTTCCGCAGGCATTGTGACGTTTAGCCGACAATGCGCCGTCCGGATGTACCTGTATGGAGAGATCTGCATTCGAGTCGATCCATTTTATAAGCAACGGGAACCGGTGCCCATACCGTTCTGTAGGGATCTTTCCGCATAGTCCGGTACCGTAGAGTCTGGTAAGTTCATTAATGGAATATCCCTTCAGCGGGCCGGATGCTACTATGGATTCGCTGTTTTCCATAGGCGACAGATCCCATGCTTCCCCGATCGATTCTCCTTGTGGCGGCAGCCCTTTGAATTCGGCTATGCGTGTCCCTCCCCAAAGCACACTTTTGAAGATCGGTTCGAAAGTTATAATAGGTAATGTCCCAACTTTTTGTTGCATGGTTTATGAGGTGGGTATTAAAACTCAGTCTGCAAAGTTACTTAATTGTCGGCGATTTTCAGCCATTGGGCGCAAAATATCCCTCGAATGCAGGGCAGACATGTAAACTTTGGCCCGGCGGAGGCGTTTTTCTTTAATAAATCAGTGTCAAAAATACGAGGGAGATATGATACCATCGCACAAAGCGGCTTCATGGCTGCTGATACATATAGACCGCCTGCTCGATGTGCTTGGTCTGGAACACAGCAAGTCGGCTGAAGGAATTATATATCTGATAGTGATAAGTGTTCTGGCTGTGCTGGCAGGCTGGGGCTTGCGTCAGATAGTGCTGTTTCTGGTGCGCCGGGCAGTGGCCTTGAGGCACAGTTCGGTAGGCGATGACCTGTTGCGTGAACGCACGTTGTCTAAATGCAGTCATTTTATAACTCCGCTTGTGTTTCTGGGACTTATTCCGTTTGCGTTCGAGGCGTCGTCAGGGGCGATGGATGTCATCACCAAGGCGGTCTACATCTATCTGCTGGCCACGATAGCGATAGCTGTAAATGCAGTGTTGTCGTTTGTCTGGCTGAGATACGATGAGCATGAGAATACGAAAAAATTGCCTCTCAAAGGTATTCTGAATATCGGGAAAGGGATAGTGTGGGGGGTGATCGTGATTATCGCGATCTCTATTCTGGTAGACAAGTCTCCTGCCGCCCTGCTGACCGGTCTCGGAGCTTTCGCTGCGGCTCTGATGCTGATATTCAAGAACAGCATACTCGGATTCGTGGCCGGTATACAGTTGTCGCAAAACGATATGCTGCGTGTAGGCGACTGGATAATAGTGCCGTCGACTATAGCCAACGGTATAGTGCTCGATGTCACGCTGTCGATGGTGAAGATCCGCAACTGGGACAATACTATAGTAACGATGCCTCCGTATAATCTGATATCAGGATCGTTTCAGAACTGGCGGGGCATGCAGGAGGCCGGAGTGCGCCAGATAGCGCGTTCGATCATATTCGATCCGACATCTCTGCTCCCGTGCGATGATGCGATGCTGGACGGAATGGCTGAGAAATATCCGTTGCTTAAAGATTACATAGCCGCTATGAAGTCGCAGAAGGAGGCCGGCCACGAACCGGTATTCGCTACCGGCGATGTGACTGTCAACGGCACGATAGATACCAATCTCGGACTGTTCAGGGCTTACGCAGTGCTTTATCTGCGGAACAATCCGCATATATCGCAAGAACAGCTTATAATGGTGCGGGCTATGGCGCAGAACTCGACAGGAGTGCCAGTTCAGGTATGGTGTTTCACGAACACTACTGTGTGGCCGGAGTACGAGGCTAT
Source organism: uncultured Porphyromonadaceae bacterium (assembly GCA_948467675.1). Lineage (GTDB taxonomy): Bacteria > Bacteroidota > Bacteroidia > Bacteroidales > Muribaculaceae > CAOKFI01. Next base: position 7,075 of record CAOKFI010000020.1, read on the forward strand.
ACAGTCGGCTGTATTCGAGCATCTGATGCTCGTGGCCGGCGATATGAAACTCGCGATATGCGATTTTGTGGAAGTGGCTATACAGCAGCAGGTTCAGGCGTCAGGAGCAATATCGGTGAGCAAATGACGGAATTTCGTTAATTTTGCATCCGGATATCAATGCAGTGACCGATGGGTAACATATATCTTCAACTGTTTGCAACTTTTTTTAAGATAGGGGCGTTCACATTCGGCGGCGGATGGGCTATGATATCGATCATAGAGCGTGAGATAGTCGACAAGCACAGATGGATAGAACGTGACGAGTTTCTGGATCTTCTGGCAGTGGCTCAGTCGCTTCCCGGAATATTGGCTGTGAATATTTCTGTGGCTGTAGGCGACAAGCTCCGCGGCGGCCGTGGCAGTCTGTGTGCGGCGGCCGGGACAATATTGCCGTCATTTATGATAATACTTGCGATAGCGATATTTCTGACACCGGATATAATCAAAAACAATCCGGTGGTAAGCAAGATTTTCATGGGCATACGTCCGGCTGTGGTGGCATTGATCATCGCACCTGTCATCACTTCGGCCAAGGCGGCGAAGATAGGGTGGAAGACGGTCTGGATTCCGGTGGCTGTAGCGTTACTGATATGGTCGGGATGGGCATATCTGTCGAATCCGATCCTATATATAGTCATCGGCGGAGCTGCCGGCTATCTGTGGTACAGCCGTCGTATCCATGACTCACGCAAGCATCAGGAAGGAGGTGAGTCATGATATATCTTAAACTGATATGGGCATATCTCAAGATCGGACTCTTCGGATTCGGCGGAGGATATGCGATGCTTGCGCTCATAGAGCGGTCCATTGTAGGTCCGGGATGGATATCGCCGCAGATGTTTACCGATATCGTGGCTATATCGCAGATGACGCCGGGTCCGATAGGGATCAATTCCGCCACTTATATCGGGTATGTGGCGCCGTCGGTGGCCGATCCGTCGTTTGCCTCGCCATGGTGGGGTATTCTCGGGTCTCTGTTGTGTACGGCAGTCGTTGTGATACCGTCGTTTCTGCTGGTTTCATATACGAGCCATTTCATATCGCGGCATAAGGAGAGCGCTGCGGTCAAGGGTGTATTCGCCGGATTGCGTCCTGTCGTGGTGGGGCTTATCGCCTCGGCGGCTCTGCTGCTTATGAACGGCGACAATTTCGGAACGACGGAATATAATGTGATATGGAGTGTCGTCATTTGCGCTGCTTCGTTCTGTGCGGTGTTTTTTACCAGGATCCATCCTATACTCGTTATCGTCCTGGCCGGTCTGGCCGGATTGGCGATATATTAGAGCGCGTTCTCCAGCGTTGACAATCGTTTTGCCGTTAGAAAAAGGAGAGCTAAATTTGCCGACAGAATCAACGTCCGAATTTTGTATGGAAAGCTATGACGAGGCCATAGAGTGGCTGTATGCGCAATTGCCGATGTTTCAACGTGTGGGCGCTCCGGCCTATAAGCCGGGACTTGACACTGCCCGAAAACTGGATGCCGCTTTTAGTCATCCTCACCGACGTTACAAGACTATACACGTAGCCGGAACCAATGGAAAGGGGAGTACTGCCCACACTATTGCTGCTGTGCTTCAGTCGGCCGGTTACCGGACGGGTTTGTATACATCGCCGCATTTAGTCGATTTCCGCGAACGGATACGTGTCGACGGAGCTATGATACCGCGGGATGCGGTCGTCGATTTCATAGACCGATACCGGGCAATGGATGCAGGCTGTTCCCCTTCGTTCTTCGAACTGACCATGACTATGGCTTTTGACTGGTTCGCTGCGCGCAGTGTGGACGTGGCTGTGATAGAGACCGGCCTCGGCGGACGTCTGGACAGTACGAATATCATCACTCCGGATCTGTGTGTGATTACCAATATATCGTTTGATCATACCGCGTTTCTCGGTGATACTCTTCCGGCGATTGCGTCGGAGAAGGCGGGCATAATAAAAAGCGGTATTCCGGTAGTGATAGGAGAGGCTGAAGGCGAAGTGCGCGGGGTGTTCGAACGCAAGGCCGATGAGGCGGGATCTCCTATAGTGTTTGCCGAAGACCGTATGCCTGTTGCCGTATGTCGACGATCCGACAACTGCTGGATATATGAAGGAACACCGTTCGGCTGTGTGCGTGGAGAACTCTCCGGCGACTGTCAGCCTCGTAATGCCGCTACGGTAATGACCGCGTTGGAACAGCTCAAGAAACTGGGTTACAGAATCGATGACGAGCATGTGCGTGACGGATTTGCCGGAGTGTGCGGTCTTACCGGTCTTGCCGGGCGCTGGATGCGGTTGTCGGATGATCCGGTCGTAGTGTGCGATACCGGCCATAATGCGGGAGGATGGGAATATATCTCACGCCAGCTTGCCGCAATGGACTGCCGCAAACATCTTGTGATCGGTTTTGTCAGCGACAAGGATGTCAGCCATATTCTGGGAATGATGCCTAAAGATGCAAAATACTATTTTACTCAGGCATCGATTGCGCGCGCCATGCCTGCCGATGAACTTGCCGAAGCGGCGGCATGCCATGGGTTGCAAGGAGAGATTGTGCCTGATGTCGAGGCGGCATATAAGAAAGCCCTCGGCGAGTGTGCCGAGGGCGGAATGGTGTTTGTCGGCGGCAGCACGTTTGTGGTCGCCGATCTTCTGGCATCGATAGACCGTGTTTAGCGTACAGCTATAACTTCGATCTCGACCAGCGCCTGTTTGGGCAGTTCTTTTACAGCGACAGCCGAACGGGCGGGATATGGAGCTGTGAAACGCGATCCGTAGACTTCGTTCATGTCGGCGAAAAGGCTCATGTCGGCAAGGAATACGGTTGTCTTGACAACATTGTCGATTGTCAGACCTGCTTCCTTGAGGATTGCGCATACATTGTCGAGCGACTGGGCTGTCTGTGCTTTTATGCCTTCAGGCATTGTGCCTGTAGCCGGATTTACGGGTATCTGTCCGGATACATAAACGAACGAGCCTAAGTCGATTGCCTGGCTGTAGGGGCCTATGGCGCCGGGAGCCGCTGTGGTTGCCAATTGTTTCTTCATTGTGATGATGATTTAGATGGTTGATATTCAGTTTTGAGTATTGGTTTCTACGTCGTATATAGGCAGGTCGATATCCTGTACCAATATGTCGCCTCCACATTGTGCCATAGCGTCGGAGATTCCGGCCGATATGCTGTCGATGGCTTCAAACCGCCGGTCGAAAAGCGGGATAAAGTCAGTCGTGCCGAAATCGTCGAGACGTCGGATCACGTCGCCTACGGTCAAAGTGCTGATGTCGACAGCCGGCTGGAGTGCCGCCACATCGTCGTGCTGTCCGGATATCACCCGTGATACAAGTCCCGCGTCTACCAGCAGCCCGACTACTCTTTCGACCAGGCGGGTAGGCATGTTGTATGCGGCAACGAAGTCGGCAGGACATAGCGGCGGCAGGTTGTCGCGGAATCTCTTTACGATTATTCCGATTACGGCCAGCGCCACTTTCCTGCGGTATGACAGCGAGATACGTGATACTTCCAGTGTGAACGAGAACTGGAATATGTTTTGCGAGGAATAGCAAAGCACGGCTCCAGCCAGAGAGATGACCCATACGAGCTGCAGCCAGATGAGCAGCAGCGGCAGAAAAGCGAAGCCGCCGTAGATAGCATTGTATTTGGACACATAGATCTGTCCGCTGACAAACAGGCTCTGCAACACCTGAAAGGCAATGCCTGCGAGAACTCCGGCTAACAGCGCGTTGCGGAATCGGACTTTTGTGTTTGGGATCAGAATGTATACGCCTGTAAAGAACAGCCATATCAGGGCCGCCGAAGTGAGGTCGAGTATAGTGGAGATTGCCGGTGATATGATATTGTCCGGTAGGGCGTTCTGCAGTGTAGATGACATGAATATTGTCAGACCGCTGCTGCATATCATCAGAACCGGCAGAATCAGGAATATCGCAGTGTAGTCTGTGATCTTACGCCAGATGGACCGGCCCTGGCGTATGCCCCAGATAAGATTGAACGAGTCTTCTACCGAACTTACAAGCGAAATCAGTGTCCACATCAGGAACAATATGCCGATACCGACAAATATCCCTTCCGAAGCCTGTGCGAGGTATGAGTCTACGAACTTGAAGGCGGTCTCGAGAGCCCGCTGCTGCGACGGGAAGTAATTGAAAAGCTGTGAGGTGAGGAGATTCTGGAACCCGAATCCGCGTCCGATGGCAAACAGGAGTGCCAATGCGGGAACTATGGCGAGGAGAGTCCGGTATGTAAGCGCGCACGCCGCCGACTGGATGTCGGCGCTCAGGAACGACCGCACTGTCAGATTGACGGTCTTGATGATGTTGATCCGGAAATCGGTACGTGTGTCGGACCACACGCCGCGGCTTACGTATATCCAGATGCGCTGTGCGCGTCCGGTCATACGCTGTATCCACGAACTCTTAGCGGGAGTATTCGGGGATGTGTCGTTGCCAGTAGCTGCGGGATCCATTATGCTATATATAACAACTGAACGAAGAAAAAAGCAGTCGGGCTATAAGCCGGGTTATGTCGGAACGGCACTTCCCCCGCAAGCGGAGGGACACGGTTCCGGCCCGTCATTTATCTGAGCGCGGCAAGCCGCGCATTTAGCAGTCTACCCCCCGACAATGGACGAGCAATCCTTAAATGCCGGTATACTTGACCTTGCAACCCATAAGGCGTGCGGCACGAAATATCGCTATCCCGTCCGGTGAGCTCTTACCTCACCTTTTCACCCTTGCTCCCGCACTGAGGCGGGGGCGGTTGTTTTCTGTCACGCTACTCTGCCGTCGCCGACAGCTTCCCGTTAGGAAATATGGCGCTCTGTGTTGCCCGGACTTTCCTCACACTCCCTTGCGGAGTGTGCGACGAGCCGCCCGGCTGCTTTATCTGTCTGCAAAGTTAGCCATTTTGCCGGAATAAGCCGAGTGTACGCATATAAAAAGCGCGTGGCCTGATACAGCCACGCGCTTATATCGATTAATTGTCAGACAGGAATTACATCATGCCCATGCCGCCCATTCCGGGATTTGGCATTGCGGGGGCGGGATTTTCCTCTTTCTTGTCGGCGATCACGCATTCTGTAGTAAGGAACATGCCTGCGATGGATGCGGCGTTTTCAAGAGCCACACGGGTAACTTTGGCAGGGTCGATCACGCCGGCAGCCATGAGATTCTCGTATACGCCGGTGCGGGCGTTGTAGCCGAAGTCGCCTTTGCCGTCCTTTACTTTCTGTACGATAACGGAACCTTCCTCGCCTGCGTTGTTGACGATCTGACGGAGGGGTTCCTCGATTGCGCGTTTAACGATGAGGATACCGGTGGTCTCGTCGTCGTTGTCGCCTTTAAGGCCTTCAAGACCCTCGATGCAACGGATATATGCTACACCGCCGCCGGGTACGATACCTTCGGCGATGGCGGCACGAGTTGCGCTCAGAGCATCGTCTACGCGGTCTTTCTTCTCTTTCATCTCTACTTCAGAGGGAGCGCCGATGTGGAGCACGGCCACGCCGCCTGCCAGTTTTGCCAGACGCTCCTGGAGTTTCTCTTTGTCGTAATCGCTCGATGTGGTTTCGATCTGGGCCTTGATCTGTCCAACACGCTGAGCGATGGCCTCTTTTGCGCCTGCACCGTTGACGATAGTGGTGTTTTCTTTATTGACAGTCACTTTCTCAGCACGGCCGAGCATGTCGATTGTAGTGCCGTCGAGTTTCATGCCTTTTTCCTCTGATACCACGATGCCGCCAGTGAGTACGGCTATATCCTCGAGCATTTCTTTACGACGGTCGCCGAAGCCCGGAGCCTTGACGGCGCATACCTTGAGCGATCCGCGCAGACGGTTCACTACGAGTGTGGCAAGAGCTTCCTGATCCACGTCCTCGGCTATGATGAGCAATGGGCGTCCGCTCTGTGCGGTGGCCTCGAGTACGGGGAGCATATCTTTGAGGTTGGAGATCTTCTTGTCGTAGAGCAGGATGTAGGGGCTGTCCATCTCGCACTCCATCTTCTCGGTGTTGGTCACGAAGTAGGGGGAGATATAGCCGCGGTCGAACTGCATGCCTTCCACGATGTCGACGGTTGTCTCTGTGCCTTTTGCTTCGTCGACGGTGATTACACCTTCTTTTTTCACCTTCTGCATGGCCTCAGCAATGAGCTTGCCTATGGCCTCGTCGTTGTTGGCCGATACGCGGGCAACGTCTTCGATCTTCTTGAAGTCATCGCCAACTTCCTGAGCCTGGGCTTTGATGCCTTCTACAACTTTGGCTACGGCTTTGTCGATACCGCGCTTCAGATCCATGGGGTTGGCACCTGCGGCTACATTTTTAAGACCTACATTTACTATTGCCTGTGCGAGTACTGTAGCGGTTGTAGTACCGTCGCCGGCGTCGTCGCCGGTCTTGGATGCCACTTCCTTGACGAGCTGCGCTCCCATGTTCTGGAAAGCGTCCTCAAGCTCGACTTCGCGTGCTACGCTTACACCGTCCTTGGTAATGTGGGGGGCACCGAATTTCTTTTCGATGATTACGTTGCGGCCTTTCGGGCCAAGGGTCACTTTTACAGCGTCGGCCAGAGCGTCGACACCTTTTTTAAGCTCTTCGCGGGCTTTTATATCGAATTTAATTTCTTTTGCCATGATATTTCAGCTTTTAATTTTGTTGTTGTCAGTTATTGTCAGTCGTTGATTATAGCCAGAATGTCGCTTTGACGCATGATGAGGTATTTCTCGCCGCCAACTTCGATTTCTGTGCCGGAATACTTGCCGTAGAGAACGGTGTCGCCCTCTTTGACAACCATTTCTTCGTCCTTGGTGCCGTTGCCGGTAGCGAGAACAGTGCCTTTGAGCGGTTTTTCTTTTGCGGAATCCGGAATGATGATACCGGCCATTGTAACTTCGTCAGCGGGAACTGGATTGATCAACACTCGATCGGCTAATGGTTTGATATTCATAATTTATGGTTTTATAAATTAATGGTTAGATATGTTTTCTGTTCTGTAAGGTCATAGAGCATATTCCGTGCCAATCTCGCGGACTGACATAATATGCGACAAAATGTCACGTCAAGGCGTTGCCGCCACATATTCCGGTGATAGAACACTACGATGCGCGACAATGTTGCCGTTCGGGTAATTAATAATTAAAAAAATGTGTGGATCAGCGGTAACGGGTTTCGAGCCCGCTCTCTATCGCTGCTCTGCTTTCGTCCATCAGCGCCGCGAGATCGTGTCCATCAGCGCCCGGATATATCGGTTTGTGTATCGTAAGGGTTATGTGTCCCCAATGCGGAAGCCGGCCTGTGCGTGGCAGTACTTCGTAGGCGCCGTTGATGGTTACCGGTACTACCGGCATGCCGAATTCGATGGCAAGGGTATAGGCGCCGCGTTTGAAGCGTCCGAGTTTGCCGTCGAGGGTGCGCGCTCCTTCCGGAAATACGACCAGCGACATCCCTCCCTGTAGCTGATGCTTGGCGGCGTCCATTGTGGCTTTGATGGCGTGGGGAGTCGAGTTGTCGACGAAGATCTGGCCGGAATGTTTGCATGCCCATCCTACAAACGGAATCTTCTCGAGACTTTTCTTCATCATCCACTTGAAGTTGTGGCCGAGGAAACCGTAAATTGAAAAGATATCGTATGCTCCCTGATGGTTGGCAACGAAAACATAAGATGTGTTGCGGTCTATTTTCTCACGTCCGTTGACCGTTACGCCGACAAGTGTGATCCAGCAGAACAGCTTCGACCATATTTTTGCAGGCCAGTAGCCCCACCACCGGCTTCCTCCGAGCATGCTTCCGATAGCGGTTAACACGGCTGTTACGATAGTCGAGACTACGATCACGGGAAGCATTACAAGCAGTTGGTATATCCGATACAGTACTATCATGGCTCTATATATTCTTTCGGTGACAGATGAGATGCGCAAAGTTAAGTTATTTTTCTGCAAGGATGCAACTATTTCGGACTGCCTGCGTCAAACTTCATAAAATCGTTATATTTGCAGATCAAAGGACAATCACATTAATAATATATAGACAAGTATGAAAAAAATGTTCAAATCGCTGCTGGCTTTTGCCATGGGTGCCTTCTGCATGGTGCCGCAGGCGGCTGTAGCCCAGCAGATGCCGAAGATTCCCGTGGATTCCGCGGTGATCATGGGTGAACTTCCAAACGGCCTGACGTATTATATCAGGCACAACGAATATCCGAAAGGACAGGCCGATTTCTTCATCGCGCAGAAGGTGGGTTCGATACTCGAGGAGGACAATCAGCGTGGCCTCGCCCACTTTCTGGAACACATGTGTTTCAACGGCACGAAGAATTTTCCCGGCAACCAGCTTATTTCATGGCTTGAGAGCGTAGGTGTGAAATTCGGTGCCAATCTGAACGCATATACCGATGTGGACCGCACGGTCTACAACATATCGAATGTGCCTGTGGCACGTGAAAGTGTTCAGGATTCATGTCTGCTCATACTTCATGACTGGGCCAACGAGCTGCTTCTCGATCCTGAGGAGATAGACAAGGAGCGCGGTGTGATCCATGAGGAATGGCGTTCGCGTAATGTAGGCCAGATGCGCATACTCGAGCAGCTTCTGCCGAAGATCTATCCCGGCAACCGTTACGGTTACCGTCTGCCTATCGGCACTATGGAGGTTGTGGACAATTTCCCGCCCCAGGCTCTGCGTGACTATTATGAGAAATGGTACCGTCCCGATCTGCAGGGTATAATCGTGGTCGGCGATATCGATCCGGTCAAGATCGAGGAGAAGATAAAGACTATGTTTGCCGATATCGAGATGCCGGAGAATGCCGCTGAGCGGATATATTATCCGGTGGAGGATACCGAGGGCACGATCTATGCTGTGGGCCGTGACAAAGAACAGTCGAATGCGCTCGCGTTTATGATGTTCAAATTCGATCCTGTTCCCGCCCAGGTCAAAGGCGGAAGCGAGTATCTGATCTATCAGTACATGACGCGTATGCTGACGTCGATGCTCAACGCACGTTTCTCGGAGATGATGAGCAATCCGCAGACTCCGTTTGCTTTTGCGTCGTCCGATATAGGCCGGTTCCTGATCTCGAAGACCAAGGAGTGTTTCGAGGTGGTGCTCGCAGGCAAGGGCAACGATATCCGTCCTGCCGTAGAGTCCGCTTACCGCGAGATACTGCGTGCTCAGCGCGGCGGCTTTACTGCGACTGAATACGAGCGTGCGCGCAATGAATATCTGTCGCAGCTCGAGAAGCAGTACAACAACCGCAACTCGCAGGAATCGGGCAATTATGCATTGCAGATAGTAGAGCATTTCGTGGACAATGAGCCTATTCCGGCCATAGACTGGCTGTATCCGACCATGAAGCAATACAGCCAGTTCATCAGTGTGCGTGAGATCAATGCCATGCTCCAGCAGCTCATCACTGCCGATAACCGTGTGGTGGTGGCCATGCTTCCTGAAAAGGACGGATATTATTTCCCGACCGAGGAGGAGATGGCATCGCTTATGAAGGCCGTCGATGCCGAGGAGATAGAGGCATTTGTCGATAATGTGAAGACCGAGCCGCTCATTGCCTCTCTGCCGGCTCCCGGCAAGATCGTGTCGGTTGCCGACGATGCAAAATGGGGCGCGACAGTATGGACTCTGTCGAACGGTGTCAAGGTGATCGTGAAGCAGACCAAGTTCAAGGAGGATGAGGTTATAATGCGTGCTGTCGCATCCAACGGATGGTCGGCATACAAGGATGCGGCTCCGTCGACTGTGATATCGCTCCCGTATACTCTCCAGTCATACGGAATCGGAACCTATACCAATTCTGATCTGGAAAAATATCTGTCGGGCAAGCAGGCTTCAGTGCGTCCTTCGATGGCTGCGTACAGCCGTCTTATGCTTGGTTCGACAACTCCCAAGGATCTTCCGGTCATGATGGAACTGGTATATGGTGCGTTTACGGATATCAACTGGTCGGAGGAAGAATACAAGGCTCTGCAGGAACTCTATACCGGTCTGCTCCACAATCAGGAAGCGAATCCGGAATATATATTCGGCCGCGACGTGGCAAAGGCTCTCTATAAATCGCCTTATCGTCAGGCTATAAGTGTAGACGATATCCAGAATGCCAGCCGGGAGGCCACGATCGCTCTGGCGCGCAAGGCTTTTGCCAATGCTGCCGACTTTACGTTCATATTCGTGGGCAATGTAGATACCGAGTCGCTTAAACCGCTCGTGGAGCAGTATATCGCAACTCTCCCGGCCGATGCCTCTAAGTCGGCTCCTGTAGTGAAGGCTGTCGATCCGGCGCTTGAGATCATCTCCGGATCAGGAACCGAGACTTTCACTACCAAGATGGAGACTCCGCAGACATACGCTGCGATAACCGAGACCGCAACACTTCCGTATACCATGAAGGAGAGCATCATAGCATCTGTCGCAGGCCAGATCATGACTGCTCGCCTTCTGGAAACAGTGCGAGAGAAAGAGGGTGCCACCTATTCGATAGGCGCATACGGCTCTATGAGCTATCTCGAAGGCGGCAATGCGTCTATGGAGATATCTTTCCCGATGAAGCCGGAAATGAAAGAGAAGGTTCTCGATATAATCAAATCGGAATTTTCTAAAATGGAGAAAGAGATCTCTGCCGAGGAACTGAACAAGGTGAAAGAGTATATGGCCAAGCAGTATACAGAGAACAAGGAGAAAAACAATCCCTGGATCAATGCCATACAGACATACTCTCTCTGCGGTGTGGATACTTTCAACGGCAATGTCGATGCTGTCAACAGCATAACCGCCGACGATATCAAAAACTACATGAAGCGTATCAACGCCCAGGGCAACTACCGTGTGGTGATACTCGATCCCGAGCAGTAAGATGACGGTTTCGTAAAAAACGCATACTGTTTTAAGAAAAGTGCATGTCTGAATGGAAAGGCATGCACTTTTTTTCATTGAACGACGTTCTTTTATTAAACGCTATTGTTTATGAGCTATAGATTAATTAAAATCCTGACCGGAGTAGTCGCGGTTTCATCGCTGTGCGGATGCAGTGTGCTTGAGCGTTACGGCATAGGTACGCAACGGAAAGAGCCAGTGGCTGCTGTGCCGCAGGCTGCGACTACACAGCAGCAGATTTCGGACGATCAGATACGTTTGTCGGAGAAGGTGCTGTCAGGGGAATGGAATATATATAAGGTCGACGGAAAAGAGATCCGGACAGAGGAAGACCATCCTTATATCAACTTCTCGATAACCGACAACCGGTTCTATGCTTTCAACGGGTGCAATATCCTCAATGGCGATTTTACAGTTAAGTCTGGGCAGTTGATAGAATTTTCAAACATGCTCGCTACCCAGAAAGCATGTCAGGATTCCGGATATGAATATGCTATAAACCAGGCCATGGGCAAGGTGCGTTCGTATTCATTGGCTAAACGGGGGCAGGAATTCCATCTGAATCTGCATGATAAGGATCATCTGACGGTGCTGACTCTGCGCAAACATAATCTCGACTTCCTTAATGGAGCCTGGCGTGTGTCGCATATCAACGGCGAAGTATGCAGAATCCAGGACATGCAGCTGCTTATCGACATTCCTGAAAGGCGTTTGCATGGAAATACCGGCTGTAATGTGCTCAACGGAGAGCTGTCGGAAGATCCCGACAAAGTGTCGTCGATACAGTTTCAGAATATAGTCACAACGCGTGCGGCATGCCCTGATCAGGCCGTGGAGACTGCTCTGCTCATTGCGCTTGAGGAGGTTGAGACCGCGCGTCGCGGACACGATAAGACCGCTGTGCTTATCGATAAGAATGGACGTACTCTGCTGGTGCTGACTCCTGTTCTGCGGCGTTAGTGTCTGTCAGGAGAATGTGATGGTGAATATTGTGTCAGTTCCGGTGTCTGTATAAGGTCTTAGGGTGAGAGTCCCGCCTGATGCACGCATGATCTGTTTGCTTAGGCTTAGACCGATGCCGGTGCCGTCTGCCTTGGTAGTGAAGAACGGAAGAAATATGCGGCCTGCGATTTCGGGAGGAATCTGCGGGCCGTTGTTGCATATCTCGATTATGACCTCGTCGGCCGGTGTGGCGTATGCCTTTACGCGGATGTGGCCTTCAGGGATGCCGTTTATGGCCTGGACACTGTTCTTTAACAGGTTGAGCATGACCTGGGCTATCATGCCTTCGTCGGCGTAGAGCATAAGATCTGATTCGCAGAGGTCGATAGTGATATCGCAAGTGTTTCCTCCTGCGAAATTGCGCGCGAGGCTGATCATGCGCTCCAGAAACGGGCGTACATCGAACAGTGATGGTTCCGGCACTGCCGGGTGTGCCAGACGCCTGTATGAGACCACGAAATCCGAAAGACTGTGGGCGGTGACGGATATTGTTTCAAGCCCTTGACGGACATTTGCCGGCAGAGCCGCAGGATCGTCGCGCAGGAGACTGTCGCTCAGCGATGTGATAGGCGACAGAGAGTTCATGATCTCGTGAGTGAGCACACGTGTGAGACGGCTCCAGGAGTCTATCTCGCGTGCGTCGAGTTCACGGTCTATGTCGTCGATGGCCACGACCCGCAAATTTCGGTCACGTATTGTTACTTCGGAGATATGTACGTTGAGTGTGCGCGATACGTTTCCGTGATGGTACTGGACCTGGTGGCGGTCGCCGGGCATGCCTTCGGCGAGCAGGCTCGCCAGCTCGGGCGACACATCGGCAATGCGTCGCAGATGTGTGCATGCCTCCATTTCGAGCAGACATAGTGCTCTCCGGTTGGTGCGCTCGATATGTCCGTCGCTGTTGAGCACGAGTATGCCGGTGTTCACGACATTGAGTATATGTTCGAAATATCGTTCCTGACGAACGACTTCGGCTCTTGCCCGCGACAGGATTTCGGCAATGCGGTTGAGCGAGGCGTTGACAGTGGTTGAGTCTGCGTCATGTACGGAAAACCGGAACGATCCGTCGTTGTTGTCGACAGCGTCGAGCAGACGCGTTACTTTCTGCTCGGAACCGCTATACAGACGCCATAAGGAGCCGATGCTCCAGAATATGCATAGCAATGAGGCTACTGCCGGAACCCAGTTGGAAGTCATGAATGAGACGGTTGCCAATGTGGTCGCGAATACCAGAAAGACAGCACGTAAAACGAACCTGGTCATAATCCGAATTTTTTCATTTTGTTGTAGAGAGTCTGGCGTGTAATGCCGAGTCGCGATGCCACGGCAGTGAGGTTTCCTTGACAACGTTCGATGGCATCGGCTATCATTTTACGCTCCATATCTTCGAGGGTGACTGGCTCGTCAGGGGCAGCTGATGGTGGGCGTGTGGTGCGGTTGTTTAGGCTGAAATGGTCGGCGAGCAACTGTGTCCCTTCTGCAATGATCACGGCTTTTTCTACGGCATGTTGCAGTTCGCGGATGTTACCGTACCAAGGGTGTGACAGCAGTGCGGACTGTGCTCCGGCGCTGATTGTCATAGGAGCTTTGGCATATTTCATGCAGAAATCGGCCACGAACTTGTAGGCGAGAGGCATTATGTCGGCAGGTCGCTGGCGCAATGGGGGAATCTCGAGATGAATGGTGTTGATACGGTAAAGCAGATCTTCACGGAAAGAGCCGTCGGCAACCATCCGGGCCGGGTCGCAGTTGGTGGCGCATATCAGCCGGATATCGATGTCGACCGGCTTGTTGCTTCCGACGGGGATCACCTGCCGGCTCTGAAGCACAGACAACAGTTTGGCCTGCATGGTAAGTGGCATATTGCCGATCTCGTCCATGAATAGAGAGCTTCCGGTGGCGTCCTCGAGTTTGCCTTTGCGGTCTGATGCGGCACCGGTGAATGCTCCTCTGACATGTCCGAACAGCTCGCTTTCAAACAGGGTAGGGGCGATGGCGCCCATGTCGACGGTCACCATCGGCTTGCGTGAACGGGCCGATAGTGCGTGTATCTCGCGGGCGAGCATTTCCTTACCGGTACCGTTCTCGCCAGTTATAAGTATATTGGCATCGGTAGGCGCTACTTTTTCGACCAGGGTTTTGAGTGCTGTCATGGGAGCGGATTCTCCCCAAAGCATCGACGACTCGACTGAGCGGTGCGATTTTCCTTTCTGGTCGGCCGCTCCGGTAAGAGTCTGGATGAGCTGCCGGTTGTCCCATGGCTTTACAATGAAGTCGGCGGCTCCTTCTTTAAGGCCCCGTACGGCTACATCGATATCGGCATAGGCAGTGAACAGGACGACCGGCAGTTCAGGCCATCTCTTTTTCAGCCGTACGAGCCAGAACAGACCTTCGTTGCCGTTGTTGATGCCTGTCGAGAAGTTCATGTCAAGCAAAACGCATGCGGGATGTTCGCGTGTGATGCTCTCTTCGAGTCTTACAGGAGACGGCAGTGTTATGACATTGGCGAAATGAGGTCTGAGAAGAAGGCTCACAGCGGAAAGCACGCTGCGGTTGTCGTCGACCACTATTATAGTGCGTTGGAAACTCATATACGGATTGATGTGGTTGCCGTCAGGCAAAGCCTACTCCGGCAATACCATACGGTGTGTAATTCTGTTTCTGCAAATATACGAAATTTATGAGGGCGCTTTTGCTTCTGGGCAGTGATGGGGCATCGCTTTTTATAGTGTGTATTGTCAATAAATTATACGTCATTGTCTAATTATTTTACATGTGTGGAACCGCATGGGATTGTGATGTCGTTGATGGCCAGCGTGTTGTGATTCTGGCACGCTGTTGGCATGCTATATGTGACAATGCTTATCAAGTGCTTGTATGATGAAAACAAAACAGGTGAAATATGTAGTGCGCACGATGTGGCGCTCGCGATGGTCCAACGCGGTCAAGATTCTCTCTGTGTCGTTGGGTATCCTGATGTCGGCCCTGCTGTTTTTGGGTGTGGCCTATAATCGTAGCTTCGACAGATGTTTCCGGGATTCCGACCGTCTGTATGCTGTGTGGACCACGCTCAATTATGACAACGGAATAACGTCCGGAGCAGTGCAGGCGAGTGTGGGCAAGCTCGGCGAAGCTATGCTGACGGATATGGCCGATGTGGTGGAGAGTGCCACAACGTGGGGCATCGATATGGGTGGATTTCCGCTATACTATGGCGGCAATGAGTTCAAGGCTCACCGTTTCGGAGCGGATTCGCTGTATTTCGAGACTATGGGCATGACAGTGCTGTCGGGCAATCCACGAATAGACATGCAAGGGACGGATGTGATATATCTGAGCGATAAACTGGCACAGCAGATGTTTGGCGAGGACGATCCGATAGGAAAGACCGTGAGTGACGGCAACTGGGATATGACTGTCCGCGGAGTGTTCAGGGCATTGCCGGCCAATACGACCCATCGGGCTGACGCCGTGATATCGCTTCCTACGATTCTTGCCAGATATAACGGAGGCCGATTGCCCTTTGACTGGGATACTCCGTATGTGTTTTCCACAATGTTCCGGACTAAGGATGCGAAAGTTGATGCCGGTACGCTACAGGCCCGGATTGCCAACATCATGCATTCCCGCAGAGGCAGTGATGTATCGTGGGAAATAGAACCTGATGTCAGGCTGCTGCGGGATACGTACTTTTCCCGGGAGGAAGTCAGGAGTACGTCAGCGATCATGCTGGCTCTCGCAGCGACGATACTGTTTGTGACTATAATGAACTATATTCTCATCACACTGGCTTCGCTGAGCCGCCGGTCAAAGGCGATCGGGGTGCAGAAGTGCTGCGGAGCGTCTGACGGCAGTGTGTTCGGCCTGTTTATGATAGAAACGGCAATAGTGGTGCTGATATCGCTTGTCCTTACCGGAGGGATAGTGCTTTATGCCCGTGAGTTTATCGAACAGGCGCTTCTTATGAAGGTAAACGCGCTGTTTGCTATGGAACGAATATGGGTCACTGCCGGTGTGGTGCTTATAATATTTTTGGCCGGAGGCGTAATCCCCGGCCGTATATTCACACGGATTCATGTAACTACGGTATTTCGCCGTTTCTCTGATCATCGCAGAGGCTGGAAAAGAGCGCTTCTTGCGGCGGAATTTGCTGCTGTGGCATTTATTTTCGGAGTGATGTGTGTGATCATCAGGCAGTATAGTGCGCTTATGGATGCGGATACCGGTTATGATCCGCAGATGATAGCTGTGGGTCCCAATCCGGCGAGCAGCAAGGCGGGTAGTGATGCCATGATGGCGTTTTTCAGGAGCATGCCGTATGTCGAGTCCGTGACATCGGCCGACCATAATCCGGCAAGTGGATTTCATGAAGCCATATATACGGATGGAGCCGGACGGGAATTATTCGCATACGGGTCGGAGAGTGCGAGAGGCAACTATGCCGATGTGATGAGTCTTGATATTGTGTCGGGCCGGGCGCCTGAATGCTCCGGCGAGGTAATGGTGAGCGAGTCGTTTGCCTCCAAGGCGTGGCCTGGAGAGAATCCTGTAGGAATGTCGTATGATGACTACGGCGGGCGTAAGGTTGTGACCGGTGTGTATAAGGATCTGACGCTTGTGAATTTTTATCAGGAGCCGCAGCCGACGGCCATAGGATGGCAGCCTTCATGCGGACCTAATGTCTATGTGAAACTGAAAGAGCCGTTTGCCGAACATCTCAGAATGCTCAACGAGGATGCGCATTCGGCCTATCCCAAAGGTTGTCCGGCTGACAGTTTTGTATCGTTGGCCGATATGAACCGGATGTGGTATGTACGGGTAAAGGCGTTCCGTAATCTGGCTGTCCTGTCGTGGTTAAGCATCACTGTCATTACGCTGATGGGGCTGATAGGATATATCGGCGACGAAATACAGCGCCGCAGCAAGGAGATAGTCATACGTAAGGTCAATGGAGCTACTGCTGCCGATATCGTCAGGCTGGTATGCCGCGGTGTAGCCTGTACGGCTATACCGGCTGTCGTGGCCGGAGGCGTTGCGGCATGGTATGTGGGATATGTGTGGCTGCGCACATTTGTGCTCAGGGTGGATTACGGCATGATGATAGCCGCTGTCGAGACTCTACTGATAGCGATGATATGCATAAGCGCTGCGTTGCAGACGCTGCGTGCGGCCAATGAGAATCCCGTCAGAAAATTGAAATACGAATAAAATCAGAGATATGAAACAGATTTATTATGCGTGGAAAACACTGCTGCATCATCGCGGAGCTTCGGCTATAAAGGTGGTTTCGGTAGGAATAGGCCTCGGCATGGCGGCTCTGCTGCTTGCATCGGTGGCATATACACGGAGTTTCGACCGGCATTTTCCGGACTCCGACAGGCTCTATCAGTTATGGATGGAATGGGGATTTGACGGAAACACGACAATTCCGAGTCTGCGTTGTGTGGGGAAAATAGCCGGAGGAGTGCTTGATGCCATGCCGGATGTGGTGGAGTATGCGGCTACGGCCCGTGATACGAGGAACAGTGTGTTTGTAGGTGATGTGATGCATGAGTCGAATACATTGTATGCGGATTCGCTGATATTCAAGACTCTCGGAACTGAAGTGTTGCGCGGCGATGCGGTAAAGGAACTGGCTCAGCCGGATGCGGTGTTTGTGAGCGATGCGATGGCCCGACGTCTGTTCGGCGACGACGATCCGGTAGGCAAGCGTGTGACCATAAATGAAATGGATATGTCGGTACGCGGTGTGTTCAAGGCAATACCTGCTACTTCGACGATCAAGGCCGATGTCGTGGTGTCGCTCCCGACGTTCTGGTCCCGCAATATATTGAACTATTCCTGGGAGGGCGGCGATTCGTGGATAGAGTATGTGCGTCTGCGCAATGACGCCGATGTGTCGGCAGAGGCACTGTCGCGCCGGATAACCGAGATGTATCATACACATGCTCCTGACCGCGACGGCCTGACGCGGCGGATCATAGCCCGGCCGATTACTGAGACCTTGCTTGAAAACGATTCCACACTGCGAATCATGAATGTGGTGATGACGGTTCTTGCGGCGGTGCTGATAGTTATAACCGTATTGAACTACGTGTTGATATCGCTGGCATCGCTGAGCCGCCGGGCCAAGGCGATAGGTATACAGAAATGCAGCGGCGCCGGACGTGGTGACATAATCGGGATATTCCTGTATGAAACGCTGATGGTGGTAATAGGCGGTGCGGTGTTGATGGCTATATTGGTGTGGCTTCTACAGGATTTTATAGAAACGACACTCCAGAATTCTCTGTCTACGCTGCTTGCGCCGGAGAGATTGTGGATAATCGCGGCAGTCATAGGGCTGCTTGCAGTGGCAGGCGGTGTCGTTCCGGCGTATGTATTCTCACGTATACCGGTCACACATGTGTTCCGCCGGTTTACGGACCGCCGTCGCGGGTGGAAGAAAACACTGCTTGCCATCCAGTTTGCAGGTGTGGCATTTATTTGTGCGATGCTCGGTGTCGTGTCGGCCCAGTACAGTCATGTGCTCAATATCGATCTGGGATATAATCCGAAAAATGTGGTTGTCGGGCATCATGAATTCGAGACGTATGAGGCCGGAGAGGCAGTGCGGGATTACTATCGGAATCTGCCGATGGTCGAAGCGGTGGCATCGGCGTGGGGCACTCCGGTATGGGGTTATTCAGGCCAGGTGATTCCGGATGAAAGCGGACGGAGCCGCTTTTCGTCCCGCTACGACAGCTGGGATAAGGATTATGCCGACATGATGGGCTTTACACTGCTGCGCGGACGCTATCCGAAGGATAAGGATGAGACAGCCGTAAACCAGACTTTTGCCGAGCACATGGGCTGGGGTGAATCCGACGCCGTGGGGCGTGTGTTCAATGCCGGCAGGGAGACCATGACTGTGACCGGAGTGATCCGCGACTTTACGATATGCGATTGTTTCGCCAACGGCCGGGAAGAATTTATGATGGTATATCAGCCGAGAGTGAATTCGTGTTTCCACCTGAGGCTGAAAGAGCCGTTTGCCCAGAACCTCGAGGCGCTTAACGAACGTATCAACAATGATTATCCCGGTGGACGCATCGAGTTCAGCAGTATGGAGCGGATGATCGAGATGCGGTATTCGGCAGTGCGTCTGTTCCGGGATCTGGCTTTGATTGCATCGGTCACGATATTGTTCATTTCACTTATGGGGCTGATAGGATATGTTGGCAACGAGATACAGCGCCGCAGCAAAGAGATAGCCGTAAGGAAAATCAACGGCGCCGACAGTTCCGCAGTAATAGGTCTGATAGCCGGTGATGTGATGCGTGTGGCACTTCCGTCGGTAATGGCCGGTGCTGCCATTGCTGGCGTCGTAGGTACGATGACCTTATACAAGGTGTTCGATGCGGATGCCTTGGTAGGCAATCTGTGGATATGGTATGTGGTCCCATCGATAGCGATACTTGGAGTCATAGCCTTATGTGTATGCCTGCAAAGCCGGAGGATCGCCAATGAGAATCCGGTAGTAAGCCTCAGATCAGAATGATATAAGCATAAAATCAAAAAAATACGATACAACAATGGAAATGATCAAGATCAAAAATCTCAACAAGGTATTCCGCACTGATGAGGTGGAGACCGTGGCTCTCGACAATGTGAATTTAGAGGTCGCTAAAGGTGAGTTCGTGGCTGTGATGGGGCCATCCGGTTGCGGCAAGTCAACGCTCCTCAATATCGTCGGGCTTCTCGATAATCCGACTGGAGGAAGCTATAATCTGATGGGACACGAAGTGGCGGAACTGAAGGAGAAAGACCGTACGCGTCTGCGAAAAGGCAAGATCGGTTTCGTGTTCCAGAGTTTCAATCTGATCGACGAGCTTAATGTGGCGGAGAACGTGGAACTCCCTCTTATATACCTCGGAATCGGAGCCGGAGAGCGCAAGCGCCGTGTGGACGAAATGCTCAAACGCATGAGCATTAGCCATAGAGCCAAGCACTTCCCGCAGCAGCTTTCCGGTGGCCAGCAGCAGCGTGTGGCCATAGCCCGTGCGCTGATAACCAATCCGGATCTGATTCTCGCCGATGAGCCTACAGGCAATCTGGACTCCAAAAACGGAGTGGAGGTGATGGATCTGCTTGTCGAACTTAACCGTCAGGGCACAACGATAGTAATGGTGACACACTCTGACAGGGATGCAGCCTATGCACATCGCACGGTATCGCTGTTTGACGGATCGGTGGTGGCGGACATAAGAAGCGTTTAACATAGATTCATACGATAGATTCAGCTCTGAAGCCGTGGATTTCGTATTTTTGCGGATACGAAATATACACGGCTTCTTTTTTAATGAAACAGCATATCCTTATTCTGGCGGTGTGTTCCGCCATGGCTGCGACAGCCGAAGATCTTCCGCATCTTCACTCACCGCTCGGTATACCGCTTACTCTTAGCGGAAATTTCGGAGAACTCCGGGCAAACCATTTCCATTCAGGTCTGGATTTCAAGACCAATGGCAGAACAGGTTATAAAATCTATTGTGCCGACGACGGATATGTGTCGCGTGTAGTGGTGTCGCCATGGGGATTCGGCCGGGCGGTGTATGTGGCTCATCCATCAACCGGACTGACTACTGTATACGGTCATCTCGACAGTTTCGCCGACAAGATCGACCGGCCTGTACGCAAACGGCAGTACGAGCAGGAGGCGTTCAGTATAGACATGGAGTTCGCAGCCGGGGAGATCCCTGTCGTCAAAGGCGAGACAATCGGGATCAGCGGCAATGCCGGATCGTCGGGCGGCCCCCATCTTCACATGGATGTGCGTGATACCCGCAGTGGCGATGCTCTTGATCCGATGCCGTATTTCAAAGACAGGATTACAGACGGCGTTGCGCCCGAAGTGCGCCAGATAGCGGTATATCCCAGACCTGACGGCCATGTCGCGGTTGCGAAAGGCCGTGCCGCTTATCGCACACCGGCGGAATTAGGCCAGCCCATAAAGGCCTGGGGGCGTGTTGTGCCGGGTATCAAGGCGTATGACCGCATGACCGGAACATCAAATATATACGGGGTGAAATATCTTACGTTTAAGGTCGACGGAAATGTAGTGTACCGCAGGGTCATAGACAGGGTGGATTTCAACCGTACCCGAGGTGTCAATACATTGGTCGACAATGCAGACCGATACGAAAAAGGTGCGTGGGTTATGGTCACGGAGGTTCCGGATGCAGCGCCGTTAGGCAGTATGATCCATACGGATCTGCCGGGCGGTGTGCTTTCGATAGATGAGGAGAGGGACTATAAATGCGAGTTCGTGCTTGAAGACGAACACGGCAACCGGTCTTCGGCGAAGTTTGTCATACGTGGCGAAAAAGTGCCGCTGAAGGAGTCTCGTCAAGACGGGACTCTTTTCCGTCATGACGGAGATAACGGATATTCATCCGAAGGACTGACCGTGACATTTCCCCGTGGTACATTTTATGACGATCTGTATTTCAAAGTCAAGGCCGATACCGGAGTCCGGCTTGCGCCGCAGGACAAGACCGTGGTATACACGATCGGTGATCCGTCGGTGCCGCTTGCCGGAAACTATGATCTGAGCATAGACCTGATGCGGGACGATATGCAGGACAAATCGAAGTACTGTCTTGTCAGAGTCCGCAACGGGAAACGTTCGGCAGTGTCAGCCAGATATAAGGACGGCCGGATGGTAGCGCGGCCGAATCAGTTGGGGTCGTATCAGGTCACTGTAGATACGGTAGCTCCTAAAGTCATACCATATCAGAAAGCGCAGTGGGCAAAGTCGGGCAAGGTCGTATATACCATATCCGACAATCTCAGCGGGATTGAATCTTACCGGGGAGAGATCGATGGAAAGTTCATGCTGTTTGAACTTGACGGCAAGACAGGCAAGGCTTCGTTCCGTATGGATCCCTCACGTCTGACCAAGGGCAAACGCCACACCGTAAAAATGACGGTGACGGATGCTTGCGGCAATACAAGCTCCGCCACCGATACGTTTGGCTGGTAAGTCAGGATGATCAGTTGCCTGTCGGAATCACCGGCTGGGCTGCATCGTCGGCACACAATACAACGAGCAGGTTTCCGACCATTCGGGCTTTGTCGGCATTGTCGAGTGTCACGACTTTATCGTTATCGAGGCGGTTAAGAGCCATCTCGACCATCGATACAGCTCCTTCCACTATTTTTTCGCGGGCAGAGATAATGGCCGAAGCCTGTTGGCGGCGCAACATCACAGCCGCGATCTCAGGAGCATAGGCAAGATAGTTTATACGAGCCTCGACGATACGTATGCCGGCCATCGACAATCGCTCGTTGAGTTTGCGTTCCAGTTCGTCGTTGATCTCCTCGCCGCCGGAACGGAGCGTCAGTTCATGCGCGCTGTCATCGTCGTAGGCATAGCGTCCGGCTACTTCACGCAGGGCTGCGTCGCTCTGTATGTTTACGAAGTTTCCGAGCGGCTGGCTGGAATCGATATCGAATACAGCTTTGTAAGTGTCCTTCAGTTGCCATACGAGAACCATACCGATCATGATCGGATTGCCGACTTTGTCGTTGACCTTGATCGGTTCGATGTCGAGGTTGCGTATTCGCAGCGACATTTTTTAGTCGACATGAACGGATTGATCCAGTGGTATCCGGTTTCACGGAAGGTGCCTTTGTATTTGCCGAAAAATGTTATTACCGAGGCCTGATTGGGCTCGAGCATGATATATCCGCTCATCATGATGAGCCATGCCGCTCCAATGAATACGGCAAGAACTATCATAAACGCATCGGCAGTCATTGCACAATATACGATGGCTATGACCATCAGCAGCTGAACGAACAGCATAAGGAAGCCGTTTATGCGTATTCCAGTGTAAGAATATTCTTTTTCCATAAGTCAGATTGATGTTATATGTTATAAGACGGGAATTCTCATGAATAGTTGCATTCGATTAACTAAAAATCATATATTTGTCCCTGATATTTAGTTACTGATATTTATTTATGGGTCATGAAAAAGATTTTGTCATTTAGTATTGCATTTGTCATAGTTGCGGCAATAGGTACCGCAGTTCTTATGCTTACCGGACGATATGAATGGCGTGAGGCGGCAGTGGTCGGGATATCTATGTCGGTTGCCGGCATTGCGGCTCCTGTAGTAGTCGCCTGGATTGACAAACTGTTACACCGTAAAGGCCGATGTGATGGAAAATAAGCAAGGCGCCTGTTCTCACGAACGGGCACCTTGTTATATGTGCTAAAAAGCAATTCTATTACTTGCTTATTCTTTGTTATGTCCAAATCTGTTAATAAGACGCTTCATGTAGGGCGGAAGTTTCACAGAAACGACGAGTTTATGTTATTTTAACATCCGGAGAGGCGTTATCGCTCTCCCCATCGGCTGCGGAGCGGGTATCGGTCAGGGCGGATCAGGAGACGCAGTGACGAGCTGTATGAGAAGTATGCCCATGTCCAGTTGATCAGTACTGTAAGTTTGTTTCGCATTCCCAGAAGGGATATCAGATGGACGAACATCCATGCAAACCAGGCCACACGTCCATACAGGTGTATGCCTTTGAGATCCGCTACGGCGCGGTTGCGGCCTATGGTGGCCATCGCGCCTTTGTCTTTATAAATAAACTGGCGGTCGAATGATCCGGCATTGAGGTTGTGAGCCAGATTTCGGGCTTGCTGTATCGCTACCTGAGCCAGTTGGGGATGTCCGTGTGGATAGGCAGGGTCATCGGTGGTTATGGCGATGTCGCCTATGGCATATACATTGTCCAGTCCGGTTATGCGGTTGTAACGGTCAGTCACATAGCGTTGTCCCGGTCCTCGCTGCAAGTCTGTTCCCTCCATTTTGACAGGCACTCCGGTTACTCCTGCAGTCCATATCAGCATCTCGGTGTATATTTCGCAGCCGTCAGACAAGGTGGCGATATTGTCCTCATACGATCGCATAGTCAGGTTCAGCTTTACATCGACCATCAGATGTCCGAGATATGATGCGGCTTCGCGCGAAGCGTCGGCACTCATCGTGCGAAGGAGTCTGTCGCTGCCTTCGATCAGTGTTATCGTTACTTCGTCCTGCTGTATCTCTGGATATTCACGGCTTAGGATATATCGCTTCATCTCACCTATGGCACCGGCGATCTCAACGCCTGTAGGGCCGCCGCCGATGACCACGAAACTCAGCAGTCGCCGTCGTTTTGCCGCATCGTGTGTTATGGCGGCGCGTTCAAGCCGGTCGAGTATCTCGTTACGGCACCGAATGGCTTCGGTCGTGCTTTTCAGCGTGAACACTCTTTTATGCAGGTCTTTGTCGGAAAAGAAATTATTGGTGGTTCCTGCCGCTATGACAAGCCTGTCGTATGATACAGTCTCGTATTGGGTCGTGACAGTCTGGCGGGATATGTCTATTTTGGATACGGTTCCCATCTGGTAATGCGCTCCGCGTACCGGGCCTTTACGCATTTCACGGCGTATCGGAAAACAGATGCTGGCAGGATCAAGTCCCGACGATGCCACCTGATAGAACAGCGGAGGGAAGCTGTGATAGTTGTTGCTGTCTATCAACAGTATGTCGAATTTGGATTTGTCGAGCTTCTTTATAAGGTTCAGCCCGGCAAATCCTCCACCGATTACGACTATTTTTTCTTTTCCCATGGCGATAGTTATATATACTTAATGTCTATTAATAAAAACAATGGTTACGGCTGCCGGGTTTTCCTTTTTGGCGATTAATCTGTATTTTTGTGGATATTTTGTCATAAGTCTGTTCTGCATACAGACGATTGCCACCCAATGAAATGAAACGATTCCTATTCATCATAGCCGCACTTATTCCAATGCTGTGCGTACGGGCGCAGGTCAATACCGATCAGGTCATGCGCATAGGATGCAATGTGCTCTATTTCGAGGACTATGTGCTGTCGATACAGTATTTCAATCAGGTCATACAGGCCAAGCCGTATCTGGCACAGCCATATTTCTATCGTGCGATCGCCAAACTGAATCTGGATGATTATCGCGGTGCCGAGGCTGATGCCTCGATGGCCATAGAACATAATCCGTTCATAACCGACGCATACGAGGTGCGCGGCGTTGCCCGTCAGAACCAGGGCAAGATCCGGGAGGCGATATCCGATTATGAGAAGGCGCTGTCGATGCTGCCTGAAAACCGCCAGATACTTTTCAACAAGGCTCTGGCCGAGGAGGAGATCCGTGATTACGATGCCGCTCTCAACAGTTTCGCTACACTCTTGCGGGCTCATCCCGGTTTCGGCAACGGCTATGTGGGAAGAGCCAAGACTCTGCTGGCAACTGGCGACACAGTCCGTGCAAAAGAAGATCTCGACAAAGCTCTGTCGATCAATAAGAATCTTACAAACGCCTATCTGATACGCGCCGATATAGCGATAAATTCCGACGGGGACTATGCGGCGGCGCTGGCCGATATGGACGAGGCTATAAAGTTGCAGCCCAAATATGCAGGATTCTTTATAAACAGGGCTTTCCTGAGGTATAAGCTCGACGACTATTTCGGGGCGATGGCGGATTATGATTATGCGATAGAGCTCGATCCGCTGAACGGTGTGGCTCATTTCAACCGCGGTCTGCTCCGCAGCGAGGTGCATGATGTCAATAATGCCATCGATGATTTCACGCGTGTGCTATCGCTGTCGCCCGATGACTACAGAGCGTTGTATAATAGAGCGCTGCTCTATAACGAAATCCACGAGTATAAAAATGCGCTTGCCGATCTCGACCGTGTGATAGCGGTATGCCCGGATTTTGCCGGTGCTTATTTTGTGCGTAGCGAGATATATCATGCAAGCGGTGATCTGCGTAAGGCCGAGGCCGATTACAAACGGTCGACTGCCTTGGCCAGAACCCCTGTGCCGGTGGCTGATATTAAGGGTGATGTAGTAGCATCCAGTGCCGGTAAGGTATCGGATGCGATGGCTGACGAACAGAATGCTACCGAGTCGCAGGAAGAGGTTGCCGCGCGTTTTACGTCGCTGCTGACAATCCGCAACGATACTGATCTTGAGCAGGAATTCAATAACTCATCGATCCGTGGCAAGGTTCAGGACCGGAATATCACTGTCGAGGCCGAGCCTATGTTTACCATGTCGTACTATACATCGCCGACAGAACTTAAAGAGAGCGGATATTTTATCAAAGAGGTAGACGATCTTAATGCGACACGTATGCTGAGGTTTCTGGTGATGGTCACCAATCACGAACCGCAATTGTCGGATGAGGCGCAGATCAGAAAGCATTTTGAATCGATAGAATATTACAACTCGCTGCTGTCCACCCGTACTGCACGTTCGGTAGACTATTTCGGCCGTGCGATGGATTTCATGACGATACGCAACTATAAGGCTGCAATCGGTGATCTTGACAAGGCGGTGGCGCTTACTCCTGATTTTACGCTCGCCTACCTGCTGCGTGCGATAGCCCGTTACCGTCAGATGGAAGTGGACCGCGCAGCTATAGTGCCTGATCCGACAGCCGCCGACATACATGTCGCCGCAAGTAATGCCAAAGTATCTATGAACGAGGTGCTGTCAGATCTCGACAAGGTGATAGAGCTGTCTCCGCGTATGGCGATAGCATACTACAATAAAGGGAATCTGTATCTGTCGGCCAACGACTATACCTCGGCGCTGAGCGCGTATAACCGGGCCATAGAGCTGAAGCCGGATCTCGGCGAGGCCTATTACAACCGTGGCTATGTCTATTTCCGCCTTGGTAACAAAGATGCCGGAAGCGCCGATCTGAGCAAAGCCGGTGAGCTCGGGATCCTGCCGAGTTATAATCTACTCAAGCGTATGGGGCGCTGACGCAGGTGTGTGATAGTGCCGTATTGTAGTCGATTATTGACTGCCGGCCACGAAGCTCCTTGATTATCGGACACTATGTAGTATCTTTGTGGCGATAAATGGAGAACAAAAGAGGAGTAAAGATAGCCGTATGGATCGTGCTGGGTGTATTCGCATGTTTTTATTGCGGAAACACATTGTTCAGGCATACCCATATCCTTGACGGACACCGGATAGTCCATTCGCATCCTTATCTTCCGGCCGATTCCCATACTCATTCGTCGGTTGCGTTCCAGTGTATATCGGCCATGAACATGGCCGGTTCGGTTATGGTCGCGTCGGCAGTGATGTGTGGCTGTTCTCCTGATATTGTGGTGGAATACCGGTTGCTCTCCGTATGCGGCCGGAACCCTTTGATGATATGTCTGAATACGTATGGTCTGCGAGACCCGCCTGCGCAGATGGCAGACTAAGTGCGTGAATATATTCAGTTGTATCAATTTTATTAAAGCATATCTATGTTAAGACATATAATAGTGTCGGCGCTCGTGGCAGTGTCGGCACCTGTCGCTGTGTGTGCCGATGCATATTCAGAAGACAGAACTCCATCCGACGCCAATATAACGGGGCATGTCGTCGATGCCCAGAGCGGAGAGCATCTTCCGTATTATGGAATATTTCTGACAGGCACATCGCTTGGAACCCTGACGGACGCTTCCGGTCACTATTCTATCAAGAATCTCCGTCCCGGGAAGTATACCGTCGAAGCCCGGTCGACAGGTTATATCAGCCAAAGCCGTGAGATAA
Organism: uncultured Porphyromonadaceae bacterium; assembly: GCA_948467675.1. Lineage (GTDB taxonomy): Bacteria > Bacteroidota > Bacteroidia > Bacteroidales > Muribaculaceae > CAOKFI01. The sequence continues at coordinate 34,634 of CAOKFI010000020.1, forward strand.
CGGTAGGAAAGGGCAGTACTACGGAAGTTAATTTCAGTGTCGAGCCTGATGCATTTCTGCTCGACCAGGTAGTTGTGACTGCGAGCAAAAGCGAACTTACCCGCCGGAACAGTCCGTCGCTGGTGAGTGTGGTAAACCATAAGCTGTTCGATCTGGTAAGTGCATGCTCGCTTGCCGACGGACTAAATTTTCAGCCTGGTGTGCGGGTCGAAAACAATTGCCAGAACTGTGGATTCACGCAGGTGCGTATCAACGGACTTGACGGGCACTATTCGCAGATACTGATGAATTCGCGGCCTGTATTCTCGGCTCTTACGGGAGTGTACGGGCTTGAGCAGATTCCTGCTAATATGATTGACAGGGTGGAGGTGATGCGAGGAGGCGGTTCCGCTTTGTTCGGATCTTCGGCTATCGGCGGTACGGTCAATATAATAACCCGTGATCCGGTAGTGAATTATGCGGAGGTCAGCCATGCTCTCACATCGATCGGAATATCGGGATCGTTTGACAATAATACGACTCTTAATGCCTCGGTGGTCAATGACAACAGCCGTCTCGGTCTGTTCATATACGGCCAGAACCGTTACCGTGACGGATATGACCATAATGGAGACGGATTTACGGAAGTGGCGCAGCTGAAGACCCAGACGATGGGCGCGCGTGTGTTCGTACGGCCCGATGATGATACGAGGCTTACGGCGGAGTATCACGGCACGCATGAGTACCGCCGTGGCGGCGACAGGCTCGACTATCCGGCCCACGAAGCTATGATAGCCGAGGAGGTGGATCACAATATCCACGGAGGAGAGCTGTCATTCGACTGGTGGTCGAAAAGCCGAAATGATCATCTGAATCTTTTTGGCGCTGCTCAGAATACGAAACGCAAAAGTTATTACGGAAGCGAACAGGATCCCAATGCGTACGGCCGCACTCACGATATAGTGGCTACCGGCGGAATTCAGTGGACGCATTCGTTCGATAAACTCTGGTTCATGCCGTCTGAGCTGATAGCAGGTCTGGAATACAATTATAATGGACTTCACGACGAGACCATCGGCTACGACCATGATATCAGACAGAATGTCAGGATATATAGCGGATATCTGCAGAATGAGTGGCGCAATGACCGCTGGGGATTTCTGCTCGGTGCGCGTATAGACCATCATTCGATGATAAAGAATCCCATACTCTCGCCTCGTGCCAACATACGGTATAATCCGTCGGAAAATGTCAATTTCAGACTTTCTTATTCGACTGGATTCAGGGCTCCTCAGGCATACGACGAGGATTTTCATGTGGCGATAGTAGGGGGCGAGCGGTTGGTCACTGTACTTGCCGACGGATTGAAGCAGGAACATAGCAACAGTGTGAGCGGCTCCATCGATCTGTATCACCGTTTCGGGAACGTACAGACAAATCTTATGATAGAAGGGTTTTATACAGACCTTCGCGATGTGTTCGCTCTCCGTCGTCTCGATGAGGTCGATGACCGTGGAAATGCAGTTGTCGAACGTTACAACGGATCCGGCGCGAGTGTGGCAGGTCTGAATATAGAGGGAAAAGCCGTGTTCTCAGCCAGAAGTCAGGTTCAGGCCGGGTTGACATGGCAGCGGAGCCGGTACCGTAAGCCAGAATACTGGAGCGAGAATCCAGATGTGGCACCTGTGACACGTATGTTCCGCACACCAGATCTGTATGGCTATGTGACATTTAATTATGATATTACCAGAAAATTGCGGGCTTCGGTGTCAGGCACTTATACCGGCGGAATGCTTGTGCAGCACATGGAAGGGTCTGGTACACCGGTAGACTGCACTGTAAATACTCCTGATTTCTTTGATGCGGCTCTGAAACTCAGCTATGAGTTCAACGTTTTTCACAACGTATGTATCGATGTGAGCGCGGCTGTGATGAATATATTCAATAGCTATCAGAAAGATTTTGACAGCGGATATATGCGGGATTCCGGCTACATGTACGGACCGTCGCTTCCGCGCAGTCTGATGGCGTCGGTTAAACTGCATATTTGAAATCATTAAAAAATTGCGGGGTATTTGTCGGTTTGGACTAAATGTGTTACCTTTGCACCGCAATTTTATTAACACTCAAAATTTTCAAAGAATGCATTTAAATTCTGACGAAAAAGTCGAAATCTTTGAGAAATACGGTAAGGGTAAGACTGATACTGGCTCTCCTGAAGCTCAGATAGCATTGTTCTCGGTCCGTATAGCTCATTTGACTGAGCACCTCAAGTCAAATCACAAAGATTATGCAACCGCACGCGCTCTTAAAGCATTGGTAGGTAAGCGTCGCCGTCTGTTGGATTACCTGATCCGCAAAGACATCAACCGCTACCGTGCTGTTATCGCACAGAAAGAGCTTGGTATCCGTAAGTAAGGCGCTGACGCCACGCTTTAGGACAATAACACGAAAACGAGAGGGCTTCCGGATTCCGGAAGCCCTCTCTTGTATCATATATGAGTGTTGTGGATTATTTGTGTCGGTAGTATTTTACCCAGTCCACTTCCATTTCCACAGGGAGTTGCGCCGGATCTACCGGACCTACCCAGTTGCCGCCGAGTTGCATGTCGATAAGCAGGAACTGCGGGCGGTAGTAGGGGAACTGTCCGTCGGCTCCGTCATTGATGCGTGGGTAGCAGGTGGTGCGTTCGCCGTTGATATGGAATACGATGCTGTCGGGATACATGTCTACTCCATATACATTGAAGTCATCAGTATTGATAGGCGATGTCACGCTGCTGACCGGATCCTGGGTGCGGTCGAGTGTATATGTATAGTGTGAGTGTACGGTCTGAAATGCTATCGAGTCGTGATTGAGCCGTTCCATGATGTCGATCTCGCCGTCGTCGGGCCATACGCGGCTACCGGCAGGAAGCAGCCATATCGCCGGCCATGCACCCTGGGCGCCCTGGAGCTTTGCGCGGATCTCGAAGCGTCCGGGTTCGAATGATTTTTTGTTTTTGGTCCATACGCCTCCGGTAAGGTAGTGGGCGGTGTCAGCCTCCAGATCGTCATTGATTATACCTTTCAACACGAGTTTGCCGTCGCGCATTTCAAAGCAACGTTCGTCTTTGGACTGTGTGTTGGCCCAGTCGGGAGTGCCACGGTCGGTTTTGCTCCAGACTGTGGTGTCAAGAGCCGTGCTGTCGAAATCCTCGGTCCAGACGAGTTCCCAATCTGAATTGTTGTCGTCGTTTCCGGTAGTGCGTGTGCCACACGACATCAATAATCCGGCGCAGGCAATAGTCGTTAATAATAGTCTCATGATTTGTTGGATTAGAATATCAAATTTTTGCAAAAATAGCATAAAGGGGTTGATATTGCGTATGATTTGGATTTTTTTCTGAAAAATATTACCTTTGTGAGGAGCGAAATGCCAGAGCAGAATTTAATACCGGATCAATCCATCACATGAGCGACGATATAATTTCAGAATCAGACGAATTACTTTCGGACGGAACTGTCGAGGCTGCGGCCGAACAGTCAATCACCCCGTTGTCAGACGATAGGGTGCGGCATCAGTTGCGCGGTATGTACCGCAGCTGGTTTCTGGATTATGCATCGTATGTGATTCTGGAGCGTGCCGTGCCGAGTATCGACGACGGTCTGAAACCGGTTCAGCGCCGGATTCTTCACTCGATGAAGACTCTCGATGACGGACGGTTCAACAAGGTGGCCAATATTGTGGGTAATACCATGCAGTATCACCCACACGGCGATGCATCGATCAACGATGCTCTTGTGCAGCTCGGACAGAAAGATCTGCTTGTGGAGACGCAGGGAAACTGGGGTAATGTGCTGACCGGAGCCTCGGCTGCGGCTGGCCGATATATCGAGGCCCGCCTGTCGTCGTTTGCATTGGAAATCTTGTATAATCCGAAGATAACCGACTGGACTCTCAGCTACGACGGACGAAAAAAAGAGCCGGTCACGCTTCCTGCAAAATTCCCGTTGCTTCTGGCGCAGGGCGTGGAAGGCATTGCTGTCGGATTGTCGAGTAAGATTCTGCCGCATAATTTCAATGAAATACTTGATGCCGCCATCGCTTATCTGCGCGGCGAGGAGTTTACGCTCTATCCGGATTTCGTGACAGGCGGATTTATCGATGTGAGCCGTTACAATGATGGCGAGCGTGGCGGGGCAGTCAAAGTCCGTGCCAAGATAGAGAAGATCGACAATAAGACTCTCGCCATTACTGAAATCCCATACGGAAAGACTACTGGAGTGGTTATCGATTCGATATTGAAGGCGTTTGAGAAGGGCAAGATCAAGATCCGGAAAGTCGATGACAATACGGCCGAGCATGCCATGATTCTGGTTCACTTGATTCCTGGCACATCGAGTGACAAAACAATCGATGCGCTCTATGCTTTTACCGACTGCGAAGTAAGCATATCGCCCAATTGCTGTGTGATAGCAGACCGCAAGCCTTGTTTCCTCGGTGTGAGCGATGTGCTCCGTCATAGTGTCGATACTACGCGGGAACTGTTGCGGCGCGAGCTGGATATACAGCTGGGCGAAGTGCGGGAGCAGCTGCATTTCGCATCGCTGGAACGTATATTTATCGAGGAACGTATTTATAAGGATAAGGAATACGAGGAGAGCCGTACTCAGGAAAAGGCGTTCGCCCATATCCGCAAGCGTCTGGAGCCGTGGCTGCCTAAGCTGGTACGCGCTGTGACCGACGAGGATCTGCTCCGCCTGGAAGATATTCCGATGAAGCGTATCCATAAGTATAATTCCGAGAAGGCGGAAGCGCAGATCGCGGCATATAATGAGCGGATAAATGAGATCGAGGGTAATCTCGGCCGGATGACTGATTATACAATAGCCTGGTATGAAGGCTTGAAAGCAAAGTATGGCGATGCTTATCCCCGGCATACTGTGATACGTGGTTTCGATAATATCGAGGCGGCCAATGTGGCCGAGGCCAATGAAAAGCTATATATCAACCGGGAGGAAGGGTTTATCGGTACCGGGCTGAAAAAGGATGAGTTCGTATGCAACTGTTCCGATATCGACGATATAATCATCTTTTACCGCGATGGAAAGTATAAGGTGGTTCGCGTTCAGGAAAAGATGTTTGTCGGTAAGAATATAATCCATATCGATGTATTCAAGCGAAACGATCTGCGTACCATCTATAATGTGATTTATCAGGATGGCCGTGGTGGTACCTATTACATGAAGCGTTTTGCCGTAACCGGCATAACCCGTGATAAAGAATATGATCTGACACAAGGGTCTTCAGGGTCGCGTGTGTCCTGGTTCTCAGCCAATCCTAACGGGGAGGCCGAGGTTGTCAAAGTGACTTTGAAACCGAAGTTGCGTCTGAGCAAACTTCAGTTCGATGTGGATTTCGGAACGCTTGCAATCAAGGGCAAGCAGTCGCGAGGCAATATTGTGACACGCAATGAGGTGCACCGGTTCTCTCTTAAAGAGAAAGGGGCATCCACTCTTGGAGGGCGTCAGGTGTGGTTCGATCCGGATGTGCTTCGTCTGAATTATGACGGACGCGGACAGTATCTCGGCGAGTTTTCCGGCGACGACAGGATTCTCGTGATTTTGAAGTCGGGAGAGTTCTATATGACCAACTACGATGCCTCCAACCATTACGAGGAGGGAATATTGCGCATAGAGCGGTATCGTCCCGGCCATATATGGACCGCTGTGCTGAATGATGCCGATCAGGGCTATCTCTATATAAAACGTTTCCCGTTCGAGGTTTCGGCCAAAAAACAGCGTTTTATCGGTGAGAATGTGCGGTCGGCTCTGATTGTATTGAGCGATGAGCCTGGCGCACGGTTCGAGGTGACATTTGGCGGCGCCGATGAATTCCGGGGATCGATGGTGATTGATGCCGAAGAGTTTATTGCGGTCAAATCGTTTAAGGCCAAAGGCAAGCGAATAAGCAATTATGCTATCGGAAGTGTGGTTGAAATCGAGCCTCGTGAGATTCCGGTCGCCGACAATGTGGAGTTGCCTGCCGGTGACGATGTGGTTGAAGAAACGCCAGTAGATGAAAAATCAGATGACGAGGTGCGTGATGAAATCAACGGACAGCAGCATCTGTTCTGATGTGATTGCTAAAACCGTTTTTTGCGGGATTGTCTGCATTACATGCTTTCTGTCGGCTCATGCGGCCGACGGTGATACAGATACGGAAGCAGTGGTACGTCCGGTAACGGCCGCCTATACAGTAGAGGCCGGAACATCGCATCTGGCTGACACATATCTTACACCTCTCAAATATTCGGGATGGAGTATGGGGCTTGGATATGAACGCATGCAGGCTATGCGGTTTGATCCCGAACGCTGGGTCATGCAGTTGAAATTAAGGGTGGAAATAGATCGTACGGAGAATCCTGTCCGCAATGCCGTCATGTGGTATGGAGGAGTGGATTTTTCATGGGGGATGATGTACAGATGGCGTAACATACTGCCGAATCTTACAATAGGCGCCGGAGGTGCGGCGCGGATGGATCTCGGATGTCTTTATAATGCCCGTAACGGTAATAATCCCGCGTCGGCTCGTGCGGCTGTTACGGTCGGCATGACGGGATACGTGGCTTGGCAGACGCGTTTATGGCGTATTCCAGTCACTCTTCGCTATCAGCCTGCATTGCCTGTTGTCGGTGCATTTTTTTCGCCGGATTACGGCGAATTGTATTATGAGATATATCTTGGCAATCGGTCGGGGCTCGCTCATTGCGCGTGGTGGGGATCGTATTTCGCTATGGAAAACCTTGTTACTGCCGATATGCACTTCGGAGCCACATCCGTCAGGATCGGATATCGAAACAATACGCAGTCTGCAAGGGTGAATAATATAACATCGCGACATATAACACATTGTGCCGTTATTGGTGTGGCCGGAGAGTGGATATCATTGGCTCGAGGCCGCGGTATCCCGTCGCGTACCCGTATTGTCACGGCATTGTATTGACTATACCTATGAATACCGGATATCGTATATTTTCAATGATGCTGCTCATGATTCTGTTTTCGGCATGTCATGAGATAGAGGAGTGGGCCAATGATCCCAGAGGCAACTTTGACGCGCTATGGACGATCATTGACGAACATTATTGTTTCTTCGCAGAGAAAAATGTGGACTGGGACGAGGTGTATGTGAGATATTCGTGTAAAGTTTCCGACAAGATGACGGGTGAGGAGCTGTTTGCCGTATGTTCGGACATGCTGAACGAATTGCGTGACGGCCATACCAATCTTGCGGCTCCGTTCGATGTGTCCTATTATCGCGCATGGTGGAGTGATTATCCTCAGAATTTCGACAGGCGTCTGATACGCCAGTATTATTTCAATTTCAATTATCTGACAGCTGCGGGTATGGACTATGGTATTTTGCCGGAGAATGTCGGATATATGTATTATGGAAGTTTCTCAAGTACTATAGGAGAGGGCAACCTGGATTATATACTGTCGTATTTTTCAACATGCGACGGCCTTATTGTGGATGTCCGTGACAATGGCGGTGGAGATATGACAAATGTCGGTACCTTGGTAAGCCGTTTTATCGGTCAGCGTACTCTCGCCGGTTATATAAGTCATAAAACAGGCCCCGGGCATGATGATTTTTCCGAGCCTTATGCCTACTATTACGATCCTGCGCCTCAAGGGCGTGTCATGTGGGGCAAGCCGGTGGTGGTCCTGACCAACCGATCTACATTCAGTGCTGCCAATAATTTCGTCTCTGTGATGAAGCAGTTGCCTGGCGTCACTATTGTTGGTGCAACTACCGGTGGCGGCAGTGGCATGCCGTATTCGTCGGAGCTCCCGTGCGGGTGGTCGGTGCGGATGTCAGCTTGCTCGGTACTCGATGCCTCAGGCAACACCACTGAACAAGGCATAGATCCTACCGAAGGATGCGCTGTCGATATGGATCCGTTGTCGGCTGTCGACGGACGGGACACTATGCTCGATTTCGCTGTCAATATACTGACACGTTGAAAACCCGCTTGTGACGCGGGTTTGCTTATTTGGTTTAAACACAATTTAAACTCTTTTAGTGTCATATCCGCACCCATTGCGTGGTGTGGATTGTTTTATTGGTGACACAATTGGAAAAGAGACAAGTTCTTTACATCCCTCGTCCTTTTTATCGAGTAGTGATACTGGGTACTAAGGCTCTCATAAATAAATAGTTGAAACGTGAGAGAGGGGTCGGTGACAACCCAGCCGACCCCTCTTTTTTGTCAATATGCGGTGGATTATGATATTTTGTCGGTCTGTCCGGGACCATGCAGGCAGTGGAATTTGCATTCGGGATCAGGGTTATATTCCTTCTCGTCATCATTATGGTGAGGCTCGAAGTGCATGGGAACGAAATTGTCCACCTTTACTTTTTCGAGGAAAAAGCGGGCGTTGTCTTCGGTTTCAGGGCTTACCGACAGCATCGCTATGGTGAGCTCAGGCGATTCGGAAGCTATGCGGCCTACAACCGTTTCAAATTCTGTGCGTGTTTTTGTCATATCACGGAGATTCTCGCCGCCGATACACCGGGCATTGTTCAGATCGCCGCCGTGAAATATCTTCTTGTCGTCAGGGAGAGTGGCGGTATAACAGACTCCGGCGAATGTCGCTTTGTAGGCTTTTACCGATATATCGCCAGGCAATCCTTCGATGGCATCGCCTGGAGCCATCCATGCTACCTGCATGCCCTTGTCGGGTATATGTTTTGATTTTATGTCATCAGACAGCACGAACAAACGTTTGTGATCTTGTGCCAGATTGAATATTTCCGGATTGAAATGATCCTCATGATGATGTGTCGAAAAGAATATGACAGGGTGGTCAGGAGCTGATTTGAGTATCTTTGTCAACGCATTGGTAGGATCTTTGAAATAGTCGAACACAAGTATTGCCGTAGGAGTTGCTACTGCAAATCCACTGCGGTCAAGATAAGTTACTTTGATCATGATTTTAGTATTTAATCGATATTTTTATCCGTTTTGGATATATATGGATTATAACATTTATAGAGAGTATGCGGTTTTTGATTGCTGTTAAATCTATTTTATCGTTTTTTGTTAAGGTATTCATCGGATTTTAGTATCTTTGCACTCGGATATTCAGGCAATTATTTAACTGTCAAATATTTTACAAGTCAAAAAGTAAAAGAATTATGAAAATCGAAAAAATCATTGGTCGTGAGGTGCTCGATTCGCGCGGCAACCCCACTGTTGAAGTCGATGTGATCCTTGAGTCCGGCGCACGCGGCCGTGCTTCTGTACCCTCTGGTGCATCTACCGGTGTGAACGAAGCTCTTGAGCTCCGTGACGGCGACAAGGCTCGCTACATGGGTAAGGGTGTGACTAAGGCTGTGGCTAACGTTAATGGCCCCATAGCAGAAGCCCTCAAAGGCATGAGCGCTCTCGATCAGATAGCTATCGACGAGAAGATGCTTGCCCTCGACGGGACTGACACTAAGTCTAACCTCGGCGCCAACGCTATCCTCGGCGTTTCGCTCGCTGTAGCAAAAGCAGCTGCTGACTACCTCGATCTCCCGCTTTACAAATATATCGGCGGATGCAACTCTTATGTTCTCCCCGTGCCTATGATGAACATCATCAATGGTGGTGCTCACTCAGACGCTCCTATCGCTTTCCAGGAATTCATGATCCGTCCTATCGGCGCATGCTGCTTCAAGGAAGGCATCCGCATGGGTACTGAAGTATTCCACAACCTGAAGAAAGTGCTCCATGACCGTGGCCTCTCTACTGCAGTAGGCGACGAAGGTGGTTTCGCACCCTCGCTCGACGGTACAGAGGACGCGCTCAACGTGATCATGCAGGCTATCGAGAAGGCTGGTTACAAGCCCGGCAAGGATGTGACTATCGGTCTCGACTGCGCATCGTCTGAGTTCTACAAAGACGGTATCTATGACTATACCTGGAAGCAGGCTGACGGTCCCAAGTATACATCTGCAGAGCAGGCTGAATATCTGAAAGGCCTCGTTGAGAAATATCCTATCGACTCGATTGAGGACGGTATGGCTGAGAATGACTGGGAAGGCTGGAAGATTCTTACCGACCTCATCGGTGACCGCTGTCAGCTCGTTGGTGACGACTTGTTCGTGACAAACGTGAAATATCTCCAGAAAGGTATCGAGATGGGATGTGGCAACTCAATCCTTGTAAAGGTTAACCAGATCGGTTCTCTGACAGAGACTCTCCGTGCTGTTGAACTCGCTCAGCGCAATGGCTACACCGCAGTTATCTCTCACCGTTCGGGTGAAACCGAGGACGCTACTATAGCCGATATTGCTGTTGCAACCAACGCCGGCCAGATCAAGACCGGTTCTGCAAGCCGCTCTGACCGTATGGCTAAATACAACCAGTTGCTCCGTATTCAGGAAGAACTCGGTGCCGCTGCACAGTATGGCTATGGCAAAAAGACCAAAATGCCCCAGGCATAAAAATATCCTGTAAAATCAAACGGGCGTCCGGAAAATCCGGACGCCCGTTTGATTTTATTTATTGAAGTGTCATCAGTTGTTGAGGCGGAACACTCTGATTCCGGTAAGCGTCTTGGAGCGGCGCAGGTAGTCGAACAGAGGGAGTTTGTCGATGACTACTTTTTTTTCTGCTGACGACGCATACATAAGAAGCGGTGTCCCGTTCTCGATGATTATAATGCCGAAATGGCCAACGTCAAGCCCTGGAGTGCGTGATGTCAGAGCCACGATATCCCCGTTGCGTAATGCTTCTTTGACGGGCTTGTTGTTGAGTCGCTCTCGCTTTATGTATGGGAACCGGTGAGAGCGGTATCCTATTTCCACGTTTTTTATACGTTCGAATTGAGCAGGATCTGCTAATTGCGGATATTGGTCTCGATGTGAAGACATGTAGTCGATCGTTTTGACTGCATAATCGTGTTGGGGAATCTGATTCGTTACCTCTTTGAATGTGCCTCGGTGTACATTGTCGACCACCCAGTCGCTTACATAATGTAGACGTGAACTGTATCCGTCGAGATTACCGCCACGATAACGAAGCCGCTCGAGATTGTAAAGGAAGTCACGCCAAGATGTCCGGCCCTCCTCTATCGTTAAGGCTAATGCCATGACTGTCTCTATATATGTGGTGCAATCGAGCTCGTCGAGATTTATGGTTAGACGTTCTACGCTGTCTTCGAGTGTCGACGCAGTATATGGGGTTCCGATAAATTCCCGGCCTAAAACCGCGATTATCTCCCCCGGACTCTCTTTTAATGTGGAACCTTTCGACAGCAGTGCGTTTAATTTAATGGTGTCTGATGCCTCATTGTGGAACCTGACTTCAGCGACAGGCATTGCCGTTGCGGTTATCGCACATGCTATAAACAGGCCGGCATATATGTATCGTTTCATAAGAATGGCTGTGGATTTTTGTCAACACGAAGATAGTTACTTCTATTTGAAATGGCAATAAAGAAGAATAAATCGCATTAAAAATGAGAGTCTGGACAATATTTGTCTAATTATAGATTGATATTATTTGAGCAAGTAATGGGTTACCGCTAATACTTCAGTCCTTAATAAAAGTTAAAAATATGTTTTAAAGCAAACAAATAATGGAGTGATTTGTAGAGTGTTGAGGCGAGGAGT
>CAOKFI010000021.1 GCA_948467675.1 uncultured Porphyromonadaceae bacterium
CCGCGGTGCGCAACCGACAAGGGCGCCGGGATGAGATGCGTCGGAGATGCGCGACTTGCAACCACCCCCACATGGGAAGGCGAGATGCGTCGGAGACGCATAGGATGTGGATCCCCATGCAGCAATGCATGGGGTAAAGGGCGCACAGGCATCCCGAGGCGCGTCGGAGATGCGCGACACACCGGCCGTGATGTCATAAGTATTTGTTGCATAACCGCATATCTTAAAAATCGCTAAACGGTGCAAAAGATTATGCCCGGAGCAAAATGTTAAACCAGAAGAAAAAAACGGTGACAATTGTTTAGGATTAAAAGATTTAATGTATCTTTGCGTTCAATTTTCCTGTCTTAGGATAAGAGACAGATATGTGCAATAGGCTACAGTAACTGAAATTCATCGAGAAATTAAGTTAAATTTATATATCCAATTCTTTTATGTCTAATTAAAAAGTAAGTATGAAAAAGCTGTTTCTATTACTTATGACGGTCATCCTCGCGGGCGCATGCGCTATGGCGCAGACACGCACTGTGAAAGGTACCGTTGTCTATGCAAGCGACGACGAGCCCCTGGCGGGAGCTACGATCATGCCCATAGGCGGCGGCCAGGGAGGCTCGACCGATGTAGACGGTAACTTCTCGCTGCGTGTGCCGCAGAATTGCCGCCAGCTCCGCGTATCGTACGTGGGCATGATAACCCAGACGGTCAACATCACCGCAGGTGAGATGCTGATCAAAATGGAAAGCAACGACACCAGACTCGACGAAGTGATGGTAGTTGCCTACGGTACTGCCAAGAAATCGGCCTACACCGGCTCCGCATCCGTAGTGAAAGCCGACCAGATCGAGCAGGCACAGGTAACTAACGCACTCAACGTACTCACCGGCAAGGTATCGGGCGTACAGCTGACCAACGCCTCGGGCGCACCGGGCCAGAGCCAGCCGGTGATCCGTATACGCGGTATCAGCTCTATCAACGCAGAGAACACTCCTCTCATCGTGCTCGACGGTATACCTTTCGGCGGCGACATCAACACGATCAGCCCCCAGGATATCGAGTCGATGACAGTATTGAAAGACGCCGCATCCAACTCGCTCTACGGTGCCCGCGGCGCCAACGGTGTGATCATGATCACCACCAAGCGCGGCCGTGCCAACCAGGGAGCCAAAGTGACTGTCGACGTAAAACTCGGCGCCAACTCCAACGCCCTGAAGACCTACAAGACCATCGATGATCCGGCCATGTACTACGAGACCTACTACAAGGCTCTCAACAGCTACGCCCTCAACGAAGGCCTGAGCGCCAATGCCGCATGGCAGTGGGCAGCAAGCCAGATGGTATCGACCAACACCGACGACCTCACTCTGGGCTACAACGTGTTCACCCTCCCCTACGGACAGTATCTGATAGGCCAGGACGGCAAGCTCAACCCCGCCGCCACACTCGGCCGCAAGGTCAACTACCAGGGTCAGGACTACTGGATCCAGCCCGACAACTGGTACAACGAAGCCTACAAGACCTCGCTGCGTCAGGAATACAACATCAATATAGCCAACGCAACCGACAAGTCCAACTTCTACCTGTCGGCAAGCTACCTCAACAACGAAGGTATCGTGACCAACTCCGACTACGAGCGTTTCACCGGCCGTCTGAGCGCCGACATCCAGGCAAAATCCTGGCTGAAGGTAGGTGCCAACGCATCGTATACCCACTATAACTCCAAGACCATCGACGACAACAATGAAGGAGATCTCGGATCGACAGGCAACATCTTCGCCGCTGCCACAGGCGTGGCTCCGATCTACCCGCTGTATATCCGCGACGGCCAGGGCAACATCATGTACGACCGTTACGGCAACATGCGCTATGACTACGGCGACCGTCTGAACGCCGGCCTCAGCCGTCCTCCGTTCAACGGCACCAACGCCATCGACTCTCAGGTTCTGGACGAGAACTCGTCGGTAGGCAACGCATTCTCCGCCCTCGGTTTCGCCGAGATCGTGTTCCTCAAGGACTTCAAGTTCACCTCCAACAACTCTGTATCGGTCAACGAGACCCGCTATACAAAATACACCAACCCCTACTACGGCGCCTACAAGGCCAACAACGGTATGCTCACCAAGAAGCATGACCGCACGGTAGACTATTCGTTCCAGCAGTTGCTGACCTACACCCACCGTTTCGGCAACCATGACGTGAACGTGCTTCTCGGCCACGAGAACTACTGGCGCAAATCCGCTATGCTCTACGCCCAGCGCAACAACATGTTCTCGCCCGACAACAAGGAGCTCGCCGGCGCAATCATCTCGACCAACGGCAACTCCTCGACCAGCGAATACAACACCGAAGGCTACTTCGCCCGCGTACAGTACGACTACGACCAGCGCTATTTCGGATCGGTATCGTACCGCCGCGACGGCTCAAGCCGCTTCCACCCGAAACACCGCTGGGGCAACTTCTATTCCGTAGGCGCAGCGTGGCTCATGAGCAGCGAGAGCTGGTTCACCGCCGAATGGGTAGACATGCTGAAGGTAAAGGCATCGTACGGCGAGCAGGGCAACGACCGCATCGGCGACTACCTCTATACCAACACCTACACCATCAACAACTCCGACGGCAACATCTCTGTAGTGCCCTACTGCAAGGGTAACGAGAACATCACCTGGGAGAAAGGCGGCAACTTCAACGCCGGTGTAGACTTCGAACTGTTCGGCGGCCGCCTGGGCGGTACTGTCGAGGGATTCTACCGCAAGACATCCGACATGCTCTTCTACTTCCCGATGGCACCGTCGATGGGCTATGAAGGCTACTACGACAATATCGGCGACATGTCGAATGCCGGCTTCGAGATCGATCTCCACGGCGACGTAATAGCCACCCGCGACTTCACCTGGAGCCTCAACGCCAACCTCACCTGGTACAAGAACAAGATCACATATCTGCCCGAAGAGCGCAAGACAGCCGTTGTGGACGGTGTAGGCGGCTACTCGTCAGACAACTACTTCTACGGCGAGGGCGTACCGATGTACACCTTCTACCTGCACCAGTATGCCGGCGTAGACGATCAGGGCCGCGGTCTGTACTACTACAACACAACGGATGAGGAAGGCAACGAGATCAAGGCCACAACCACCGACTACTCACAGGCCGACGACTATCTGTGCGGCACCGCACTTCCATCGGCATACGGCGGTTTCGGCACCTCGCTCCGCTACAAGGGCTTCGACTTCGACATCCAGTTCGCATACCAGATCGGCGGACAGTGTCTCGACTCCACCTATGCCCTGTACATGGCCGCTCCTTACGGCAGCCGCAACCGCGGCGGTGTGATCCACGAGGATATCCTCAAGTCATGGACACCTGAGAACTCGGGCTCCAACATACCCCGCTTCATGTATGGCGAGCAGTACAACGAATCGATCTCGGACCGCTATCTGACCGATGCATCGTACCTGAGCCTCCAGAACATCAACTTCGGCTACACACTGCCCACCAAGGTGGCCAACCGCCTGTTCCTCGACAAGCTGCGCGTGTATCTCTCGTGCGAGAACGTAGCCCTCTGGTCGAAACGCCGCGGTCTTGATCCCCGCCAGTCCATCTCGGGCGCCGGCAACGCAGCATATTATGCTCCGATCCGCACTATATCGGGCGGTCTTACCGTAACATTCTAAAAGCAAACAGAGAAACAACAATGAAAAAATTAGCAATATATATGGCCGGCATGGCCATGGCCGCCGGTCTGACAGGCTGTCTCGACGAGACCCTCCCGACCAACCGCGTCACCCAGGATCAGATGCAGGATTCGCCGCTCGCAGGCGAGGCCATGCTCTCCGGTATTCCCGCCTGGCTGAACGAAGCCCAGAAAGTACGCGACGGCGCACACGACGACTTCGGATATCCCGCAATGATGCTGATTCGCAACCTCATGTGCGACGATTTCACATACTCGCCCTCTGAGTATATAATCCACTTCGAGCAGTATGCCACCTACGACGCATATCTCGGCCCGGACTACGGTCCTCTCCAGCGTGTATGGAACTTCCACTACAAATATGTGCAGGCGTGCAACCTGGCCATCGATGCCGTAGCCGAGGATGATCCCGACGAGACCAACCAGGCGTTCCGTTCCGTAGGCCATGCATTCCGCGCCCACGCATATCTGGATCTGGCCCAGATGTACGAGTTCCTCGAGAACGGCCAGACCTCCAACATCAACTCCGACGGCAACAACGTGCTTCATCTCACTGTACCCATCGTGACCGAGAAGACCACCGACGCCGAGTCGAAAAACAATCCCCGCGTCACCCGCGAGGCCATGTTCGAGTTCATCAAGAGCGATCTCGACCGCGCCGAGACCTATATAGCCAAAGCCGCACGCATATCGAAGGGCTATCCCGACCTCGGTGTGGTATACGGTCTGAAAGCCCGTATGTACATGTGGGTCGAGGATTACGCCAAGGCCAAGGAATATGCCCGCAAGGCCATCGACGCCGCATCGGCCGCCGGATGCTATCCGCTGACCGCCGAGCAGTGGCACGACACCACCACCGGCTTCAACACCCTGACCACTCCGGCATGGATGTGGGGCGAGCAGCTCACCAAAGAGGATCGCGCCGTGACCACCGGTATCATCAACTGGACATCATGGATGAGCGGCGAGACCACCTACGGCTACTCGTATGCCAACGGCGAAGGCCCGCGCATGATGCTGAGCAAGCGCTACTACGACCGTCTGTCCGACTCCGACTTCCGCAAACTCACCTGGAAAGCTCCGGAAGGATCGGCGCTCTCCGGCCAGGAGAAGTTCATCAGCCATGAGACTTTCGATCCGATGCCCGCCTACGGCAGCCTGAAATTCCGTCCGGGCAACGGTAACATCAGCTCCTATTCCGAGGGCTCGGCAGTGGCATGGCCTCTGATGCGTATCGAGGAGATGTACTTCATCGAGGCTGAGGCAGCCGCACATACAGCACCCGCCGAAGGCAAGACACTGCTCGAGGCATTCATGACCCAGTATCGCGATGCCGACTACCAGTGCCGCGTCAGCGACAAGGATGCCGTAATCGACGAGATCATCTTCCAGAAACTCATCGAACTGTGGGGCGAGGGTCTGATGTATTTCGACTACAAGCGTCTGGGCCGCTCGATCACCCGCGCGTATGCCGACACCAACTTCCCGAGCAACACCCGCTTCAACGTGACAGGCCGCGCCGGATGGCAGAACCTGTGTATCACGATAGGCGAACAGCGCAACAACACTGCACTCATGGGCTTCAACAACCCGAACCCCGCTGGTCTTTACACTCCGGTCAAATAAACTAAACAACAACAATAATGAAACTGCATAAATATCTGTTCATAGCAGCCGGAATGGCACTCGCCGCAGGCTTCACAGCCTGCGACGAGGGTGGCCTCGACTACGAATACGTACCGGCAGTGACTCCGACCGGCGCGCAGGTCTATTTCGACTCCGCCGACAACGGAATGACAATCGGCCTCGCCGACGGCCAGACCGAGGTCAACGTGCCCATCTACCGCGTCAGCGGCAGTGAGGCGATTACCGTGAATCTTACCCTCACCGACGAGTCTGGATTTCTCTCGCTCCCCGACGGAGGCGTGACATTCGCCGCCGGCCAGAAGGAAACGACAGTGAAAGTCGGTGTAAACTTCAGCTCGCTTGAGGCCAACACCAAGTATCCGTTCACACTCACCGTACAGCCAGACGACGCATCGGCCTACGCCATAGCCACACTGAGCGCCAACGTAGAGTTCGCTCCCTGGACCGAATGGACCAAACTCGGTACCGGCACATATCTCTACGACTTGTATTTCTCGGGTGCTGATTCCGGTCTCGATATGATGTGGCGTCAGTCACTCATCGACGAGAATATGGCAGAATTCAAAGTTGAGAACGTGATGTACAGCGCTACTTTCTCATTCTCCGGAACCAAACAGACAAACCAGTCCGGCAAGGAGGTATACATTCTCGATATTCCCAGACAGCCCACCGGTTACGTCAACTCAAACTACGGCGAGATGGTGATGTTCTGCGACATGTACAATTACACAGACGATCCCAAATATGCCACTCTCAGCCAATACGATCCTGAAACCGGAGAATTCGCGTTTGCATTGGTATATTACGTCAGCCTTGGCGTGTTTGGCAACGGATACGAGTATTTCCAGCTCGACGGCTTCGCCTCATACGAGATCGACCTCAATGCAGCCGGTCACTATGTGGCTCCCGACGGCACCGACTACGCGCTCGTACAGTGCCACATGAGCGAAGGCCTCGGTTCGGTACAGTACACTGCCGTAGCAGGCAACATCACTGAGGATGATGCCGAGCAGGTGGTGGCTGACATGATAGCAGGCAACATCGAAAGCAAAATCACAGAGGAGGCCAACGGCTACCTGACATTCACCTTCCCCGAAACCGGTATGTATACCGTAGTGGCAGCAGGTCTGGACAGCGAGGGCGAACACAAGTGCACCGCTATTCTGCCTCTGGCCTATGTCCCGGTAGGCTCCAACGGCAACAACGTTGACGACGATCCCGACTGGACAACCCTCGGCTACTGCACATATACCGACGACTTCCTCACCTCACTGGCCGATGTTGGTCCCGAGACATACGAAGTCAAGATCCAGGAGAACAATGAAGTGAAAGGTGTTTACCGTCTCGTCAACGTATATGGTCCCGAAGGCTACGGCTTCCAGCTCGTGGACGGCACACAGAACTACTTCATGTATATCCAGGCTACAGATCCGGATGCGGTTCTTCTCAGCACCGATGACCAGGGCGTGAGACCGTTCGATGGTTACGGCAACATGTACACATCATGCATGGCAGTGCAGCAGATGGGCGATGACGTAACCCTGGAAGACGTCAAGGCCGCCGGTCTGTGCGGAACCATGGAGTCTGGATTTATCCACTTCCCGGAAAATCAGCTTATGATAGCTCTGGAACAGGGCGATAAACTCCCCGCCTGGAAAGCCAATACCAACGGCGCATTCGAGGTAGACATGTCGTCGCTCATATCCGAACAGCGCACATACCGCACATCGGTACGCCGCCCTGTACGCATGTACGGCAACCCGGCTGCCAAGATGGAGATCAGGAAGCGTTCGTTCCTCGGCAATGTCACCACCAAGGAGATCGTAGAATACAACAGGACACATCTCCGCACCAGCCTCTGATCCACAGCGGATCCCATAAACCATCACAGCGGCGAGCCCACCCCGGGCCCGCCGCTGCTGTTTTCCCCACCCCCTTCCTGCGCATCTCCGACGCGCGCGTACCGCGTGGTCGACCGCCTATACCCCACGCCTTGCGTGGGGCTCAACACCCTCCGCATCTCCGATGCGAAAATGCCGCGCGAAGACGGACGCATCAGAGATGCGATATGGCCACACGAGATGGACGCATCGGAGATGCGTAAGGCGGGAAACCCCACGTGCATGCACGTGGGGGACGACGAGACAACACGACACAACAGCGCATCGGAGATGCGCGACACACGACGTAAAAGGCCGCATCGGAGAGGATTTGTCCCGCCCCCTTCCTGCGCATCTCCGATGCGCGCGTACCGCGTGGTCGACCGCCTATACCCCACGCCTTGCGTGGGGCTCAACACCCTCCGCATCTCCGATGCGATATGCCCACGCGAGACGGACGCATCGGAGATGCGATATACCCACACGAGATGGACGCATCGGAGAGGCGTAAGATGGGAAACCCCACGTGCATGCACGTGAGGGACGACGAGACAACACGACACAATAGCGCATCGGAGATGCGCGACACACGATGCGACAGGCCGCACACAGAAGTATATTCGCGGAGGATCCGGCGGGAAATATATCTCATTCCGATTCTTTTCATTATCTTTACCTCAAAACTGATACCATGAGCTGCGTTTCTGCCCTTTACCACATTGTAATAAACACATATAACCGAAGTCTCAACATCCAACTGGAACATGCCGATGACCTATATGCGTATATTTCCGGAATTGTGCGAACCTACAATTCCAAAATGCTTGCGATAAACGGTACGAGCAACCATATACATATGCTGGTCGATCTGCACCCATCGGCATGCCTGTCGGAACTTATGCGTGACATCAAACAGTCCTCCAATATATGGATGAAGCAGAGTGGCAAATTCCCGAAGTTCAGCCGTTGGGGACGGGAATATTTCGCATTCACATGTTCGCAGCGTGAGGCGCCACACGTAAAGCAGTATATCACCAACCAGCGGGAACATCACGGATGCCTGGACTTCGACGACGAGATCCGGCGGATCGTAGAGCGCAACTGCCGCAACTGGAACGATAATCTGTTGTCCTGAACCACCCATCTTCCTGCGCATCTCCGATGCGCGCGTACCGCGTGGTCGACCGCCTATACCCCACGCCTTGCGTGGGGCTCAACACCCTCCGCATCTCCGATGCGATATGCCCACGCGAGACGGACGCATCGGAGATGCGCGGGAATACGATGTGGGAGGGGTATAAAAAATTTGCCCTGCCGCTCCCTTCTATCAGGGAGCTACAGGACTAAAGCCAAAAGGCATGATTTGTGATTCTAAAGACAGTTGTCTTACAATAATTCAAAGTGTAGAGATTATATCATACTTACATTACACACCGTATGATCAATAACCTTCGCTTCACAGTGCCGGAAAAGAGACTTACATTCCGCTCAGAAAAATTTATGCGTAAAAATACCTGAATAAGAATGCGGACGGTGCTTAATTCGTCTGCAAATATACGCATCATTTCCCGAATATGCAAAATTTTAACAGAATGTGCGGCTGAAAGTGCGGCGCCCTTTCAGATAATAGCCTGTAATGATGTCGCATCGGCTGTCGGGCCGCATCCTGAGGAGGTCCACATCGGGGTGGGATGTGTAGTTGCGTGCCATACGCCTAAAATCGCGATGCGCGCGCCACACGGCTGCCGCATTGCGGAAGTCGAACATGGCCACGAACCGGATCCAGGCCAGCGTGTCGAGCAGACGCCGGCGCAGCAGAGTGGCCCGGCGGGTGTTGTCGGGCAGGTTCTTGTGGAGCAGAAGCAGGTTGTTGCGGAAATTGAGATAGGTCTTACGCGGACTGGATGCAGGCAGACTGCCTCCGCCGAGATGATATACCACAGCCGACGGCACGGCATAGATCTCATGCCCGGCAAGTAGTATACGCCAGCACAGATCTATTTCCTCCATGTGGGCGAAAAAGTCGCGATCCAGGCCACCGGCACTGATATACAGATCGGAGCGCACCATGAGAGCGGCTCCTGAAGCCCAGAACACAGGTATCGGTTCGTCGTACTGCCCGCGGTCTTCCTCAACCGTCGAGAATATGCGGCCGCGGCAATACGGAAATCCATTGCGGTCTATGAAGCCGCCCGACGCTCCGGCATATTCAAACATAGAACGGTCGGTATAGCTGAGGATCTTCGGCTGACATGCCCCGACCTCGGGGTGCATCTCCATGAAGCGGTACAGATCCCCTATCCATCCGGGCGCAGTGGCCACATCGGAATTGAGCAGCACCGTATAGCGGTAACGTGTTGCGGCGACGGCCCGGTTGTATCCCTCGGCGAATCCATAGTTCTCGCCGAGCTCTATCACCTCGACATCGGGAAACTGCCGGCGCATGAGCTCGAGCGAGCCGTCGGTGCTGCCGTTGTCGGCCACTATCACATCGGCAATAGAGCTGTCGGTTGTGGCCAGTACCTGCGGCAGAAATTCGCCCAGCAGAGCGCTGCCGTTCCAGTTGAGAATTATCACGGCTACCGGTTTCATGGCTGCACGGTTTTGTCGATGGAGCCGGAAAACTGTCCGGCATCAGGCGAAAGAGTCTCGAGGCGTACCGGCAATACGGTATTGGCCGCCTCCGGCACAGGCGGCTCGATCTCGACACGCAGATAGTTGTCGGTCAATCCGGTCATGCGGCCGCGGTGGGGATGTTCGAGCAACACCGGACGCACAGATCCTTCGAAACGGGAGCTGAACAGGCGTAGCTTCTGCTCGGAAACGGCAAGCATGACGCGGGTGCGCCGATGTTTCTCGGCCTGCTCCACCTTGTGGGCGATATCGAGTGCCCGAGTGCCAGGCCGCTCGGAGTATGTGAACACATGAAGGCGCGATATATCGAGGCTCTCGACAAACTCCTTCGAACGGGCGAATTCATCGGCGGTCTCGCCACGCGCTCCCACAATCAGATCCACTCCAATAAACGTATCGGGCATGACCGACCTTATACGCTCGACCTTACTGCGGAAAAGCGCCGTATCGTAACGGCGGCGCATAAGCCTGAGCACCTCGTCGCTTCCGCTCTGCAGAGGAATATGGAAATGCGGCATGAAACGCCGTGCTCCGGCGGTAAAATCGATGACCTCGTCGGTAAGCAGGTTCGGCTCTATCGACGAGATACGGAAGCGCTCGATGCCATCGACGCTGTCGAGCGCCCTGAGCAGATCCAGAAACGACTCGCCGGTATCGCGTCCGAACTCGCCGATATTGACTCCAGTGATCACGATCTCCCTGCCCCCTTCCGATGCCACCTGCCGCGCCTGGGCGGTAAGATCGGCAATGCGTCCGGAACGGCTGCGTCCGCGTGCCGCCGGAATTGTGCAATACGAGCACCAGTAGTCGCATCCGTCCTGCACTTTAAGGAAATATCGCGTGCGGTCGCCTTTCGAGCACGACGGCATGAACTCCCTCAGATCGCGCGCAGGGGTGACTATGGTCTGCGGCTGATGCGTCTTCTCCCACTGGTCGAGAAACTCTCCGATACGCAGCTTGGAGTTGACACCGGCCACGATATCCACCCCCTCGATAGAAGCCACCTCGTCGGGTTTGAGCTGGGCATAGCATCCGGTAGCGATGATCGTGGCCCCGGGAAAGCGCTTGGCAAGGGATCGTATGGCCTGACGGCCTTTCTTGTCGGCCAGTTCGGTCACGCTGCATGTATTGACCACGCACAGATCCGGAGTCTCGCCGGCCTGAGCCCGGCGTATGCCCCGGTCGGCCAGAATCCTGGCCACGGTAGAAGTCTCGGCGAAATTGAGCTTGCAGCCGAGAGTCACATACATCGCAGTGCGGGTTCCAAAAGTAGTGTTGTCAATCATAATGCAAAGTTAACACATCTTTTCAGCCTCACCGGCATATAAGTTTGTTTTTAATCCGTATGAAATGTATATTTGTATCTGATTAAATTATCTGTGATACCATGCTGAAAGAGAATCTGCTCGAGATATACGCCCAAAGTTTCCGCCACAACTGGGACATGCCGGCGCTAACTGACTACACCACCGGCGAAACAATGACCTACGGCGATTTCGCACGCCGGATAGCCCGGCTGCACACACTGTTTGCCAATGCGGGAATCAGACGCGGCGACAAGATAGCCCTGATGGGACGCAACACCTCATCGTGGGTGACAATATTTTTCGGCACCATCACTTACGGGGCGGTAATAGTGCCTGTGCTCCAGGACTTCAATCCACAGGACGCACAGCATATCATCAACCACTCCGATGCAGTGATGCTTTTCGTGAGCAACTCCATCTGGGAAACCCTCGAATACGATAAAATGCCGCGCCTTAAAGGCGTATTGTCGCTCGACGACCGTCAGGTTCTCGCCGAATCGGACGGCCCCGACGGGAAAATATCGAAAATACTGCGCAACCTGTCGCGGAAATTCCGTGCCGCCTACAAATCGGGATTCGGCAAAGAGCAGGTGTCATATCCGCAGTGTCCCAAAGACTCGCTTGCCGTAATCAACTACACATCGGGCACCACTGGATTCTCAAAAGGTGTGATGCTGACCCACAACAACCTGTGCGGCAACGTAATGTTCGGCATCCACTCCCGGCTTCACTACCAGGGTTCGCGGTGTCTGTCGTTTCTGCCACTGGCCCATGCCTACGGATGCGCATTCGACATGCTCGTGCCGCTGGCCGTGGGCACGCACGTGACACTGCTCGGCAAGCTGCCGTCGCCCAAACTGCTGCTTAAAGCCATGTCGGAGATACGTCCTAATCTGGTGATCTGCGTGCCTCTGATCCTCGAGAAGATCTACCGCAAACAGATATTGCCGATGATCTCGAAACGCTCCATGCGATGGGCGCTTGCAATACCGCTGCTCGACACATCGCTCTACGCCACCATTCGCCGCCGTCTTGTAAAAGCGTTCGGCGGAGAGTTCGAGGAAGTTATCGTAGGCGGCGCCCCCCTCAACCGCGAAGTCGAGGAATTTCTCCATAAAATAAAGTTTCCGTTTACAGTCGGCTACGGCATGACCGAATGCGCACCCCTGATCAGCTATACACCCTGGCGTCAGTTTGTGGTCGGATCGTCGGGGCGCACACTCCCGATCATGGAATCGAAGATCCTCAGCGCCGACGGAGCCGACATACCGGGCGAGATATGCGTACGCGGAGAGAATGTGATGGCAGGATATTACAAGAATCCCGACGCGACCGAAGCAGTGCTGGATCCCGACGGCTGGCTGCACACCGGCGACATGGGAACCCGCAGCGACGACGGCACAATATTCATAAAAGGCCGATACAAGACCATGATTCTGTCGGCCAACGGACAGAATATATATCCTGAAGAGATAGAAGCCAAACTCAACAATATGCCATACGTGGCCGAAAGCCTCGTGGTCGAGCGCAACGGCCGCCTCGTGGCTCTCGTATATCCCGACTATGAGGCGATGGACGCCGACAATGTATCCAACGGACAGCTTCCCGAACTGATGGAACATGTGCGCGCCGACCTCAACAGACTCGTGGCGCCATATGAACGGATAGAGCGGATACAGCTCATAGCCAACGAATTCGAGAAAACGCCCAAACGTTCGATCAAACGCTACCTGTACGATGCGTGAAGTCCCGGTTTTGGCCGTGTTGAGGAAATATAGTAACTTGCAGCATTATTAACCAGATTCGATGCAGATGACGACATATCTCGTAACCGGCGGCGCCGGATTCATAGGCTCCAATTTTGTCAAATACCTGCTGCGTATCCACGGCGACAGCGTACGCATAGTCATATTCGACGCCCTCACCTACGCCGGCAACCTGCTCACGATAACCGACGATCTGAAACGGCCCAATGTGGAGTTCATACGCGGCGACATACGCGACAGAGCATCCGTAGACGAAGCCGTCAGACAGGCTGATCCCGACTTCGTGGTCAATTTCGCGGCCGAGAGCCATGTGGACCGCAGCATTACCGGACCGCGCCTGTTTCTCGATACCAACATATTCGGCACCCAGACACTGCTCGAAGCCGTAAGGCAGGCATGGGCCGACGGAACCGGCGAGGACGGCACTCCCCGTTACCTCGAAGGACGACGTTTCCTGCAGATAGGCACCGACGAGGTATACGGCTCCCTCGCAAAAGAATACGATACGGCAATGACACCTGAGCTGACCGCCGACGTGGCACGCGTAGTCGCCGGACGCGCCGGTCTGAAGGCTTTCGGACGATCTTTTTTCACCGAAGACACACCGTTGTCGCCACGTTCGCCATATTCCGCATCGAAAGCGAGCGCCGACATGATCGCCTCGGCCTATTTCCACACCTACGGACTGCCGGTATGTATCACACGGTGCAGCAACAACTACGGCCCGTACCAGTTTCCGGAAAAGCTGATACCGCTGGCGATAAACAACCTGCTCCACCACAGGGAAATCCCTGTATATGGCCGTGGCGCCAACGTACGCGACTGGCTTTATGTAGAAGACCATGCCAAAGCGATAGAGACCGTGCTCCGTAACGGACGTACCGGTGAAGTCTACAACATAGGCGGATTCAATGAGGAATCCAACATCGATATCGTAAAGCTGATAATCGACATCGTGGCCCGGCACACCGGCGACAAAGCCATTGGTCCGCATCTGATCCGGTATGTGGCAGACCGTCCGGGCCATGACATGAGGTATGCGATCGATCCTTCCAAAATAGCATCCGAGCTCGGATGGTATCCCGAGACCCCGTTCGCCACAGGTATAGAACAGACCGTAAAATGGTATCTCGACAACCCCGGATGGATCGACTCCGTGACATCGGGCGATTATCTCCGCTACTACGACGAGATGTACTCCAACCGCTGAAACCACTCTCCCGATATGGAACGAAAAATGAAAGGAATAGTACTTGCCGGCGGATCAGGAACACGCCTGTACCCGATTACCAAAGGAGTGTCCAAACAACTGCTGCCGGTCTATGACAAACCGATGATATATTATCCCATATCGGTGCTTATGCTTGCCGGAATACGGGATATACTGATCATATCCACCCCTCAGGACCTGCCTATGTTCAGGAGGCTGCTCGGCGACGGGTCGGCAATGGGGGTCAGCTTCGAATATGTGGAACAGCCCCGTCCCGAAGGGCTCGCACAGGCATTTTTGCTCGGCCGTGATTTCATAGGCGACGACAATGTGTGTCTGGTGCTCGGCGACAACATCTTCTACGGACAAGGATTCACCGGAATGCTCAACGATGCCGTAAGGATGACATCTGAAGGCGACGCTGTGGTATTCGCATATCCCGTACAGGATCCGCAGCGATACGGAGTGGTGTCGTTCGACACCGACGGACGGGCCGTATCCATCGAAGAGAAGCCTGAGCATCCGTCAGGCAACGATGCCGTGGTAGGTCTGTATTTCTATCCCAACGATGTGGTAAAAGTAGCCGGCGACGTCAGGCCATCGGCCCGTGGCGAACTGGAAATCACAACAGTCAACCAATGGTACCTCGAACGGCACCGGATGCGCGTCAAACGCTTTGGCCGCGGCTTCGCATGGCTCGACACCGGCACGACCGACTCCCTTATGGAGGCGAGCAATTTCATCGAGACCATACAGAAACGCCAGGGTTTCCGCGTGGCCGCCCTTGAAGAAATCGCATTCCGCCGCGGCTTCATCGATGCCGGCCGTCTGATGGAACTGGCCAAGCCCATGCGCGACAACGATTACGGACGCTATCTCATAAACCTTGCCGAAAATGGAACCGATCCTCGCTAAAATAATCGATCTGCCTTGTGTGCGCGATCCCCGCGGCAATCTGTCATTCATTCAGAACGCAGACCAGATACCGTTTGAAATAGCACGCGCCTACTGGATCTACGATGTGCCCGGAGGCCACAACCGCGACGGACACGCATTTCATACACAACAAGAACTGATAGTCTCCCTTTCAGGCAGTTTCGACGCAGTGCTCGACGACGGCCACGGCCACCGCATCCGCCACCACCTGAACAGATCGTACTACGGGCTCTACGTGCCACCTCTGACATGGCGCGAACTCGACAATTTCTCGACAAACTCCGTGGCGCTAGTGCTATCGTCGACACTCTATGACGAACTTGACTACATACGCGATTTCGACACATTCAAACAGATCGTAAACCATGAACTCTGACAGCCACTCACGATCCCTTCTGGCCGATTGCCGCATAATAGAGCTACCGCGTCATGTCCACTCAAACGGCTCACTCACCGCGGTCGAGAACTCCAATCTGTTTCCGTTTGCGATCAAAAGGGTATTCTATCTCTACGATATTCCCGGCGACTCGGAGCGCGGAGGCCATTCTCATTACCGGGGACAGGAACTGATAATCGCCGCAAGCGGAAGTTTCGATGTAATACTCACTGACGGACACTCTTCGCACCGGTTCCAGCTCAACAGACCATACAAGGCTCTGTATATACCGGCTGGAATATGGCGCAGTCTTGAGAACTTCTCGTCAGGATCCGTAAGCCTCGTGCTCACCTCCGAACTGTTCAGCGAAGCTGACTATGTGCGCGACTACAACCGGTTCAAAGAACTGACAGCAACAAAGATTCCGCGATGAAACGATACCGATTCCTCGATCTGGCAGAGATCAACCGGCCTTTTATGGCCGATATCCAGAATGCCATAGCGCGTGTAGCCGCAGGCGGCTGGTATATAGGCGGCCCCGAAGTCGAATCGTTCGAACACGAATTATCGGCAGCCACCGGCACTGACTATGCCGTAGGCACAAGCAACGGTCTCGATGCCCTGCGTCTTATCCTGCGGGCATATATTGAACTGGGCGCGATAGCCGAAGGCGATGAAATCATAGTGCCTGCCAACACTTATATAGCGTCGGTACTCGCCATAACCGACAACCGGCTGCACCCAGTGCTTGTGGAACCGGATCCGAGAACCATGAATCTTGACACATCCCGCATAGAGGCCTCGATCACACCGCGAACAAAAGCGATTATGCCTGTACACCTGTATGGCCGGATATGTTATGACAGCCGTTTACGGCAGATCGCGTCAGACCATGGACTGAAAGTCATAGAAGACTGCGCACAGGCCATTGGAGCCGCATGGGATGGCATAAAAGCCGGCGCACTCGGCGATGCCGCCGCTTTCAGTTTCTATCCTACCAAAAACATCGGCGCCATAGGCGATGCCGGAGCCGTGACTACATCCGATCCGGAGCTCGCTGCCACCGTAAAGGCTTTGCGCAATTACGGCTCCGACCGCCAGTACCACAATATATATGCCGGCCTCAACTGCCGCCTCGATCCCATACAGGCATCGGTACTGAGAATCAAACTCCCATATACCGACAGCGAGAATGATTACCGCCGTGATCTGGCATCCGTCTATGACAGGCTTATTGACAATCCGGCGATAATCAAGCCTGAACATCCTGCCGATCCTGCCGAACACGTCTGGCACCAATATGTGGTGAGAGTCGCAGACCGGGACCGGTTCCGCACGTACATGACAGAGTCCGGTGTCGAGACAGCCGTACACTATCCCCTGCCTCTGCACCGCCAGCCATGTTATGAACAGCTGTTCGGATCACTGCATCTTCCGGAGTCAGACCGTATATGCTCATCGGTAGTGAGTCTGCCTATTACGCGGTGCACTTCAAAAAAAGATGCCTGCGAAATCGCAGACATCTTAAATCGCTACACTCTGTAAAACGGACTGTCTGAATTATTTATCCTGTTTAAGTACATTTATCACCGCACGGTAGTCCGGTTCTTCGGTTATTTCCTCGACGAGCTGGGCATATATCACCTTACGGTTCTCATCGATCACCACAACCGAACGTGCAAGCAGACCTGCGAGCGGACCGTCGACAATCTGTAGACCGTATTTCTGAGCGAACATAGGAGACCGGAACGCCGAGGCCGGAATCACATTCCTTATGCCTTCGGCCGAACAGAAACGTCCTGCGGCAAAAGGCAGATCCATCGATACACAAAGTACAACCGTATCTTTCAGACTGGAGGCTTCCTCATTGAAACGGCGCACCGACATGGCGCATACCGCCGTATCAAGGCTCGGAAATATATTCAGCACCATCCGCTTGCCCGGAAAATCAGAGCAGTGGACCTCAGACAGATCAGGGCGTACGAGAGTGAAACATGGCGCTTTTTCGCCAACGCGGGGAAGGGTGCCATAGGTATGGCACGGTTTGCTTTGAAAGTAAACGGTTTCCATAATTATTCTATTCCTGTTGTTTGATATTCCATAGTTCAACGTGAGGCAAGAGCCGTCTTCTGTATAACACTCTCGGACAAATCATTGTTGTATCCGATTATGACATCGCTGACGGTTCCGTCGGCTTTGCATATAACCACAACCGGCAATGCGGCCGCGCCACAGTCCCGGCATAAGGAACGTGCGTTCATAAGCGAAGTCTCTCCGATACGCAGATCCGGACACACGCTGTCGATATCGTCGTGACGGTTGTCGGTGAATGCGAATATCAGTCCGGCATCGACCGGCATACGGTCTACCGCCGAGCGCAAAGCGGCAATGATGTCGGGAGTGAATCCTGCAGTAGCATCCATCAGGGCGATGACAGTAGGCGATGCGAATCTGTCCGACGAACGGTGCGTATACCGTTCGCCTGTAGGCGTAGGCAACGAAAATCCGGGCAGACGCGTACCGGGCAGATTCTCAATGCGGAAATTGCTCTGCCTATATCGTCCGAACACATCGGGATAACGCTTGACCAGCAGCTCCTCGCTCATGGGCAGACACGGCATATCCTCCCTGTTTGTATACTTGGCCAGTATCGTCTGCTCGCTGATGGATCCGGGATTGCTTTCCGTCTCGACCGACACCGGCATTCCGGTAGCCGCATCGAATACATACGTGCTCTCCATGCACACATAACCGCCAACCGTCATTTCCACATCGACCACCGAACATTTCTCTCCGCCCACTATTGTGTCGGGAATAATGTTCATCCGGTAAAGTGAATCAGCATCCATACGCTGCAATTCCTTTGCGATAAACTGAGGCAGCAACTGCACGAACTGTGCCGACTGCTGCACGCCGAGACTTCGGTTATCTCCGTTTAGACGAGGCATGAACGGAATAGAGTCCCAGGTCATGTGATACTCCTGCAGACGCTCGTCGCGGAATCGATAATGATGACCGTCGAAATAGGCCGAAAATCCCTCAGATGTACCTTCTCCCGTGGAAACACTCCAGTCGATAAGATAATCGGCCGGAGCCAGCGAATCGTTACGGTTGCTCTGCGATTCAAGCTGCAGAGTGTATACCACATCATCCTGCGCCTGCGGCAAAGTCACAGCGTAACGCACCGTCGAATGGTAACAGTCGGCTTCACCGAGCCTTGATATAATATGATCGATCCCACGGGCCCCGAGACCCATGGGATACAATACTGCTATCACCATTAACAATTTAATTTTCCCTTTCATAAACCATGTATAGTTGCTACGTTCATCAATATAACGTGACACATCCGGAAACAGTTCATTGCCGGAGCTTTTTCGGCATGGATTTCACATCGGTTAACATACTGGATGGCTGCGACGCTTTTATCGGCGCTTATTACGGTTTTCTGGCTGTTACCCCGCGATATTTCTATTTGATTTGATGACAGGTATTCGAATACATACTTTTGCATGGAAACATAAACAGCCATGACGTTACGAGCCATATCCATTTCAACTATGATTGCGGCGGTGTCAGTCCTCTCCCAAGCCGAAGAACCGGCCGACACCCTGCAATGGAGCTACGCCGACTGCGTAGACTATGCCCGGGCCAACAACATATCGTTGCGCCAGTCCGAACTGACTCTGGAAGCGACAAAGGCCTCATTAGAAGCAGCACGCGCACAATGGGCGCCGAGTCTGGAATTCGCCACAACACATTCTCTGACAAACCGGCCTTTCGGACAAGATTCGAAAAACTCCTATAACAGCAGCTATGGACTCAATGCCGGCTGGACTGTATGGGACGGCGGAAAACGCGAGAACAATATACGCCGCGAACAGAAACAGACCGAGATCGATGCCCACACCACTACCGATCTGTTCAGAAGTATCGAAACCGACATACTCGGTCTATATATAGACATCCTGTACGCCCGCGAAGCGATAGCCATAAACCGCGAGGCGGCATCCGTAAGCCAGGCACAGGCAGAACGCGCGCGTCAGCTGATGGAATCCGGACGCTTGTCACGTGTCGACTATGCCCAGCTCCTGTCACAGGCTCGGCAGGATGACTACAACGTAGTCAATGCACAGAGCACCTACGACACATACTGCACAAACCTGAAACAGTTGCTGGAGATCGGAATCGACAAGCATATCGATCCGCTGCCTGTCGACTGGAGTTCAGACCAGGTGACAGCACAATATCCCCCTCTCGACGAAAGCTATACACTGGCTCTTGCAACCGATGCCCGGCTGGAAGCCGCAAAACTGGCTGTGGAAAGTGCCGAACTCGACACAAAAATAGCCCGAGCCGGATACTATCCGTCAGTCAGTCTCAATGCCGGAGTCGGTTCAGGATACTATGCTCCAGGCGGATCATTCGGCAACCAGATGAAATGGGGACTGAACGAATCCGTAGGATTGACAGTCAGTGTACCGATACTTGACAACAAAAAGACAAAAACGGCAGTGACACAGGCAAACATACAGCGCATCAACGCGATACTAAGCGAGGATGCGCGACGCAATGAGATTGCCCGTACTGTCGAAAGCTGTTACATCGATCTGAAATCGGCCATAGCCCAATACGAAGCAGGCGTAAATCAGGTAGAAGCAGCCGAATTAAGCGACGAACTGGTCAACGAACAGTTCAATCTCGGACTTGTCAATACCGTAGAACTCATGCAATCCCACAACAACCTGCTGCAGGCTCGCGGTGCACTGCTTCAAGCCAAATACAAAGCTATGCTTAGCCGCAAACTTATCGAATTTTACCGCACGGCGTCAGTCGCCATACCATAAAAGCCAAATAAAAGCATTGACATACACTGATATGAAACCATTATCCTTATCAACAACCATTGCAGTCCTGGCATTCGCCGGCTTCATCTCCGGCTGTTCAAATAAAGCCGGGATAGAGCTCGTCACTGCCCCTGTAGCTATAGCCGATATCAGCGAAAGCGTGACGGCCACAGGCACATTGGAATCTGTGACATCGGTCGATGTCGGTACCCAGGTGACAGGAATCATAGACAAGATCTATGTCGACTACAACTCACAGGTGACCAAGGGGCAGCTGATAGCGGAAATAGAGAAAACACTGCTGGAAAGCGAGTTGAAATCGGCCGATGCAAACATGGAGTCTGCCCGTCTCAAATACGAGTATACCCGTACGAACTACCTGCGCGACAAAGCCCTGCACGACAAGCAGCTTATAAGCGACTATGAGTTCGACACATCCGAAAACGAGTATCTGACATCAAAAACCGCTTACGAAAAAACTCAGGCAGACCGTGTTAAAGCGGCAAAGAACCTGAACTATGCCGAGATCTACGCTCCGATCGACGGAGTGGTGATCTCCCGCGATGTGGAGGTCGGCCAGACCGTAGTGTCAAACATGACCGTTGCAAATCTTTTCACCATCGCGGATCTTGAAAATATGCAGGTAGTGGCCGATGTCGATGAGGCAGACATCGGCCAGGTCAAAACCGGTCAGTCAGTGACGTTTACAGTCGATGCATTTCCCGATGACAAGTTTGAAGGCACAGTCACCCAGGTACGTCTTAACCCGACAACCGAGAGCAATGTCGTCACCTACGAAGTGATCGTAGCCGCACCTAATCCGGAACTGAAACTGATACCAGGTCTCACTGCCAACGTAACCATCTACGTGACCCAGGACAAAGGTGTTCCGACCGTACCCAACCGGGCATTACGTTTCACTCCCCATGAATATCCTGAAGCGGAAAATCTGCCCACACCGGTATCCAGCAATTCCGCTCCGGCATCCGGCACACCTCATCTGTGGCTTGTCAAAGACAACCATCTGACAGCAGTTCCCGTCACTACAGGCAACAGCGACGGCATCAATACAGCCATCATTTCAGGAGTATCAGTAGGCGATACAGTCGCTGTTGAATATTCAGCCGCCATAACACAGCAAAACGACGCCCCGGACCAGAGTCCGTTCGCACCACGTCCTCCGGGTCGCAGAAAGTAAATCATGAGTATGGATAATACCGACTATATCATCAAAGTGGAACATCTGCGCCGCGATTTCCAGGTCGGCGGAGAGACAGTCCATGCCTTGCGCGACGTGTCATTCACCATTTCACGCGGTGAGTTCGTAACTATCATGGGTACATCGGGATCGGGCAAATCCACACTTCTCAATATACTCGGATGCCTCGACACACCGACAAAAGGCGAATACGTGCTGGACGGATCGAGTGTAAGGACTATGAGCAAGAACGACCGTGCCCGTTTGCGTAACCGCAAGATTGGTTTCGTATTTCAAAACTACAACCTGCTGCCTAAGACTACGGCGATCGAGAATGTCGAGCTACCGTTGCTGTATAATCCGGCTGTCAATGCCAAAGAGCGCCGTCAGCGGGCTATCGAGGCTCTTGAGGCTGTCGGCCTGAAAGACCGGATGGAACATAAAAGCAACCAGATGTCAGGCGGCCAGCAGCAAAGAGTGGCCATAGCGCGTGCGCTTGTCAACGATCCGGTCATAATACTGGCCGATGAGGCGACCGGAAATCTCGATACCCGTACCTCCTACAGCATACTCGTATTGTTTCAGGATCTGTATGCCAAAGGACGAACCATAATATTTGTAACCCATAATCCGGATTTGGCAGCCTACTCCTCCCGCAATATAGTGCTGCGCGACGGTCGTGTGGTCAGCGATGTCATAAATCCCTCACCCGCTTCTGCCCGCGAGATGTATGCATCCTTGCCGAATGATGAAGACTGATCCATATTAGAGACCATGAATATAGGCAATCTGCTAAAGATAGCGCTGAAGGCGCTCAACAACAACAAGCTGCGCTGCTTTCTGACAATGCTCGGCATTATTATCGGCGTAGCATCAGTCATAACCATGCTCGCCATAGGACAAGGGTCGAAAAACAGTATCAAAGCCCAGATAAGCGAGATGGGATCGAATATGATAATGATTCATCCCGGAAACATGCAGAGAGGCAGTGTGCGTCAGAGCGCTGACGACATGCAGACCCTTAAAATCCCGGATTACGAGGCTCTCCGCGACGAGACAAGCTATATCTCCGCAGTCAGCCCGATGGTAAACAGTTCCGGCCAGTTCATAAACGGCAACAACAATTATCCGTCATCGCTATACGGTATAACCCCTGATTACATGGAGATACGCAAAGTATCCGTAGCTGACGGAGAGATGTTTGACGAAGCCGATATCAAATCCGCTGCAAAAGTCTGTCTGCTCGGCAAAACAGTTGTCGACAATCTGTTTCCCGACGGAAGCAATCCCATAGGACGGGTCGTAAGGTTCAACAAGATCCCTCTTACGGTAGTGGGTGTGCTTGAATCGAAAGGTACTAACTCCATGGGAATGGACCAAGACGACGTAGTGCTCGCTCCATACACCACAGTGATGAAACGTGTGCTGGCCGTGGACTACCTGCAAAGCATATTCTGCTCCGCGCTAAGCGAGGAAATGACAGATCAGGCCACCGACGAGATCACATCGATACTACGCAGCCGCCATAAACTCAAGGATGATGCCGACGACGACTTCGACATCCGCTCACAGCAGGAGCTAAGCGAGATGATGAATTCCACCAGCGACATGATGACTGTGCTTCTGGCCTGTATAGCAGGCATCTCGCTGCTTGTAGGCGGCATCGGCATCATGAACATAATGTATGTTTCTGTCACTGAACGGACTCGTGAGATCGGTCTGCGCATGAGTATCGGCGCAAGAGGAATCGACATCCGGAATCGGGATCGCCAACATACGCCGGCGGCTCAGGCTGCTGTATCACGGACATGCGACTCTTGATTGCTGTGCCGACGGTGACATATATACGGTAGAAATGACAATAAAATTAGCCCCATGACAATACTCAACTGCTGCGTAATCGACGATGAGCCTCTGGCAGCCCAGCTTATAGGCTCCTATGTGGACAAAACACCATTTATGGAACTGGCAGGCATATTCCAGTCTGCCCAGGAAGCCATTAAAATTATTCTGGAGGGGAAAATAGATGTAGTATTTCTGGACATACAGATGCCGCAGCTCAATGGCTTGGAGTTTGCCAAAATAATCCCTCCCCACTGCAGAATCATCTTTACTACAGCATATAACGGCTATGCAGTGGATGCTTTCAAAGTCAATGCCCTTGATTATCTGTTGAAACCGGTAAGCTACGAAGACTTCACAATGGCCGCCAACCGCGCGCTCGAATGGGTGTCGCTGAACCGTCAGGCAAATGAGAAATCAGGCACCGGAGAATATATCATGGTCAAAAGCGAATACAAGCTCATCCAGATAGCGACATCAGACATCCTGTACATAGAGGGTCTGAAAGACTATGTGAAAATCTATATCGACGGAGACCGAAAATGTATCATGACCCTTATGAGCATGAAAGTACTCGAACGCGCTCTGCCTCAGTCGAGATTTCTACGTGTACATCGTTCATTCATAGTAAATACTTCGAAAATAAAAGTCATTGAGCGAAACCGTATAGTATTCGGCAACAACTATATCCCGGTAAGCGACAGCTACAAAAACTCGTTTTCCGAATTCGTGACCTCACGCTCGCTTCTGCCTGCGCCTGACAACGATCCGGAATAACTTGTCCCGGAAAAATATGAGATCTGGCGGTTATTTGCTATTTTTGCCGTGACAATCAAACTATATAGCCATGGATCTAAAAACAAAAATCACGGGAGTGCAACACATCGGAGTGCCTACAAACGATATCGAGGCTACCATCCGTTTCTATGAAGGCATCGGTTTCGATACCATATACAGGACTGTCAATGAGGCGGCCAATGAGCAAGTAGCATTTCTGCAACTCGGCAATCTCGAAATGGAAATATATGAGAACCATCAGGCCTCGATGCATACCGGAGCCATCGACCACATCGCTCTTGATGTAAAGGAGATAGAAAGCGTTTTCTCTGAATTGAAAGACCGGGGATATGAACTGCCGGCGGAAGGAATACAGGGATTGCCTTTCTGGGAAAACGGAGTCCGTTTCTTCACAATAACAGGTCCGAACGCCGAGCGTATCGAATTCTGCGAACGACTCTGACCTCAGCCGGAGTTCAATCCGTTTCGTTCTTGAGCACCGGCAACTGCCAGCTGTAGCGTAACGCAAACACGCGCAAAAGAATCACTGTTACAGCGCATGCGCCCTGCTGTAATATCGGGGAACCGCCGCATAAATCTATTATCCAATATACTACGCCACCTGCCATACAAGCGGTGGCGTATATATCTTTGCGAAACAGCAACGGCTCTTCATTGATCAGGATATCGCGCAGTACTCCGCCGAATGCTCCGGTGATAAGACCCATTATCACAGCTACCCACATCGGATATCCGGTAGCAAGGGTTTTCTGTATGCCTATCACTGCAAAAAGCGCGAGTCCTATAGTGTCAAATACCAACAACATTCTGACACTTCGGACCAAGGCCTTGCGAAACAGCACGACAATGGCAAGCGACAGACCGGTCACTGCCAGATACCACCATGTCTGCATCCAGAATACAGGGATGTCGAGCAAGACATCCCTTACCGTACCGCCGCCTATGGCAGTGGCGGCACCGACTATATATGCTCCGAACCAGTCAAAACGCTTAGACGCCGCCAGACGTATACCGCTGATTGCAAAAGCTATCGTACCTACGACTTCGATCAGGAACAGAAAAGTTTCTTCCAACATGGCTATCTATATGGATTTGGTTCCGGCAGTATAATAACGGCATATCTCTCTCAAGCCGCAATCAAGACACTCTGGACGACGAGCCTTGCAGACATAACGGCCGTGCAGTATCAGCCAATGATGAGCCAGCGGTATTATATCGGCAGGAATATTCCGGCATAGCTCTTTCTCTGTCTGCAACGGATTCCGGCTCCCTGTGGTAAGACCGAGGCGTTCGCTTACACGGAACACGTGGGTATCGACAGCCATCGCCGCACGGTTGAATATTACAGCGAGAATAACATTGGCAGTCTTTCGTCCCACTCCGGGCAATGAAAGCAGTGAATCCATGTCGGACGGAACTTCCCCGCCGAAATCCTCGACCAGTTTCCGTGCCATTCCCGACAGGCTGCGCGCTTTATTGTTGGGATATGAACATGATTTTATATATCTGAATATATCCTCCTGCGATGCCGCAGCAAGAGCTTCAGGCGTAGGATAGGCCTCGAACAGAGCCGGAGTGATCATATTGACCCGCTTGTCGGTACACTGAGCCGATAATATGACAGCCACGAGCAACTGATACGGAGAATCATATTGCAATTCGGTCTCAGCCACCGGCATTTCACGGCTGAACCACTCTATCATGCGTCTATAACGCTCTTTTTTAGTCATACCAGATCTGTTAAACGCACTTCAATATTTTGTCTGTTCCGAAGAATCCTATCGCACAGGCGCATAAACCACCCACCACAGTGACCACGACATACAGTATGGCGATATGCCAACGTCCCTGTTGCATGAGCTGCATGGCATCAAGACTGAATGTAGAGTAAGTCGTATAACCGCCAAGACATCCGACCAACATAAAATCCCGCAAAACCCGTGATAATTCCCATCGTCCAAGACAGGCGCACACCGCACCTATCAGCAGACATCCGGTAATATTTACCAATGCCGTGTGACAGAATTTACCGGGAAGCGAGAGATGCATATTGGCAAGCCAATATCTGGCAAGCGATCCGCACGCACCACCGAGCGCTACCGCACCTATGTGAAGCAACGACGACATCCCACAGCCAATCAGCGTGCGCTCTCGAACTCGCGCAGGAAGCGGACATCGTTCTCTGAGAACATACGCAGATCCTTCACCTGATATTTCAGGTTGGTTATACGTTCTATGCCCATGCCCAAAGCGAAACCGGAATACTTCTTGCTGTCGATACCGCAGGAGTCGAGCACATTGGGATCAACCATACCGCAGCCAAGAATTTCCACCCAGCCGGTACCCTTGCAGAACGAGCATCCTTTGCCTCCGCACAGATTGCACGAAATATCCATCTCGGCACTCGGTTCTGTAAACGGGAAATAACTCGGACGCAGACGGATTTTCGTATCCGAGCCAAACATTTCCTGTGCAAAATAGAGCAATGTCTGACGCAGATCGGCAAACGAGACCTCGGTATCGACATAAAGCGCCTCTACCTGATGGAAGAAACAGTGAGCACGCGCTGAGATCGCTTCATTG
Organism: uncultured Porphyromonadaceae bacterium; assembly: GCA_948467675.1. GTDB lineage: Bacteria > Bacteroidota > Bacteroidia > Bacteroidales > Muribaculaceae > CAOKFI01. The sequence goes on from CAOKFI010000021.1 coordinate 26,713, forward strand.
CGGTATACACGTCCAGGGCATATAATGCGGATAGGCGGTTGGGTCTTCTCCATGACACGAGCCTGTACCGACGACGTATGAGTACGCAGAAGCACATCCGGATTACGCTGAATGAAGAATGTATCCTGCATGTCGCGGGCAGGATGATCGGCCGCAAAGTTCAAGGCAGAGAATACATGCCAGTCATCTTCTATTTCCGGACCTTCGGCAATCGAGAATCCGAGACGGCTGAATATAGACACAATCTCACGCCGAACTATCGACAACGGATGACGGGTACCAAGTCTCATCGGAGCCGCAGTGCGGGTCAGATCAAGGCCTTCAACGCCAGTATCGGCATTGGCAAACGATTCCCTGAGCGCATTGATCCGTTCGGTTGCAAAATTCTTGAGTTCGTTGAGTTTGGGTCCGAGTTCGCGCTTGCGTTCGGCAGGCACTTCGCGGAATTCAACCATAAGCTGAGATATCTCACCCTTCTTGCTCAGATATTTGATACGCAGAGCCTCTACTTCAGAGGCGTCTTTTGCGGTTATTTGCTCCAGTTCGGCCTTTATGGCGTTGATACGTTCTATCATCGTATAGGTGTCTTTTTCGAGTTGTGTGCAAAATTACAAAAAACGCCTGAAAAACACTGCCGGATAGCCGGAATAATTCCGATGATCAGGGATTGTACAGATCCGGGGCATGAAAATCATTTATATCTTTCGCCTGAGCCAGCGCCGTAGCCGCGGGCGACATCGGGTCGATCGATACCGACATCGAATAGTCGTTGACAGCGGCGGCACGACATCCGAGGCGCCAGTTTAGTTTGCCCCGTACAAAATACAGCCGGGACAGATATTCCGACCGGGCTTTATCTCCTCCGGCATAAGACATGTCCGATGCCGATATGGCGCTGTCCAACGCGACCATAGCCTCATCATAACGACCGTCTGCGATCAACGATTCTATATATTCCATTCGCATAAGTGTTGGCTTCGCGAATATAACAATTAAATCAGACCTACGATCTATATTATGACTATCCAATCCGACAAAATGTAATGGTTATTTGTTATATTCGCAGTATCAACGAACAATTTTACGTTTCAGCTATGCTACACAGATACATATTATCATCTATCGCGATGGCAACAGTTCTCATCGCGGCTGCCGCCAACCCTATTGTAACGGACTATTCCGTCGATGACTGCCAGGGAAGTCTTAAACCGTATCCAGTTCCGGCCGCGATAGTGGAATATCCCGACTCGCTGACTCCCGTAATAATAAACCATGTAGGGCGTCATGGTGCCAGATATCCGGCTGGAGCGACCCACAGCAAAGAACTGCTGTCACTCCTGCAGCGTGCCGATTCTGCCGGAACGATCACCACGACAGGGCGCAATCTCATGAAACTGACACAATATGTGATCTCGGAAAGCGAAGGGCGCTGGGGTGCACTGGACTCCCTCGGTATGGCAGAACAGCGAGGCATCGCGTCCAGAATGTATATGGCATACCCTGACCTGCTGGTTTCATCGCCAATCACTGCAATCTCGAGTTATTCGCCCAGATGCATCATGAGCATGTACTCATTCTGTCACCAGTTGACACGTATGAACAACAGGGTCGAGATCATAGCATCGTCAGGTCGTCAATATTCCGATCTTATGCGGCCGTTTGATCTCGACCAGGACTATCTTGACTTCAGAAAGGACAACACATGGGCACCGCCATACGATGCATACATGTCAGAAACAGTTCCGGTAAGCGGCATCCGGCGCGCTGTGGGACAAGATTTCGAAATGACTGACACTGAGGCGCGCGAAATGGCTCTTATGGAATATTATGTGCTGGCCGGACTCAGCGCAATGTCGATCGATACCGATATCACAGCATACCTTACCAAAGAAGAACTAAACCAACTCTGGAGCACATTCAATCTACGCCAATATCTACAACGCACCGCCACCACAGTATCGACCGTCCCGGCCGATATCGCAGCTCCTCTGCTAAACGATCTGATCTCTACTACCGCAGCGGCAGCCGAAGGCCGCAATGAAGGACATGTGTTCCTGCGGTTCGGCCATGCCGAAACCCTGATGCCGCTGCTGTCGCTGATGCATCTGCCAGGATGCTATTACATGACAAATTATTTCGATACCGTGTCTAAACACTGGCGCGACTTCGACGTAGTGCCACTGGCCTCGAATCTGCAGATGATTCTGTTCAGGTCAAAAAGCGGACGATACTATCTGCGCGTGGATCTGAATGAGAAACCAGTTCCTTTAATACCTAACTCCACGACCATATACCTGCCGTGGGGAGAGGCAAGGAACTATCTTACACGCTGCCTCCCCATGTATATGCAGATCTGACGTCCGGTATCACCCTTTTCGACGACGTACGGAACGGGCTACGCTGCTCGACGAAGTCTTGGGCTTCGATTCCTTCTTTACTTTCGGAGCTTTGGCTTTAGATGGCTTTTTAGCAGACCGCGAGCTACGCGTCGAACGAGTACTATTCTCCTTAACCGCTGCATCCTGACGCACCGCGATCGAATCGCCGGCAGCTGCCGATTGCGCTTCCAATGCCTCACGCGCTTCGCGTGCCGCAATAATCTCCTCTCTCGACGGCACCCACATCTTATCGGTATAAGTATCGAGACGGTGCTGGATACTATCCTGTGCGCGCTTCAGATCGTCGGCATCCGTATATAACTGATTCATCGACTTGTTACGGAGATTGCGGGTTTTGTATATCTCTCCGTCATACATGTTCATACTGAAGAAATCGCCGTAAGTATATCGCGGCAGATTGTTGTCATCGTCAGTAAACACATATTGTGTAGCGAGATAAGGACGCAGATCAGACATGCGTATCCAGAACATCGGATATTTTACCGCCTCACCGCCAAAATCGCCTGACCGGTGCAATACCGGACAGATGGCTTCGACTTCGGTCTTCATCGTATTGGTGCGCGAATCCACGATCCAGCGCTCTATTATATAGTACGACAACACTTCATTGGTTGGCACATCGCTCTCATCTATCGCAAAACGCGGATTCTTCTCGGTCGAACCCTTGGCGTCAGAATATAGTATCTGGAAACGGTCGAGCATCTCACGTACCTTTATGCGATACTGATCCGAGAATATCTCACGTCCGTCAAGATATTCATACGCTGATATCTGATTGTCGGCCAGCAATCTCATTATTATACGGAACAGATTCTCATCGCCATCTATTATATCTTCCGGATAATACAATGCGGCATTTTTCTCTTTAGTCAAATCAAGCTGACGGTATATGACGCGCATCCACTGCATGTCGGCATCGCTTACACCCTGCTCTTCAAAACGCGACTGCATACGCTCCGACACCTGAGCTCCGCCAGTGGCAGTACGCCCTGCACGGCTGCGGTCATCGGAAGTGCGACGGCGCACGGCGCTGCTCGACGAATCCTGTGCTGCAGCCGACAGAGCCAATCCGAATCCCGCGAGCGCTATGACGAAATATCGTTTAAATGCTTTCATTGTCATATATCAATATCCTTTTTTTCAATATCATTAAGATGTATCAGTTCACAATCACCTCCATCGGAGAAAGATCTCGTGTTATACCATCAGGCCCGATAGCTTTGACGGCTGAAATATAGAACCGCTTGCCACGCTGCAGACGACGGAACTGATCCTTCTGACGCTGCGAGAAAGCGGCACCATCGCTGACCTCGGGTATAGCATTTCCCATCGAATCGAAAAACACAGTCTGGAAACTCAATACCTTAAACGAGATATTAAGCAGATCGTCATCTATAGCAGCTTCGATACCGGGAGCCTGCAACAGAAGTGATTTTGCAAACGGTCTGGAGCCGCGATAGCGGTTCTGGACACCATTGGCATCGGCAAATGCGATGAACGGAGTAGGATCCGGCAGTTTGCGTGTGCGGAAAGTGGTCGAAGCCACCGTTTGTGGACGACCGTCAATATTTGCAGTAACGGTCACGACAGCATTTTCGCCCACTTTACCGGGCCGTGCCACCCATCCGTCACCATGACGTGCAAGTGTGCCGTTGGTCATCGAAGCGGTAACGGCACTGTTCGGTACCCCTGGAACAGATATGCTCATCGGATTATCTATACCCGCATACAGCACATTCATCATCGTCGCCGATACTGTAGCCGTAGGTTCTACCACAGTATATGCCGATGTAAAATCATGACGCGTCACAGATCCGTCGCCGTGAGGCACTTCAAGATATCCTTTATACTCGAAATTGCCTGTAGATCCGGCCACAAACTCGTACAACCCGAGATCGTTGTCAAGACGCGATCCATTGACATATATGGCCGGACGCTGTGTCGTATCCACAGCCGCCAATACTATATTGGCGGAATATTTGCCTCCCCGCATCACATTCCGGGATTGCGGAATGACAAATGCATTAAGTTCGTTGACCCTGACATCGCCGGCATCGACAGCCGACAACAATGCCGACAGGGCTTCGCCTTCGGCATAGCGGAGGTCATTCTGCAGCTTTGCAAGCAGAGTGACAGCCGCCACCACCGGCTGGTTCTCGAATTTGGCCTCCTCCCACTTCTGACCACCTATTATACCCTTACGGTCAAACGGATCGGTAGACAAGGCGGCTTCGATATTGGCTTTCTTTACAGAGTCGAGCATAAGATCCGCAATGAAACCGCGGTACACATCGACATGCCGTCGCAAGCGCTGTCCCTCAAGAGTGGCCGGATTAAGCATCACTACCGACGATGCCTCCAGATCATCACGGTGTACGATGTCGTTGACATCGGCTCCGGCTCCGTCTGCTTTAGTAACGATAGCGACCTTGAGCGAATCCACATAGTCATACAGCTCTCCTGTCAGTTTCCTTACTTCGGCCGCCCGCTCGAGCCAAGGACGTCCTTTGTCTGGATTCTGATCCGTAAACGACTCCAGACGCCGGAATATGGCCTCGTTGCGCTGATCCACGTTGTCGTTTGAACGGTTAAGGCCGTCCTCTACCTGAGTAAAACCGTCAAGCACATCACTGCTCACATTTAGTGCGAGCATTGCGGTCAAGACGATATACATGAGGTTTATCATCTTCTGACGTGGTGATAGCTTTGTGCTATTTGAACCCATCGTTGCGAAGTTTAAGCGTTTTCAGATTCTGATACAGGTGTTCCGTCGGCAGCCTTAGACATACCCGGAATGTCGGCTCCCATCATCGGACGATACATATTGATGGTCATTGCCGTTATCATCTTCTCATATACGGAATTGAGCTGCTGCATATAGCGTGCCATCTTCTCAGTCTCCGAACAATAACGGGAACTCTGTTCGGCGCTCTTTTCGTACATATCGCGGATATCCTTTATGCCGCGGTTAACACGGTCGATCGATTCCAGTTGCGAAGACACGCTTTTCAGCTGTATCTCATATATGGTGTTCAACCCGCCGATGTTGCGGTTAAGAGCCTGCATCTGCTCCACATATCCGGTAGAGCTCGCTGTGATATTCTCTGAATTCTCCGTGATGGCGCGATAGCTCTGCAGCAGCACTTCCGAGACATTGTTGAGTGCCTCTGTGGTAGCGCGCAACTGTTGCATCTGTTCGGATATAGCAGCCATCTGACCCAGATACTGTTGTGTGGCATCAGTCAGTTCTGCCATGCGCGACAGCTGATCGGAAGCGGCAGCCATTCTGGCTATACTGTCAGACAGCGAACGGGAATCGGCCTCACTGAGATTGATATTTTCCGGAATCCCGACTGCTGCCTTGGCCTCCTTTTCTGACACTTTCGGAAGAACAGCGTTTCCGCCTATCACAATTCCGCTGCCGCCGTTGAAGTCAGGACGCTCTTCAGGATCTTTGCTTTCGAGAACAGGAAATACCTCTTCCCAATGATATTCTTTGGGCGGCCGGTCAAATGCCGTGAGGATAAACATAAGCACTTCGGTGCCCATACCTATCGAAAGCAGCATATTGCCGCCGGGAAGGTGAAGGATCTTAAACAACGCGCCCCAGATCACGATAGCAGCACCGATACTGTACGCGAAGTTAAAAAATCGCTGGCCACTCTCTCCTGAGAGAAAACGCTCTACCGCGTTTTTGTATTTTTTGATCTTAGTCATCGTCAGAGACTTATAGAGATATAGTTGACTGGTTTATTTTTTAGATTTCTGTCCGCGGGCAAACCCTATCTGAGTACGCACGCAACGGAATCCGATATACGACCGCTGTTCGTTCTGATATTCCCACATACGTATATCGCTACGTATATTGTGCGCCACATCTTTCCAGGATCCACCACGCACAATCTTACGTTTCATCTTATAAGGATCCTCTTTTGCCGCATCATAGCGGTATTCCGGATTCAGGTCGCTGGTCAGCCGGCCGATGCTTTCGGTATAGGCGGTGGATGTCCATTCGCTCACATTACCGGCCATATCATAAAGGCCGAAATCATTTGGCGAATAGGTGCCTACGCTCGATGTGATCAGATGACCATCACGTATATAGTTGCCGTCCTGAGGCTTGAAATTGGCGTAAAAGCACCCTTTATCCTCGGTAAGCGGCAATTCGCCTTCCCACGGATACATATTCTCGCTGACCCCGGCTCTGGCGGCATACTCCCATTCGGCCTCTGTCGGCAAGCGGTACGGCTCCACATAAACGCCCTCTTTTCCGAGCGCGCGGCGAAGATAATCCGTACGCCAGTTGGCGAATGCCGATGCCTGCTCCCAGCTTACACCCACCACCGGATAATCGTTGTATCCGCCATGACTGAAATACAGGCGTACGTAAGGCTCGTTATAGGCATTGTCGAAGTCATTGATCCAAGCCGTAGTATCGGGATATACATTTACGATATACGTATTCAGGAAGTCATAGTCGCCGGTCAGCCCGCGTGTGATTGTCTCCCGTATGATCTCTCCTTCATCATTGATGTATGCGGTATCTTTCGATATCACAGGAACCGCTGTCGACACCGGTTTATCCGTATTATACTCGCGCCGTGCCGGATCGAGACGATGCTTGCGTTTTACGGCTTCGGTCTGGTTATAGATCTCATAACGGTAATTGAGCTGTTCGGGATCAAGCTCTTTAACTCTGGTTATGGGATTTGTACGATACAGGCTCTCTATGGCGCGAGCCTCATCCTCGTTAGGATTACGCCATGGAATAGCTTTATTCCAGTTGAGGTATGGTCTTATCGGGTTCCCTTCGCGGTCTTCCTCGATCTTGAATTCTTCGTTGCCTCCGTAGGCCGGATCGGCCAGGCGCTCGCGGATGATCGAGTCTCGCACCCAGAATACGAATTGCTTGTATTTGCCATTGGTGATCTCGGTCTCGTCCATCCAGAACGACTCTACCGAAATACCCCGGGGATCCGCCTCGAGATTCCAGAGAGAATCGGCTTTCTGCGGTCCGACCTGAATCGATCCGCGGTCTATGAGCACCATACCGTAAGGAGTGGGCTCACTCCAGGAGGTTCCCGACACTCCGGTCACTTCACCGCCTGCCGAAGACTGGCTGCCGGCACAAGAAGTGACTGCGAGCAGGGCTATTGCCATAGGCAGAATAAATATCGTCAGTTTCTTCATATCTAAGGTTAATCCTTCGGAATCTTTATTAATTTCACATTATACGTATGCTCTTGTGCCGATGCCTGTTTTTGTCGGAGAAATCGAGTTTGAGCTTATATCCGGCAAATATCTCATGGCTGCCTGAACTTGCCCGTGATATAGCTGATGTCGGATAATCGTAGCTATATCCGAGATAGAAGTTACGGAAATCGACTCCAAGCATAAGCGACACGGCATCCTGATACCTGTAGCCGATACCGCCCGACAGAAACTTATTGTAGCGTATACGGGCTGTGACTTCGGCCTGAGTGAACGTAAAATCGCTCTTTACCAACACTGACGGCATCACTTCAAATAACGTATTTTTAATCGGAATATTGCTGCCGGCCGTAAAATATAGGGTGCGCCCGACATTGAACTCGTAGCTCTGGGCTTCGGTGCTTTCACTGCCCTCCATCGTCAGACCTATGGACGGGGATGTGATATGAGTACATGACAGTCCTGCATAAAACCATTTGTGCGTATACCATACTCCAAATCCCATATCGAACGATGTACCGGTAAGATCCGACGTGGGAATACCGTCATCTGTCGGCTGATGGTAATCATCATCGCCCGGAATATAGACCTCCGAGCCTTTGAATGTCTCGTTTACCATGCCCGCCTGAAGAGCTATCGTAAACTCTCCCTTCAGCAGCCTGAACTTATAGCCGGCCTGTATGCCTGCCGCCATATCGCTGTAAAGGCCACGGCTTTCCTGACGCACAACGGCACCGATGCCAAAACGTTTTCCGAACAGTCTGACAGGCATGTCGGCTGTCATCAGAAACGTTTTCGGTGCCTTTTCGATCCCGACCCATTGCAGACGCGATCCGCCTCTGATCTTCACGAAGTCAGTCTCGCCGGCAGCAGCCGGATTATAATACGTGGGCACCTCATAATATTGTGTCATCACCCCGTCTGACTGAGCCGAGGCTATAAACGCCACAAAAATCGATGCCAGAGCGACGGCTATATGTCGTATCATCTTGCCCATCACTCGAAATAAAATGAGAACACAACCATCTGCGAAGTTGCACGTTTCAATGATTGTGTAAACTTGAACTTATCTGGATTATCGTCAAGATCCGGACGGTCATGCTGAATCACATCAGCCAGTCCGAAACAGAATTTGACCTCCGGTATGAGTTTGAAAAACGGCAGATAGAAATCACACCCGAATCCTACAGTCAGATAAAAATCCGACGACTTCAGCTTCAGGAACTCAGAATGTTTTTTAGAAACATCGAACGCCGGCATCACACCGCCCGTGATATATGGCCTCACATTGCGGAATCTCTGAGCCGCAAACTTCAGATCGAACGGAAGCACTACGAATGTGCTCTTTATATTCTGCTGTTCGGTATCTCCATTTGTCGTGTCGATCATCTTTACGACACGGTTTCCGAAATACATACCCGGCAAGAAGCGGACACTGAAATATGTATTAAGTCTCAGATCGACAAGCCCGTTGACACAGAATCCGGGACTGAACGCCGGCTGTTCCATAAACCAGGTTCCACCGTTCGCAGCGACAAACCCGCTATGCGAGAATGAAAGATCCTCAGTGTGCAGACCTACCGAAAAACCGAGATGCCAAGGGCGCATATCGGCATACTGCCTGTTAAGCAGCTTGTCATTGAGATGCTGCGCCGAGACCGGCTGTGCCACGGCAACCGCCAATAACATAAATAATATCCGGATAATGCGATTCATCAATATTTTAAACGACACCTGCTTTGGAATATTGCCCGCCCACACACCAAAACCATTCGCTTTTTTAACAGCATGCCAATGAAATTCCGGATTGTTGACGTATATTTGCATTCCGTAAATTTTGCCCAAATGGACGAAAACCGCTACCTGCTCATAATCAATCCCATCTCCGGCACCGGTAATAAACGCGGACTGGCCGAATATGTGGCCGCACATCTTGGAAAAGCCGGAATCTCAATTGATGTGGCCTACACCCAGGGACACGGAGACGCTACACGGTTCACTCTCGATGCCGTATCGAAAGGCTACGCAGCGGTATTGGCCGCAGGAGGCGACGGCACCGTCAACGAGACCGCACGCGCACTATGCGGCACGCCGACAGCCTTGGGCATAATCCCCTCTGGCTCCGGCAACGGTCTGGCTCGGCATCTGGGCATTCCGGTAGATCCGGCTCCGGCTATCGATATAATCCTGAAGGGAAACATAGTGGACTGCGACTACGGCACAGCCAACGGCGAGCCGTTTTTCTGCACATTCGGTGTAGGATTCGATGCGGCCGTAAGCGAGAAATTCGCAAAACAGAAACGCCGTGGGAAGCTCAGCTACATACGTAGCGCCATATCGGAATACGTCAGCTACAATCCTCAGGTGTATACAATCAGTGCAAACGGAAAAATTCTCACCCAGAAAGCGTTCATAGTAGCCTGTTGCAACGCATCGCAATACGGCAACAACGCATACATAGCGCCGACAGCGAGCATAACCGACGGCCTGCTCGACATCACTATCGTACACGCAGGCACCCCGCTCGATACCGCAATGGTAGGAGTTGATCTGTTTACAGGCTATATCAACCGAAACACCATGATCAACACGTTCCGCACGCCATCGGCTGTCATATACCGTACTGGCGAGGGTCCTGCCCATCTCGACGGCGACCCGGTAACGATGGACGACATCATGACTGTGAAATGCCACCACAATGCAATACGCATATTCACTCCGGCTGACCGCGGGCGCTTCCGTCCAATCATCACCCCGGTTCAGAGCGCAATGAGCGATCTCGGCACTGCCATAGGGCGACTGTTCGGCCGACGCTGATAACACCGGTCTCAAATGCAGCCATACCCTTTTGACCCACACTGTAAAACAATCTCAATATAACCTGACATGAAAAATAAGTTTGCAGCCACATTCTTAGCTCTAACCGCACTGTTCGGCTCCACGAGTTGCAGCCAGACACAAACCACCGATAATGCCGGTGAGCGTACAGAAGCCCTTGACTCTTCCGTATGGAAATATTCACGATGGATATCCGCTACTGACGCGCCAGTAGTCTCAGGCCCCATTACCAGCGACAACGAACGAGCGGCCGATGGCGCCAGTTGGTTTGTATCATCGCTCAAAAACGACCATAAAGTCATCTCCGCAAAATGGATGACAGCCGGACTCGGCGTATACGACCTGTATGTCAACGGCAAACTTATAGGACAGGAAATTCTGAAACCGGGATTCACGCATTACGACAAAACCAAACGGTCATTCACATACGATATAACCGATGCCATATCGACTGATGCCGATGCCGAGAACATATTCGCGGCACAAGTCACTCCGGGATGGTGGGCCGACAAAATCATTACTCCGGCCGGCAACGACGGCATGATCGGCAAGAAAGTGGCATTCCGTGGAGTATTGGAACTTACATTCGACGACGATTCAAAAAAGTATTACGGCACCAATCTCACCGACTGGAAAGCCGGAACAGCAGGTCCGGTAAAACATGCGGCCATATTTGACGGCGAGGAATACGACGCCAGGGAACTTCCCGGCTATGCAGCCATAGACCGTCTCTCGACTCCGGAAATCAACAACGAATTCAACGGCGAGATCATTCCATCGGACGGAGCTGAGATATATCTGCGACGGGATCTGACACTTGCTCCGCAAAGAGCCTACAAGTGGAAAGGCGTAACCGGCGACAGCCAGGATGAGTTCGGCAAAGTCGAAATAATACAGGAATACGGATCCGGGCAGGAATACGTGATACAGCCTGGCGAAACGCTTGTAATCGATTTCGGCCAGAACTGTGCGGCCGTACCTGAATTCGAATTCAATGCAGCAGAAGGCACGAAACTGATATGCCTCCCGGCCGAACTTCTGAACGACGGAAACGGTTCCAAAAGCCGCGGCATGGACGGACCCGAAGGCAGTGTGCATCGTCTGAACCTCCGCACTCCCGACACAGCCATGCTGCTGTCATACACATTCGCCGGTGGCAACGACTTTGCGACCTACAGCCCGCGTTGCACATTCTACGGTTACCGTTATGTATCTGTAACAGCCGACAACGAAGTGCGAATCAAGTCCCTTAAATCAATACCGGTGTCATCGATCACCAAAGAGATGGAAACAGGCAGCCTGACCACAGGCAATGAATCTGTCAACAAACTCATATCAAACACCGTATGGGGCCAACGCTCCAACTACCTCTCGGTTCCGACCGACTGTCCTCAGCGCAATGAACGCCTGGGATGGACAGCCGACACACAGGTGTTTGCCGAAACTGGATCTTATTTTGCCGATACCGACAGATTCTTCCACAAATGGATGCGCGACATGCGCGACACCCAGTCTGAGCTCGGCGGATTTCCAGGAGTGGCACCTATCGCTCAATACGGCGCCTCCCCCAACGACATGATGCGCCTCGGATGGGCCGATGCAGGAGTCATCGTTCCGTGGGTCGTATGGAAACAGTTCAACGATACCGCAATCATACATGACAACTGGGATGCCATGACAAAGTTCATGGATCATGTCAGCGAGCACAAATACGACCACCGTTCGTTAAGCGCCGAAAACAGCGACTACCAGTGGGCCGACTGGTTGAGCTACGAACCGCTCGAAAGTTGCGGCGGAGGCATTTATACCTCCGATGCATCAGGCAAAATAACAATACGCCCAGAGGCATACGACTACTGGAACTATCTCAGCGCCAACTATTGGTTGACGGATGCCGAAATGATGCGGGACATGGCCGAAGCTACAGGACGCGATGCCGTGAAATACGAAGCCATGGCATCGGAGGCACGCAGCTATCTGCGCGATAATTTCTTCAACAAAGACGGCATGTTCAAGACCGGAATACTCAACACCATGCAGACTCCGGCTCTTTTTGCGCTGAAAAACAAACTTGTCGATGGCGACGCCAAAGCAAACATGATCGACCGTCTTCGCAAGAACTTCGCAGATCATGGCAATTGTCTGCAGACCGGCTTCCTCGGCACATCAATACTCATGCCTACATTAACTGAAAACGGCATGCACGACATAGCCTGCGAACTGTTGCTTCAGCGCAAGAATCCGAGCTGGCTATATTCCATCGACAATGGAGCGACAACCATCTGGGAACGATGGAACAGCTACATGATCGAACACGGAATGGGACCTCGTGGCATGAACAGCTTCAACCATTATGCCTACGGTTGTGTATGCGAATGGATCTGGGAAACTCTGGCCGGAATCTCAGCCGATGTGGCTGAGCCAGGATTCAGACGCATCATAATGAAACCGCTTCCAGACAAGCGCCTCGGATTTGTAAAAGCCGAATATAATTCGGCAGCCGGACCAATCAGAAGCGAATGGAAATATGACGACAATGGCAAATGGATCTGGAATTTCTCCATACCGGAAGGAGCCACAGCTCTGGTGACGCTGCCCGGCGAAACCGAATCGACAGAATACGGAGCCGGATCGCACAGAATAGAAATCTGATAAACAGACGCTTTGCATAACGTAAGACCGACATTCCGTGTCGGTCTTACGCGTTTTTTGACATTTCTTATACTTCTGGTTTCCACACATTGTAGACCGGCATCTGTTTATAATATCATGAGATATAGGATCAGGCACACGCAATGCAATGTTCATTAAATAATTTTTGCGGCAAAATTTGCATTTTGTCACAATAGTCTATATATTCGTGCCTACAATAAATTCTATACCACGAAATACTAAACAATCCTAACACTTGTAACACTAAATGAGTTATCTGAAATTTGATAAGAGCCTAATGATTAATCTGGAACAGTCTCTGACCAAGGAGATGTTACGGACAAATCAAGCGGGAGCCTATCATTGTACTTCTGTTGTCGATTGCAACACCCGCAAGCAGCACGGCCTGCTGGTGATTCCGATTCCGGAATTCGACAACAGAAATTACGTCATGCTGTCGTCACTCGACGAGACGGTGATCCAGCACGGCGCGCCATTCAATCTTGGACTCCACCGCTATAAAGGAGGTGTGTATAACCCCAACGGACACAAATACATCCGCGAATTCGACTGTGAAAGCATTCCTCGCACCACCTACCGCGTAGGAGGAGTGATTCTGACCAAAGAAAAGATTTTCATATCTCATGAAAACAGGATCCTGATCCGATACACTCTGGTCGAAGCCCACTCTCCGACGACATTGCAGTTTCGCCCTTTCCTCGCATTCCGCGAAGCAAACGATCTCGTAAAAATCAACAATCAGCTCAACAGCGAGTGCATCGGTGTGAACAATGGTATCGCCTGTTGTCTTTATCCCGGATTCCCGTCCCTGTACATGCAGTTCAGCCGTAAGCCCGAATGGGTATACGACCCTCACTGGTACAACGATATTGAATATATAAAAGATCTGGAACGCGGCATACCGTATACCGAAGACCTGTGGGTTCCAGGCTACTTCTCGATTCCGATCAAAAAAGGGGAATCCATCATATTCTCGGCAGGCATAACCGAAGCATCGCCACGTTCCCTCAATAAAATGTATGAAGGAGAGATCGCAAGCCGTACCGCCCGTACCAGTTTCTTCAACTGTCTTAAGAATTCGGCCAAACAGCTATATCTGAAAGACGGAGAAAACGAATACATGCTCTCGGGATATCCATGGGGCACAGTCCTTGCCCGCAACACATTCATGTCGTTGCCCGGCAATACGCTTGCAATAGACCATAAAGGCGATTTTGAAGCAATCATGCACACTGCCGCAAGAGCGCTTACGCGGTTCATGGATTCCGGAGAGATCGACAAACGCATACACGGCATAGACCTTCCCGACATCCCGCTATGGGCCATATGGTCAATCCAGCAATATGCCAAGTCGGTCAGCATGGATGAAGCCCGCGAGAAATACATGGAACTTGTAACCCACATTCTCGATTATATCATAGACGGAGGCCATCCTAATCTGGCGGTCGACGCCAATGGCCTGGTGTCGTCGCTTGGAGAGACATCGCCAGTGTCCTGGATGAATTCATCGCTTCACGGCCGTCCGGTGATACCTCGCTCGGGATATCTCGTGGAATTCAACGCACTATGGTATAACGCTCTCATGCAAGGCATATCCATGGCTGAAGGCAATAATACCCTGGATCAGCGCCGGCAGCGTTGGATCGAATATGCCGAAAAAATGAAGCAGCCGTTTATCGACATGTTCCTGAACGGCTACGGATACCTGTACGACTATGTCAACGGATCGTATGCAGATCCTTCAGTACGTCCAAATATGGCAATAGCTATCGGTCTCGACTATTCGCCGCTCGACCGCCGGCAGCGCAAAGGAGTACTCGACGTAGTCACCCGAGAGTTGCTTACCCCTAAAGGCTTGCGCACCCTGTCGCCAAAAAGCTACGGCTACCGCCCATTTTATCTCGGATCGCCTGAGGAACGGGAGCTGGCACTGCACCAGGGGCCGGCCAGGCCATGGCTGATAAGTTTCTATGCCGACGCATATATAAGGGTATTCGGCATGAGCGGCGTAAGCTACATAGACCGTATGCTCATAGGATTTGAAGACGAGATGTCGCAAGGCTGTATCGGATCTCTGTCGCAGCTCTACGACGGCAACCCGCCATTCGGAGGACGGGGAGCCATAAGTCACGCAACCAACATTGCAGGTGTGTTACGCACACTCCGCATGTTGAAAAAACTTAACATGTAATAGAGCCGATCATGAAAGCATTAATGTTCGGGTGGGAATTCCCGCCTCACATCCTTGGCGGTCTCGGAACCGCCAGCTACGGTCTCACAAAGGGAATGTGGGAATGTGGCGATATGGATATAACTTTTGTGATTCCCAAACCTTTCGGCGATGAAGAAAAAGGGTTCGCCAACATAATAGGCGCATCGCAGGTTCCGGTAGCATGGCGCGACGTGAGCCGCGACTATGTGGAATCACGCATAGGCAAGCTCATGGATCCCGACATGTATTTCCGTTTGCGCGACCACATATACGCCGACTTCAACTATATGCGCACCAACGATCTCGGATGTATTGAATTTTCCGGCCGGTATCCCGACAATCTGCTCGAGGAAATCAACAACTACTCGATCATGGCAGGTGTCGTGGCTCGCACTCTCGATTTCGACATAATACACTCGCATGACTGGCTTACTTACCCAGCAGGAATACACGCCAAGCAAGTGACCGGAAAACCGCTTGTAATCCATGTCCATGCAACCGACTTCGACCGTTCGAGAGGCAATGTCAACCCGACAGTGTTCAACATCGAGCGCGATGGTATGACACACGCCGATCATATCATAACGGTAAGCAACCTCACACGTCAGACCGTAATTGAGAAATATGGTATCGATCCGGCCAAAGTGACCACCGTACACAATGCCGTAGAGCCCCTGAGTCCGGAACTGCTTGCCGTAGAAGTGAGCAAACCCAAGGAGAAAGTCGTGACATTCCTCGGACGCATAACCATGCAGAAAGGTCCGGAATACTTCGTCGAAGCCGCAGCAAAAGTACTCAAGAACCACCACAATGTACGGTTCGTGATGGCCGGCAGCGGCGACATGATGGACAAGATGATAACCCTTGCCGCAGAGCGCGGCATTGCCGACCGCTTCCATTTCCCGGGATTTCAGAAAGGAAAGCAAGTCTACGAAATGCTAAAAGCGAGCGACGTATATGTGATGCCATCCGTGTCCGAACCGTTCGGCATTTCGCCACTTGAAGCCATGCAGATGGGTGTACCGTCAATCATATCGAAACAGAGCGGTTGCGCCGAAATACTCAGCAATGTCATCAAGACCGACTATTGGGACATCGACGCTATGGCCGATGCGATATATTCCATCATATCATATCCTGCCATGCACAAGCAGCTCAAGGAGGACGGACTCGCCGAAGTCAACAGAATAACCTGGGACAAAGCCGGAGCCAAAGTCATCGACATATACCGCAACGTCCTTAAAAACTACTAACCTATTTAAAACTACCCGATCATCCGATTATAATACAATGAAAGCAATCTGTTTCTATTTCCAGATCCATCAGCCGTTCAGGCTTAAAAGATATCGCTTCTTCGACATTGGCAACGACCATTACTACTACGATGACTTTGCCAATGACGATATCCTCACCCGCATAGTACAGCGGAGTTACATCCCGGCGGCCGAAAGTCTGCTTAGAATGATCCAGGACAGCAACGGCAAATTCCGCTGTGCTATCTCGATCACGGGCACTGCATTGGAACAATGCGAACAATATGCTCCGGAGTTTATCGACATTCTCAAAAAACTCGCCGATACCGGTAAAGTCGAATTCCTCGCCGAAACATACGCGCATTCACTTGCATCGCTCGCGGATCCGGAAGAATTCGCACAGCAGGTCAAGATCCATGACGAGAAACTACACGAGATGTTCGGAGTGAAACCTAAAGTGCTCCGAAATACAGAGTTGATATACTGCGACGAGATGGCTCCGCAGATTCTTGAAATGGGCTACAAGGGAGTCATCACCGAAGGCGCAAAACACATTCTCGGATGGAAATCGCCTAACTATGTATATTCAGCGGCAAGCGCACCAAAACTGAAGCTGCTGCTCAAGAACTCCAAGTTGAGCGATGACATAGCATTCCGTTTCAGCAACACCGAATGGGATGCATATCCGCTTACTGCCGACAAATACATGGACTGGATCGCTTCCACTCCGCAAGAGGAACAGATCGTAAACCTGTTCATGAATCTCGAGACATTCGGAGAACTCCAGTCTCGTGAAACCGGTATATTCCAGTTCCTTGAAGCTCTGCCTCGTTTCGCGGCCGAAAGAGGTATCGAGTTCGTGACTCCATCCGAAGCCATATCGAAGTTGAAACCGGTCGGCGAACTTAGCATCATGTACCCGATATCATGGGCCGATGAAGCCCGCGACACATCAGCATGGCTTGGCAACCGCTTGCAGAACGAAGCGTTTCAGAAACTTTATTCCGTAGCCGAACGTGTGCGCCTGTGCGATGACCGCCGTCTGAAACAGGACTACTGGTATCTTCAGGCAAGCGACCATTTCTTCTATATGAGTACCAAGCACATGGCCGACGGTGCGGTACACTCTCACTTCAGCCCCTATGAAACGCCATTCCAGGCTTTCACCAACTATATGAACGTCCTTGCCGATTTCATAGTGCGCGTAGAGGAACAATACCCGTTGTCGATCGAGAACGAGGAGCTCAACTCGTTGCTCACCACGATACGCAATCAGGCTCGCGAAATAGAGACACTCAACAAAGAAGTCGTATCGATGCGTCTCAATATCGAGCACATCAACGAAGAACATCGTCTGCGTGAGGCTCAGGCCCCGAAATCCGAACCTGCCGCCAAGAAGCCGCGCACTCGCAAGGCGAAAGCCGAGCCCGCAACTGAAGCCGAAAAGCCCGCTCCCAAAAAGAAAGCCGCAAAGAAATAACAGCCGCAACCCGGCCTGCCCGGTTCCGAACCGGCGGTATAACCACACGGCCGGAAGGTTTCACACTCGAGACCTTCCGGCCGTTTTTCTAACGCACTGCAATAGCGCTGTGTACCATAGGCTTCGCCAGCAAGTATGGCCTAAATCCGGATTTTGACGATACAAGTTTAATTTTGAGCATATTTATCAGTTGAAAAATGTCTGTCAACGGACATATAACAAAATGCGATAATGAGAATCACCGACAAGGGCAATACTCTGTGGTCAGATAACGCGCAAGGCACAAGATACTACATATCGAGCGACTCTATCCGTCAGAAAAGCATTCATAACCGCTTTATCGAGCTTATAACCACCAAACCGGCAAACCACCCCTAACTTATAGCACGTACGAGATCAATGGCACCCTTAAGCCGAAAAAATTTATTGACATATTAGCTGCATCGCACCGAAAATTTCGCCGAACATATCCGTTGTGACTTGCTTTTAAATTTGTACCTTTGACATACTGAATACACCGTATTCAGAGAGAGTACTGTATAATTCTCGTTGTGACTTGCTTTTAAATTTGTACCTTTGACATACTGAATACACCGCCATAGTATTGGGAATGCAGTGAGAAAGGGTTGTGACTTGCTTTTAAATTTGTACCTTTGACATACTGAATACACCGCCATAGT
>CAOKFI010000022.1 GCA_948467675.1 uncultured Porphyromonadaceae bacterium
ATATTCCGCCTGTGCAATATATATGCCTAAACACAGGTTTATTACTATGCGCCGATGTATGTGGTGGCCATCCGGCGGCTGATCCTATGGCCGGATCGCTTGCATATCGGTAGAGAGCATCGGCATCATCCTCATGCCATGGACGTAGTATAAGCCGTTCTGTTTCCATTTCGGTAGAATCGCTATAATGGGTTTGTTGGAGTTTGAATCGCTAAAATAAAAAAAGAGCCGCAGAAATCTGTGACTCTCTTTGTGGCGGGGACAGGACTTGTGAAATACCATTCTGGGAGAGTTAATACGCTGATAATCAATTGTGCTGCTTGCTTGAAAATGGGCTGTTTTGTCCGGAATTTGTCCGAGATTTATAAGGCGTTTAATTCCTGTGAAGTAGCACGTTAAATGCTACTTTTTGGCTTTCCTGTCGCTCATTAAGATGTCGATAGTGCGTTCTTTTTCGGCTAATAAAGTTCTTAAATGTTCGATTTCGCGACGTAATTCAGAAGAATCATCCGCTGCAAATCCGTCAAAAAAATAACCGGCGGGTACACCTAATTCTTTTGCTATTAGTTCGATTGTGTTGGAGTTGGTCGATCCGCGACGTATGGCACTTTGAATGGAACTTTCGTCACGTCCTACTTTCTGAGCGAGTTCTCGTATGGTGATTTTTTTGCGCTCGCATAGGTCTCTGATTAGTGTAAGATTAGCCATTGTAGTATAATGTTTTAATATTTATTAACGGGTAAAAAAATACTGATTACGGTATTTATTTGCTATGTTTGCTGAATAAAAATAGTAATATTAATTGAAATAGCAAAATGGAGGAAGAAAAAGACACCCGAAGAGATGTGACAACTTTGCGTGCTTGGCTTGATACTGTCCCACATGGAGAGTATTCCAATATCCGTCGCCGTATATGTGAGGAATGTTTTATAAAAAAAAGTACATTACAGGCTTGGATTCAAGCGAAGGTTAGTATTCCTATGCGGGCACGCAGAGATATAAACCGTATAACGATGGAGGTGTCTGGTTATGAATTGTTTGTCATTCAACCTAAAGAAATATGATTGAAGCCTCTTTTGAGCTGGAAGGTCGTCTGTTTGGTCTTCTGAACTGTGTGCATCCTGGCGAATGGTTGTTGGTTATTGGAACATTCGATAATGACATGATACTGGCTGATGCAATTAACGCTATCGATAGAGTTATGGTGAGATCTGTAACCCGTAGAACGAATTCTGGCAATACAATAATCAGACTGGAGACCGACGAACAGCAGGATGCGATTACTCTGATCGATGACATGGCCAGTGTGTTGAGTTCCGTATATGGTTGTGAGGCATCGATATCTCTTTTACATAAGCACCGGAAGCCATGATTAATCGAATTCCCTTTTTGTCCTTCCCGGCATGCGCTGTAGCCAGTCAATTTGCAAATATGTTACCTCTCTTACAAAAAATGAAAAATGTGGGGGGGGTAAATTGGACTAAAAATTTGTAACTATATATTTCGTCACCTTGTATGATAACCCCCGAAAAACTGTATGCAGCTACAGACGATGGCTTGAGCATCATAGCGTTGCACTATTCCGAGGCATTGGAAGCTGCCAGATCAAACAAGCCATTTAAAGCACGTTCTGATGAACGGACACCAAGTGCCAGATTACGTCTGTATCCATATAAAGGCGGAAATGTCTGGAAACTCACAGATTTTGGAGGCGAAGGCCGGGCTATAGATCCGATCCAGATCCACATGGAAGCCAAAGGAATCAGTTTTGCCGAGGCCGTTTTGGATCTGGCTTCGATCTTCAACATATCGGATGAGATCAGTAGATCAGTGAATCGACCGGATGTGCGAAAACAGCCGGCAGTGGCCGATCAGGCCGATGGATCGTGTTCATGGGACATCGACCAGGAGTTTACGGCGGGTGAATGTGAAGTAATGGGGCCGCGTGTCACTCCTGAGCATCTGAAAGCTCTCCATTGGTATAGGGTCAATTACATAGTTACCGTTAAGAACCGTGAAGCCACATACAAATATTCCAATGAGCATTATCCTATATTCATGCGTGAGTGCTGGTTTACGGGATCTGATGGCAAAATGGATCGGTTCTATAAAATATATGAACCGTTAAATCCTGAAAAACAGTGGCGATTCCAATATCAGCCTAAGGGTAAAAAGCCGCAGAGTTATGTGAATGGTCTGTTTGAACTGGCTGCAGCGTATACGGCTTTCAATGAGGCAGAGGAACGGGCGTTTAATACAGATCCAGCCAATGAGGGTAAGTCCTATAAAGAAAAGAAACTACCGGAAGCTGTGATATGTTCCGGTGAACGGGATTCATTATGTGTCCGGTCATTGGGGTATCATCCTTTGTGGTTCAATTCGGAGACATATCAGGTGTCGGATGCAGAATACAAACAGATAACCAAGTATGTAGAAACGGTGTATAATATACCCGATATCGATCCTACAGGCCGGTTAAAAGGAACTGAGCTCGCATTGCGTTTTATCGATATACATACGATATGGCTGCCGTCAAAACTGTCGCAATACAAAGACAACAGAGGCAATCCCCGAAAGGATTTCCGGGACTGGATGGAGATCTGGAAGCAGAACAGCGATTTTCGTGGTCTTCTGGAGCTGGCCACTCCGGCCAAGTTCTGGACAGTGCGGTATAATAGCAAGACAGGGGAGCGTAAATACAGCATCGATATAACCTGTCTGCACGAGTTTCTTAAACTGAGCGGTTTCTATACATTGAAAGACGGCTGCTCGGAAATAGTCAGATTCATAAAGATTACAGGCAATGTAGTAAAGCCGGTAACTCCTAAAATCATCAGAGAATTTGTGTACAACTGGGCCATAGAGACCGCTCAGCCGCGAGATCTCCGAAATCTTATTCTCACAACGCCTTTTCTTTCGGGTGCGTCGATGGAGGCGCTTACGGAGATACAACTGGACTTCTCCTGCTGTACGGAACACAGCCAGCTTTTTTATTTTGACAATTGCACAATGGAGGTTACGGCAACCGGTATTGTGCGTTATGAAAGCCGTCGAGCTTCGTTGAGCCATTATGTATGGGATAGTCGTGTGCTTCACCATACACCCTCGGTTCTGCCGGATATGTTTGAGATCACCAACGGCGGTGATCCGTACAAGAGTGAGGATTATGACATAACGGTACATAACACAGCGTCGAAGTATTTCAGCTACTTGATCAATTCGTCGAGGATATACTGGCGTCAGGAACTGGAGTACGGGCTGGAATGCTGCGAAGGTCCTGAGGCCGATGAATACCGGTCGCGACATAAGTTCGATATCGCCGGACCCAATTTGACTCAAGCTCAGATCCGAGAGCAGAAACAGTGCCTTATATCTAAGATTTTCACTATAGGCTATATGATGCACCGGTTCAAGTCGCCGTCGAGAGCGTGGGCGGCGTATGCCATGGACAATGTGATAGGAGAGAATGATCAGTGCAACGGTCGTAGCGGAAAGTCGTTCATGTTTGTTGGGCTGACGAAGTTTCTTAACTATGTTAAACTTGAGGGTCGCGATCCTAAGCTGATGGAGAATTCATTTAAATATGATGGCGTCGATCGGTTTACTGATATGATATTGGTCGATGATTGTGCTGAATATCTGCCGATCAAGTCGTTTTATGATTCCATAAGTATGGATATGACCGTCAACGGTAAGGGACAGCGACTTTTTACATTGCCGTTTGAGGATGCTCCTAAGTTTGCTTTTACTACCAACTATGTGCCTAAGGAGTTTGATCCGTCGAGTAGGCAGCGTATGCTTTACGTTGTGTTCTCGGACTATTATCATCAGCGTACAGAGGAGAATGACTATCGTGAAACCCGCCAGATCCGCGATGATTTCAATAAGGATTTGCTTATGCCATCATATACAGCCGCGGAATGGGAGGCTGATATAAACTTCATTATGCAGTGTGTGCGATTCTATCTGTCGGTGTCGCATATCAATGTCAAGATCGAGCCTAACCTGAACAATATTATCTTCCGTAAGTATCTGCGTGATATGTCGGATAACTTCAAAGAATGGGCTGAATATTATTTCGCAGAAGGCGGCGACAATCTCGATAAAGAGATAGTCCGGGAGACTGCATTCGCCCATTACAGAACGTTCTCCGGAGTCAATAAGATTACCATGCAGAAGTTTTCGAAATCATTGCGGGCATTCTGCTATACGTGTGCGTATGTGTCGGAACTGAATCCTGCCGACCTGTACAACAGTGGATCCAGAATTCTCCGGCGCATTGAAAATCCGTTTACTCATGTCAAGGAGGTAAAGGAAATGATATATGTACGGTCTGTGCGCGAGGCCGAGCGTTTGCGCTCACAGCCCCGGTTGAGTTTTGATACAGAATAGATATTGGATCTACAAGTTGACTACAATAGGTATAAATTTGTATTATGTTTGCAGTCCCCGGATCGTGAGATTAGGGGGCTTTTTTTTGTGCAATATTTGAAAAAAAGTATCTGAGGGTGTTGTGTATTATGCAAAAGATTAGTACATTTGTAGTGTAGAAATCAAATAAATAATACGCCAATGAAACAATTAACCGACAAAGAAAAAGAATTGATTGAGGCGCTGAGAAACTTCCGTAACTCAAAGCACAATCCATCCGAAGAGTTTGAAATGTATATCGATCAGCTATATGCAGAGTTGAAAGATCGATCGACAGCAGAAGATTAACAGATAGCCCCTCCAATGGAGGAAGGGGCTTTTATAAATTTACGAATATGGATACAATGAAAAAGAAATTGTCCGACGTTCTTATGGTGGTGAACTGGTCTAATGTATCGAAAGATTATTTTGGTCGTTCTCGTGCGTGGTTGTATCAGAAAATGTCTGGAACCGACGTTAATGGTAATGGCCGCCCTTTTGAGTTTAATGAAGAAGAACGAGAAAAGTTAAAGGAGTCATTACTGGATATAGCGCGTAGATTGACTGAGGCTGCAAACAGGATATAATACCGTTGGTGTGAATAATATTTGATTTCTACAACATTCATTAAAACGGTAGGCGCGGGAGAGATCCCGCGCTTTTTTGTAAAAAACGTTGCGCTACTTAAAACCATGTTGTATATTTGCAGTGCAAACAATACACGGTAGTTAGTCTACCTCGCAGGGCGCGGTCAATGCCCGACATACGCAGCGGGCTATTTTTATACCCGTACATACCAGCCATATATAGATTTACGGCTGCCATCCGAATACTTTTGCGCTCGCGAGAGACAGCATCGTGTATTGTTTGCAACGGATCGGCAGCCGTTTTTTTGTCTGCCTTGCAAACAATACACGATGCAATGAACGCATTACCCACAACCACCAGCGCTGCCGTGCGCAGTCGCCGCGTCAGCCCGATGCAAGTCATCAATTTCCTTACCGGTCTCGGCACCGACATGTGCGCCGGATTGCGGTCGGTACTCGTCACCGGCACATCTGACGGCACAGTGCAGTTCTCTACGCCAGAGGGCACCGTTACGATCACCATAAGCGAGAAAGGAGGCAACGTATGAGAATAGAAGTCGGAGGTGCGCAGATCACAGAATCGGTAGCGGATCTGCTCGAGGATATCCAGAACGATGCGGATTATACAGCCGAGATCTACAGTGGTATCGATACTCTTGTCCGTCATATAGTACTCGATCTGGATCTGGCCGATTCAGAGAGTATGCGGCTGATCAGAGTGCTCCAGTTTGTGCGCCGCGACTATCAGATACTTTCAAACCCGCCAGAGCTTGACGATCCTGCCAACGATCAACCGACCGCACAGCTATAAAAACGGGCAGTATTTCACGATATAGCAGATCGGGAAGATCGGCCATCTGAGCCGCGGTTACGCTCGATCAGAGCGAATGAAGTAGAGACAGTATATTTATTATAGATTTCTGAAGCAGTGGGCGTCGGCTGTGAAGCGGACGCCCTTGTTGCATTCTGGCTGCTATGCCGGATCGAGCAAACGTGGTATTGATTACCCTGATGTGCATGTTTATGCGATTATTGATGGGTGAGGCGTATATTTATGCATAAATGATGCATGCCTCTTCCCTCCGTTTTTTACTCCCCCATTTTCCCCCTCTTTAATTTTACTATATTTTTTTGTTACTTTGTAACAGTATGTTTGAAGAAAGAGTAACAGAGTAAAAATCAATAGAATAAATAAGGGAGGCGCGGTAACAAAATAACGTAACAAATCGGTAACAAAACAAAATGAGTTTGTGACACTGTTTGATACAGGTGTAGCGGTATCAGAATCGGGGTGTTATAACAAATCGGCATCACAAAACTGTTTTGATGATAATGCGTTTAGTAATAATGATTTATATCGGTGTATCACTGTAACAAAAATTTTGTGCGTATTTGAACTCTACCGTGGAAATTTGGATAAATAGTCATGGGAAACAGTTGCAGAGTCTAAGGAATAATTGTATATTTATGGAATGAAATTAAGCGTTGTGTTATGATTACTGTAAAAATTACCGTGGAACAATATGTCGCCGAATATATCCGTGGGAAGTATTTTGATCCGGATCTCGATACTGTGAGATTCCCGCCGGGTCTGGATATATATATACTGATATATGATCTGCTTCAGAAACGTCCGGTGGGTTGTCCGGTTGACGATGGTAATCTGGAGTTCGCATTGCCGGACAGGCGTGAGGCCAACTATGCCGGCGGCAAGAGTCCGGAACAGTTCAATTACCTGTCGCAGCGGTCGGCTCGTCTGCTTGGAGGGAAGATGCGTCTGATGATGTGGGCCGAGCTGCACGATCTCATGGACGAGAACAAACATATACGCGGTATCCAGTTCAAGGAATCGGTATACGTATTCTTGCGTCGGTATGCAATAGAATCGATATCGGAAGATGCTCTGCTCAAAAACTACCAGCGTTGGCGCGATAAGCAGAGGCGTAGAGTCAAGCGTGGATATTCACGCAAAAAAGTTCATATATAGCAGGATTTTTTTACCTACCATATTGGCTGTTTTGTCCTTTTTTTGCGGAATTTGGGCGGTGAAACGCCGACTGGTTGATTATTAATTGATTATATGATTTGATATGGCACGTTCAACGATTTCATGCTGTCACAGCCTTAAAATGATACCGCTGTCTCGCATCATGCGGTTTGCTCGGATTGGGCAGGAAGTGTGGATTAAGCAGCTTCCTGACCGTGATCCTCTTGGTGAAATACCAGGAACCGTCAAGGTGTCGACGGAGGCCGAGGATGGTATTGTGAAGAAAACGATCACGTTTGAGATGTCGGATGTGTCGGTAAAAAGGGTGGCGAATATTCATAAATACAAGTTCAGTCACATAGTAGCGACGTATGTCGATGAATCGGGTAATGTCAGGGTTTGTGGTTCTCCGGATTATCCGTTAGCGTTTGATTATACTATATCGGAAGGAGTCATTTCAGGCAAGTTGACTGGCGAAGATACCGAAGTTGATGCATTTATAGCCGATTAGAGTCCTTCCGTGCATAATTGAATTGTAGCTATTTTGCGATAAAAATAGCTACATGAATAAGCTACAGCGATTTTTCTCCGACAATTGGACTATACAGCGGCATGATTTAGAGAGTACCGTGTCGCTTCTGATGCCGAGTATCATACATGGCAATATAGATGCTGCCGTGTCGCAGCTGAATAAAGACAAGTGTATTATCAGAGCAACGGCCTCGCCATATATGGCCAAATGGTACGAGCTCGACGAAATATCGCTTCCGGTCGACTCAATAGCGGTGATCACCCTGACCGGAGTTCTGTACTCGTGGGAATCGGAATGGGTTATCAGAATAGTAGAGGCGGCAGAGTTGAATCCGAATATATGCGGTCTGGTGTTTGTGATCGATGGACCCGGCGGTATGGTTTCGCACCTCGACATGGCGGCCGCCGCCATTAAGAACTGTACCAAGCCGACCGCGACAGTAGTAACCGGAATCATGGCCTCTGCTCATTTCTGGTTGGGAACTGCAAGCGACCGCACATTTATAGCCTCGCCGCTCTGCGAAGTCGGCAGTGTGGGTGTTGTGATTACGCACTATAGCTTCAAGGAATATTTCCGTATGAACGGTATTGATTACCGGGAAATTTATCCAGACACAGCGGATCTTAAAAACAAGGAGATCCGTGCCCTCGTCGATGACAACGATGAATCCCTGTTGAAGGCACGCGCCGAAAAGATCCATAAGGTATTTGCCGAGACTGTAGCCCGCAATCTCGGTATCGACTACGATCCGGAGCTGCCGCTGTTTCGTGGCGCGATGTTTACTGGCGATGAAGCAGTGGCCAATGGCTATATAGATCAGTTCGGCGGTCTGGCGGATGCCGTAAAGTGGGTTTTGGCGCAGGCAACGAGCCGGAAGGCAAACGAATTATATTAATCAAATTATCAACATTTTATCGACATGAATTTTGCAAATTTTATTCCAGCGATTCTCGGTATTCTCGGTTTGACTGCATTTAAGGAAGTCGACGGGAAAAAGGAACTGTCTGACGATGAATGCGCAACTCTTAAAGGTTACGGCTTCTCCGATCGGTTTCTGAATGATTTTCAGGCATATCTCAATGCTCCCGCCACATCTGGCGACAAAAAGGGTAAATCTACCCACCAGGAGGCTGTCGTCGCCGCTGCGCTCGGCCAGGCTGTCGATCAGCTGGCCGCTAAATCGGCAGAACTGGAAGCTCTCAAACAGCAGGCCGCTTCCGATAAGGCTTCTCATGTTGCTGCCATAGAGGCCAAGGAGGCTGAAATTGCAGCGTTAAATGAAAAAGTGAGCATACTGTCGGCTCTTCCAGAGCCGGATCTTGGCAAGGGAGCCGGTACAGCCAGTGCTCCGGTGGCGTTCAATCTCGATGATACCCAGCAGCTCGGCGGACTACCCGGAGAAATGTTCTCGCTGGATCGTCCGTATAACAAACGCGCCCGTGCCGCACTTTTGGCCGCACAGGGTCAGGAACTGGCTGTTGCTGTCGCCAACTCGGTAGATTACCAGCGTCTGCGCGACGATCTCGGCGCCTTTTACCGTACCCCATGGTCGCAGCGCATCCAGTCGTTCCTGGTAGAACTGCCCACGATCACCAGACTGTTCCCGACAGAATCGGGCCATCAGGATCTCGATACTCTGGCTAATCTCTGGCTTGGCGAGTTCTCTCAGCCTGACAACTCCCAGGAGAGCGATTTTGACAAGGTGACAAAAGGCTCATACGAGTTCGGTCACGAGACCCTGCGTATGTACGACGTAATGTTCGCACACAAGTTCAAGAGTCTGAAAGCGCTTGAAAAGAGCTGGATCGGATATCTGAACCGCGAGGGATCAAATCCTGTAAAACTCTCTTTTATCGAGTATCTACTCGTTGAGACCGCCAAAGCGCTGCACAACGAGAGGGAACTCCGTTACGTCAACGGTGTTCGCAAGAATCCGGATCCCAATGTGCCTGGTCGTGCGATGGAAGCAGCCGATGGCTTGTATGAATATCTGCGCAAACGTGTGGACGGTCACACCGATTTCACACCCGACGGAGGCACAACCGGTCAGACTGTATATCAGATCAAACCGTTTGAACTTCCCCACATAACTCCGGGTAATATCGGCGAGGTATTCTATCTCGGTACCGGTATGATCCCATCTGTGTTCCGTGATTCGGGCAGGATTGTGCTGTACATCCCGTCATTTATGCTTCCGTGGTATCACAAGTACAACGAGACGCACTATGGCCAGAATACCGACTACAAGGCGAACATCACCTATGTGAAAGAGTACCCGTCGGTACGCATAGTTACTATTCCGAACGCCGACAACCATCACCGTATATTCTGGACTATCGATGGCAATATCAAGACATTTGATCATGTTGCCGGCGAGATGCTCCGCTTCACTCTCGAACAGCAGGATTGGACGATGAAGGTATGGAGCAACTGGAAGGAGAGTATCCAGGCCGAGGCCGTTGGCTACAAGTACACTAATCGTCTGGATATGGACGGTAGCCGTCAGCTTATATGGTGTAATGACTATGATCGCCCCGATACCTATTTTATCGAGGGTGACAAGGATTCCAATCCGTCAGCGCTTCTTCACTCCTCGATTGTGACAGTCGCAAACTCGAAGTCGTTCCAGATCACTGACATCAAAGACGCACAGGTGGGTCAGATCGTGACTATCAAGTGCGGTGCCGATGGCGACGCCGGTGTATCGATCAAGAACGATGGCAAGTTCTCGCTGCTTTCAGCCGACTGGACTCCAAGCAAAGGCGACGTGATCAAACTGATGAAACGGGCTGATGACAAGTTCATCGAGATCTCACGCAATTCGGCTGCTTCAGAATCATACCAGTTCCCAGCCGATGAGACCGCTCCCAGTGTGCAGGGTGCTACGGTGTTCATCACCGGCGATAACACTCAGTCTACAGCGATCACAGATCTGGCCGATGCTGTAGAGGGCACAGTGTATACCATACATGGCTCCGGCAATACAAACGCATCGACGATTGCTTCTGGCGATAAGTTTGTACTGACCAAAGCGATGACCCTGAAAGCCGGAACCTACATTCAGCTGGTGAAGGCTGTGGACGGCAAATTCTATGAGGTAGCCCGCGGCAGACTCTGATACACGGAGGGCAATTGTATGAGCTTTTGCCCTCCGTTACCAATCTTTCCCAATGTTTAAATTTTGTAATAGTATTACGCTATGTATGTAAAAAAATCAGTGCCGAGAGCTTCCGGTAATCCCGGAACAGGTATTAAGCCGCGCGATCTGCTGATGCTGATCGATATCGACGATATTGCGTTTATGCCATCGCCCGACGAAAAAGGTGTGGTGATAGCCGATGATATCGTTTTGAAGCCCGGTCGCTATGGCTATTCGATCTACATGACACAGGGAACCGTGGAGATCACATCGGCAGCCGAAGGCGATACCGACAAAATCGGTTTTACTCCGTCGGTCAAATTCGAGCATCCCGGCAATGAGCAGGAAGTGCGTGAGTTCAAGGCTAACAATATCAACCGCAAGTTTATCGTGGTGATCCGTTATTGCTCTGGTAAACCGGCCGATCTGATCGGAACTATCTGCAATCCGTGCAAGCTCACACCATCGTACACCGGCAACAATGAAGGCAACACTAATGAGATGACTTTCGAGCAGATATCTAAGGGTGATGATATCTTTATCTATAAAGGTACAGTCACCCTCGAAGAACCGGTATCAGTCGTTGAGAGTGGGGCAACGGAGGTTACTGTTGTTGCCGAAGGTCAGTATCAGCTCTCTGCCGGAGCAGCCACGATAGAAAGCATATCCGGCGGTACTCATGCCGCAGTAGTAACACTGGTGGGAACCTCTGGCGAGACTCCTACTGTAGTCCATACGGCAGGCAAGATTCTGCTCCGTGGCGGTAAGTCGTTTACGGCATCGGAGGGATCTCAGCTCACACTTCGAGCGTTCGATACCGGCGATGGCGGTATCGTGTGGATCGAGCAGAGCCGCTACCAGGTGTCTTGACATTTTCGATTTGACGATTATCCCTGTGGCATTGGCTGCAGGGATTTTTTGTATTATAATGAAACTTTTTGCTCTGCGTAGTTGTATTATATTAAAACCTTTTCGTAGCTTTGTAGTATGGAAAGGAGGATTACGACATACGGAATTTATTTCAAAGAGTTCATGTTGACTCTTGATGATAAGACACAATTCAAGATAAATCAAGGTTTGCTGTTACTGGCTACACAGCCAAGATTATCCGCAAAGTTTGTTAAACCTATACGCGACGGTTTGTTTGAGCTGCGTACCACGTGGAATGGTAATATTTATCGGGTGTTTTTCATTTTTGATAATGGAAATATTGTCGTTCTCTTCAATGGATTTCAGAAGAAAACTCAAAAAACTCCGAACAGTGAGATTAATAAAGCGTTGAAAATTAAGGCAGAATATTATGGAAACAAGAAATAACATGATTGAGGATTATACCCCGGTTCTGGAACAGAATTTCGGAAAAGTAGGAAGCCTCGAATGGCAAAAATCCGTCGAAGAGGCTGAGGCTTTTTATGCTGGCCAGATACTAAAGGAATCAAGGAAAGAGGCAAAAATGACTCAAAGCGAACTCGCCGCTAAACTTAACGTTACCAAGTCTTATATATCAAGGATAGAAAATGGCTTTATAAATCCAAGCGTAACCGTGTTTTATCGCATTATTGATGCTTTGGGTATGCGTGTGGAGATTGTGAAGCCAATCGGTTGACTATCGATATCCCTACCGTATCAAAATCCCCCGAGAATAGAATCTTTCCGGGGGATCTTTTTGTGTCCTTCCGAGGGTAATTACCGATATCGATATTTGTGATATAAATGCTTTACAGGATGACACAGACAGATAAACAAAGCATAGTAGAATACTTGAGTGGTCCCCGCTGTTACTCGGATGGGGTGGCACTGTATCAGCGATATGGATTGAATTTGCGTCTGAAACGGCAGTTTGCTGTGGATGAAACGGCAGCGACTCGTGAGATACTGTTGGATGAACTTCGCAAACTTGCCGGACTTACCGAAGCGGAGTTTGCTCGATTACCGCGCTTGGCTAAAGTGCCAACGCTTAATGTATCAGCGACGTCGGTTCCGGCATTAATGGCTCCGGATTCTATAGAGTCACAATATCAGGAGGTTTCGGAACCGGTCAGGAAGATGATCCGTTTTCGGGAAAAATATCCGTTTCTTAATTATCCGGACTGTCCAGACATATTGAAAGTTCTGGTTGCGGATATGTTTACAGCCTATGGGAACTATAAGGCCGCGTTTGCTCGGCTTCAGGCTACCGGAGATGCTGACGCCGCCACTGTGGCCTCAGACTGTGAGATGGTAATATCCGAATATCTGAAAAACCGAGAAATTTGGGAGGAACTGGAGTATTATCGCGATCACGGAACAGTACTCGGCAAGGCAGCCAAGTTTCGTGAGATAGCAGCAGCTGAGGACTTGTCGGCTATGTCCGATGTCGATCTTATCAGTAAACTCCAGAGCGCACAGACCCAGGAGTCGAAGCAGAAGAAAAAAGTGGCAGAAAGCAATGCCAAGGGAAACGAAAATGAAAAGGCCGCCGCGTCGCTTGAATATTGGTCGGCTCGCAAGCGAGAATTAAAAGCCGAACTATCCCGTCGAAAAAAAAAGTAATAGCTGATATTGAATCAGCAGAGCGCTCGAAGTCCTATTTTATGCGGTATCTATCGCGCTCTGGCTGTCATCCGTGTGATCGATCAGAGGCGGGTCATCAGATATCAATACTGGATAAACACCTCCATTTGTTGCAAAATAAGATATTGATATATGACGGATGCTCTCAGCTAAATGATATGGTTTAATGCTATGACAGGCTTGTGGCTAAAGTTCAACATTATAATTAGTGTGTATGGATGAATCAGTATCATATAGTGATGTAGCATTGGCTCCGTTGGATGTTGTTCTGGCTGATGTGGTGAAGTCGTTGCAATCGTCGGCTAAAAATGGTAATGTGGCAGCTGTGGCGGCTTTGGTGGACGTCAGGCAGGACATAAGATATACGGTACTGGTTAATAATATGGATGATGATGAATTTACCCCGTAAACCTTCCCGGATAGATTTTGAGGCGGTTGATTCCCACCAGATCGAGCGGATTCTGAAGACCGGAGATCTTGGCAGTCTGACACCGGCCGAACGCGATTATTTCGATCTGATGGAATTGGTGCGTGGGCTTAATGCCCGCATGATGCTTCCAGGCGGGAATCGTATAGTAACGAAATCCGGAATCATCAAGATCCTGAAGTCGGATGCATACGGTCTGTCGGACTGGATGGCTCGCCGGGTATATACTGATGCGCTTAACTTTTTCTATGCAGCAGATGATGTGCGGCCCAAAGCATGGGCTAATTTTTATGCTGAGCGGTTTGACAAGCTGGCAAATCTTGCTGCATCGATGGGAAAACTGAAAGAAGCCAAGAGCAATCTGGTGGAAGCCGCAAAACTGCGTGGATGCTATGACGAGCAGAGTGCTGAAATTCCGCAGGAACTTCTCGATGCCGCTCCTGTGGTGCTATATACATCTGATCCGGAGAGCATGGGAGCTCCGAAGGCGGATCGCAAGGAACTGGAAGCGTTTATCGATTCGATACCGGATATTCCGGAAATAAGTCGTCGCCGTATCAAAGAAGATGCCGGTATAAAGAAACGTAATTTGCTTGAAAGGATAATATCTGACGTTAAGGAGTTCGGAGATGAAGAAGAATGATCTGAATGATGTACCGGTAAAGTTCGGATCCGATGCCCTTATATTTTGCGACTGGATCGATACGACGAACTTTGTGTCGATAGGAGGCCGAGGAGTGGCCAAGAGTACTGTTATTATAGCGCGTAGATCGGAGCGGTGTGTCAGGCTGATGCCTGGAGCGCCGATCACTATTGTTGCAAATACATATTCCAATCTCGTAGACAACATTATGCCGGCTGTGCAGAACGGGTGGAAGTTATGCAATCTTATCGAGGGGGTACATTACATCAAAGGGAAGCGTCCGCCGGAGGAATGGCGTAGGCGTTGCTCTGTGATTGTTGATGACTACCGGCATGTGTATTCTTTCTGGAACGGATCGGTGATCTTTCTCGGATCTCTGGATAATCCGTCGTTGCTTGCCGGCAAGTCAGTGGCACATCTGTTTTTTGACGAGGCAAAATATGCCTCAGATTCCAGGGCAGCGCGAGTCATGCCGATACTCCGTGGCGATGCCATCACTTACGGGCGGTGTCATCTATATGGCGGCGTAACCATTACGACGGATATGCCGGATGTGACTGAAGGTGAATATGACTGGTTCTTTCGCTATGCCTCGGAGATGGATCCCGACAGGATCATAAAGATAATACAGGCAGCCGGTGAATTAAACCGGTTACGGATAAAGCAGACCAGGATCAACCGCGAGGCAGTTCCGGATATGCGCAAGATCGCGCGTCTGGAAAAGAAAATCGCCTACTATGAGGAAGGGCTGTTGAAACTGCGCAAGGGGCAGACATTCTTTATGAATATATCGAGTTTCGTCAATATTGATATCCTGACTGTCGATTATGCGAAGCGTCTATATAACGGAGCTTTGGAGTTGCATGAGTTTCTGAAGTCGGTGCTCGGTATGCGTCCGGGAGTTCGTCGCGATGCACGGTTCTATGTGTTGTTTGCCGATAAACATAAGTATCTGGATGGAACTATGTCGGGAGAGGCCGCTTTTTCGTCGGCAGAGTTGCGCTATCTCGATCCATCCCGGCCGATTGATGGCGGTATGGACTTTGGCAATATGCTTTCCTTTGTCATTGGTCAGAATGATGGCCGTCGCTACAGGGTGCATAAGAACTTTTATGAGATACCGCCGGGATGGTTCAGGGAATTGGCCGATCAGTTTCTGTCTTTTTTCGCACCACACCAGTGCAAAGAGCTGCATCTGTTTTATGATCGAGCCGGCAATAATTTTCAGGCACAGGGCGAGGACTATGCCACCAAGATCAAGGAGGCTATCGAGAAGGACGCTAACGGGAGACGTACCGGATGGAATGTCATCCTGAGATCCCGCAAACAAGCTATTATCAAGCAGAATGCGGAGTTTGATTTTATGCACGAGCTTATGCGTGGAGAGAATAAGAGTCTGCCTGTGCTGCTGGTCGATGCTCTTAACTGTCCGGAGATGATCTCGAGTATTGAGGGTGCTAAGGCAGAGGTGCGTTATCGTGGATCCGTTAAGATTGTGGCCAAGGTGAAGAAGACAGAGAAACTTGAAGCCAGGAAACTGCCCAGATTATCTACGAACTTCTCCGATGCGTTCAAATATCTGATGATGCGTCGTGAGTGGTTGAATGCTGTAAGACCATCCGGATCTGTTGCTCCTGGAGCTGCCGAAATGGCTGAGCAATGGATGGCAGACCGGTATCGATAGTGTTCTGATCAATATTATATATGATTTGACGCCCGACGATCGTAGTGGTTGCCGGGCGTTTCATTGTGTGGATCTCCATAAGCTCACACACTGTAACATATCGAAAAACTCATATTTCACTACCGGTAAGGGGTGGTAAGTACTTTTCCTCGTCAGAGCGGCCCGCGCTTCGTGTTGTGTCGGTTTTCATTTTTGTTGATTCAGGTAAATATAATCTGGTTGATGATAGGTGATTGCTGCTTTTGAGAGCAAAAAAAATCCTCAAAAACGTGCTTTATACGCGACCAATAAATTAATTTGTGTATTTTTAGGCTGTCAATTATCCGAGAGCTGGCGAAGCAAATTTAAATTTATACCTAAATGAATGAAGAAATTAGTAATTATGATTCGGACTATTGGGATCGTCCAAGCCTTTCGGAGCGAATTAGAGAAAAGTGCTCTTGTTCGTATTTATTGAAAGTGTTGTCTGTTGTATTGTTGGTTGCTGGTCTGGCAGCAGCGGGCATAACATATTTCACTGAGCCTACATTACGTTCCGGTTCTAAGTATGAAATAGAAACCACTGTTTCGTCGTGGCTGTCACTTTATTTGTTGATAGCTTCTATAGTATTACCTCTCATCGTATGGGGATTTGCAATACTCGTGGAAGCTGCCGAGAAATATATAGGCAACCAGACAGTAAGTGAAGAGATATAATAATATCTCAATTGTTCAG
Organism: uncultured Porphyromonadaceae bacterium; assembly: GCA_948467675.1. Lineage (GTDB taxonomy): Bacteria > Bacteroidota > Bacteroidia > Bacteroidales > Muribaculaceae > CAOKFI01. Next base: position 16,678 of record CAOKFI010000022.1, read on the forward strand.
ATGCGCCGCGACCTGTAGGTTGCGGCGTTTTCTTTACCTGTGTTGATAACTTTTATTAACTGTTTTTTTTTTTTGTTCACTTTTTATGTTTTACTTTTGCCCTTGTCAAGATATTCGGGGTTGATCTCCGAAAGGCCGAGAGAATCGGCTCGAAATTTATTCGGGCATTTTTTATGCCCCATTTAGGGTGGGAGTAAAATCTCATACCAAACATATCGGAATAATAGGCGGCTGCCTTCTCCTCCATAGTAACTCGGCTTTTTCGTCGGTCCCTTGGATATCTTGACAACATGGAGAGGACGGCCGCCTTTTCTGTGTTTATGTCAAATCTCAATACATCGAGCTACAATGGAAACAGTTCAGACATTGCCGTTCCCGACGATCGCGAATCGTATATCGGTATATAGATTACTGCTAAGAGGCATTATTTACCTCACCTCGGAAAGTTTCTTTATATTTGCAAGTATAACTGCCGCTTTGCTTACCTATATTGGTGCAGTGATTGGCCATGATCGCGCGGTTCTGTATGGCGCTATTGCTTTCCTCTGCGGATTTACACCGTGGTCGGTGCGTTTGGCCATCAAAATAATTCGTCAAACCAGAAACTGATAAATAATTATGGATAATAACATCAACTTGTCGGCCGAAGCAATACGTGTAATTAATGATCTTCAGCACAGTAAAGGAACATACCAGTACTATCGTGAGACTCTTGACCGCCTGTCGTCGTTCATACTCCATCAGAGCGATGAGATCGGCATGGACGATACAGAGGCCATTCATACACTTCGTGTGATTGATTCGATCCGCATGGATCTTAAAGCGCTTGCCGGGACTAAGGGTGAATCGACGGACGAATGTCGCTCATCGTTGCCAGGCGATGAAGCCGGTGATGAATAATAATGTTGATTTCACCCCTCTTTTACGATACATTTTTTTACATTTTGACTACGGCATCTGCTGAGAAGTAGGTGCCGTAGTTGTGTTTATGGTGTCCTTCGGCTCGCGCGCGATTATGTAGAGTTTTGCAGTATGATTTTGGTCGTAGAATTATGAGACACTTGAAACAAGAATTTGATAAACTCTCGTTTAAGGAAGTTCTGATATCCGGTTTGGCAGTATTTACGATGGCAGCCGGCATCACATTGCTGTTTACCGGTTTGTTTCTTCCTCCAGAGGGCGAGATCCATGCCTCTGTACTGACTGCATTTGGGAGTATCTGCATATTTGTAGCATCATTGCTTGGCATCTCAATCCATTATGACAATGAGCTCGATAAATTCAAAGCTAATGTGCGTGAACGTCTTGATGAGATCGTACCGCGTGATAATGTATAGTAGTAGATATGAAATGGTATGAAATATATTATCGCATTGTTGTCGTGTGCTGTATATGCTTTCTGTGTGCCTGTACTGGCTGTCGTAGTAGTCGTCATGCAACCAGAACGTCATCCGTGGAGACTCATAGTGAGATCCGGGAGTCGGAGCGTGTTGATTCAGTCGTTGCCGAACTATGTAAAACGGATACCGGACGCGACACTACCGAATGCGTGGTCACGGGCAGAGGTCGCATTGAGATCCGCAGAGATTCACTGGGGAATCCATGTACGATCGAATGGAATCACAGGATCGATCGTGCAGTGCGTTCGTCGATGTCAACGGCAGCGAGGCAGAGGCTGTCGCTTCAGAATGTATCGCACAGTGGCACCACTGTCGGTACGATTCATTCCGTCGAAGAGGAAACGGAGGAAACAAAGACGGATATCGGTACCACGATGGTGACAAGGTGGATCATATCGATACTGACTATTTGTGTTGTATGTTACTTTTTGAAATTATGGAGCCGGAGTTGACAATAGACTTATACGAAGCTATAGAGCAGATGAAGCGGATAAGTATGTCCGGCGGTACGTTTGCCATGAAGTTCAGGAAGTGGAATCGTCAGACACGCAGCGGTGGCGATCTGGTCACGGTCAATGCAGCCAGACTTCGGCCTAAAGCGTCCGACGAACGGGTAGATGCAGCCAGTTATAAGTTATTTTTCACAGATACGGAATCGGGTCTTGCCCGCAACTGCTGGCAACCTCTGATCATGGAGTTCAATGGACGCCGGACTGTATTAAATTAAATATATCGAGATGATACGAAGAAGTGGAAATTTTGGATTTGTCGCTAATGGCGCCGGAGAGATATATACCTTTACTCTAAATGCAGCCTCCCGTGGATGGATGCCCTCGTCATATATTGTACGAGGTGGATCTATGGGATCGCTCGGCTATAAGTACATGAATGTAAACGGGATCCCGATTATCCCGTTCGGAAATGACAACGACATGCCCGGACGTGTGTGTTCTTTGCTTGAAAAGTTCTATGCAGGAGAGGGTATTATGGGTAAGAAAGCCGGATTGCAATGGGGCGAAGGCCCCCGATTGTACCGTGATGCTGTCGATGGCTCAAATGTGTTTTACCGGGCGTGGACCGTCGACGAAAAGATTGTCTCCGAATTGAAGGCTACCGATTATCTCACTCAGATGCACCGCTGTCTGATCGACCTGTGCCATCTTGAAGGATTCTGGGTAAAGTTCACCCGTTCGCGCGGTACGCGCGTAGGTTCAGGAAGAATGGTGCGCGTGGATCATGTCCCGGCAGGTAAAGTCCGGTTCGTATGGCCGGGAGAGAACAAGTTGCCGACTCGGGCTATGGTTGCCGACTGGCCTGTAGCCTCGCCGGAAACGTCGCATGTGTACCCTCTGTTCGATCCGTCGGATCCGCTGAAATATCCGGTATCACTGGCGTATTACAACATATACAGCTACAACCACGACCATTACAGCGTTCCGCGTTTTATTGGGGCTTTCGACTGGCTGGAGCTTGCCGGCACTCTCGCACCGCTACTGGCGGCATACAATCAGAATGCCGCTGCTATATCTAAGCACATAGAGTCGCCGCAGTCGTATTGGGATCGGGCAGAGGAACATATAAAGCGAATATGTGAGCAGCGTAATATCCCATATACAGCCAAGATGCTCGAAGATTTCAAGGACGAGGCTATGGAGAAATTTGCATCGTCAATGTCGGGTCGTGAAAATGCCGGGAAATTCCTGCATACGTCGCAGTTTTGGAATGCCGAGGCCAACAATTTTGAAGGCTGGAAGATCACGTCCATTGATAACAAGCTAAAGGAATATATCGAAGCGCAGGTCTCAATCTGCAAGAAGTCGGAGGCCGCTGCCACTTCCGGATTCGGGCTGGATCCGTCTTTGTCCAATCTCATACTCGATACGAAGCTGGGCTCCGGATCCGAGAAGCTATATGCGTTAAAGGTATACAACGCTACAGAGACTGCTGTGCCGGATATGGTGTTATGCAAGCCGTTTCAGCAGATGATCGACATTAATCATCCCGGAACCGATATCAGGATCGGCCTGTATCGTACAGTGGTCGAGGCCGAGAAGAATATCAACCCTGAAAACCGAGTGAAAGAAAATGCGTAATGATATTAAACTGTTTAACCGTGATGGCAACGGCAGCGCTGAAATTGTTGCCGCTGTAGGACTGATATCCAACGGAATCTCTTTTGACAAATGGGAACCGGTACTGCCGTTTGGTATACGTGACGTAGAGGCGATAGTCGGTCATGAGGCGGTTGTCTCGCTTGCTGATTTCTATAAAAACAGCCAAGTTCCGGATGGGGTTGACGTGGATGTAGCTGCTGAAGTTCTTGGGTATCTGCAACAGGCTGTGGCTTATTTCGCATGGCTGAAGATCATACCAACGCTCGACGCACAGCATGATGAGACCGGCAGATCCCGCCGCCTTGGGGAAAATGAAAAAGGACTTACTGCACTACAGGAGTTCAAGGATGAAGAAAATATAACGCGTTTGGCTTATGAGGCGGCTGATGCGCTTGTGGAAGTTCTTGATCGCAGTAAGTATCCGGCGTGGTTATTGTCAAGGAAATACCGCCAGCGCGAGGGGCTTCTGATCCGGAGTAAAGAGGAGTTTGATGAATACTACAATATCGGTTCCCACCGTTTGTTTGTGACGCTTTTGCCTATCATCCGTGAAGTTCAAGGTGCAGAGGTGGCTCCGGTTCTTGGGCGTAAATATCTGGCCGCGCTTCTGGATGGTGATCCGGTGCTTTCGGAGCTTCTGAAAGAAACGGCATCGAGAGCTGTAGCCTTATTGACGATGAAGAAAGCTGTGGAGCGTCTGCCGGTAGAGGTTATTCCTGAAGGCGTAGTTCAGATCCAGCAGTCGCAGCCTGTGAAATCTCGCCTCCGTGCAGAACAGTCTGCGCGTGCATCTGTCGCGGCTTCATTAGGCGCCGATGCACAACGGAATTTAGATCATCTCCAGCAGCTCGTGGCGGAACTGGATGCCGAAGGAGACAGTGTGGATCATTTTGTACCTGGTCCGATCATTCACCATAAAGGCATGTCTTTCTGATGGTATCGATCTCAACGCGCGGCAAAACCGTCGAAATACCGGCTCATGTGTCGGAACTGACACCGGAACAGTACGAATATTACTGCTGTCTGGCGTCCGCCTTGGGTTCGGGGACTATCAATGTGGAGTATTTCCGGATCCGGTGGTTTTCGTATCTGATAGGGATGGGAAAAACGGATTTTACAATTCTGAAGACGGAATATATCGCGGAACTGAACGAGCAAATGACGGTGATCGACGGATATTTGCAGCCAGTAGGTAAAGACGGAGCACATAGGGTTACACTCGATTTCAACACTCCGGTCAATCTGTTGCCTTCATACCGAGGGTTTACCGGACCCGGCGACTGGCTCGATGGTGTGACATTCGGGGAGTTTGTCGAGTGTCTGACAGTGCTTGACGGTCTTGAGGATGCCGATGATGCGGAAGCAACTGCCGGATATGCGCATATAGCCCGCCGTCTCTATCATATCCCGGACGATAAAGAAGTGCCGGAACTTCTACTGTTTCATGCGCCTACGCTTCTGGCATCAGTATGGAAGGCGATCATGTCGGAACCTATCGATATAAACGGACAGAAACTTGACCTAAGGATAATATTCAAAAGTTCAGGCCGCTCTCGGCCTGATGACAAAACCGGATGGACGGGCATAATTTTTGAGGTAGCTACTGCCGGGCTGTTCGGAAATGTAAAAGAGGTTGAGCAGACTGATATGTGGCCGGTACTGATATACCTGTATAAATGTAAGTTTGAGTACTTGAACGAGAAACGTAAATCTAAATAAATTGAGTTATCATGGAACTATCAAAACTGATCAAAGACAAAATAAAGGAATGGGAAGGGTGCAAGTTGACCGCCTATCGATGCCCTGCCGGAGTTTTAACTATCGGTTACGGACATACCGGATCGGATGTGACACCTGGGAAAAAGATCACACAGGCACAGGCCGACGGACTGTTTGAATCCGATATCCGGCAGTTTGCCATGCAAGTAGAACGGCAGTTCAGGGGTGTGCAGCTTTCGGCGTGCCAGTTTGACGCACTGGTGTCGCTTGCCTATAATATAGGCATTGGAGCGTTGGTCAACTCTTCGCTGTATAAGCGAGTGAAGGCCGACCCTTCGGATCCTGCTATACGTATGGAATTTGCCAAGTATGTCAATGCCGGAGGCCGTGTGCTGCCAGGGCTGGTAAAAAGAAGGACGTTTGAGGCTAACCACTATTTCGGGCAGATATGATCAGCCTATCTTTACTGCGTGAATACTGGGAGGGTATTGCTTTCCGGATCTCTGATATAACCGGAGTTATGCCTGTGACTGTCGATAAAGAGATGGTAAAAAAAATTCAGGGGCTTGCCACCGGATCGATCACCCTGTTCTTTTTACCTCCGGCAGCGCAGTCCGAGGCTAAAAGCGCTGATTCCTGGCGGGAACGTAATGAATGTGTGGTTTTTGTTATGGAGAAGTATGATCCACAGCGTAAGACCTCATTTGCTGTGCTTGAATCAACACAGCCAGCCATAGAGGCCGTGAAATCATTGCTTCTTCAAGATCTTACGGAACCATGTCCGCTGCTGAATATCGATGTGTCGACCCTTAACACTGTGCCGGAAACGGAGTTTTTTGCCGGATTTGCCGGTTGGTCATTGGGATTTAGAATAAAGACATATTGACGCAATGGAAATTGAGGGTCTGAAAATACAGTATCTCAAAGATCAGATCGAGCGGGGGATCCAGTCTGTTTTTGAGAAGCAGCGGATGATAGCGTCGGCCGATATTTCAATCTCCGAACGTCGCCGGGGGGCGTCCCGTGGTGCTGATCTGATGGCGTCGATCAATAATCCGGACTATCTGATATCATCGGACGGATCCGGAGTGCGTGCGCATATAACGTATCCTATACAGATCCGTTTCCTTGACATGAAGCATCTGGGCAATAAACGGATATACAACCGGCCGATATGGGGTACGCTGTATCGTGAAACACTGGCTGATATCAGATATGAGTTTCGCGACTGGCTCCAGAAGCGATTTAAAGACTCTATTGCCGAAAGTTTTCAACAATAGAGTCGTGCGGTGGGGATTATTTTTTGTCGGCTCATTTGGATATTAAAAATAATATCATTAACACCTTCTTGACTTTTGGTCTTGACTTTCACCCTCGCCATTCTCGGCGGGGGTATTTTTTTGTCTGAGTCTTGAAAAAAATTACATTTTCGTTATTTGTTCACCCCAAAATTTGGCGGTATAACAAAAACGTTATATCTTTGTAGTGCTAAATCAAACGAGATATTTGACACAATGAAATGAAAAGAACTGATTAAAATTGCCACCGAAAAGGGCTACCGATTTTACGCACACGGTAAGAAACATGACATCTACGTCAATGACAACGGCGAGCGTCTGATAGTCGAAAGACACGGCTCGCAGGAAATCCGAAAAGGCCTGATGAACGCTCTAAAAAAGCAAATCGGCTTCTAATTTAAGAGATGGAGGGAACTTCCCTCCATCTCTTTTCAAAATAGTATTAACCCATAACACCCACTCGATATGAAGGTAAGCATAGAAAAACAATCTGACGGCTCATATATAGCCTATAACACCACCGGCGATAAGGTGCAGCTCATCGGCACCGGTGATTCTGTAAAGGAAGCCAGGGAGGATTTTTTCAACTCTCTTGACGAAGTCCTTCAGTCGTACAATGAAATCGGAGATGATATTCCCGAATTTCTTAACGAAGAAATAGAATTCCGCTTTGACATCACATCGCTCTTTGAATATTACTCGATGTTCAATGTCAGCGCCCTCGCTCGCTATCTCGGCATTAACGACAGCCTCATGCGTCAATATCGCTCCGGCGCCGCTCAGATCTCCGACAAGCAGCTCGAAAGGATTGAGTCCGGTATTCATCGCCTCGGCTCAGAACTGGCCGCTCTTCGTCTTGTTTGATTTAGCAGTCCATTTCATTTCAAGAGTGGCCGCACCCTCGCCAATCACGGCGGGGGTGTTTTTATTTTGTAGATTCAAATTTTTGACTACCTTTGTAATGCCAAAACACATAATGGTTAGACCATTCCGATGAGCCACGGTTAGAGGCTCGAAAACATTCGGGCATTTTTTATGCCCATACATAAGCCATAGACGGCTGTTATATCCTAATAACTTTTGCTCTTCGGAGTTAACTGTTATGTGTTTTGGCGAACGGGATATGACAGCCGTTTTTCTGTCTTAATGCCAAAACACATAACAGTATGAACAACAAAAAACAATCGCGCCGGGTATCGTCGACGAAACTCCGCGCAATCCTGGCCGAACTCGCCGATGACATCTGCGCAGTGCAGGAGAAAGTTACCTTATCACTTACCGGGAACACTTTCGAGATTCACCTTGAAGGCGGGTCTATCAACGTCACCATCAGCGAGAAAGGGGGTGAGCTATGAGAATAGAAGTAGGAGGTGCACAGATCACAGAATCGGTAGCGGATCTGCTTGAGGATATCCAGAACGGTGCGGATTATACAGCCGAGATCTACAGTGGTATCGATACTCTTGTCCGTCATATAGTACTCGATCTGGATCTGGCCGATTCAGAGAGTATGCGGCTGATCAGAGTGCTCCAGTTTGTGCGCCGCGACTATCAGATACTTTCAAACCCGCCAGAGCTTGACGATCCGGCTAATGACGAACCGACAGCACAGCTATAAAACCAGTCAATATTTCGCCAAAAGAGAGGCTTAGTCGTCAACTGAACTGACACAGCCTCTCTTTTATATGTTTTATAGCATATTTAATTTATTATGAAAATGTATGACAATACCAAATAATAGTTTAACTTTGCAGAAAACAATAATATAACACTGCTATGGGAGGACTTGGAAGCGGAGGAGCTCGCGAAGGCTCCGGACGTAAGGCTACCGACGGCGAGCCTAAGAAAGCGATTTCGGTCCGACTTCCGACGTGGCTGCTGTCGCTCATACGTGACGAAGCTGAGCGCCGAGATATTCCGACTACTCAACTTATAACGGAACTGCTAACGAAAGGACTTGAACTATGAAAAAGAACAATTCAGGATGGTGTTTGGTTACATTGTCTATACTATTGGCTGTATATGCTGGTTGGTTTTATGTCGCATACCGAATGCAACGAGGCATTACTGCTACAGGCTTTTTTTTGTCTATATTTTTTACGATATGCACCTTTGTCGCATTATGTGCCGTCATAGAGTTGATATGGCGGCATAAGAATGGGGTGGACTTGTTGGCTACCCTCGAAACCGACCCAGAGAAAGTCAAGGAACATATGCTGTTTATAATGCAATGGGGGCATCCGGAAGGTATCGTTGGTGCAATGAGAGAGTTTAATGAGATATTCCGGAATTATCCGGAATGGAATCTTCATCGATGGGAAGTGTTCCGGGCTTGGTATAAGCATGAGATCGACCACATGACTGAGAAGCCTGATATTTACGTAATGAAAATGAAAGCGGACGGTTCTTCTTATATTAAAGAAAATGATCCGTTATATGATTCAGATGCTCCGGACTGGGATCAGTTTGACAGAGATCATAGTCACGATTACGATGATGACGAAGCTCTCAGCGATTCATCCCCCAATCATAAAACAGCGGCCACGGACGGATTTATGATGGGAGTTGGATTTGGAGCAGCCGATAACATATTGAATAAATAGTGTCCTTCACAGGCTGATATGTAGGGGATAATTTTGCATGAAACAAAATTATCCCCTTTGTTATGGCAAAACTGACCAATGATAAAATATCATTTGAAGTTGATCTAAAAGCACAGAAAGCTCAGGCTGAGATTCATCGGCTGACTAAGGCAACGGAACTGCTTAGGAAGCAGAATACTGAATATCGGAAAGAGATCTCACGCCTTGCGGCTACCGAGGGAGACCACTCCATAGAGATTAAGCGTCTGAACGAAACGATCAAGTCTAATACACGAGAAATCGAGGCCAATAAGCGTGCGATGGAAACGGAGCGTCAGAAACTGGACCTCTCTACAATGTCGGCCGCTCAACTTGGAAAAGAGCTTAAAAGGCTTAAACGCGAGCTAAATAACACCGCTAAAGCGATTGATCCGGAACGATATAAGACGTTAGAGAAAGAGGTCAGACGAACCGAGAAGGCATTTGCTGCGGCTCAGATTTCAACTCGTGGTTTCAAGGCTTCGTTTCTATCTCTCGATAAGATCGCCACTACCATAAAAGGTTTTTTTATGGGTATAGGGTTGGCTATTACTACACAAGTAATAGGTACATTCAAACGAGCGGTCAGTATTATCATCGAATTTGAGAAAGCAAACTCGCAGCTGGCTGCAATATTGGGAACCAATCAGGCCGGTATAAAAGAGCTTACGAAAGAAGCTCGCCGCCTGGGTGCCACTACGAGCTATACGGCAGCTCAGGTTACTTCCCTGCAGATTGAGTTGGCCAAGCTCGGATTCGGGCAGGATCAGATCGCGGCGATGGAGGCTGACGTACTGAAATTTGCCAAGGCCGTAGGTACGGATCTGGCCAGTGCAGCGGCATTTGCCGGTGCATCGATGCGCATATTCAATATTGATGCCAAGGATTCCGGTGAGATGCTGGCCACACTGGCGATCGGCACAACAAAATCGGCGCTCGATTTCAACTATCTGCAAAGTGCCATGAGTACGATAGGCCCTGTTGCGTATGCTTTTGGCTTCTCTATACAGGAGACTGTCGCACTGTTGGGAACTCTGGCCAATGCGGGTTTCGATGCCAGCAGCGCGGCCACTGCGACCCGCAATATACTGCTGAATCTGGCCGATTCCAGTGGCAAACTGGCTCAAACACTTGGGGCGCCGGTCAAGAATCTGGATGAACTGGTGGCGGGATTGAAACAATTGAATAGTGATGGTGTCGACCTCAATGCGGCTCTGGAACTGACCGACAAGCGTAGCGTGGCCGTGTTCTCCACATTCCTGAATAATATCGATACGTTGTCGGAGCTGCGTGACGGAGTGACCGGAGTCACCGGGTCGTTCAACGCGATGAGCGATGAGATGGGCTATAATGTACAGGGATCCCTGAATATCCTCGCGTCAACGGCCGAAGGTGTGATATTGAAGTTTTACGAGTCACGCGGGGTTCTTAAATCATTGGTCGACGCAGTCACGTTGGTAGTGGAATGGATCGGGAAAGGGATCGATGTGCTGCAGCGGTTCAGTGGAGTGATTAAGGTTCTATTGTCCGGCCTGATCGCTTACAGGGTAGCGTTGCTGGCATTGATACCGGTGAAAAAGCTGTATAACACTTATACCGCACTTTCGGCAAAATCGACCATAGCCGAGACCGCAGCTATCAAGGCTCAGACACTGGTACACAAACTTCATAGGGCTTCATTGCTGGCAGTGTCGTTGGCAAAGGCACTTCTGACCGGCAATATAAAGAAGGCGCGTCTGGCCATGCACTTATTCAATATTACGGTCAAGGCCAATCCGATAGGCTTGCTTCTGTCAGTGATAGCGGCAGCAGTCTCTGCGTTTGGACTGTTCAAAAAAGAGGCTGAAGAAGCTGCTGATGCTCAAAAAGCCTGGAGTGATGCCCAAAAGGATGCCGCCGCACAGTATGGCCAGACCAAGAGCAAAATAGACAGTCTGCTGCTTGTGGCAAAAAATGAACGTATATCGCTCGATCGCAGGAAGCAAGCCATAGCTGAATTGAATAAGATCATTCCGGGTTACAATGCCAAACTCGATGAGACCACAGGCAAGTATGAGGCGAATAAAAAAGCGCTCGACGATTATCTGGTATCGATGGAGAAGGAGATGCGCTGGAAGGCAAGTGAGTCCAAGTTGCAGGAACTGGTTACAGCAGCAGAAGACGCCCGCTTCAAAAAGGATGAAACCATAGAGACGGAGACTGCCAATTTCTGGTCAGCCGAGAAGAAAATGTCGGGATATTCTCGTCGATATAACGCGAAGCAAGGGAAAAATATCCGGCAGTTCCGCAAAACGACGGATATGCAGGAGAGCCTTGACAAGATGGATGCAGCAGAGGCAGCATATACAGCTGCACAGGACGCTGTCGATAAATTCCGTGACTGGATGGACAAGGGACTGTCGGATGGCTCTCTTCTCGCACCATCGACAGAGGAAAATATTGTCAAGACCGTAGAGGCTCCAGTGGTAGAAGGAGCACAGTCCGCAGAGGAAAAGGCGCGTAAGATATTGGAGCGTCTGAGCGCTCCGATCGATGCCGCCCACAATAAACGCCTACGCTCGATCGAGGCGAGTGCCGATGACCGACCGGCCATAGACCAGGCGATCGCCAAAGCCCGGGAGGAGATAAGTTATTGCGATGAATTGCTGGTTGCTCTGGGGAATCTGCGGGCGGAAACAGATGCGGCTAATATAGATCTGCTGAATGCGATAACCAAGCGAGAGGATGAGCTTGAAGCTCAGATCCAGAAATCGCAGAAAGCGATCAATAAGGCGATGACGCAGGACGCTGCAGAGAACCACAGCCGGCGTCTGGCCGCCGCACAGACGTACTACGATCAACAGCGTCAGATCGTAGACCGTGAGGTCCTGGGTCAGAAGCGATCCGAGGAAGGCGCCGAACTGTATCTGTTGGCATTGGATCGTAACACGCATGAATCCCGGCTGAAGGAGCTGAAGCGGTATTATGAAGAAGTGAATACTGCGGACTATATCTCGGCCGAAGATAAGCGCAAAACTCTTGAAAAGGTATCGGTGGATATCCGTAAGGCTCAGTCGGATATACTTACTGATACGGGTAAGATGCAGGAAAAGCTGCGGGAATATTCGACCAACACCGAGGGGCTGGATTACAAGGCCAAAGAGTATCGGCGACAGCGTGATGCGATAAATGAGGTTTATGATGCATTGATACGACTGGCAAACTTGGAAGGTGGTGATGTGGCTGCTCTTGAAAAGGAGCGGCAGCGGCGTCTGGGTGGCGTAGATTACAGCGAATACTCCGAAAATTATAACCGTCGTCAGAACCTTGGTCTCACCACTTGGGGCGAGGATCAGAAGGCTGAAAAGGACGCATTGAAGAATGCATTTGACAATGGACTTATGACTGAGACAGAATATCAACAAGCGCTTTTCGGCATCAAAACCAAATGGGTCGGGAAATATGTAGATTATTATACCTCGGCTATGTCATCGATGTTCTCGGCCATTCAGGATGCTGAGATTGCCAGAAGTGACGCTAAATATGATGTGCTGATTCAACAGGCTAAGAATAACGGCGAGGATACGGCAGCGCTCGAAGAGGAAAAGGAGAACAAGAAGCTGGAGATCCAGAAGAAATACGCTGATGTCGATTTCGCAATCAAAGTGTCGCAGATTGTTGCTGACACGGCAGTTGGTGTGATAAAGACCTTTGCTCAGTTCGGTTATACTCCATGGGGCATAGCTGCCGCAGCGTTGATGACTGCTACAGGAGTGGCACAGATGGTTACAGCCAAGGCGGAACGCGATAAGATAAAGAATATGCAGCCTGGCAAAACCGCCAGCGGTTCTGGATCGTCGCCGGCAACAGCACAGCGCGTTCTGTCGGGCTATTCTGATGGCGGCTATACTGGTGACGGCGACCGCTACGAGGTTGCGGGTGTCGTTCATCGCGGCGAGTACGTAGTGCCCAAACCGATTATGGACAACCCCCGGGTGGTCGATGCCGTGGGAACAATCGAGGCAATTCGTCGAAACAAGATTCTTGGTTCCGGAATTCCCGTCGCTACTCCTTCCGCTGGTTATGCTGATGGAGGATTTACATCCACGGCTCCGGTGTTTGATACTTCAGAGTTGGCAGCCGCAGTCAACGAGCTACGTGATGGATTGAAGAATCTCCGTGCATACGTGGTATATAAGGATATCGAAAAAGCATCAGATACTATAGATCGCGCACGGGCTCCGTTTACCCGCAACAAATAATCAACAGCTATGATCGAAATACTAACCGGCGGCGAAGCTCTCGATCTGCCATCTGATTTCTCTATAGAGATCGAAGACTCCAGTCCTGTGTTCAATGACCGTGGCAGTCAGTCGGTCCCTGCTACTGTCCCTGCCACACGGCGCAATAGCCGTATGCTCATGTTTCCGTATCGTCTCGATGCAGGAGCCCCTCCCAATGGAGACAGTCGCCTGTGGTCGGTTGTATGCGGCGCATATCGGCGTGATGGGAAAATGAATGTTACTTCGGCAAGTCTGAAAGATGGGATATCATTCAATATAGGATTCGATAATTCTACAGTATATGCAGCCTGGAGTAAAAAGCGACTGTCGGAACTGTCGTCTATGCCTGTTGTAAATATTGGTACGGATGCTAAAATGATAGAGTTTACTGACCGCTTGTATCTTTCGGCCGATCCTCAGATCGATGAGCTGGCATTATTCCCGGTTGTTGTTGACAATGAGAGTATCGATAGTGGCAACGGTGACAATAAAAAGACGGAGTATTACTGGGAAATCCTTAATACTCCCGGAGACCGTGGGATATATGACAGGAGTACAGTGAAACGTATAATCGATGGGGTCGTTACAGAGGTGACAGTGCCGAGTTGCTATGGTCGTACGCCATTTGTAAGAGTGTGGCGTATATTGGAGCTGATATTTGCCGATATGGGTTGTCGTCTGGCCGACAATCCGTTTAAATCGGATCGCGAACTGGCCCGTCTGGTGGTATTGAACAATGGAGCTGATGTGTGTTGCACTGGACAGTTGCATTACGCGGAGCTTATGCCAGATGTGACTGTCGATGAGTTTATGAATGCCCTGTGGGTGCGTTTTGGATTAGTCTACAATCTGGATGCTGATAGGAGAATAGTTTCTCTGGCCTTTATTAAAGATATATTACGCAAGGATATCGCTTTGGATCTGTCGACTATAAAGGCCGGATTCCCGTTGGTAAATTATGAGACGCCACAATATATCAGGCTGTCGGCTTCTACATCCATTGAAGGTGCCGCACCTACCCATGAGCGGTTCGAAGAGTTTGTGAGGGGATACGATATGGACGGTGTCCGTTTTGGATCCGATATCGAAAACTGGACATGGTCAGATGTTCGTGGCGACTGGGGTTCTGACGATCAGGATGCTGCCGACCCGGATATTCGTCCAAGGCTGGCATTTGAAGTTCGTACCTGCCGCTGGCATAAACTTGATTATGATAACGGAAAGGTCAAGGTATCCAGTTCGAGTTTCTTTAACTGGGATCCGGCCACACCTGACATGGATGCTATGGAGTTGTCGAGTGTCGACGAATGGGTCCCTGTGTCTCATGTAAAACTGCCATGGGCCTCATTCGACGAATTTGCACCGATGTATCTTACAGGAGCCCGTCACTATCATTCATATATTAAGGGGTGTGATGACGAAGATAATAAGAATGAGGACTCGACGCCTCTTGCTTTCATGTTTGCCTTTACCGGATCTGATGAAAAAACGACCGGTACAGTAGGCCGGTTCTCTCCGGCAGTGGCACAAGGCCGTAATGTAAAGTTTGCAGACGGATCTGAACATACGTTGTCGCTATTGTTTCAGTTTAAAGATGGGTTGTTTTCTCGGTTCTGGCGCGGATACGATGAAATATTGCGGCATAGTGCTCGGTCTGTCGAGGTTCCGGTTCGGATACGCAAAAGCGATCTTCAGCGTATGGATATTCTTGCTCCTGTCAGTATGGATGGTGTGAGGTGTCTGATCAATAAGTCGAGTTATTCACTCCCGGCGGCAGCATCGGTATCGGTAGGTATGACATTGCGGGTGATTCAGCCGCATGGCGATTATAATATTGATGCGGAGCAGGGGATCCCCGAGTTCTCTCCTGCTGGGAGGTATCTGGTTTGGGAGCTGTGGTTTGATGAATATGACGGCAATGAATTGCAGATACTTGAGCGTATTGCAAATAGATCAACTGCGGCAAATGCCTATATTGCCAAGGTCGGATTTAAGGAGTATGGTACACCAGGCGACTACTACTGCATCAATGCCAATTCTGCTGTCCCGGTTCGTATTGAGAGGATTCCGCCTGTTTGGGATACAGATCCGTCACTCCCGCAACCGGTAGTGGAAGGGCAGGGGCTTTTCAAAAAATACAAGGCGATGGCTACGTATGATATATTTGTGATACATGATGTGTCGCAACAGCCTGGCGACAATGACTGGGAACTTGGAGAATGTGCTGTAGGGCAGATCTCAATCGAGGTTGAATATGAGGTGCGTCTTACTGCAAGCTGGACTAATAGCAAGTCCTTTGCCAGAGTTGGAAATCATAGCATTTTTGTGTTATGAAAGCTAACAATATAGTTTCTGCTCCGCAAGTCCGTGATGTGGACATGTTGTATGAAGTCTGGCGTAAGCATCATACCGGATCGCGTGCTACATTTTACAGATTCCTTACAACCCCGAGTGTTGAACGTGAAGCTTTTGTCAATTCGGTAACACATGAAGTCGGACATATCGATAAAGTCGCGACTATAACATTGACCGCTTTTTAATATGATATCTCCGGAATTATATAGTTTTTCACGAAATCCCATTTTATTTCAATGGGAAGGCTCTATATCGCATGATCCGGAAATAGAAGCCGGGACATTCTATGTCGAATATAATGGGAAGCGCATATATGATGGCCGATTTACGCCACCTGCGACTATCAATCTGGCGGAGATTGTCGATGCGTGTGTGGAATGGTTCAGGGAGCCACCGGTAGGGAATAATGCCCCTCTTGTCCAGATAGAAGATTCTGGAGATCTGGCAAACCGGAAACTATATGCATTCTTTGAATATTGCTATTCTGATGCTGAATTGGAGCGTATCGTTATTCCTGGTGGGGTGTCGCGTCAGAACTTCAGACAGTTGGCTAATTTGAAGACAGACATATTCGCATGTCGGTTTATGAATCCGGCGTGCAACTTTTTCATGACTGTCCGGACCGCTGGATGGTGTATCTGTATTCGGGAGACAGAGCTATATCCGTTGTATTTCTTTTCGTTACAGACCGGTGATCTATACGAGTTTGTCGATGCCTGTACTGGAGAACGTATAAGCGATGATACTATGGATGAAGGTATCTGTGCGCTGGATATCGATGCGTTACGAAAACTGTTCTATGAGAAACATGGAATCATTCCGTCGGTTATCGATGTATATTGTAACCGAGTATATGCGAGTCGTATTGTCATAGTGCAATGTGATGCTGCAAAAGAGAGGTACCGGTTGAAGTTTCGCAATTCATTGGGTGTGTTCGAGATTATGGAGGCCGTTGGTACTATGTCGGTAGCCGATGAATACCCGGATGGAGAGGACTCTGTGTATAAGCGATACGATCCGGTTATAGATGATTTTTATAATGAGCGGTCCCGTATCGAACGGCGACAGATCCTGTCGGTTTCTACTGGTGTAAAGCGTTCTGAGGAAATGCGACTACTATCTGATTTGATTGCCAGTGAAGAAGTCTATCTGCTGGATTGGAAGTCCTATCCTGTAAAAGTTATTCCGACAATAGAGGATCTGACTTATAATAACAGATCTGAGCAGCCTATGAGCTTTATGCTGAAACTGGAAGTGGCTGAGCCGGAAATCTCGATTATGCAGGATATTAATGATGGGTTGGAAAGTGTAAGGCCACGTATATTTTCCAGTCATTTCGATGCTAAATTTAACTGATAAAATATAATAATGTCACTTACTACACAGCAATATATCGATGACTTGATCCTCTTTATAGAAAATACAGAAGATCCCGAAAGTGTCACAAATGAAATTGTTGCAGCTGTACTGGATTATCTCAATAGACAGTGTTTGGCTAATAAATCAGGCTATTCGGAGATTGCCGAACAGATCGTCATATTGATAAAGCAAATAAAGGCATTGCAGACACGGCTGGATACTGTGGAGGTTGATAGCGCAACGGATGCTATTCAAAAGGTAGAGGCGCTTCGTAATGACGTCGGGATACTTTCATTCGTCGGGATCCTGGAGCATGCGACGGATCTGATCAGATCGGGATTGGACGGTGTGTATTACTGTTCGTGGGACGGTGTATTCCGTCAGATTACGCCTAATGAGGAGGATCCTACGATAGTAGGCCGTGTAGTTGCTGTTCCGGAGTATAATCTTATGGATGGTGACAGGGCTGTCCATGCGTCGGAGCAGAAGCTGTTTCGGCTTGGAAATCGTCTGTATGGTTATGATGCAGGCTCGAATATGCTTAGGGTTCTGGGCTATGAGGGTGATGGTGGCGGTTCTGGTTCTGGTGATGGTGCTCCGGCTATTACGACAGACGAGATCGATTCACTCATAGACAGGGCAACCGCAGATGATAATGAAAATTGAATTTATTCACAATCAAAACAAATAGAATATGGCAACAAAACATCTTGACTATGCGGGTCTTGCGCATGTCATCGAGAAACTGATCAAGCGTCAGTTCCAAGGTAAGGGTCTGTCGACGGAGGATTTCACTACGGCGCTGAAGAATAAGCTGTCGGCATTGCCGACGACTTTTGTGTCGCAGTCTGATGTCACGGCATTGCAGACTAAGGTGACTGCATTGGAGCGTCTTATCGAATCTGATTCAGACGGTGCGATCAATAAGTTCAATGAGATCGTGGCTTTTCTGGCGAATATCACTGATACGGATACTTTGCAGGGGCTGCTTGCCGATATCGCTTCCCAGATCAGCAATCTTGAGCAGAGTGTGACGGCAGCCGGTAGGGATTTTCGCGACCTCAGAAATCAGGTTAATACCAATAAGGAAGCCATTATATCTCTTAATGGAAGGGTATCAGATATTCAGGACTATTTGACTGACAATGTATTGCGTCGAACTGATATCGTTTCGATCACGAATGCAGAGATCGATGCGCTGATCGCTGCCGGCGGTGTGGTGTCGTGATCTGTCAGTGGCTGCGGTGTATGGGGCGACGTTGTGGTTGTCCCGCATCGTGGCGTTTGTCGCGGGTTGCGGCTGTTTCCGTTGAATACTTAACAATTAGAAAAGAAACATTAAAATGGCACTAAAGGTACTGGACTATGCCGGACTTGGCCGTCTGTTGGCGGGTCTGGAAAAACGATACATCAAGGACAGGGACACGATTTATGAGCTGACGGTGACTAATGGCATTGATGTGCGAGGCACAATCCTTACCCCATATCTTATTTTTCCAGATGAAAGTTATTCTGCTTTTGCGGGCTTTATCGGATTCGTAGGGGATTATAAAGAGTCGCAACCAGCTGGAATGCATTTAATGGCGGATAATTTTATTATCACTCCTATGTCTGACGTAGGAGATGTGCAGATAAATGCTATTACTGATGATTATACGCCGCCATCAGCATTCAATTGGCATGCAGGTTCAGCTACTTCTTGGGCAGATTTTGTGCTTGGCAATGTGACTGCTCACGGCAAGATCGCCAAGGCCGGAGGTAAAGCTACGCAGTTCCTTATGGCCGATGGTTCGGTAAAAGAGCTGACGGACTTCGACAATGACTATGTGACACGATCGACCCACCAAGAGATCGCCGGTAAAAAGACGTTCAAGAATTATAGCGTATATGTACAGCATGATAATGTCTCTACCGGCGGGTCTGCCCTTGGCCTTGTCATTTTAAATCAAGCCGGGAGTACTAATGGCGGAGTCGGCACATTAATGGCAAGCAACAATACATTCCGGTATACGTATCTCGGCTGGGGTTCATCCCCGTGGGCGGAGTCCACCTGTCTTGCCGTCGCTGACAGTATGTTCCAGTATAAAGGCAACAATGTGCTGCATGCCGGGAACTACTCCTCGATACTCGATAGCCGGTACTATACTGAGTCTGAGATCAACACGAAGCTGACAAATGGGTCAGTGACTAAGGTCGGTACTGCTACCGTGGGTAGTGCATATCTTCCGGTGTTTCTGAGCGCGGGGGTACCTACGGCGGTATCGGGAATCGCCGAGGGATATCTGGCGTGGGGAGGCCGTAGCATTTCCGGAGATTTCGGGCCGCTGGATGCCGCACTTGTTCCGGAACTTGGCGCCAACCGCTTTGCCGGAGCCAAGCCGGAGGGTATCACTGTAGAATATTCGACTGATGGCGGCACGACATGGAAAGATTATGGTGCTACCGACGCTCAGAAGCTACAGTTGACGATGGGCGGTAATGTAGTATCCAGTTTTGTTATAGGCAAGGGGTCGACAGCGTCTCCACACCGGACAGCCGGTGCGGGATTGCGCATAACGTTTGATACGGGTAAGTGTAAGATATACACATATTTGAAGAAAATATTGATGCTCATATCGAGCAATGGCTCGGTCGGTTGTACCGTAAAGATGGAACGTGCTCTGAAGTCGACACCGTCGGTGTGGGTTAATGCTGGAACCTATAATCTGAGCGGTTGGTCGGGGTGGAATGTGCTCGGCATAGCCGGTTTTACAACGTATGGCAATAATGCTGAGTCTCAATACGGGCGTATAAGATTTACGTTCTCCCACACAGGCAATACGTCGGCTTATGACGGTCTTGAGGTCTATTCGATTCAGGGCTTCGGCGGAGTCGGGTGGGCTACGCCTACTACTCTTGCCAAAACCGGGCGTGTATATAGTTATGATTACGAGCAAAATGTGACATTCCCTGCCCGGATTACGGCTACCCAGGTTGCTTCTAACGTAGCTACCGGAATCGCTCCTTTCGTCGTGTCAAGTACAACGAAGGTTGCAAATCTCAATGCGGACTTGCTTGACGGGTACCATGCCGGGTACGAGAACGGCCAGATCCCTGTATATGTCAGTTTCCCCAGCCATGCGCGACTGGTCGATCTCGGTTATAATGATCAGTCAACGCAGACCGACAATGAGGCTTATCTGAAGGGTATCTGCAAATGGGCGATCGACACCTATCCCACAGGCGGTTTGCTGATAGGTATAGGTACACCAAGTTCCGCGGGCAATCTACAGATCCAACTTTATGCCAATGGCAAGGATGCGGAGACCGGGTTGCCGCGCCATTGTTCGGGAGTGTACTACGGCTTATCAGGTAAGATATACCCGTTCAGAGTCGAGAATTATGTATGGTATTTTGGCTGTACGATCAATGCTAACGCTGATACGGCGACTACTGCGTCGATGGCTACGTTGCTGTCAGGCGGGCGGAAGATAAACGGGACATCGTTTACGAATATATCGGATATCACTACTGCGTTGTGGGGTACTGCGCGTAATATCTACGTGCAGGATCATACGGGAGCGCATTATGGCGGTGCGGTGTCGGTCAACGGCTCTGCCGATGTTCGGCTTAAACTGCCGTCGGTGATGGATCTTGCCACACTGAATGTCACGACGGCGGTTTGGCTTAACGGTACAAGTGCTATGCTTCGCGGCAAGGGTAAGTATGGCGGGTTCAATCTCTATGCCGGATATTCGGCCGTTGCCAATGAGATATTCCGTATAGACGGTGAGAATACTGACGGTACGTTTGCGTGCAACATCATGAAATCCGACATCAGCGGTAACGTGGCGTTCGGTCCCTCCAATGTCGATGCCGCCTACCGCATGCTCATCAAGGGTAATGCCAAGGTTGACGGGGCTCTTAGCACCGGTGGTCTGCGTGTGACCGGCGATGTGACCATAGACGGTGAAGCTTATTGCACGCTCCTTGGTGCTTCTACAGTAGAGGCCGATTCGATTCAGACCAATACGCTTAACATCGGGTCGGATGGCGTACATTACGATCCTCAGATGAACGCCATTGTATTTGAGGGCAATGTGATAATAAATGGATCATTCTTAAACGGATAAGATAGAACATATTAATATAATCAACACTCATAAAAATCAACAGACATTATGAATGGTAAAATCAAATTAGGGCGCGTGGTAAGTGCTACGATTCAGGCAGATAATTCGGCTGATGACAATCGGGGTTATGATATTCAAGCCCTGGTAACAGTGTCCGGCAGTTCTGTCCAGGACATCAAAGACGGTCAGGTGTGCCGCTGTGATGCAACGGGCGATCATCCGGCTTCGCATGTGGCGGACTTCTACAATTATGCCTACGGTCAGAAGTGTGTTACATATCATGCTGCTCTGACCACAGAGGAGGAGGCTGTTATCATGGCGGCGATCAATGAATTTATAGCCGGCGTGGAGGCGTCTGTCGCCAATGTCGGTGTGACAGTAACTGTAAACGAATAAAAATAGATTGAACATGAAACTACCAATATCAAACGTCGTAGCATTATACAACATACTCAATCCGGCCAAGCTCACAGCTATGAGTACCGGCGATAAGTTCAAGGTGATCCGAGTATTGCGAGGCCTGCGCCCGGTGGCACGCGAGTGGGATGAGTTCGTGGGCGATACCAAGAAGCGTCTGGCTCCAGAGAATGTAGCGGAGCTCCGGAAGCTTCAGAAAGATATCGGAGCGCTCAGCGAGGCCGAACGGGCGCGTGTTCAGGAGGCATTCGGCGAGTGGCAGAGGCATGTCGACGAGTGTCTGTCGTCGGCAGTACTGGAGGAGCGTGAGGTGGCGGTTGAGCCTATAGGCGAGAGTGCGGTCAGCGCTCTGCTTGAAAGTAATCCGGGGTGGGATGTGTCGGAGATCGATATCGTCGACGAGATTCTCAATGCACCGGAGCCGGTCGATGGTGAAAATGGCGCAGAGTCATGAAAGGGAGCCACAACAGTCTGACTTACGGTCGCCCCTGCCGTTGGTGGGGATGGCTGTTGCTTCCTCTGTGGCGCTGTCAGCGTCGGGGCCTTTCCGCTCAGATAGCACGTGGCTGTGTTTCGTTTGATATCCGTGTGATCCGTCGTCGTGGCATGCCGTCGTTCTGGGGTCATGGTCGCATGTGGGGATCGGCACACGGGATAGTGGATGTGGAAGTGAATCCGGTGTCGGCAATCGGTGAGATCTGCGCCCGGGAGGATCGGCCATACATACGTGTGATTCTGGAACGTGGCGATGATGAGCAGGCGGAGCGTGATTTCGTGGATCTATGCGGCCGTCTGGAGAGCCGCTATCCGCAGGTGAGATTCTACGGCGGCATCCGCAAACGGGGCTGGGTGCAGCTGTACAGGTTTGCGGGCGATGACGGGGGTCTGGAGCGCACGCTGGTGCAGCATGTGGGATCGATGCAGTCGCGCTATGGCAAACTGCTGCCGGGTCTGTGGGCATGGCTTCACCGCCGCGACATACCGGCGGAAGCCGGTAGCGAGGATCTGCCTATAGTAGCTCTCGATATGATATAGCGTTGTTAGATTGGATATGATTTAGGTTTATTGTGTGATTTTTGTGCGACGTGGGTGACTGTGAAGTTATCCACGTTTTTTATACAACAATCACCATCAAATGACGATAAATGGACATAAGATGGTGATTTGTTTTATGTGTGTCGGTTGCCCATCAGGGCGTATCTGTTATTCGTCTGAATCATCCATTTCACTGTCGGGAGCGGCAGCATCGATCTCGTCGGCATGAGCATTGAGCCGCTTGGCAATGTCGCGGAACGCATCGGCCAGCTGGTGATACTCCGGATCGGTAAAGCTCTTTTTTGTGTCGATAACTGTGCAGCCATGCAGTTTCTGCGACAGCCATCCATGAGTTTTGTTGAAATACTGTTGTGCTAACTGGGTTTTATTGATCAGTCCCTCTAATTCGACGAAAGCGTTCCATACAGCGCCTTGTTTGAACTGGATCACTTCAGCGCGATTTTTTTCTGCTTGTTCCGGATTGTAGAATATTCGTTTTCCTAAGTACATATCGGTTTATTGTTGTAAATTAGCCCCCGGTTTCCCGGGGGCGGTTGTTAACTGTTGATTAACTCGTTTAATAATCCTCTTATTTGGGCTACTACTGAGTGATTAGCATCTGTTTCAAGGACATCCAACAACCTGAATATTTGTCTAATCACTCTTTCTTTGTGGTTCATTTCATTTTACACCTCCTTTCTTTTCTTGGTTCATTATTGTACTACAAATATAATAATAATTTTATTATTAACAAAATTATTATGCAAGAAAATTCAATAAAATCAGATTTTTTTTGTTACCGTAATCATGGTGTATTGTTTGCAACGGACCGCCAGCCGTTTTTTTCGTCAGCATATTACACAAAAATTCCCTGCACATAAATAGATGTACAGGGAATAAGTGCCAGAGGCTTGTCGTCAAACAAAAAGAGCATTCATGGCACAATATTTTGATTGAAAGTAGTTGGGTCGTTGTTCTCGTTTCCCTTGTCGGGAGCAGCAGCATCGATCTCGTCTGCATGAGCATTGAGCCGCTTGGCAATGTCGCGGAACGCATCGGCCAGCTGGTGATACTCCGGATCGGTAAAAGATTGTTTGCGACGGTGGAGAGTACAGCCATGCAGTTTCTGCGACAGCCAACCATGTGTACGGTTAAAGTATTGTTGTGCCAGTTGTGTTTTGCTAAGAAGCCCATTGAGTTCTAAAAAGGCGATCCATACTGCGCCTGACTTCTCTTTTATAAGTTCGGATCTCCTAAAGGCTGGATCGCATAGCTGCTCAAATGTAATTTTATTCTCCGTCATAATTTTTGTAAATTAGCCCCCGATTTGACTCGGGGGCGATTAATTACTGTTGATTGTCTCGGTTAAGGAGTTCGTATAGAATCCCTTGAATCTGTCGGATCACAGGTTGGTTTTCTTTAGTTTCGATTGTCGCAAGCAAGTTGAGAACTTGGAAAATCAACCTAACTTTTTCGTTCATTTCATATTACACCTCCTTTCTTTTTTGTTGGTTATTATTGCATTACAAATATACTAATGAATTTATTAACCGCAAAATTATTATGCAAGAAAATTCAATAAAATCAGATTTTTTGTTGCCGTAATCATGGTGTATTGTTTGCAACGGATCTACAGCTGATATCTGTCAGTATATTACACAAAAATTCCCTGCACATAAATAGATGTACAGGGAATAAGTGCCAGAGGCTTGTCGTCAAACAAAAAGAGCATTCATGGCACAATGGGGCTGATTTATATCCTTTGGGTGAAATTGTGTATTTTCAGCCCGATATCATTAAGTGCATTCCGGAATGTTGTTTCTTCGTCCGGGGTGAAGGTTGCAGGTTTGCCATTTACATATTGGCCTTTTATCCGTTGGTATAGCCATTGCCGTGTTTTGCCGAAATAATTGCGGGCTATATAAGCGAGGTTTATAGCTTCCGATAGCGATCCCATCTGTTCATGTAGCGTGTACTGGGCGATATCGGCCTCTATGGTGTCAAGTCTACGCGCAGCGGATTTGAGCAGATAGTCGGCTGCTTCATTTATTTCGTGGAGTTTGCCTTCGGTTTTGGCTTGCTCGGTGATGGTTATCAGATAGTCCTGAGCCGTTGGATCGTCAGAGTCAACCCGTTTTTTCCATTCATCAATACGCTGTTTCATGTCGCTATGTTTTATACGTGGGGGATTCCCCCCCCCCACGTTGTTTTACTTACTTTTGAACTCTTCTATTAATGCTTCAAGGCGTTTTCGCTGATCAAGCAGTCTGTCGAGCTCAGATTCCTGTTCTCGTGTCAGTGTTACTCCCATATTGAGCAATTGGCTGACTTGAATTAATTGAGCTTTGACTCTTACAAGCTCTCCAGCCCAATAATTTAGTAATGTTTGTTTGTCCATCATGTTAATGCTCTATTTGTTTGACAATACAAATATAATATACTTTTGTGAATTATGCAATACTTTCAATAAAAAAATCCACAAAAGGTTATTATTTTCCCCTGAAAGTTTGCAGATCCGGAAAGTCGGTGTATATTTGCAGTGCAAAAACACATGATAGTTAGTCTATCTCGCAGGGCGCGGTCAATGCCCGACATACGCAGCGGGCTATTTTTATGCCCGTACATATCAGCCATAGATATACGGCTGCCATCCGAATACTTTTTGCGCTCGCGAGAGACAGCATCATGTGTTTTTGCAACGGATCGGCAGCCGTTTTTTTTGTCTGCCTTGCAAAAACACATGATGCAATGAACGCAT
Source organism: uncultured Porphyromonadaceae bacterium (assembly GCA_948467675.1). Taxonomy (GTDB): domain Bacteria; phylum Bacteroidota; class Bacteroidia; order Bacteroidales; family Muribaculaceae; genus CAOKFI01. Next base: position 42,128 of record CAOKFI010000022.1, read on the forward strand.
TACCCACAACCACCAACACCAGAGCTGCCGTGCGCAGCCGCCGCGTCAGCCCGACGCAAGTGATCAACTTCCTTACCGGTCTTGGCGCCGACATGTGCGCCGGCCTTAGGTCGGTACTCGTCACCGGCAGTCCTGACGGCTCCGTGCAGTTTTCGACGCCTGACGGCACTGTGACGATCACCATCAGCGAGAAAGGGGGTGAGCTATGAGAATAGAAGTAGGAGGTGCGCAGATCACCAGTGCGGTAGTAGAGGTGATCGATATGCTTCAGAACGATCCGGATCTGCTGAAAGGCTATGTTCAGGCCATCGACGAGGCCACGCGGATGCAGATCCTTGAGTGTGACGATCCCGACGGCATAGCGATGGAGCGCTTACGCCGGTTGCAGCATCTCCGCCGCGATCTGATCACGATAGCCATGCCACCGGACGAATCGGACGAGGCCAACGACATCCCGGCCGCGCAGCTGTAAAAAAATGGCTAATGTTCCACGCCATAAATCCTGCCTTTTTCAGGTGGGATTTTTTTGTCAATTTTTGACAAAAAACTGTGAAATACTGACCCGGAATGAATCTATTACGCATATTTGTATTGTAATCAGAAAGGAGGTGTAATATGAGATGAACGAAAAAGAAAGATTGATTAACAAGATTATTCGCCTGCTGTCAACAATCGAAACACTCGCTAATCAATCTGTAATCAGAGAGGTCGAAGGCCTTTTGGATGAGTTAAGAAACAGTTGAAAACTCGCCCCCGGTTCTCGGATCGGGGCAAATTTAATCATAAAAATGTATCAAGGAAAACGTAACATACTGAATAAGGAAAAATATGAGGCGTTGCGAGCCGAGGAGATTACATATTTGCGCGGAGCTGTTTCCGTGGCCATGAGCGAATTGGATGGGATTCTCAATTATTCGGAAGTTGCTCGGCAGTATTTTGGAAGATCGCAGAGCTGGCTGTCGCAGCGTTTGAACGGCTGTATGCGTGAAAACAGGCAAATGGCGTTTACTCCAGAGGAGGCTATTCAGTTGGCCAAAGCATTTAAAGACATCGCGCGTCGGTTGCAAGTTCATGCCGATGAAATTATTGCTGTAGCTCATGTAGAATAACGTGATCATGCCGTTGGCTGAAAGATTTATCCGTCAAGGCCGGACGATTGAGGCCACCTCTTGTTCTACGAGGCGGCCTCAATTTATTTAGAGCGATCCTGTGAAATGTTTGGTCTCGTTGTGTACCGGGAGATCCCGCCCCTGTAGATACTTGTTGGTAGTCGATATGTCGGTGTGTCTGGCCTGATCGCGGGCAACTACGATACCGGCACTGTTGGCCAGATCCCGTAGGCCGGAATCCTTGAGGGAGTAAAACATGTATTCAGATCCCCATCCCATAACTTTGCGCAGCTTACACCATTCACGCCTGAACTGCTGACTCTCGCCTTTCCGCTTGGTCGGTCGCATGCCTCGGCCGAAGATATAAAAATCGGATGGATAAGAGAGTATTCCGAGATCGATCATCATACGCAGCAGCTCGTCATTCAGACCGACTTTGCCGTCGCGCTTGTTTTTTGATATTGCACGGCTTATGAATACGCTTTGATCCTTGACTGATATATCACCGACGCGGATCTCAATCAGTTCTATCGGGCGGATGAATGTATAATACTCCATACGGCATGCCAGTAAAAAATGCGGATCTCGTTCAGCCAGATATGCCGACATGCGCTGTAGCATCGGCTTATCGAGCGGTTGGCGCTCTTTTTGGGACTCTGTCAATGTCTTGATCCTGTCTACTGGATTGGAGGCTATATATTCCCGCTCGATAAGATACGATGCTACTGAACTGCACCACCCGCGGTAATTATTGCGTGTGCGTGCCGATACTTGCTGTGTGAGATAGATCCAGTCGAGAAAATCGCTGATCAGACCGGTGTTGTATTGATATACGTAGGCGGGTGGTTGCGGTAGAGTATCGATATATCTTTGAAACATAATAAGCCGAGACAGATAATCTTTGCGGGTTTTTGGCTTCATGATCTTCTCGACATGAGCTTTGTATTTGT
>CAOKFI010000023.1 GCA_948467675.1 uncultured Porphyromonadaceae bacterium
GAGCGTCGGATTGTGGTTCCGAAGGTCGTGGGTTCGACCCCCACTGTTCACCCAGCAAAAAGGAGTGCAGTATCGAATATTCGGTCGCACTCCTTTTAATTTGTATTTAAATTTGTAATACGTCCAAGTACTTTTGTAATTTTGCATCATGGAGTTCCAGCTACAAGCAACAGATACAACGACAAGTGCCCGTGCCGGGCTGATCACCACCGATCATGGAGTGATACAGACACCTATATTTATGCCTGTGGGCACCTTGGGATCAGTAAAAGCAGTACATCTGCATGAACTGCGCGACGATGTAAAAGCTCAGATCATCTTGGGCAATACATACCATCTGTATCTACGCCCAGGACTCGATGTGTTGCGTGAGGCTGGAGGCCTTCATAAATTCAACGGATGGAACCGTCCTATACTTACCGACAGCGGCGGGTTTCAGGTGTTCTCTCTATCGGATAACCGTAAACTTACAGAGGAGGGTGCACACTTTCGGTCGCATATAGACGGATCTAAACATCTGTTCACTCCTGAAAACGTAGTCGATATAGAACGAGTGATTGGAGCCGACATAATGATGGCTTTAGACGAATGTCCTCCGGGGACATCTGAATTCTCATATGCAAAAAAATCGTTGGATCTGACAATGCGTTGGCTTAAAAGGGGATGGGACAGATATAAGGAGACTGAAGGTCTGTATGGCTATAGCCAGGCATATTTCCCGATCGTACAGGGATGCACATATCCGGAGCTGAGACGCAGAGCGGCATTGGAAGTTGCGGAATACGGAGCCGACGGCAATGCTATCGGCGGCCTGGCAGTAGGCGAACCAGCTGAGGTGATGTATGAAATGATCTCGGTAGTCAATGAGATTCTTCCGGCAGACAAACCCAGGTATCTGATGGGGGTGGGGACTCCGGCCAATATCCTTGAAGGGATATCGCGTGGCGTGGATATGTTTGACTGCGTGATGCCTACACGCAATGGCCGCAATGGCATGTTGTTTACCTCCAATGGTATAATGAATATGCGGAATAAAAAATGGGCCAATGATTTCTCTCCGATACAGGAAGACGGACCGAGCTATGTGGACCGTCAATACACCAAGGCATACCTGCGGCATCTGTTCATATCGCAGGAGATCCTTGCCATGCAGATAGCGTCGATACATAATCTGTCGTTCTATCTGTGGCTGGTAGGGGAGGCCCGCAAGCATATCCTGGCAGGCGATTTCGGATCATGGAAGACTGAGATGATGGAGCGTGTGACACGCCGTTTATAGTAAATACAATGACTTCGGCAACATGTTCAAACTTTTAGACTGGTATATAATACGCAAGTTTCTCGGTACGTATCTGTTTGCAATAGCGCTGATACTGGCCATCACCATAATGTTCGATATCAACGAGAAACTCGACGCATTCATCAAGGCTCCGCTTAAAGCGACCGTATTCGACTACTTCGTAAACTTTCTGCCGTATTTCGCCAACCAGTTCAGTCCGTTGTTTACGTTTATCGCAGTCATATTCTTCACCTCTAAGCTTGCCGACAACTCAGAGATCATAGCCATGCTATCTTCAGGAGTAAGCTACAAACGGCTTCTGTTTCCTTACATGATATCGGCCGCCGTCATAGCTTCGGCGACATTTGCCCTCAGCGCTTACATAATACCACCGGCCAATATCAAGCGTATCGACTATACCAATACGTATGTCCGCAACAAGCGTGTGGACTATGGCAGCAACATACAGCTGCAGGTCGCGCCGGGAGAGATTGCCTATATGAGCCGTTATGACAATACAGTAAAAACCGGCTATAAATTCTCACTGGAAACATTCAAAGACAAGAAACTGACATCGCGTCTTACATCACAGTCCATCAAATGGCTGGGTGGATATCAGTGGCAGGTCAAGGATTATGTGATACGGGATTTTGCCGATCATCGCGAATATATACGCAGCGGGCGTGAACTCGATACGATCATTCCTATAGAACCACGCGATTTTCTTATAGCGCAGAACGATCATGAGACCATGACATCTCCTCAGCTACAGGAATATATAACGCGGCAAAAAGAGAGGGGTGTAGCCAATATAAAATCGTTTGAGATAGAAAACCACCGGCGTTATGCCATGACTGCGGCTGCATTTATTCTGACCGTCATAGGTATGGCATTGTCGTCGCGTAAGGTCAAAGGCGGCATGGGTATCAATATAGGTATCGGTCTGGTGCTAAGTTTCAGTTACATATTGTTCATGACTGTCACATCGACATTTGCCGTCTCAGGATATACATCGCCGTTTGTGGCTATGTGGATTCCGAATCTTATATATATCGTAATAGCGATAGTGCTATACCGCCGGACTTCGGCCGGGTAACAAAAAAGCGCCTTTTGCAAAGGCGCTTTTTTGCTGTTACAGATTCAGGTATTGTTTCAATGTCTCGACGTAATTGCGAAATGCATCCTGACCTCGTTCGGTGATCCGACAGACTGTACGTGTCTTTTTGCCGACAAACCCTTTTTCGACAGTAATATATCCGGTACTGGATAGCTTGTCGATCTGCACGCTGAGATTGCCTGCTGTCGATTCTGTCTTTTCTTTCAGATATACGAAGTCTGCTTCGTCGACATTCATTAATATCGACATTATCGCCAATCGCAACTGGGAGTGAAGTAACGGATCGAGTTCTTTCATTTCTGATGTCTGGCTTTATAATTAAGTATGTGTCCTGGTATGACCATCATGCATACAAAGGCGATTATGAATAGCGGGAGATACCAGTTGGCATACAGGACTATATGGCCGGCGATACAGCATACGGTAAAAAATCCGATGGCAAGACCTGTGAAACCGCCGAATATAAACGACCGCTCATCGATTATGATGCCTTGTGCTATTTCTGCAAGCGGAATGACGATCAGTGCAAACACGAACATGGCACTCCATGAATCAATACCACTGAAAGCAAAGCCCAGGCATAATGCTGTCATCGCGAATCCACTGCATCCGGCGGCTGTCCAAAGCCGTGAAACCAGTTTGTCGGAATAGCTTTTCATCCCTTTGCGGATATCGTGCTTACGGGTTATGCGTATGGTGGCAAGTCCACCGACTATCCAGATCAGAAACCAGAGCCAATTGACCGCATTATTATGGGTCAGAGCCAGCAGGATCCATACAAGGGCAGTTACCGCCACTGTCAGGTATCCCCATATCAGCAAGATATTGCCATCGCCAAGCATATAGCGGTCTTTGGTTCTATTGATCATGGAAGTGATGATTTCGAGACTCTCTCTTTCGGTAGGTTGTTTATCTATCATAACGTTTAATTTTGATAAGTGGTTTATTTTATAAACTTAATTTTGAAAATAAATAGAGCAAACCCGCGCGATGTCGCTCTATAAATTCAGTGCAAATATAAATAAGTTTATAATATAAACCAAATGTCAATTTGTTTTTTCTTCTGTCACGCTGTTTTTTTGTGAGATATCATAATTGCGACACAGACCGTAGCAGCAAGAGCCCATGGATAGTACAGATACGGAAACAATGATGCTGGAGATATACCGGCAAGAGAGGTTGCCAGAAGAGTCTGGGCTCCATAGGGGATAAGGCATTGTACGATGCAACTGCATGTATCGAGCAGACTTGCTGTACGCCGCGGTGCAATATCGAATTTTTCAGAAATTGAGCGAGCCAAAGATCCTACGGTGATTATCGCGACAGTATTGTTGGCAGTGCACATATTTACAACTCCTACGAGTAATGCTATAGCTCCCTTTGCTCCACGGGACGATGATATGCGGCGTGTCAGATTATGCAGAATATAGTCTATGCCTCCGGCGGCCTTTATGAGACCAAGCATACCTGCCGCCAGCAGAGTGATGACTATAAGATTTCCCATAGAATCAATACCTGCGCCGATATATCCGAAAAGCGTTATTGTGTCGTGGCCGGATATCGCTGCAATTGTGAATGACGATACTATGCCGACTGTGAGGACTACTGTTACATTGATACCTGCCACCGCCAGCCCGATTACCAGCAGATATGGTATTACTGCCCAATAACGTATATCGGACGGCTCTGAAAATACATCTACATTGTTTCCCCATATCATATATATGGCCAGTGTGACTATGGCAGCCGGTAGGACTATGCGGAAATTGGCTCGGAATTTGTCGGCCATGCTGCATCCCTGAGTACGCGTGGCTGCAATTGTTGTATCGGAAATGAACGATAGATTGTCGCCGAAAAAGGCACCTCCCAACACAACTGCAGTAAAATAGGCGGTATTGCCGCCACACCCTTCGGCCATGCTTACCGCTAACGGAGCCAACGCCACTACGGTACCTACAGATGTTCCTATAGAAAGCGAGATAAGGCATGATGCTATGAACAATCCGGGGATGAGAAAAAATGGCGGCATCCAACGCAATGTCAATGCGACTGTAGCATCAACGGAACCGGTTTCTTTAGCTAATGTGGCAAAAGCGCCGGCAAGAATGAATATCCAGATCATATACAGAATATTGGAACTTCCTGCCGCTTTCGAAATCAGCTCAATGCGATGTGACAATGTTCCGCCGGGATGTACTATTATGCCCCATATCATAGCCGAGGTAATTGCTACAGATATCGGCATGCGGTAAAAATCGCCAACAAGGATCGATACAACCACATACATGGTCAGGAATACGATCATTGGCGATATGGCCAGAAGCCCTTGTTTGGAGGTCATAAGAGGTGAATCTGGATGATCGGTAATTTCGCTAATTCACTCGTATAGCATTGATCCGGGGAGTGCTCGCAAATTGTAGCGCGATGCCATGCATTCGCCGTAAGCACCTGCCGAGCGCAATGCTATATAGTCGCCGGGAGAGGTGAGAGGCAATCGTTCGTCGTGGCCGAAGCAGTCAGATGATTCACATATCGGACCTACTACATCATAAATATGTTGCTGCCCATGACTCGACAGGTTCTGAATCAAATGATGCGCTCCATATAATGCAGGGCGAATCAGATCGGTCATGCCGGCATCAACGATTACAAAATCTTTAGAAACACCGTTTTTGACATATAGTACCTGTGTAATAAGAGATCCGCATTGTGCCACGATGGATCGTCCGAGTTCGAAATGAACACTTTGTCCAGGACGCAGTTTCAGGTTTTCTCTGAATACATTGAAATAGCGGTTGAAATCAGGAATAGGAGATTCATCGGGATGTTCATAGTCTATGCCAAGGCCTCCACCGACATTGATCGACTGTAATGAAATGCCGCGAGCCGCGAAATCATCCTGCAACCGGTTTATCTTGACACACAATGCCTGGTACGGTTCCATATCGAGAATCTGACTGCCGATATGGAAGTGAAGTCCGATCAGTTCGATATTGGGCAGTTTCAGGCAAAGATCGGCTACATCGGCAAGTTGGTCGAGGTTTATGCCGAATTTGTTTTCGGCCAGTCCGGTGGTGATATAATGGTGCGTATGGGCGTCGATATTTGGATTGACGCGTATTGCCACACGGGCAGTGCGGCCTTTGTCGCACGCAAGCCTGTTGATCAACTCAAGTTCAGGAACAGACTCTATGTTGAAGCATCCTATTTCGGAATCAAGACCAAGCTGGATTTCGTCAGCACGTTTGCCTACACCGGCAAATACAATTTTATCTGGCTGGAAACCGGCATCGAGAGCTGCCTGTACTTCGGCACCGCTTACGCAATCCGCTCCGAGTCCGTAATCGCGTATTATGGTAAGCAGTCCAGGATTGGCATTGGCTTTGATTGCGTAATGCACATGAAATGTGCTGTCATTGGCAACCGCGTGATGTATAGCCGAAAGGGTGCTTTTCAGCAGACGTATGTCATAGAAATAGAAAGGAGTCCGCAGTGAGCTGAACTCCTTTATGGGAAATATGGTCGAATGGCTCATATAACCGGATTATTGTTGATTGTTGAACAAGTGGTCGGACAGTGCGTTTAGCGCCGCAACTTTGTCTTCTTTTCTTACGAGGAATGATATGTTGTAGTTACTTCCGCCATAAGATATCATGCGGACCGGTATGTCGCGCAGCGCATCGAGAGCCCGCGCTTCGAATCCGCGGTTCTGCCATTCAAGATCTCCGACCACGCAGATGATAACCATATCGCGGTCGATGGTGACAGTTCCGAACTTTTTGAGATCATCGAGTATATGAGACAGATTCCGTTCATTGTCGATCGTAACCGAGACTCCGACTTCTGATGTGGCTATCATGTCAATAGGAGTCTGATAAGTCTCGAATATCTCGAATACTTTACGCAAGAAACCGTAGGCAAGGAGCATGCGGCCGCTTTTTATCTTTATCGCAGTGATATTGTCTTTGGCGGCTACGGCTTTGATCATACATGATGCCGATGAGTTATAGATCAGTGTGCCATGGGCTTCAGGCTGCATCGTGTTGAGCAGACGAACCGGAATATTGTTGAGCTTGGCTGGCAGCACGCATGTCGGATGAAGGATCTTGGCACCGAAATATGCCAGCTCGGCAGCTTCCTCGAAATGAAGTTCGTCGACCGGCTGAGTGTTTGACACATATCGCGGATCGTTGTTGTGCATACCGTCGATATCGGTCCATATTTCGATTTCGTCGGCATTGATCGCCGCACCGATCAGCGATGCAGTGTAGTCACTGCCTCCACGTTGCAGATTGTCAATCTCGCCATAGGCGTTCCTGCATATATATCCTTGAGTTATAAACAGCTGGGCATCGGCATGTTTGTCGAGCAAAGCCGTAAGCTTTTGTTTGATGTACTGTGTGTCTGGTTCAGCGTTTTTGTCTGTGCGCATGAAATCAAGAGCCGGTATCAGTTCGGCATTGACTCCTTGTTCCTGAAGATATAGCGTCATCAGCGCAGTTGACATAAGTTCGCCCTGGGCAAGAATCTCTTTTTCCTCGAAAAGAGTAAATATATCTTTAGTAAAAGATCTGATATAGTTGAAACAGGCCTTAATCTCCTTAGTCGCTTTATCTTTGAAATCCTGCGTAGCATAGAGTTCGTCGATCGTCCGGCGATATTTCGCTTCAAGAGTATTGACAGTCTCTTTAGCTCCGTCGACATTCTTTTTATAAAGATAGTCCGAAATCTCGACAAGGGTATTCGTGGTGCCTGACATTGCAGACAGCACTATTATGTTTTTGCCTCGCTCAGTGATGAGTTTAGCGACCTCTTTCATGCGTTGTGCCGAGCCAACGGAGGTTCCACCGAATTTCAGAACTTTCATTATAGGTGTGTATATTGATTGAAATATGTAATTAATAATGGTTTGTGCAAAGATAGTGATTCTTTGCTAAAAAGCATTGTTTTATGCCATATCACTATCTGTTGTTTCTGTAGTTTCAGCGAAATCGCCGGTATTTATGGCTGAAAAGCATTTATCTTCACATCGGAATATACGCCCGGGCATTTCTTCCACAAGTGCCATATTGTGTGTTGCCATAATCACGGCTGTACCCGCATCTGCGATGGCTCGCAGATGAACCACTATCTGCTGGCTCGTAGCCGGATCCAGATTGCCTGTAGGCTCATCCGCCAATAAGAGCTTAGGCTTGTTAAGTAATGCGCGGGCTATGACAATGCGTTGCTGTTCGCCTCCTGACAGTTCATGAGGCATCTTGTATGATTTATTAAGCATGCCCACTTCTTTGAGGACTTCTTCGATACGGCCATCTATTTCATCCCGGCTTTTCCATCCTGTGGCATCAAGCACGAATTTAAGATTCTCGTAAACACTCCTGTCGGTAAGCAACTGGAAATCCTGAAATACAATTCCTATCTGACGCCGCAACATAGGGATATCGCGACGACGAATGGCTCGAAGATCATAATCGAATACCCGTGCTGTTCCGTTCTCGATCGGGACTTCGGCATACATAGACTTGAGAAGACTGGATTTGCCGCTTCCGACTTTACCGATCAGATACACGAATTCTCCCGGTTCGAGGCTGAAGTCGACATGCTTGAGAACTACATGTTCTTTACGCAGAATCTCTACGTCGTGGTAACTTACAATGCTCATGAGAAATGTCCGTTAATACTTATTCTTTGTGTCGCTTGACGAGTTCTTCGGCAAGTTCTTCGATGCGATGACCTTTCGATGTAAGCAATACTATCAGGTGATATATAAGGTCACTTGCTTCGTAGATCAACCGGTCATCTGTTCCGTTGGTCGCTTCTATTACTGTTTCGACAGCTTCTTCTCCGACTTTCTGTGCCATACGGTTTATACCCTTTCTGAACAGACTTGTGGTATATGATCCTTCAGGCATTTCCGCGTAGCGCCGGCTTATGAAGTCCTGAAGATAGCGGAAAAACTCTACACCCCATTCGTTGGGAGTGTCAAAACATGTGTCTGATCCGGTATGGCATACCGGGCCTACAGGTATTGCCTGAACAAGCAAAGTATCGTGGTCGCAATCCTCGGATATGGAAACTACATTTAGGAAATTGCCGCTTTGCTCTCCTTTGGTCCATAACCGGTTTTTAGTTCTGCTAAAGAATGTCACCTTGCCGGTTTCGACGGTCATGTCGTATGCTTCGCGGTTCATAAAGCCCAGCATCAATACATTTTTTGTGCGGCTGTCCTGGATGATTGCGGGAACCAGGCCCTGCATTTTGTCGAAATCTATGCTCATAGTTACTTGTCGTTTTATACTCGCACCGGTATATGATGCTGCGTAAGATAATTTTTTAATGATAGAATATTCATTTCTCCAGAGTGAAATATGCCGGCGGCAAGAGCGGCATCGGCATAGCCCTCGGTAAATACTTCGGCGAAGTGGCTGAAAGCACCGGCACCGCCTGAAGCAATGACCGGTATTGAGAGGCTGTCGTGCAATTTTCTCAATGCTTCGCATGCGAATCCCTGCCGCACACCGTCATGATCCATACTTGTGAACAGGATTTCTCCCGCTCCTCTTTGTTCGGCTTCATGTGCCCATTCGAACAATCCACGTTCTGTCGGTACCCGCCCGCCATTTACATAACAAGTCCAGACTCCGTCGTTGCCACAATGGGCGTCGATTGCTACAACGCAGACCTGGCGGCCGAAACGCGATGCGATTCCATTGATCAGCGACGGATTGCGCAATGCCGAGGAATTGATTGAGATTTTGTCGGCACCGGCGGCCAGAAGCCGCTCCACATCCGCAACTTCATTTATTCCGCCGCCGACAGTGAACGGTATGTCGATCTCGGAAGCTACGCGGCGTACCATATCGGAAAACGTCTTGCGTCCTTCATGAGATGCCGTTATGTCAAGATAGACCAACTCATCGGCACCTTCAAGACTATATTTCCGTCCAAGCTCCACTGGATCTCCGACTTGACGGAGATTTACGAAATTAGTGCCTTTGACTGTCATGCCGTCCTTGACGTCGAGACAGGGTATGATTCTTTTTGCAAGCATGACTTATCAATGACATTTCAGGTTATATGCGGTTATTTCGTGAAGAGTAATGCGGTTCTCATATATAGCTTTACCGACGATAACCCCAGAGAGCCCATTTTCGCCAAGCCGATATATGTCGTCGATTGCAGAAACGCCTCCACTCGCGATTAGCTCCATGTCAGGGAAGCGGTCAAGCAAGGCGGTATACATATCGGTCGACGGGCCTGTAAGCATTCCGTCGACAGCGATATCGGTAGATATCACTTTTTTGATGCCGCGGTTATAAAAATAGTCTATAAACTCGGCGATATCTGTGTCGCTGCCGGCCTGCCAGCCGTCAACCATGATTTTACCATCACGAGCATCAGCTCCCAGGATAATACGGCCAGCGCCATAGATCCCAAGCCATTTCAACATGGTTTCAGGAGATTTTACGGCTATACTTCCTCCGGTCACCATTGCGGCTCCTGAATCGAAAGCTATGCGTATGTCATCGTCGGATTTGATACCGCCGCCAAAATCAACAGTAAGACCGGTTCTGACAACAATTCGTTCCAGTGTTTTGTAGTTGACCACATGACTTGTGCGTGCGCCATCCAGATCGACCAAATGAAGTCTCCGACAGCCGGCATCCTCAAACCTCTTGGCTATATCCAATGGGTCATCGGCATATATTGTCTTTGCATCATAATCTCCCTGAGTCAGACGCACACATTTTCCGTCTATTATGTCTATGGCAGGAATAATCTCTATCATAATTCAAGGAAACTTTTTAGGATCAGATGGCCTGTCCCGGCACTCTTTTCGGGATGAAACTGCGTCGCATAAAAATTGTCCCGGTGTAAAGCCGCGCTGAACGGGACTATATAGTCGGTTTCAGCAGCTGTCCACTGACATACGGGAGTATAGTAGCTGTGGACATAATACACATGACTGTTTTCCACTTCATGTGGAATAAATCCGTCTTTTATATCAGTCAAAGTATTCCAACCCATGTGGGGAATGCGCAATCCTGTACCAGCCGCATCAAATCCGCGGACATCAACATCAAAGATTCCGATACAATCCGTATCACCTTCATCGGAATGACGGCACAGAAGCTGTTGTCCGATACATATACCGAGTACTGGTGCGGTTAGAGACTTTATTACCTGATCGAGTTTGCGTTCACGCAGATATGCCATGGCAGATGCGGCTTCACCCACACCTGGAAATATGACCTTATCGGCGGCACGCAATGCCTCTGGAGAATCCGTCAGATGCGCTTCCACACCCAAACGGTGCAGTGCGCATAATACGGAGAAGTTGTTTCCTGCGTTGTATTTGACTATAGCAATTTTCATTCCAAACAGATAGGGTAGCTGTCCTGTCAGCTGAATACTACCGTTTTATTGTTGTAAGTTAATATTTTGTGCTGGATATGCTTTTCTACAGCTCTTGACAATACGATTTTCTCAAGATCGCGGCCTTTTTTTATCAGATCCGGGATCGTGTCTTTATGTGTGATCCGGACGATATCCTGTTCTATGATAGGCCCGGCGTCGAGTTCGGTCGTTACATAATGGCTTGTAGCTCCGATCAGTTTCACCCCGCGGTCAAATGCCGCATGGTATGGCTTGGCGCCGATAAATGCAGGAAGAAACGAATGATGGATATTTATGATCCGTTCCGGATATCTGCTGATAAACTCTTCAGACAGAACCTGCATGTACCGTGCAAGCACAATGAAATCGATATTATACCGATCCAGCAACTCGAACTCGCGTGCCTCCATCTCGACCTTATTGTCGCGATTGACAGGAATCACCTCAAACGGAATGCCAAACTGATCTCCGATCAATGACAGATTCGGATGATTGCTGATAATGACAGGAATCTCGACATTCCATTCCCCCGCCACATACCGCGCCAGCAGATCGTAAATGCAGTGCGACATTTTTGACACGAATATGGCCATACGCTGGGGCTGGGATGAGAATGTGATACGGAATTTTACACCATAGCGCTGTCCGTACAGGGTGCTGAAATAGTCTGAGATCTTGTCTTTAGGTATTATAAAATGTTCCAGATCCCACTCTATGCGCATATAGAACACGCCGTTGACTTTGTCGACATACTGGTCGAGATACAGAATATTGCCGCCATTGGCGGTAATAAATTCTGTAATCACAGCTATTATGCCGGGAGTATCCGGACAGTGCACTACAAGTACAGCGGTGTCGGGTCTGTGGGATTCGTTGGATGCCATTTTGCAATATAGACTTTTATCAGTTGCCGAGTTCTGAAAGGAATTTTATTCTCACCAGACGGATTTCTTCTTCTGTATAGTCGCTGCCAAGTTCCTCAATGGCATCCTCCAGACGATCGCTCTCGCTCTCACGGAAATATTCAAATATGTCCTCCTGATGGTCATCGTCCATAATTTCATTGAGGAAATATCCGATATTTATTTTTGTTCCGGAGTATACTATGGCCTCGATCTCATCAAGCATCTCATTGAATTCAAGCCCTTTTGAGTTTGCCAGTTCGTCAAGAGCTATCTTTCTGTCAATTCCTTGGATTATAGATATCTTTAGTTTGCTTTTGTTGGCGACACTGCGTACGCGCAGATCTTCCGGGCGTTCGATTTCGTTGTCGTCTACATGCCGTTTGATCACTTTGAGGAATTCTTCGCCATAACGCTTGGCTTTGCCAGCTCCTACTCCTGTGATATTCTGAAGTTCGTCCATCGATATAGGGTAGGTAGTAGCCATTGCCTCAAGCGATGGATCCTGAAATATGACGTATGGCGGCAAGGATAATTTCTTGGCAATCTTTTTCCGCAGATCCTTGAGGATGGAATATAGTTCAGGATCTACTGCGCATGATGATCCTCCTTTAATTACGATTTCGTCCTCGTCTTCATTGAATTCGTTGTCCTCGACAATTTTAAACGATACCGGGGATGACAAGAACTTATGTCCTTTTGGAGTAACTTTCAGCAGACCGTAATTTTCTATATCCCGGGCTATATATCCAGCTATAATAGCCTGCCTTATCACGGCGTTGAGAGTTCGTTCGGAAGACGCCTCGGCACATCCGAATACTTCCAGTTCATCCTGACGGTATGATTTCACATCGTTTGTGGCATGACCAAGCATTACATCAATGATATGGTCTGTTTTGAATTTTTCTTTCAATGCGGTAATAGTCTCTATCACCGCGAGCAAATCTTCTTTTGCTTCCACTTGTTTTTTGGGCGTTAAACAATTATCGCAGTTCCCGCAATTATCCGACGGATATTCTTCTCCGAAATAGTGAAGCAACGATTTCCTGCGACATACCGACGATTCAGCGTACGACGCTGTTTCAATAAGCAGTTGTTTGCCGATCTCTTGCTCGGCTATCGGTTTGCCTTGCATGAATTTTTCCATTTTCTGCAGATCTTTTGCTGCATAAAACGTGATACATTGCCCTTCGCCTCCGTCGCGTCCGGCACGGCCTGTCTCCTGATAATACCCTTCAAGTGATTTGGGCATATCGTAGTGGATCACAAAACGTACATCCGGTTTGTCAATGCCCATACCAAATGCTATAGTAGCCACTATGACATCGACTTTTTCAAGTAGAAACGCATCCTGATTTGCCGTACGTGTCGCACTGTCCATGCCGGCATGATAGGGGAGAGCCTTTATGTTGTTGACCTGAAGCATTTCGGCAAGTTCTTCGACTCTTTTTCGGCTCAGGCAATATATAATGCCGGATTTTCCAGCCTGGCTCTTGATATATTTGATTATATCCTTGTCGATAGACGCATTTTTCGGCCTGACCTCGTAATACAGATTGGTCCGGTTAAACGATGATTTGAAAACCACAGCATTCTGCATTCCAAGATTTTTTTGAATATCGTGCTGCACTTTAGGGGTTGCAGTGGCTGTCAGTGCTATTACCGGGCGATTGCCTATTTCGTTTATTATCGGGCGTATCCTTCGGTATTCCGGGCGGAAATCATGCCCCCATTCGGATATGCAGTGAGCTTCATCGACTGCATAGAATGATATGGGAACTGTTTTTAAAAATTCAATATTATCTTCTTTTGTAAGTGATTCGGGCGCTACGTACAGCAGCTTCGTTTTTCCCGAAACTATATCGTTCTTGACCTGGTCTATTGCTCCCTTGTTGAGTGATGAGTTGAGAAAATGCGCCACGCCATCATCCTCACTGAAATTGCGCATGGCATCTACCTGATTTTTCATCAGGGCAATAAGCGGCGATATCACAATGGCAGTTCCATCCATAAGCAACGACGGCAACTGATAGCAAAGCGATTTGCCACCTCCTGTCGGCATTAAAACAAATGTGTCCTTTCCTTCAAGGAGAGCCGTGATAATAGCTTCCTGGTTACCCTTGAATTTGTCAAAGCCAAAATGTTTTTTAAGCTCTTCGATGAGAACTGATTTATTTACCATGGTAATACGTGTTTAGGTCTGACGAATTAAAATTTGCTTATGAGTCTTGTTACAGGTGATATGGGAATTAATGAACAGTTCTTTAAAGTGAGTTTGTCTCAAAGTGGGCGGACTGGAGTTTCTCCAAAGCATAGTCCTTGGTCACTTCGAATTCGGTGATACCCGAGGACGGGACTTCATACATAGCATCGACCATGATAGACTCGACGATCGAACGCAGGCCTCGTGCTCCGAGTTTGTATTCAATAGCTTTGTCTACTATAAGATCAAGTACCTCCGGCGCAAATGTAAGTGTAACGCCATCCATGGCAAACAATTTTTCGTATTGTTTTACAATAGCGTTGTTCGGCTCTGTCAGGACGCGTCGCAGAGCATTCCGGTCGAGGGGTTCCAGATGCGTAAGAATCGGCAGACGGCCTATGATCTCCGGGATCAGTCCGAATGATTTCAGATCCTGAGGGGCTACATAGCGCAGATAGTTGTCACGCTGTATGCGCTGCTTTGCCGGATCGGTAGAGTAGCCTACCACATGGGTATTCAGCCTGTGTGCTATTTTCCGTTCTATACCATCGAATGCACCGCCACAAATGAACAATATGTTCTTTGTGTCGACAGGGATCATCTTCTGCTCCGGATGCTTACGTCCGCCTTGTGGAGGAACATTGACAATAGAACCCTCGAGCAATTTGAGCAATCCCTGCTGCACGCCTTCGCCACTTACATCGCGGGTTATAGACGGATTGTCGCCTTTACGTGCTATTTTGTCGATCTCGTCGATAAACACGATACCTTTCTGAGCTTTCTCCACATCATAATCGGCAGCCTGGAGCAGGCGTGTCAGCAGACTCTCGATATCCTCTCCTACATAGCCGGCTTCAGTAAGAACAGTCGCGTCGACGATAGTGAACGGCACATTAAGCAGACGGGCAATGGTTTTCGCAAGCAGCGTCTTACCGGTACCTGTAGGGCCTACCAGTATGATGTTGCTTTTTTCGATATCCACATCATCGTCTTTGTGCTGGGACAGCCGCTTGTAATGGTTATATACAGCTACAGACAGATATTTTTTCGCATCGTCCTGGCCGATTACATACTGGTCAAGAAATGCATTTATCTCCCGTGGCTTTGGAATGTCGCTTAATGAGACTTCTGCATTTGCCGCATTCCGGGCTTTAGCCTCATCGCGGTACTGGTCAAGCATCTCATGTATCGAATCGACGCATTCACTGCAAATATATGTTTCTTCCAGCGATGATGGGATAATGAGAGTATCTCTGCCGGCCGGGCGACCGCAGAAAGCGCATGTCACTGAGTTTTTTTTAGCCATGTATTAACCGGATTAGTGTTTGGCTTTGGCTAAAACCTCATCGATCATGCCGTATTCCTTGGCTTCCTGAGCTGTCATCCAATAGTCACGATCGCTGTCGCGCTCAACCTTTTCGAAGCTCATTCCTGAATGGTCTGCGATGATGGTATACAGTTCCTTTTTCAGTTTCTGGATTTCGCGGGCAGTAATCTCAATATCGGATGCCTGTCCCTGGGCTCCACCCATGGGCTGATGGATCATCACACGGGAATGCTTCAATGCGAAACGTTTGCCGGCAGTTCCCGATACGAGAAGTACCGCAGCCATCGATGCGGCCATACCGGTACAGATAGTGGCGACATCAGATGAAATATACTGCATTGTATCGTAAATGCCAAGGCCGGCATATACCGATCCTCCGGGTGAGTTGATATAGATGGATACATCCTTGCCTGGATCTGCCGAATCGAGATACAGCAGCTGAGCCTGAATGACATTTGCGGTATAGTCGTTGACATCAGTACCAAGGAATATGATGCGATCCATCATAAGGCGGGAGAATACGTCCATCTGGGCGACATTGAGCTGACGTTCCTCGATGATGGTCGGCGATATATAGCTTGAGGTTATGGACGAGGCATATTGATCAAGCGCCAGTCCGTTCATGCCTAAATGTTTTACGGCATAATTTCTAAAATCATTGTTCATATATCTGGTTCCTATCTTTGGTAATTTCTAATCCAAAGTTACTATAAAAAAACGATAATACACAATACCGAATATTAAAAAACAGAGATGATCTCAAAAATAATACATAAAAGAGGTGCCGTTTTTTATAGCGGCACCTCTTTTATGTATAGTTATCGTATGGACGATGATATATTATGCTTCGCTTGCGATTTTCTGAAATTCTTCCAATGAAACTTTTTTCTCGTCAACGGTAATAGCAGCCGAGATGGCCTCGAACAACTTGGCATCGCCTACCTGCTCAACGATACGGGGACGATACTCCTTGTCATTGAGGATATGTTTTGCATAACCGTTGAGGGTTTCTTCGTCGAGATTGGTCATGCCATATTGAGCGAACTGACGTGCTGCGATATGTTTTGCGAAGTTCATCATATCGTCTTCAGTGATCTGCACACCTTTGTTGGCGGCTATGCGCTCTTTGATGAGCTGCCATTTGAGAGACGATTCCATCTTGTCGTATTCTTCATCGATATTGGCATCGTTGAGATCATCGCTCTGACGCATGAGCCATTTCTTGAGGAATGCCGACGGAAGCTGGAAATTGCCGAATTTTTCGGTGAGCAGTTTTCTTGCGTCATTCTGGAAGAGAGCCGACGAATTGGGGAGCAACTGGGTGGCAATGCTTTTGCGCATTGTGTCGAAATACTGCTCTTCGGTAGTTACAGTCTCACCATATACATTTTTGAAGAACTCCTCGTTATGTTCGGCGAGCTTCAGTCCTATGATCTCGGAGATCGCTATTTCGAAGTCGGCCTTGATGTCCGCAGCCTTGTCGCGATCTATGCCAAGCATTGATGCGAGTTCAACAGCATTGCCATTGCATGTAGCTGCAGGATTGAATACAACTTTGTCGCCGACTTTCTTGCCTTCGAATTTGGCGGCCTCATCTGCTGATGTGAAACGCCAGGGAGCGACTATGCCGTTGACAACCTGAATGGCGTCTTCCCCTTCTTTGATAGTACCGTCTTCATTAAGCTCCATGATAGCGCCTTTTACAAGCGCTTTTCCTTCATAGGCTTCTACGGGTACTTGCGCGCCAAAGCGCTCGCGGAACATTTTGTCCTGTTCCTGTACCATATCGTCGGTTACTTCGATAGTATAGAACGGGAGCGTGATATCTTTGGTCAGCTCTGCGTTGATTTCAGGAGCGAGACCAAGTTCGTATTCGAATGTGAAGTCTTTATTGTTGACAAGATCGAGTTCCTTGACCTCGACAGGCATAGGTTCGCCCAGGACAGCGAGTTTATTGTCCTGGATATATTTTACGACTGCGTCGTACACTTCACGGTTTATCACATCGCTGGTTACCTGACGGCCAAAGCGACGTTTCAACTCATTGAATGGGATGTGGCCTTTACGGAATCCGGGTATTACATGGTTGCGGCCTATGTTTTTAAGTTCAGCGGCCACTTTTGTCTGATAATCGTTTTCTTCAACCGACACGGTGAGTTTCGCAGTCACGTCGTCGATCTTGGTCAATGTAACGTTCATACTTAATTTTTATGCAGTAGTTTTTTATTTCTGACGTTATCGGCACAGCATGCCGACTTTTTCAGCTTGCAAAATTAATCTTTAAATCCTAATGAGCCAATTTCACGGGCACATTTTTTGTACTACAGGGTGTTTCCCGGATATATGCGGTACATGTTTGCCCCATGTGGCGCAACTGTAGCTGTATATTTGTGGCCGTTCATCTCAACATCTTTCTGTCGCCACAGATCACGCAGATGCTGATCTACATAGAATCCGAGTTTCTTCAGGTCAATAGTTATCTGGCGTGGATCCAGTGTCTTGTTGAAAAGAGCTATAGCCATAGATCCGTCTTCCAGCGGTTTTATGTATACAGCCTCTTCGTCATTATTGACCAATGGCGCGCCGTGATATCCAAGAGGATCCTGATTGACATCGATCACTTCATCGTTGGTCAGCAATGACAGCGTGAAATCATCGATCCGTGCCAGATCGCAGCCGATAAGCAGAGGTGACGCCAGTATCGACCATAGAGTCATGTGGGTGTATTGTTCGTCCGGAGTCAGATTGGTATAATGCAGTTTCGGACCCCAGCCGACGAGGCCGACTACAAGCATATCGGCATCGGGCCAATGTCCCGGACCTGCATAGGGAGCCCACCGGTCCTGAGAGAACCCGATTTTCGAGAAATTGTCCCAATTGTCACGTATGTCTCCGGTTGTACGCCATGCGTCAGCGTATTCGACGAGCATCGGGGCATTGGCCAAAGGTGCGTTATTTGAAAGGCTATAGACAATATCTCGTGATGTATTCCGCGGTGCCTCATACATTTCTTTGATATGAGCCACATCGTTAGGCTTCCAGTCGTATTTAAGATAATCGATCTCCCAATCGGCCCACTGGCGTGCATCATTCTCAACGAATGAATATTGCGAATGATATCGTACGCGCTTACGATCCTTCATATAATTTCCTCCAGGTAACTGGAACCGGTAATTTTCATTGCAATTGCCTTCTTGGATCCAATGATACTGTCCATCGGGAGTATCGGCATAACTGCCGATATGAGCCGCATAGGTTCCAACCCAAGGCGATGAGTATATTCCGAGTTTCAAGCCCAAAGCATGAACTTCGGAGGTTAGAGCCTGCATGTCAGGAAATTTGTCATTGGGCTGGATCGCATTGTATTTTCCGCCGCGCATGCCTTGCCAGCCGTCGTCGATATTGATATACGACCATCCGTGATCTATAAGGCGTTTGTCATGCATGGCGCGTGCTGACGAGAGAACCTGTTCTTGAGTGACATCACGCCCCCAGCAGTTCCATGAGTTCCATCCCATGGGCGGTGTCAAGGCTATTTTGTCGCCGATCACTATTCGGAGAGTTCGATTGGCAGACCCGTAATTATTTGTTGCTGTTACTTCGACTGTGTGTGTGCCTATGGCTTCGGTTCTTCCTGTGATCTGTCCTGTGGAAGTGTCGAGCGACAGGCCTTCAGGTAATCCGACAGCTGAAAATGACATCGGCCGCTCTCCGGATGCCGCTATATTAAATAAAAATTGACTGCCTGGACGTGCACCGAATATGCGAGCGCCATTTATTCTTGGTTCAGGACCGGGTTTTGGGGTAAGAATGTATGCGGAATTGTCAGGTATGACAACTGGAGCCGGCGACTTTCCATGAACGGATACTGACAATAGTCCGGCTGCTAAAATAATACATGCGGTAGTTTTCATGATGTATAAATATAAAAATAAGCGAAGTATATCCTTCGCTTATCGGTTATTTAAGAATAGTCACTGTTCAATTAATTCTCTTGATGAATGGGGAGTTGCCGCCGGAAGACCTCTTTAAACGATATGAGCGATTCCGTACGTGCCAGACCTAATGACTGCAATCGTTCATGTATGATATGGAGCAAATGGTCGTTGTTTTTTGCATATAATTTTATGAATAGGTCGTATTTGCCTGTCGTAAAATGGCACTCAACAACTTCCGGAATTTTCTTGAGTTCATTGACTACGTTGTTGAATTGGGATGGATCGTTAAGGAAAAATCCGATATAGGCACATGTGTCATATCCTACAGCAGACGGTTCGATTAAAGATTCCGACCCTTTGATAACGCCAAGCGATGTCAGTTTCTGTATACGCTGGTGAATTGCAGCTCCGCTTACTCCGCACTCGCGGGCAATCTCCAGATAAGGCTTGCGTGCGTTGACTGAAAGCATTTGCAATATCTTCAGATCCAGTTTGTCGAGGTTAGGGCGTTTCATGCAAAATTACTTATAATTATGGGGATTTAGTTATTTATTTCAAAAGTATGCACACAAAGATAATAATATTATAGCATATTATAGACATTGAGTGATTATTTTTCACAAATATTAGGTTTAGATGTATTTATATTCATTTATATGCTCTTAGACAATCGGAATTGTAAACAGAAACCTGGCTCCGTCTCGATATGAGGTATCGACTGAGATATTGCCTTTGAGCAGTTGGGATATAAGACGGCAGATATTAAGGCCGAGTCCGCTTCCTTGTGTGGAACTGTCAAGTTTTTCGAACCGTTCGAATATGATGGATTCCTTGCCTTTTGGAATTCCTATACCTGTGTCTGTTACTGAAAATGTTACGGTTCCGGCGTCAGTATTTAGAATATATGACAGTGTAATTAATCCGTTGGTGGTGAATTTGGCGGCATTGTTCAGCAGATTGATCAGAACCTGCTCGACCCTGCGGCGATCTGTCTTGATTGTGGTGTCGGGCTGCGGTTGTGGCGTAAATATCATGGATACTCCGTCATTGAGATGTATCCGGGAACTTCCAATAGCCATGTTGCATATCGAATGGAGCGATACCGGAATACGTTCGAGTTTCATACGCGGGCTTTCAAGTTCGGATATTTCCAGGACATCGCTGACCAATGTGTGCAGCAATTCGCTGTTGAGCGTAACCATCTGGGCAAAACGCTGATAATATTTTCTTTTGTCTTCGTCCATACCGTCAACAATAAGTTGAGAATATTCCACGATTGCATCAAGCGGTGTTTTTACTTCGTGGCTCATATTGTTGACAAATTCGTTTTTAAGCCTATTGGCTTTCTGTGCCTCGTCTCGAGCATTTATCAGCGCCATCTGAGTGCTTTTGATAGTGTCGCGCTCTGCCTTCAATGCCTGATTTGTCTCAATCAGATGGTGTGACAACAATTTTGCTTTGCGATACAGACGGTACATCATGATCAGGAGGATCACTAAAAACGCGATGGCGATCAGCGATATTATGATAATGGTTTTGTTGGATTTGATCTTAGCCTCACGCTGCTCTATTTCCAGACGGTTATTCTGATTTTTCAGGGCATTGATATCGTATATGATCTGAAGTTCCTTATACTTCTCAATGGCTTTTGAGGAAATGTAACTTTCCAGAATATCCTTATATTCAAGAGCTGCGTCCAGAAGGGTACTGGTGTCTCCGCAACCATGAGCCGCCTCGATCAATGTTTTTATAAGATGCCTGCGCAACGTCTTGTTGGATGCCGGACGGGCTGTCTGATATTTCAAAATCGGCAATGCCTCGTTATACCGTTTGTGTGCCATCAGATAATATATGTGTGCACGGCCGTTGTTATTAAGGTCTGCTTCGATATCCGGATTATTCTGACATATATCGAGAAGCCTGTGGTAATATGTCTCGATTTCCTGTGGAGTAAGAGCCTCGTAATTCGCAAGCAACCGACGATATGACAGATACCGGTTGGTATCATAATGGCGGTATTTACGGCCTTTTGCGGCATATTCTTTCTGTAACCTGTCTATAACCTCCAGAAGTTTCTTATCTGCCTTTACCGCTTTCTCATGATCGTAATTGTTGGTGTAGAGGTCTGCTTCCTGTGTATACAGAATATTCTTGATGCCTGGAAATGTTCCGGGAAGTTCGTTAAGCATCTTTGCCTGACGATCCAGATATTGCGACAGAAGTTCGCCTTGTGTTTCCTGACCGAGATAGGCGCACAGGGTATGCAGCATGACTACTTGTTCATATATGTCGACGGTGTTTATAGTCGACATTTCGCCAAGTATTTCCCGTATCCGCTGTTGACGCTGTTCGTCTGATGAATATTTCGCCTGGCTTGTAGCATGCATCATCTTCAGAAATGCCACAGTCTCTTTCTGCTCGTCGCTTTCCGGCAGCTGTTCGGCTTCCTGTATCAGCACTGTCTGCATGGAGTCGTTGTAGAGATAAAAATTGGCCATGTGACGCAGCATGTCCATCTGTGTTGACAGATCACCGGCTCTTCTGGCTACATCAAGAATATGCGGAGCAAGCCGCATACGGTTATTGCGCTTGGAAATATCGAATATGTCATACAGGATCGGAATGCTGTCGGACGGTGAGCCCGCTTCGGCAAGTTTTTCTGTCAGGCTATCTTTAATGGCTTGATCTTCCGGAGTCAGCGCCTCCATAACAGGGCATATAAAGCCCATAAGGACGCATAATGTGATAAGTTTGTGCATAGAGCCTTGGTTGTATGGCACAAATATAGTGAATAAATATACTTGGTTAACCAAATGTTAACAAATAAATTTATCGATAATCTGTGCGCAGCCTACGCCCCATGCGATAGGCATTGGCACTGTGCTTGCGACAGTTGTCATTCATGCTGCGAACTATATCGAGATCAATATATCGTACATTATCTATTGTCCTGAACAATGAATCATGCCGCAGGCTGTACATCCAGTCTGAAACCTTGCATGTGCGGTAATTGTCAATGGGTCTCAATGGATCGGGAATACCAAATAGTGTCACCGGCATTACCGATGAGCATGGCGGATACCCCATCATAGTCCACATTATGGATTTATATGGAGTCTCACATGAGAGAGCACTTTCGATAACAACAGATGCCGAGGTTGAATATCGTGGTATGAAATCCCGGTCAGGTACTAACCGTACGGTATCCTCCATAACATCGTTCATCCGGATAGAATGATAGAATGACCGGGACAGGACTTCCGTAAGTACTTCGGGAGTAACCTGTCCGGTGCTGATGTATGGTTCCAGCAACGTGCGTGCATTTCCATGCCTGATAAAGCCCATGCCGCCGGATTCCGGACCGGAATAAGAGAAATTTGTACGGATAAGTACTCCGGTAGAATCATCGGCAATATCGTATTTTACATATCTATAGTCGTCTGTTTCGTAATATGCTCCGGCTCCAGAAGCATCGATGGCGCCGAAATTGGCCTGTACGCCCAGCGGGCGGGGAAGTGAATCGAGGAGATGCTCGAAGTCGATGAGTGTACGGCAGCGTTTAAGAGCCAGCGACATTATGTAGCCTTCGCGGTCTTTGTAAGCCGCTGTGTCGGGCGCTAAATTATACGATGCTGTATTCATTATGGCAAAACCGGCCTCGTTCATTCCGATCCAAGCCTCGTTGAGCAAAGAGTCTCCGCCGTTGAACAAGGCTACATATCCTAATGAATGCCCGGTGGGGCTGACTCGCGCTACAAAATTATGTTCATGGCCGGTATCCCGATGTTTCCACAAAAGAGTGCGTCCTTCCGGATTAGCCTTGCCCGATATGATAGCGGATGTACATCCCCAGATATTGTTGGCGGCATATACTGATGCGAGCAATATGTATATTAATATGTGTATGCTGCGATTCATATCGGTATGATTGTATGAATTGCAAAAATAGCGGAATTTGCCGAATGTGGCAAACTCCGCTATTCTGACAGCTTCAGATTGCGGTACGTCGGATTACTTGAGTGTCTCCAATGTCATTTCGCTGAGATCATCCTCACTATATGCGTTTGCGCCCGGATATACCTTTTCGCCGAGAACAAATGAGCATGACAGAATTGCCAGCCTTTCATCGAGTATGCCATAAACAGGCTGTATCTTCACTTGATTCCAGGCGGACCGGAACGCTTCTGCCATATCCCCCATTTCAGTACTACCATCGCTGTGTTCTATATAGATGTTGCAGGTAAATGCCTGATCATGTGGGCGATTATCCATACATAGCATATAGCTGAGTTTGACACCGACAAAAAGAGTGACACGGCGCGTATCGGAGAACATATCGAAACGGATATCTGCAAATATTGGTCGGGTGTTGTACAGTGCTGTCAATAAACGGTGAAAAATAATTTAATAGAGATCTTTTAGATAGTAGAATTTTGTTAAAATCCTGCGGTTTTATAACTTTACGATTCTAAAAATTCTCATTCAGAATGAATAAGGACTATATATTTTCATTGCCGATGAAAGTGCGGGACTACGAAGTGGATTCGGAAGGCATCGTAAATAATGCCATATATCTGCATTATCTGGAGCACACCCGCCATGAGTTTTGTGCCGCTGCCGGATTCTCATTCCGAGATATGCACGCACAAGGTATTGACCCGGTGCTGAGTAGAGTCGTGATAGATTATAAGACTCCTCTTGGGTTGGGCGATGAGATGGTGAGCAAGTTGCGGTTGAGCCGCAAGGGAGCCCGGTTTGTATTCTATCAGGATATATATAACACTGCCGGAGCGCTGGTTGTAAAAGCAGAGGTCTCGGTCGTATGTCTGGAACACGGGCGCCTGACACGTGGTGATTGCCTTGCCAAAGCATTTGAGGCTTATCTGAACGATTGACCGATATGGATGACCGCTCTGAGATTCTATACAGGATCGCATTTGCGTCGATGCGCGGTGTCACACCGGTCATGGCTGGTGACATTCTGGCAAGAGTAGGATCAGAACGAGAGTTTTTCGCAATGCCAGAAACTCAACTCATGTCTCTCTGCGAGTCCCGCGGGAGAATATATAAACGGGAATATCGGAATGATCTTCTGAAAAAGGCTGAAGCAGAACTGCGGTTCATAACCGACAATCGAATCCAGACGCTGTATTTCAAGGACGAAGGGTATCCGTACAGGCTGACACATTGCGATGATGCCCCGTTGATGCTTTATACCTTAGGTGAATGCAATTTCAATGAAGCTCGTGTTGTCGGGGTCGTGGGTACGCGTCATGCGACTTCATACGGAACCGATTTCGTAAACTCGATGATTTCCGAACTTGCATCGACGGTAGATGATATAATAATAGTCAGCGGCCTTGCCTATGGCATAGACGTAGCTGCACATCGGGCTGCTCTGAATGCCGGAATTCCCACGGTCGCCGTTCTGGCTCACGGTCTGAATATGGTATATCCGTCGCAACATCGGAAAGTCGCTGCCGATATGGTTCATAACGGCGGCATGCTGGTGACAGATTACATGACATCCGACAAGATACATAAAGGAAATTTTGTGGCGCGTAACCGTATTGTCGCAGGTCTGTGCGATTGTGTATTGGTGGCTGAATCCGCAAGCAAAGGCGGAGCAATGATTACAGCAGAGATTGCCGTTCAATACAACCGTGATGTATTTGCTCTTCCAGGGCGTGTTTCCGACCGTTATAGTGCCGGGTGCAATCGTCTGATAGCACGTAATGTGGCGCAACTTGTGACATCGGCCGAGGATCTGGCTTTGGCTATGCGATGGCCTATACGGCAACATGAGAACGAACAGATGTCGTTACCTATGGATTTGACTCCGGAAGAAACTGCAATAATCGATTATCTGACGACAAACGATACGGCGACGATCAATCAGCTTACGGTAGGTCTCAGCCTTCCGATAGCGAATCTGATGAATATCCTTTTAGATATGGAATTCAGGGGGCTGATACTTGCCGTTCCGGGCGGATGTTACAGGCTGGGATCGGCCATGGTATAAACCAAACCATGATTTATAATGTTAAAGAATCAGATATATTTTTCACAACCAATAAATTAATGATATGACTAATAAAATAATAGCGCCATCAGAGATGATCATAAATCCTGACGGTTCGATTTTTCACCTTCATCTCAGACCGGATCAACTGACAGACCGCATAATCCTGGTCGGCGATCCGGGGCGTGTGGATATGGTGGCCTCATTTTTTGACACTAAGGATTTTGAGGTAACATCCAGAGAATTTCATTCGATAGGCGGTACCTACGGCGGCAAACCGATAATGTGCCTCAGCCATGGCATCGGCCCGGACAATATCGATATCGTTATCAATGAACTTGATGCGTTGGCTAATATAGATTTTGAAACGCGTGAAGTCAGAGACAACCACAGAACCCTTACGATGGTGCGCATAGGTACCAGCGGGGCTCTACAGCCTGAACTGGCGATCGGAACACCTGTGATAGCGGAAAAAGCAATAGGTTTTGATGGCGTACTCAATTATTATGCCGGACGGAATGATATAGCCGATCTTGAGTTTGAGCATGCATTATGTCATCATACGGACTGGAACCCTTTATGGGCAAAACCGTATGTTGTCGATGCTGATTCCTCGCTTGTGGACAGGATAGGGCGTGACGATATGGTCCGGGGCAATACGATATCGGCTGTCGGCTTCTATGGTCCGCAAGGCCGGGAGTTGCGGTTGCCTCTTGCCAATCCGCAGCTCAACAGCAAAATCGAGGAATTCGAGTTCAATGGTCGGCGAATTACAAATTATGAGATGGAGAGTGCTCCGCTTCAAGGCCTTGGACGTTTGCTCGGTCATCGAGCAATGACGGTATGCTCGATAATAGCAAACCGGATGAATCATAATGCAACGCCTAATTACAAGACGGCTATACATGATCTCATAGGTACCGTGCTTGACCGTATTTAAATAATAAACGCACTATATTAACGTTAATCAGAAGGGTGGATGTCTGGTCTTTGCCGTCCACCCTTCCGATTAATTATGGATTATCAAAAGAATATATATATATATCTAATCATAGTATTGGCTTTGGCTTTTAGCGCATTGGATATGCAGGCTCAAGTCAAAATCTATGGTAAAGTAACGGAAGGAGAGGGCGATGATATCAAACCACTGGAGTTCGCTACAGTGCGCATCGGCGGGACGGCACTTGGTGTTACTACTGATTTGCAGGGGCAATATACTATCTCGGCTCCGGAATCCGATACGATACGTGTAATTTTCAGTTGTATAGGTTTTCATGAGGTGACACGTCAGCTGATATCGCCGAAAGGGGATGTCGTTTTGAATGTAAAGATGTTGCCTAAAAGCAAGGAATTGCAAGAGGTGCAGTTTACAGAGATACGGAAGCAGACCGATGCAATGCAGAAACTCGATGCCGGAAGCTACAAATTGTCTCCTGACGTTAGCGGAGGCAGTGTGGAATCCCTGATCACAACGATGGCAGGAGTCAATTCGTCCAATGAAATGTCCTCTCAGTATTCTGTGCGAGGTGGATCGTATGATGAAAACAGCGTATATATAAACGGTATAGAAGTATACCGTCCGCAACTGGTCAGCTCCGGTCAGCAGGAAGGTCTGAGTATCATCAATCCGGATATGGTAGGGGGCATCGGTTTTTCTACAGGAGGTTTTTCTGCGGAATATGGCGACAGGATGTCTTCAGTACTTGACATTACGTATCGTGAACCTGAATCATTCGAAGGCTCTGTTTCTGCCAGCATGATGGGAGCAAGTGTTGTCATCGGACAAAGTTCCGGCAAGTTTTCCCAACTTCATGGTTTCCGATATAAACGGAACAATTCATTGTTGAGCTCATTGGAGACCAGGGGAGAGTACGATCCAAATTTTCTTGATTATCAAACGAATCTTAATCTACGTATCGGAAAGCAATGGAAAGCGTCATTTCTTGGAAATATCGCTATCAACAACTATAAGTTCACGCCGGTCAATCGCCAGACAAATTTCGGCACATCGGAAGATGCCAAACAGTTTACAGTATATTTCGATGGTCAGGAAAAAGATCGGTTTGAAACTTTTTTCGGGGCATTCACGCTCAATTACCGGCTTAACAGAAGCTCTGATTTTTCATTGTTGGCATCGGGATATGTCACGAATGAACTGGTTACATACGATATCTCAGGAGAGTATTGGCTCGATCAGGCTGGCGATGATGCCGTTGGCGGAGAACTGGGAGTGGGACGTTATCACGAACATGCCCGTGATCGACTGAAAACATCGGTATTTTCATTGGCCTTACGGGGCAATACCGGCTTGGCTCATCATAATCTGAGCTATGGTATGTCGTTTAACCGGGAACAGATCCTTGACCGTACACGGGAATGGGAGTTACGCGATTCTGCCGGATACTCATTACCTTCGACTGGAGAAGCAGTCAAGGTTATATATAATCTGGCCTCAAGCCACAATCTTTCGACCAACCGTATATCGGCATTCGTCCAGGATGTTTACCGACTTAATACTGAACCGGGGTTATGGTCGTTCAATGCCGGAATACGCATGTCGTATTGGGATTTCAACACAGAATTTCTCCTAAGTCCGCGTATCAATATAGGTTTTATTCCGGAAAAGAATCCAGACTGGGCCTTCAGGTTCGCTGCCGGACTATATTATCAGTCTCCTTTCTATAAAGAATACCGCCGACCGGAGGATGATGCCGACGGCAATACTGTGATTTATCTAAACAATGAAATCAAATCGCAACGTAGCATTCACTTTATAGCAGGAGCTGATTATACATTCCGGGCTTTTGACAGGCCATTCAAGTTATCGGGTGAGGCTTATTACAAATTTCTCGACAATCTGATTCCATACGAAGTCGATAATCTAAAACTCACATATTCGGGACTCAACGAGTCAAACGGTTTTGCGGCCGGCATTGATTTCAAACTGTTCGGACAGTTTGTGCCGGGATCAGATTCCTGGGTCAGTTTTTCTCTCATGAAAACGCAGGAGAATCTGTATGGCATAAAAGTTCCACGGCCATCTGATCAGCGATATTCGCTGGGAATGTATTTTACTGACTATTTCCCGAAATGGCCAAAACTTAGATTCAGTCTGCGGGGTATATTTTCCGATGGCCTTCCAGTTACGCCTCCGCGTAGCAGCCGTGACAAAGGGTATTTCCGTACACCGCCATACAAACGTGTCGATATCGGATTATCATACGGACTTATTACTCCGAGTGCAGATGGCAGAAAATCCGGAACCGGAATCATTCGTCATCTGAAAAGTGCATGGGTAGGGTTCGATGTATTTAACTTGCTCGGGATATCGAATGTGAGCAGCTATTACTGGGTCACAGATGTGAATGACATCCAGTATGCAGTCCCGAATTATCTTACAGGGCGGCAGATAAATGTCCGTCTGACAGTCGATTTCTGATAAGGCCTTACTGTTCTGCCAGATAATCCATAAGTTCTTCGCGTGTTATAGCTCCGACGGCACAATTGCCTGATTCAATCTCATTGTTTACAGTAGGAGCCATTATTATTCTGCCGTCTATGGATAACGCCAGGCTGCGGTTTATATGATTGCGTGTGATTTCTGCAAACCGGCATGGATCATTGAAGCGCCATGCCAACTGAGGAAAGCCATCTATATTGTTATCCTCATGTGGAACTACCGTATCTGTCAGCAACGGTGTGCGGTCATAGACCAGTAAATCCCATAATGGCGCGAGACTGTCCGATCGATTCCAATATCTTATCCATGCCCAGTCAACGCTATCGGGCAATTCAGCCTCGGCAAACTCTTTGTCGATATCCTCTTTAGCTGCTTCTGGGACTGCTGTAAGAAGCCCTGGATAATGTGCTGTGACAACCTTTAACGAATCGTTTCCGTATTTCTTTAAGTTAATAATAGGAGAGGAGAACCACTCCATACATTCCGAAGCATTGTATACATGGTATACAGAAATCTCCATCGGCGGCAACGGTTCTGATGTATTATCAATGCCTCCTGAGACCTGCTGCTTTTTGCCTATCTGTCCGTTACATGACGACATGATTAGCACTGATACAGCAGCCATACATAATTTCCCGATTCCCATAATAACAATGCAATAAATAATTTAAAATAATTTTTCATCGTTTCAACTCATCAGCGACAAATGTCGCTGTCGGAGAACTGCCTGCGGCAATGTTTTCCGGAGTTCCTTCAGCTATGATCAGACCGCCATTCTTGCCTCCGGCAGGCCCCATGTCGATAATCCAGTCGGCCGATTTTATGACATCGAGGTTATGCTCAATGACCAGTACGGTATTCCCCTTGTCTACCAATCGGTTTAGTACCCCCATAAGGGTGTTGATATCTTCGAAATGCAGGCCGGTGGTAGGTTCGTCAAGTATGAACAGAGTTTTGCCGGTATCTCGTTTTGCCAGTTCGGTCGCCAGTTTTACGCGTTGGTTCTCGCCGCCTGACAATGTGCTTGACGGCTGTCCGAGTCTGATATATCCCAGTCCTATGTCCTGAAGTACTTTTATTTTATTCAGAATAACCGGGGTTGCTGAAAAGAATTCGACTGCTTGATTGATAGTCATGTCAAGTACATCGGCAATCGATTTGCCTTTAAAGCGGACTTCCAGTGTTTCACGATTGTATCGTCGTCCGCCACATACCTCGCAGGGAACCAGCACATCCGGCAGAAAGTTCATCTCAATAGTCTTATATCCGTTTCCGTTACATGCTTCGCATCTGCCGCCTTTGACATTAAAAGAGAAGCGACCGGGTTTGTAGCCTAGTATTTTCGCTTCAGGCAGATTCACGAATAGTGAGCGGATATCAGAAAACACACCGGTGTATGTGGCCGGATTTGATCGTGGCGATCGTCCGAGAGGGGACTGATCTACGGTCACGACTTTATCGATGTGTTCCAGCCCCTGTATGCTCTGGTATGGCAAAGGTTCCTGATTGGAACGATAGAAATGCTGGCTTAGAATAGGCTGCAAAGTGCCGTTTATAAGACTCGATTTACCGCTGCCGGATACTCCGGCAACACAGACGAGTCGTCCAAGCGGCAGATTAAGTGTCACATTCTTGAGGTTATGTCCTGTGCATCCGCTGACAACGATCGACTTGCCATTGCCTTGTCTGCGTGCAGCCGGTATTGGCACCGCACGTTTACCCGTAAGGTAATCGGCTGTCAAAGTACCGCTTTCAAGCATATCCTCAGGAGTGCCTGCAAATACGACCTCTCCGCCTTTACGTCCGGCCTTTGGCCCTATATCTACGATAAAGTCGGCTTCTTCCATCATTTCCTTGTCGTGTTCCACTACAATAATGGAATTGGACGCGTCGCGAAGACGTTTAAGAGAGTTGATAAGCCTCCGGTTGTCGCTCTGATGCAGACCTATGCTCGGTTCGTCAAGAATGTACAATACATTGACAAGTTCCGAACCGAGTTGCGTAGCCAGACGTATACGCTGGCTTTCGCCTCCTGACAAAGTTGATGAATTGCGGTTAAGTGAAAGATATTCCAGCCCTACGTCAATAAGAAAGCTAAGGCGCGTACGGATTTCTTTCAGAATCTCATTGGCTATGATGCCTTGTGTAGGAGAGAAGTATTGTGGTGCATTCAGAACCCATTGATAGAGATCGGCAATATCCATACGGCATAACTCGGCAATATTCTTGTCGCCGATAAAGAAATGCAATGCTTCGCGGTTAAGTCTGTCGCCACCGCATTCAGGACAGATGACCCGAGAGAAGAACTGCCCGCTCCATTTTTGTGCTGCCGCACCGGCGTCTTCAGACTGCTGTAATTCGATATACTTTACCAAACCCTCATACGACATGAAATATTTGGACGTGGACATTGTTTCTGTTTTTAGCTGAAGCCGTTCGGTTGTCCCGTTCATTATATCGCTGACAGCCTCCTCGCATAATTGAGATATAGGTGTTTTGAGTGTGTGGCCGTATTTCTCACATATAGCGGCAATCTGCCAGAAAATCATGCTGTTGCGATATTTACCCAACGGCAGTATTCCTCCTTCATGAATCGACAGGGCTGGATCTGGAATGATTTTAGCACGATCGACTATATTGACGGTACCCAAGCCCTTGCAACAAGGACAGGCTCCTTGCGGCGAGTTGAACGAGAAGTTGTGAGGTGCCGGTTCGCGATAGCTGATTCCACTTACAGGATCCATAAGCAACTGGCTATAGTGCGATATAGTATCATCTTCTGTATCGTATATCATAAGCTGCTTGCCGCCTTGGCGCAATGCTGTCTCGACAGTCTCACGCAAACGTGTATCGTCTTTTGCAGAAACTTTCAGTCGGTCTATAACAATTTCGATCGAATGGTTTTTGTAACGATCAAGTTTCATCCCAAGCGATATCTCCTTCAGAGCGCCATCTACACGAACGGTAAGATACCCTTTTTTGCGCAACTGTTCGAAAAGCTCTTTGTAATGTCCTTTACGGTTCTTGACCACCGGTGAGAGTATATATATTTTTTTCCCTTCATATTTGTCGAGAATAAGATTTACAATTTTCTCCTCCGTATATTTGACCATAGGTTCTCCGGAAATGTAACTGCGGGCTGTTCCTACACGGGCATACAGCAAACGTAGGAAATCGTATATCTCAGTCGTGGTTCCGATCGTACTCCTCGGATTACGGTTGATGGTCTTTTGTTCAATTGCAATTACAGGAGACAGTCCGGAAATATTGTCTACATCAGGGCGCTCCAGTGTACCGAGCATCTGTCTGGCATAACTTGAGAATGTCTCTATATAACGTCGTTGGCCTTCGGCAAAAATAGTGTCGAATGCCAACGATGATTTACCGCTACCGCTCAGTCCTGTTATGACAGTGAGCTTGCCGTGCGGTATGTCTACATCTATATTTTTCAGATTATGAACACGTGCGCCGGTTACTGACAAAGTCCCGATTGGCCGCACTGATTCATTCTGGTTATCGTTGCTCATTCAGTGATCCAGTTTTGATTATATACTTTAGGATGACTTTTTGACCGATACATAGACGTCTGTTTCGGTATTTTTACAGAATAGCTTTTTCCTGTCTTGTTCGGCAATGATTTCGCTCTGATCCAAGGATTGACTTCTCGTAGCTGGGCAAATGTTATGCCATGTTCTTTAGCCCATGTCGGCCAGTCTGCCACCGGTTCGGATATTGTGACTTCCGTACATTCGATAGGCTGGTATAGCTGATCGGATGTAAGTATGAAGCCGTATTGTTTCGGATCTTCCATGATCAGTTTCGTGGCCATTATCCTAAAAGGATAACGGGTTGTCTCCTCGACAAGATATAGATCGTAGGCGGAATTGACCTGTTGTTTCTCCAGTTCGCTGGAAATGCGTGCAGTGCCTCCGTTATAGCTCGCTGCCACCGACTCCCAGTTCCCATACATCGAATAGGCTTTCTTCAGATAACGACATGCTGCTTCCGTCGCTTTCTCAATGTTATATCGCTCGTCGACAAATTCATTTACCTCAAGCCCGTATTGTTTTGCAGTCGATGGGATAAACTGCCAGATGCCTGCCGCTTTTGCCGGTGAATATGCCCGGATGTTCAATGTACTTTCCACACATGCGAGATACAACATATCGAGAGGTATGTTGTTTTTCTTCAGTATGGGCGCAAGAATCGGGAAAAAACGATTGGCACGTTTTATCATAAGCAACGTATTGCCATGTGTATATGTAAGCGATGTCAACTCTCTGTCAAGTCGCTCATACATATCTATACGGTCGAAGTCAACTCTGTCTCCGGCAAATACCATCGATGATGGAGTCTGAGGATTCCTGACTACAGAAAAGGATTCCTCGACAGTTTCGGCAGGAGGACGTGTAGCATCGATCTTTGGAGCTGTCGCAATGAGTAACGAGCCACATGCGATTACCGATGAAATTGAAATATAGATAGATCTTTTGGTTGTTGTCATAATCAATCAGTCGATTAAAATATAGTGTAATACTATCTGGATTGGGAAGTTGTTCGGCGATTATCCTTGAAATTAATTATATTTATATCGCCATTGAGTTTATATTCTTTTCCGTCAGAGCCTATTGCCCTGATAACATAGTAATATACGCCGGCTGGAACCAGCTTGCCGTGATAACGTCCATCCCAACCTTGGGAGGGATCCGTAAGTTCTGCTATTTTTTGCCCCCAGCGGTTGAATATCTGACATTCAAACGATATGATGGATTTATAGCTTACTTTCCATTCGTCATTGATCCCTTCTGTAGATCCTGGAGAGAACGCATTGGGACATTCGAGCGCCGATTCGCCGATATTTATCTGATACGTCTCGCTGTACCAGTCGCATAGACCATATGCATTGCTCGCCATAAAACGGACATAGGTCGTGCCTTGATTGCGGAATGTATAAGTTACATCGGCATCATTGTATCTGTCTGTCAGATTAACGAAATCAGGATCTGTGGAAAACTGCCATTCACGATATATGGCGGCATCAGTCGTTGTTGCAGAAAATTCAATCTCACATGGCGCTGATCCGCCGAGAGCCGATCCGTTACCATCATTTTTTTCATTATCATATTCACGGACGGTCTGCACAGCTGATGTTTCCGCACTTACAGCTATTGACTCATAAATATTGCTTGTGACTGAAACTTCCTCACCCCAGATCTGCAGAAATCTGTCTCCGGTCAAGGTGAATTCCGTATTGCATAACGGCGCCGGAGCATGAATCGGGCTTGATATATACGGATATGAGACGACATTTTCTTTCTGTCGGAATAAAGACATTTCGGCGTCCCAGACCAAAGTGTTGTATGACAGTTCTATGTCACGCGACAAAGTCTGCGGAGCTCCATTGATGGAATAATACACTATCTTCTCGCCACTGGATGAAGGTATAAGCACGGTACTGGCGCAGTCGGAATCCGGAGATATTGTCAATGATGACAGATACAATCGATAGGAAGAATAACTTACAACCCAAAAATAATAGCGGTAAGATCCATCTTCGACTATGTATCCCATATTGCCTTGAAGATACGACAGGGTAGATATCTGACCTTCCTGTGACGAGGGTACTTCTTCGGCATAACCTCCTCCTAAAGAACTGAACCGATACCATTTGACCGGAGATGATCCCGATGAAGTATATTGGACAGATACTCTGTTGGTCTCGTAAAGCACATACAGATCGTCAAGCCCGGTCGATGCCGGTGGCCGTTCTGTTATCACAGGCCGCGTGTTTCCAGTAAACGACACAGCAGCATTACAATATATGCAGCTTGTAATAACTGTCAGAATCAGGAACAAACATTTATGTATCGAAAACATGGGATTATATGTATTAATGCAAATATAATCCATTTGTATGAGCGTTACAAAACAATTAAAGATCTTTAATATGACATCGTAGAGTATTAATCCCGATTGGTCGAGTCATTGCATTTTTTACATGTACGGATATCATGAAAATATGTACTTTTGGTATGATAAATTCTTATAACATGAAACTTGCAAATTGCTTATTCGCGTCGCTGCTTATGGTCGCAGGCAGCATTGGATATGCGCAAAATCCTCGCGCCGAGATCCAACAGAACAAACATTTTTCCAATGGCATCGAATATACAACTGGTGTTTTATCGGAAGCCTGGCAGTGATGATATTCTTGTAAGAGCTCTTCTTAATGAGAAAGAGGTGACGATGCCGGTTTCGAGCGATTGCGCTCCGTTTTATCATTGGACAGATGTCGAGAAATATTATAGAGACAAACTCGAACGTAATCCATTGTCGACTGAATAACGGGTAAGTATACCTAACTCAGAATGTGGGCATAAAGATTTAAATATGATTTGATGCACTCATTGATATCATGATGTGATTCCGCATATCGGCGGCATTGTTCTTTTGTAGATCTGCGGTCCCAGGTGCCGCATATCTCTTTTATGCTGTCTGCGGCAGCATTGACACTACCTTTTGGGACAGCTATTCCAGTATGCCGGTTTATAGCCTCGCAACATCCACCTGTATTATACGTGACGATCGGAGTGCCGCATGACAATGATTCGAGCAATGTCGTAGGATATGTGTCATCGTACGACAGGCAGACAAACACATCGGCCTCGGAATATATATGGGCCAACTGTACTGGATCTGATATCCGCCCAAGATTATGTATGCCGGATGGCAGAACCGGAGCCTGTTTTGGAGTCAATCCGACGATACGTATCTCATACTCCGATGGCAATATATTCCGGAGCTTGACAATATCGTCATAACCTTTCCATTGGTTCCATATATTTGCCACCCCAAGCACCACGAACTTGTTGTCTGGATTATTTCTCCAGTGTCCATGAGCTTGAAATAGAGATATGTCAATACCGTTACGAATTACAGTAGCTGGCCTGTTGCGTATGTGGGAGCTACGCACCAATGCGGATTGCCACTCGCACACCGATACTATATGAAGTTTTGCCGGAAGAGCAAAAGCGTGTCTCTTGTCCCTGAAATTACGGTAGCTGCGGTCGGCAATAAACGATGCCGGATAATCCGACAGTTGTGGACATTTATAGCATCCGGTTTGCCATTTATCGCATCCGATCGATGAAAAATGGGCGCAATGACCAGTCAACGGCCAGCAATCGTGCAGGGTCCATACTACAGGTATATCCATCTGGCTCAATGCACTGAATAGCTTTGGGTAATTCAGATAATATCCATGTATATTGTGAAGATGTACTATATCCGGAGCTATCTGCTCTATTGCCCGTATTAATGATCCGGTCGAACGACGGCTTCCAAGTCCGTGACGATCAAACAGCCTGGTTTCCAGAGCATGCAGATACATGTCTGTGACACTGCTTGTGCGTATGGTCTCAGATACGCTGCAAGGCTTGCCGCGGCCGAAAGCGATAACGCTTCTATAGCCGTCGGCCATGGCTGCGATACCGATTTTCTCTGCCAGACGGCCGTGCGATCCGATATTGCAGGTTGTATTGATCTGTAGCAATGTAGGCATAAATATCTACGAAAATAGTAAAAATTTAATGTATGATGTGAAATTAATATGAAATAAATCTGTTATTCTGAATATAAGGATTAAACAATATAGTCTGATGCGATGTATATTTATGACATTCGGCACATTGTTGACTTCACTGACTCTGTTGGCTCAATGGTCTTCAGATGTGCTTACAGGATACGAAGCCCGTGAGGTGGATCAGGGCAGTGATTACTCAGGTCCGGTAGTCTCTACGATTGTAAGGCGGCAAAGCCCGTGTGCCAACCGCCGCGGGGTGCTATATGTGCATGGCTTTAATGATTATTTCTTCCAGAAAGAGATGGCCGACCGTTTTGTGGATTCATGTTATTCTTTTTATGCGGTGGATCTCCGCAAATACGGCAGGTCGATTCGTCCGGAACAAAAACAGTTTCAAGTGCGCGATATGCATGAGTACTTTGCTGACATAGACTCTGCTGTAGTCCAAATGAAAAATGACGGAATCGATGATATCGTTCTCATAGGTCATTCTACCGGAGGACTGACTTCAGCCTTGTATATGAGTGAGCATCCTGATCCGTCTATCCGTTCGCTTATTCTAAATAGCCCGTTTCTTGACTGGAATCTTGGTGGTGTCATGGAATGTGCGGTACCGGCTGTCGCCGCGGTTGGCAAAATTTTTCCAAATATGCGGATCTCGCAAGGTAATAGCACTGCATATTCCGAAAGCCTGATGAAACAGGATCATGGAGAATGGGAATATAATACCGAATGGAAATTGGAACAATCGCCTGATGTAGATGCCGGGTGGGTAAGGGCGATACATCGTGCCCAACAGGCTCTCCAATCAGGGAAACGAAGTATAGCAGTTCCGGTTCTGTTAATGCATTCAGATGCCTCGATCTCTGATGGAGAATGGAATGAAGCATATCAAAAAGCCGATGGCGTTCTGGATGTCAGAGATATAGCAAAATATGGGCGTCGCCTCGGTCCGTTTGTAGACGAGGCGACGATAAAGCACGGATTACACGATCTGGTACTTTCGTCACCGGAAGTACGTGAAACCGTTTATGATACTATCTTTAAGTGGCTTGACCGGCATTAGTCTGCGGCACCGGTATCATCAGGGAGTGTGCGTGCGCGTTGATCTCTGGCAAGCTGCAGTTTGGCACGAAGCAGTTCTTGTCTTTTCATAAGCGTATTTTTTCGTGATATGGCATCTGCCATCCGGTAAGTGTCGGCAATGGAATGCACAGCCTTCGGAGATAGCGTCATGCTATAGTCACGTTTGCCATGAAAGGTAAGAGTAAGTTTTACATTATCATGAGCGATTGCAAACCGGCCTAATGTATCGCAGCGTGTCGATGTGAATGTGATCATCTCGCTGTTTCCCGACCTGTAATTGATAGCATCATCATATGGTATATTATCAGTCGTTGCCCTCTCTGCTTGGCTACTGAGCGATACTGACGTATGTTTGACCGGATTTCCGTTAAGCGACGAGATCATGTAAAATTCGCCTGCCTGTGTCAGGCGGCTTTCAATGCCTGTGGTTGAAAAAAGATCGCCTGTAGCCGATTTGATTACACGATATGGTTCAACCAGTTTTTCATCCGCTATCGTCTTGAACAACGGAGCCAATGAGTCTACCTGCCATGATGCAACCGCCAACAGGCTGTCGGTCTGTTCCATTTCACTTATTGTCAACCCTTCAATAGCGAGCGGACGGACATTCATAGCCTTCCGTTGTATTTCGACTTCTTTAGGATATCTCACTTGCAGTGTATCGAGGAGCTCTATCGCTTCAGCATATTTGTGATTCTCGATCGCATTTTCGGCATCAGCAACCAGCTTGGCTGCTGATTCGGTATCTTTGCTCCCTGACGATCCGCATGCTGCAAGAGTTGCGGCAACTAATGCACATAAAGTCAACTTATTTACTGCGTTGAACATCTTTTATTCCTTTTATAGTTTTGATTTTTTTCATCAATGCATCAAGAGTTGTGGTATCATTCACTCCGACTACAACATATCCATGAAAAAGGCCATCGTTGGAGTCAATGGAAATGTTTCTCAGAGACACACTCGGTTCTTTGTTGATCACAGATGTAAGATTGGTGACGATACCGATATCATCATGTCCGACTATTCGCAATGTGGCACCGAATTGTTCACCGAGTTTCCCGGACCAGCGGGTATTGATAATGCGGTAAGGATATTTATCCCTGATATTGGAGGCATTAGGGCAATCGGTACGGTGAACCTTGATTACTCCTTCGGCAGATATGAATCCGAACACATCATCGCCGTATATCGGATTGCAGCATCTTGCCAGTCGATAGTTGATACCTTTGATATTGTTGCCAATGACTAATACGTCATTGTTCCGTCCTGATACATTGTCGTCTACAGCTGGTTGTTGCAGTGTAAAGCTCTCGGCTGAACGGTTTTCATTATTGACCGAATCCTCCTTGTGCAACATCGCTTCGTATTGCTCGATGATCTGATTCACATCCAGCTTTTCTGAAGCAATATCGCTATAGAAGTCCGTTACCGTCTTAAATCCGGATTTCTTGATAAGCCGCATGATATGCGCCTCGTCGATGTCTATCTTACGGTTCTTGAAGCGGCGATAGAGCATCTCCTTGCCAAGGTCAGCGGCGCGATTGTTGATTTCATTGACTGTCTGACGGATTTTGCTCCTGGCTTTGGATGTAACCACGAAATTGAGCCAGTCGAGTTTCGGCGTCTGACTGGCTGATGTCGTAATCTCAACGGTGTCACCGCTTTGCAGCTTGTGATTCAGTTTGCGGTTCTTGCCATTGACTTTAGCGCCTGTACACGTGCATCCGACTTTCGAATGAATGGCAAATGCAAAATCTAATATTGTAGCGCTTTCTGGAAGACGGAATAAATCGCCTTTTGGTGTAAAGACAAATACCTCCTTGGCATACAGATCCATTTTGACATTCTTCATCAGTTCCATAGGCCCTGAATCGGCTGTTTCAAGAATGTCCCGGATATTGTTCATCCATGCGTCAAGACCGTTTTCGCCTTTCAGCCCCTTATAACGCCAATGGGCGGCAAGACCTTTTTCGGCAATAAGATCCATCCGTTGTGTGCGGATCTGCACCTCGACCCATCGCCCGTCAGGTCCGCTTACCGTTATGTGCAGCGACTCATATCCATTGCTTTTGGGGATACTGAGCCAGTCTTTCATGCGCGACGGATTTGGCTGATACATATCTGTAATCAGGGAATATGCCATCCAGCAATCGCTCTTTTCGCGATACGGCGGTGCGTCGATAATGATTCGAATGGCGAATAGATCATATATATGGTCGATATCATTTTGCTGCTTC
The DNA here is from genome assembly GCA_948467675.1 of uncultured Porphyromonadaceae bacterium. Classification (GTDB taxonomy): domain Bacteria; phylum Bacteroidota; class Bacteroidia; order Bacteroidales; family Muribaculaceae; genus CAOKFI01. The sequence goes on from CAOKFI010000023.1 coordinate 39,551, forward strand.
TGAATCTTGTTCCAGATGGAATATATGGATTTGGTGCGTCCCTTGATCTCGAATTTCAATCCAGCCTCTTCCAGTTTTGCTTTGACCGGTTTTATGAAATCCGCTATATACGCATCGCGTTTGGCTTTAGTCTCATTAAGACGGCGGGCTATTTTGCCATATATGTCGCGATTTGTATATTTTAGAGACAGATCCTCCATTTCGCTTTTTATGGCATACAGTCCCAGCCGGTGGGCAAGCGGAGCATACAGATAATTGGCTTCATAGGCCACATCGCATACAAGCTTCTCATCAGGATGGTGGTTGATGGTTCGCATCAGACACAGACGGTCGACAAGCATGATGATGATGACCCGTATGTCTTCGGCAAATGTCAGCAACAGATTTCGGAAATTGTCACTTTCTACAGCCGGTTGCTTGGAATAGAGACTCGACACCTTGAGCAGGCCACGTATAAGCCGTGCAATATCTTCACCCCATTGATGTTTGATGTCTTCTTCCGAGATGAATTCGGTTTTACACAAGACAAACAACAATATCGCTATGATCATATTGCGGTCAGGCGAAATCTTTTCACACAAAAGTTTCGCTGTCTGAAGATTCCGTAATGTAGGATTCAATCCGAATCTATCCCGTTGATAATGGTGCTGACGGATTCCGTCAGCGATAATATGACGTACACGTCGCACATCATCCGGCAGAGCTATGTCGCGCACTGTACGCAACAGTTCGCGGCACAATGGCAGAAGCTCATTACGCTCATCATTGCTGAAATATTCCTCTGAGACCATGGTGATGTATGTATTGGCAATTCAAAGTTAAATAAAAAAATCCGGATATAACAAACAAATTCCACCGTCGCCAATATTATTAAGGCAACGGCGGAACTGAAATTATACAACCGTCAAGGTTTATGCCACCCGGTTATAGATCGCTGTTTCGAGGATTGTTGTTAAGCGTTTGGGTGCGCTCTTTTACCAACTTTGGATCCACCGCATTGTCATCAGCGCAGTTGACCGATATGCCCGGGTATTGTTCGACATCTTTGACTTTCTTTCCGACAGAACATTTTGATCCGGATTTATTATGTTTTGCATTCATAAAAATATATCTGATTTCAGTTTATGGATTTTCCATTGAAACGTTTTATGGTGATACGATGTTCACTTAGTTTTGGTGTGCCCGTCCGGATTCGTTATCTTTGCCTATCATAAATACGACTGACATTATGCATTTGAAACGGATCTTAAATATATTTTTATCGATGACTGTTGCCGCTGTTGCCGGAGCAACTGATATCAAAAAAGAGACCTATGTATATAACGTAGCCGATAACGGTGATACCCTTCGGCTTGACCGCTATCCGGCCAGAACATCGGATCCGAATGGCAAAAGTCAGGCGATGATATTTTTGTTCGGTGGCGGATTTCGCAATGGCCAGCGTGATAACGGATATTATGTTCCGATGTTTGAGTTTATGGCAGAAAATGGTATTGAGACATTCTCGATAGATTATAGGCTGGCGCTTAAAGATGTTTGGTACGAGGATGTCGATACTCCTGAAAAAATGCATGATGCCCTTGGCGGGGCTATCGATGTGGCTGTTGAAGATTTATTGGCGGCAACATCTTTTATAGTAGCCCACAGTGCAGAGTGGGGGCTGGATCCGAAGAATATCGTGACAAGTGGTTCCAGTGCCGGCGCCATAACTTCATTACAGGCTGAATATTATATCTGCAATGATAAAGTTCCTCAGGGAGCACTTCCTTCAGGCTTCAATTTCGCCGGTATAGTTCCGATGGCAGGAGCGATATCATCCAGCGAACCATTGGTCTGGAAATGCGCGCCTGCTCCGATCCTGATGTTTCACGGAGATGCCGATGGGGTAGTGCCGTTTAGCGATAATGGAATCGTTGACGGAGTGGGAGGCCTGTGGGGGTCAGAGGCAATAAGCCGTAGCCTTGGTGTCACGCCTCACCGATTCCATATCGTACATGGAGTAGGTCATGAATTAGCTGCATTCCCGATGTATGATAACAGAGGGGAAATATTGGATTTTATCCGGTCGTTAAAAAACTCTGGAACCGGACCAAGAGCCATCACGATCAATGAATATATTCCTGGAGTTACCGGATATCGTACGGATTTCGATCAGGAAGATTTCCGAAAAGCGATTTTCCCGAAGAAACAAAGATAAATCATTATCTGTGGTTGTATTTAGAATCAAACTGAAATTATGTCTACGTCCCATTCCATAGTAGAAGACCGCATAAAGCAATTACGCGACGAGCTTAATCGGCATAACCATAATTATTATGTCCTTAACGCTCCGGAAATATCAGACCGGGAGTTCGATATGATGATGAAAGAACTCGAATCGCTTGAACTCCAATATCCGGAATGGGACGACCCGTTATCACCTACACATAGAGTCGGAAGCGATATAAGCAAAGGATTCGGGCAAGCAGCACATATATATCCGATGCTATCGTTAGGCAATACATACTCGATAGAAGAGGTCGATGATTTTATGCGTCGTATACGGACTGCTCTCGGAAGCGATGATTTCGAGATTGTAGGAGAAATGAAATTCGACGGTACATCAATCTCCCTCATATATGAACACGGACGCCTCATAAGGGCTGTGACCCGTGGCGACGGTGAACGAGGCGATATAGTGACCGATAATGTAAGAACGATCCGCAGCATACCTTTGCAGTTGCAAGGTTCTGGGTGGCCTGATCATTTTGAGATACGCGGGGAGATATTGTTACCGTGGAAAGCTTTCGATAAGTTGAATGCTGAAAGGGCGTATAATGAGGAACCATTGTTTGCCAATCCCAGAAATGCCGCATCCGGAACACTTAAAATGCAAAACTCAGCTGAAGTGGCACGCCGTGGCCTGGATGCATATTTTTATTATATGCTGAGTGAGGATCTTCCCGCTGACACTCATTATGCCAATATGATGGAAGCCAGAAAATGGGGATTCAAAGTATCATCGGCAACCACATTGCTGCATAATATAGATGACGTTGACAAGTATATACAATACTGGGATACAGCCCGCAAAGAATTGCCAGTCGCTACCGATGGACTTGTGTTCAAAGTCAACTCTCTGTGGCAACAGTTAAATCTCGGGTATACATCCAAATCACCACGATGGGCTATAGCATATAAATTTCAGGCCGAACGGGCTTTGACACGGCTGCAGCACGTATCATTCGAAGTCGGCCGCATGGGCATTATAACACCTGTTGCAAATCTCGAACCCGTACTGCTGTCCGGAACAATAGTAAAACGAGCGTCTCTTCATAACGAAGATATTGTACGGACTCTTGATATACATGAGCACGATATGCTGTATGTAGAAAAAGGAGGCGAGATCATACCCAAAATCACCGGGGTGGAATCTGCGGATCGAGAACCGGGAGCAAAACCCGTACAGTTTGTAACCCATTGTCCTGTATGCGGCACCGAACTTAGACGGATAGAAGGGGAGGCCGCATGGTTCTGTCCGAACAAATATGGATGCCCACCTCAGATTGTAGGTCGTATAGAGCACTTTGTAGGCCGTCGAATGATGAACATCGATGGAATCGGAGAGGAGACAGCCCAAATGCTCTACGATGCAGGAATGGTAACAGGAATCGCTGATATTTATGATCTGACCAGAGAGCGGCTTCTGTCTCTCGACCGATTTGGAGAGAGGAGCGCCGAACGGATACTCCAGGGGATTGAAGATTCCAAGAACGTCACATTCGAACGGGTAATCTATGCATTGTCAATACCATACGTCGGCGAGACTGTCGCAAAAAAACTTGCGCGTGCTGTAGGCGATATTGACACCCTTATGAACATGCCTGTCAGCGATCTTATAGAAATAGAAGATATCGGACCACGCATAGCAGAAAGCATACATGAGTATTTTGCGGTATCTGCGAATATTCATAACATAGAGCGCTTAAGAGACGCCGGAGTTCAGATGTCGATGCCGGTGGAGGCTACTGTCGAAAAAACAGATTTGCTGTCCGGTAAGACTATAGTCATATCCGGCACATTTACAAAGCATTCACGCGATGAATATAAAGAATTGATTGAACGTAACGGTGGAAAAAATTCCGGTTCCATATCGAAGAAAACAGACTATGTTTTGGCTGGGGATAATATGGGGCCGGCAAAACTGGAGAAAGCCAAGTCTCTTGGTATTCCTATTATTGACGAAAGCCAGTTCCTGGCAATGATAAATATGGACTGACCGCGTGCTGATGACACTCAGAATTCAATGGAACTGAAATACCCGTTTCCAATACCCGGAGATACAGCTGTTACTCATTTGGTGCGGCCATGTAAAAATAATTGTTAAAATTTGAGACATATTGGCCCATATCTTTTATCTTTGTACAAAAGAATTGCGGTAATAGCTCAGTTGGTAGAGCATCAGCTTCCCAAGCTGAGGGTCGCGAG